>CALUMH010000005.1 GCA_944321685.1 uncultured Muribaculaceae bacterium
GCCCGAGAAAATAGTTCTTCAACGTGGACACAAGCAGGCTCTTACCAAAACGCCGAGGGCGGCTCAGGAAATATATCTTTCCCTTCGTTACCAAATCATATATCAGCGCAGTTTTGTCAACATACACATAACCATCGCCTATTATTTGCTCGAAACTCTGTATGCCTATCGGATATTTCATGTTACCGTATTTTTTGTATTACAAAAATAGCATAAACCAAGCGCAATCACAAATCAATGCAAACTGCCCATCAACTAAAATAGTTAAACAGAATTAAATCATGCTCAAATACAAATATTTATTATTATTATTGCAAACAAATGAACGTGATGAAAATTGTCCTGAAAATATTGTTGATATTAACAACCTTATCGGTCGGAGCCCAAGAGATGCCGTTGCGCGTCGCCGAAATTCAACCTCCGCAATTAAGGCTCTACAACGGAGACTTCACACGCCCCCCCTACACTCTTGCCATACCGCAAGCTATTACACAACAACCTTCGATGGCAACAGCCGACTCGCTTCAACTCAATACTGCAAAAGAAATCAACATATATTACGGACTTGCGCCACACCAAAACAATTATAATTTCTCCCGGCAATTCGGCCTCAACAGTAATTATGCAACAGGAGCCATTACCTCATGGCAAGGTGGAGGTGTATTTGCTTCAAGTTCTATGAATACATTCCCGGGGATGGGCAACATTGCCACAGGCTCAATTTCCTTAGCTCAAGACTTTGGGCAATTTTCGATATCAGGAGCAATAACAGGTGCAAAATATCATCTTGACAACAAACTATACAACGCTTACGGAATATCGGGCCAACTCTCTTACCGGTTCAACGAACGACTGACGCTCAACGCATTCGGCAGTTACCAATATGGTGGAGGAATGTACCACTCGATGGCAACAATGCCATATCTCTCACGATCAAGTTACGGAGCAACCATGGGTGTACAAGTCAGCGACAAATTCTCGATGGAAATGGGTGCCCAACGATATTACGACCCTTACAGCCACAAATGGATGACTGTTCCCATACTAATTCCTCAAATAAACATCAATGGCAGCAAATTCGGTGTCGATGTAGGAGGTATGCTTTTTCAAATCCTTCATTCACTACTGCACGATTACACCGAGCACGGGCAATTCGGACCGGCAAACACACCGGCCGGTTCCCCTCAGCGTGGCGGTAAACCGTTCTTGCAAAAGGCATCTTCTCGACACCGATAATTTATTCGTCTCCGTGCCACAATTCCTTGAAATGAGCCATAAGCACCGACTTCGCCCGTGCGGCTTCGTCGCACTTTATCACAGCCGTTCCGCCCTCGGTGGCTTCCTGTGCGAAAGCATAGATGTAATCAATGTTTATATCATGCTCGGCAAGCAATTGCAATGACCTGTGCAATGCTCCTGCCACATTCTTCACCTGCAAGCATAGCACATCTTCACAAATCACATGATAACCATGATTTTGCAATATATTACAAGCAAGCGCAATACGGTCAACCACAAAGTGGGCACGGCCATTCTCCCTGTTGCCACTCGCCGTCATGGCTAATATGTTGACTGCATGGCGCGACAATATGCCTGTCACGCCTGCAAGCGAACCGGGATGATCATCGTCAAACCACACGGTTATCTGTTTCGACTCTATTTCCATAATTCCATTTTTCACCATGAAACCACCTCTCATGCCCGACTATACCGTAATTATTGCCTTGCAATGGATGGTGTAATAAAACGTCGAACCCACACCTTTCTTTGACGTGAAACCGACCTTGCCGCCCATGCGGTCGGCAAGTGCTTTCAATATAGCCAACTCCAACCCTGAGCCTTGCGCAAAGGTATCAATTTTTTCAAAACGGCGAAATACCTTGTCAAAATTTTCCTCATCTATGCCCACACCGGTATCTTCCACCGCAATCGTCAAGCCTTCTTCCTCATCGTAAGCATAATACATTTTTACATGGCCTTTCTCGGTATTCTTGATGGCATTGGTCATGAATACGGTTATTATCTTGTTGACCATGCGTTCGTCAAGCGTGACGATACAACTTTTATACGGATTTTCAACCAACAGCCGCACATCGGGATTTTTCAATTTCTTCGACAATTCGGCCGCCATTTCGTTAAAATCATCGGCAATGTCAAACGTGGATGGATACAATTCAAATGTTCCGGCCTCAATGCTCGACATATCAAGAATATCATTTATCAATGACAACAACTGCGACGAACCATTGTTGATAATTTCAATATACTGCTTGCGTTCCTCATCGGTCGCATCTTGCAACAACGACGAGAAACCCACTATTGCATTGAGCGGAGTGCGTATCTCATGGCTCATGTTGTCAAGGAACTGCGACTTCAACTTGTCGGCAGCCTCGGCTTTCTCCTTTGCCCGTTTCAGGTCGAGCTGGATTTGAATAAGGTCGGTGTTATCTTTGCGTATGCCGGTATAAAGCACCACTTTTCCCTCATCATCACGATCCATGGCCCGGACCATCATCACAGCATAATGTTTTTCTTCACTGTCGGGATAACAGAAAGTGACATCTTGCGAGAAATTCAAAGTTTCGGCTCTATTCATTACATCGAATACAGGCTTAAACGCAGGCAGGTGCTCAAGATATGTGTCCAAGTCCAGTGTTATCTCTTCGGTCATCTTATATCCGTTGCGAATGGTCACCTTCCTGCGAACCACGTCATAATCGAATTGCGATATACCGGTATTTTTCAATGCTATATCCATGCGCTCGTGATACCGGGCAAGTTCTATGCTGTTGATATATGTCTCATTAACATCCTTCCTTAGCCAATACAGCTTGGCATTGCCGTTTTCATCTTGTAATTCCTTCGAAAACAAGGTATAATACCGATAACCGTTCCCAGAAGCAATGCCGTCGGGCGATTTCATGCGCACCACTATCTCGTCATATTCTCCGGTTTTTCTACGGGCATTGTCAATATTGTTCAGCACAATCATACGATCCTTTGGATGCACATATTCAAGTGTCTCAGTGATAGTTTGCTGCGACAGCACCTCGCCCGTTGGCGAAATCTGAGTGAACATCATTGTGCGCAAATCTATTTCGCTGCCTTCAAAACGGCCTGCACTCATCAATATCGACAGGCGGTCACGCTCCTTACGCAACAACCGGCGGCTGTTGCGCAGATTATGCACCATTCTCGCTATGACATATACAACCACAAGCAGTACCACTACCGAAACTGCCACAAGTATATAGAAATAGCGTTCGTAAAAATTGGTTTCCCGAAGCCACTTATTGTAAATGCGGTCATATGTCCCGTCACGCCTCATGCGCGTCAATTCACCGGTAATTTCATAGACAAGATCTTCGTTATTGGCCACAATTCTCATTTCCGACGGAGGTATGTTCATGGGTTGCAACACCACATTTTCAATACCTTTCTTTTCCAATATATAACGTGCAACATAAAACCGCGCGACAATCGCATCACACTTTCCCTCGGAGAGATCCCTCAAGGCCTGTTCCAGATTGGAGAAATAAACTATTTCAGAGTTGAACAACGAGTCGCTGCGCGCATATACCTCGGCCTTAGCCCCCCTCATAAAGCCCACGGTCTTTCCCCGTAAATCACTTATGCTTGAATAATTGTCTTCCTTACGGCTTGCAATAGAAACATACATCAGCACAGTTATGTTACTCTGATTTAGCAATATTGGGTTAACGCTCAGGCTTTCCACACCGGGAACCACATCGACTTTCCCCTCATTAAAATGTTTGATAACCGAATCCTGGCTGCCCAATTTTATGGTATAGTCATAGCCCAAGCGTTCCATGACGTTACTTATGAGTTCCACACTGAACCCAGCAGGATTGCCATCGCCGTCATAAAACTCCATAGGCGGTATGGAATCCAAACCTTCGATTGTTATATGCCGCTTGGCATCGGCCTGCTGTGGCAACACTACGACAAAAAACAATACAAAACCTAAAATCAGGGCATAAGCCCGTTGTCTGTCCTTCATTTTTTACAATATCCTTTTTTACGTCGCTTTTCCCTGAAATAACGGGGAATGAACGACAAATGCCGGGCAATAGTAGGCAACGTGCCATAATAACGGCACATTATGTCGAACCGCTCTTTCAGCGATGCCCGATGATTGCGCTCGGTGGTTCCGGCTGCAATCGTCAAAAAATCTATTATAGGGTTTTCTCCCAGGTAGCCGTTGCCATGGCTTTGCCGCAAACAACGTATGCACCATTCATAATCGGCCGAAAAGCGGTAACGCAAGTCAAACTGCGGCGCAATACCGCGACGCACGATAAATGCTTGGTGGCACACCAGCATACCACGCTTGAAACTGTCGGCCGTAAGATGTTCAGGAGCCGTCAGGTGTCTTGCTCCTATCACGCGGCGATCGGCATCGACCAGGCGCGTCTGACCATACAAAATGTCGAAATTTCCGCTGCGGGCCTTATCGGCAAGACGGGATAACACATCATCACCGGCAAATGCATCACCGGCATTGAGGAATATAAGGTATTCGCCGCGAGCCAGCTTTATACCCTTGTTCATGGCATCATACAGCCCGCGGTCGGGTTCGCTGACAATGTGCAACGGTTCTATGCCCGATGTCTTCACCCGGGCGAGAGTATCATCGTCCGATGCGCCGTCAACCACGATATATTCATAACCGCCAAACGACTGCCGTTTAATACTTTCAAGCGTTGGGGAAATTACACCCCCTGCATTGTAAGTTACCGTTATTATACTAAAAAGCCGCTCCATAAAATCGAGCAATACATTACTTGCAGTTTTGATTAATTGATAAACCTATCTTCAACTATACGAAAAAAACTGCTCGATTTCACGACATATCTTCAAGTTTATGAGTGAAATCAACACAGTTTCCAGACATAAATTTCAAGACTTCCGCCTCAAAAGGCGGTGTCCTTTTTCACTTCAGCATATGCAAATATAATGCTAATTTTACTTATGACAAATTTTACCCCCCCCCGTTAACATTTGTTAAATCCATATAATACGTTTAAATCTGCTTTTTGAATAATTTAAAACCAACCCTCACAAACGCGGCATTGCTTTGCAGCTGCATTACCATGCACAATCCATGCTTGAAAAGCGGCAAAATAAAATAATCGGGCAATTTTTTTATTTATTTCCGGTATTAACCGTTATAACACAATATATTACACCACCAACCCGCGCTTCGTTGCACAAAAAATCGCGTCCGAGAGTTGTCGGTAAGAAAAAAATCTGTACATTTGCAGCAATATTTGTTTAATCTGTTTAATCAATTTAATTTTTCTACTACAATGGCACATGTTATTACCGACGCTTGCGTTGCCTGCGGCACTTGCATGAGTGTATGCCCGGTTGACGCTATTACTGAAGGCGACATCTATCACATTGACCCCGATAAGTGCATCGACTGCGGCAGCTGCGCAGCTTCTTGCCCGAGCGACGCCATCACCGAAGGTTAATACAACGGTAAAAGAACTCCCCCACCGGGGGTTAGGTTTTCACCCACCATTGCCACCGACATTGCGCGGCAATGGTGTTTTTATATCAACACACATTATGGAATTGCTGAAACAACGAATTCTGGAAGACGGTAAATGCTACCCGGGTGGGATACTGAAGGTGGACAGCTTCATCAACCACCAAATGGATCCCGACCTGATGTGCCGTATCGGAGAAGAATTTGCCCGGCTTTATGAAGGCAGTGGAATAAACAAGATTGTCACTATCGAGGCAAGTGGCATCGCACCTGCCATAATGACAGGTGCCGTAATGCACCTTCCGGTGGTATTTGTAAAGAAAAAACAACCCAAGACAATGGAAAATATGCTCACCTCCGTCATACATTCCTTTACCAAAGACCGTGACTATACCGTGTGCATCAGTGCCGATTTCCTCTCATCCCGCGACCATATACTGTTTATCGACGATTTCCTCGCCTACGGGAACGCAGCACTCGGCATAATCGACCTTGCCGCACAGGCCGGTGCCACAATCGAGGGTTTCGGCTTTATAATCGAAAAAGCCTTCCAGGACGGCGGCAACCGCTTGCGCTCCATGGGCTACCGGGTGGAAAGCCTTGCCCGAGTCGCATCGCTCGACAATTGCCAAATCTCTTTGTTATAATTTTTTAACCGACCAAATAAGGAACCTGCAATGAAACAACATTCCGAAAGCCGTGCCGGCACGACATCGGCACACGTGCAATGCCGTGAAATAGTGGAAATAATGATCGCAGCCGGTGTGCGGCACGCAGTGGTGTCGCCGGGGTCGCGCAATGCACCGTTATTGATAGCCCTTGCCCGTGAGCCACGCATCTCTAAGTGGGTCATAACCGACGAACGCAGCGCGGCATTCACAGCCATAGGCATTGCCCAACGGCTGTTGCAACCGGTAATGATAGTATGCACTTCGGGGTCGGCACTGCTCGACTATGCACCTGCCATATCCGAAGCCTATTACAGGCAAATCCCAATCATTGCAGTATCGGCCGACCGCCCACGCGAATGGATAGATCAAAACGACAGCCAAACCATCAGGCAAGACAAGGTACTTGCACCTATAGTGAAACAAAGCTACAACTTGCCTACATCATGCGACAACGCCACCGACCGATGGTATGCCAACCGCCTCATCAATGATGCCGCCATAATGGCAACAACGGCACCTATGGGTCCGGTACACATAAATGTGCCGCTTGCCGACCCATTATGCGACACCGCCCCCGCGACCATAAACACTCGCTTGATACGTCCGGCGGTAATAGAACGAGCCGTGAACAAGGCCGAAATGCAGCAACTTGCCGCATCATTCGCCTCAGCACAACGGGTCTTGATAGTGGCAGGATTTCATCATCCGTCTCCACAGCTTAACGAAGTGTTGTCAAAGATTGCCCGTCGCAGCAATGTGGCAATCCTCACCGAAACCATTTCCAACCTGCACGACGACCTGTTTATCTCGGCAATCGACCGCACACTTGGAGCAATGCCTTCGGGCGAAGCACAGCAATATGCACCGCAACTGCTCATCACCATGGGAGGAGCATTGGTATCGAAAGTGGTGAAAAAGTTCCTGCGCCGGTATCCGGCCACACAAGAATGGCGCGTGGGTACCGACCTGTGCACAATCGACACCATGCAACACCTGACTACCCGCATTGACTCGCCTGCTGAACTTTTCTTTAACCAATTGCTTGATGAATTGCCTGCCGAAATGGTCCTACCGTCGGATTACGCCGAAAAGTGGCATCATCTTGCAGGCTGCGCCACACGGTGGCACAACCAATATGTTGCAGGTGCGCCATGGTGTGACCTGAAAGCGTTTTCAATAATGCTTCCGTCAATTCCCCCTCATTACACACTGCACCTTTCAAACGGCACATGCATACGTTACGCCCAGCTATTCGGCTCGACAATAACACAACCATGCTATTGCAATCGCGGAACATCGGGTATCGATGGCTGCACCTCAACGGCACTCGGCACATCGCTCGCAGCCCCCGACGGAGAAACAGCCCTGCTGATTACCGGCGACATGAGTTTCGGCTACGACCTTGCCGGTATTGCCTCGCAATACAACTCGGCAAAACTGAAAATCATAGTGATGTGCAACGGCGGCGGCAACATTTTCCGCTTCTTGAACGGCACATCAAGCCTGCCCGAACTTGAAAAGTATTTCGAGGTCGCACGCCCCGACCGCACACAAGCCATCGCTGCGGCATTTGAATTTGAATATTTCGAAGCCTGCGACGAGGCTTCGCTACGCAAAGAGCTTCCATGCTTCTATGATTGCCCGCGGCAAGCCATATTGGCCGTGCGTACCCCGGCACAAACCAATGCCGAGATACTGCGCCGGTACTTCAGGATGTGAGCCATACACAATTTGCACCGCCACATGACGTTATTATATTATAAACAGACTTTTATGACAACGAAAAACATCATCATAACCGCATTGGCGGCAGTAGCTGCAATCGCCCAAGCGGCTGCACAAGGGGCTATAGGGAGCATAAAGATACACCCCGCATTCGGCAACAACATCACAAGGATTATCGATACGGGGTCGATGATATATTACCTTTCCGACAAAAACTTGTACAGCTACGACAAAGACAACGACGAGAGCGACCACTACTCACGCAACAACCGCCTTAACGGCAGCCTGGTACGTGACATATACTACAACTATGATCGCAATTACCTTGCAGTGGCATATGACGATGCCAACATCGACATTCTTACCGACGACGGAGCCACAATCAACCTGCCCGACATATACAATGCCGACCTGCAGGCCGAACGTACTATCAACGACATAACATTTGCCGACGGGCGTATGTTGGTCGCCACAAGTTTCGGCTTCGTGGTTTTCAACGATGAACGCTACGAGGTGGAATTTTCACGCATTTTAAATACCGACATCAAATCGGTTGCCGCAACCGACGACTACCTGTGGGTCAATGCCGACAACCTGTACTTCTGCAACCTCGATGCACCTGCACAAACCCTTGCAGAAATGACCGCCACCACCCTGCACGAAGACGCAAAGCTGTTACCTCGGACTTCGGCAGACAATGCAATCTTCTTTGCAGGCGGTTGGACCTACAATATTTCCGTTGACGAAAACGGAACATATAGCATAGGCTTAATCGCTTCCGAGTCAATGGCGCAACTTCAACCCACGCAAAACGGGTACATCGCAATAAATTCCGGCCGTACCAAATTGCTTTACATCGACGAATATGGCCATATCGCTTCAACCTACAACCTTCCCGCCGAAGATGCCCAGCAAGCATTGGTATCTTCAATGGAGAGTAAAGGCCAAGTGTGGGAATTAAGCACTGCCGGGCTGCGCCACATACAATTGGGCCAATCAGGTGAAATAACTGTATTATCCGATTATTTTCATCCAAACGCCACATCGGTAAAACGACCTGTCAACGTTGTATTTGACAATTCCTCAAATTCGCTTCTTATCTCAAACAACGGCCCCACTCTGACGTCACCTTATGATACTGAACTTGCCCACATCAATATCCTTAGAAACGGGAGCTGGGAAGAGGTGCTTCCCAACGATATAATCGTCACCAACCCTAAAACGGGAGAATACTTACGTAACTACAACATATACCACCCCATATTCAATCCTTATGACGGCGGGTACTTTTTCGGCACACTTTATGAGGGCGCATACCAAATCAAAGAGAACGGAGAAATCATAAAATACGACACGAGCAACAGCCCGATGGCAGAGGCCAAAGTATATGATACCGAGAATACCGTAAACATTGCATCACTGCAATTCGACGCATCGGGTAATTTATGGATGTTGCAAAGTGGGAATGCCCCCTCTCCCGTAATAGTATTACCGCACGACAAAGTGCAAAATTCCTCTGTCACCAAATCAGATTGGATCGATGTGAACGTTTCGGTATCCCACATAACACACAGTTCTTACCTGTACATAACAAAACGCCATGATATAAAAATCATCACCGAGGACCAATATAACGGCAACATATATTTCATAAACGACAACGGTAACCCGGCATCCACGTCAATACAATCGGTTCCTTACACTTCAGGCCGAATTCCCGACCAGGACGGTATCGGCTTCGAATGGCGGTATATTTATTGCTTTGCCGAAGACTTAAGCGGGAATTTATGGATGGGAACAGGGAACGGGCCTGTTTATTTAAATCCGGCAAATGCTTTCGGCTCTAACTTATCGCTCACACGGCCACGCATTCCGCGCAACGATGGCACCAATTATGCCGACAACCTGCTTGACGGAATTCCGGTATCGGCAATCGCAGTCGATGGCAGCAACCGCAAATGGATAGGAACCGTGAGCAATGGGTTATACCTTGTAAATGAAGACGGCAGCAAGGTACTGCTGCACTACACCACCGACAACAGCCCGCTGCCAAGCAATACCATTTACTCGGTGTGCTGTGCCACCAACTCCAACTCGGTCTTTGCCGGTACCGATGCCGGATTGGTGGAAATATTCAGCGATGCTTCACAGCCAAGCCAAGACTACAGCAACGTGTATGCTTATCCCAATCCGGTAAGGCCGGGATTTTCAGGCAATATTGCCATAGTGGGACTGATGGACAACTCGCTTGTGAAGATAGCCGACTCGTCGGGCAATGTAGTGCGTTCGCTACAGTCATTGGGCGGCACTGCCACATGGGATGGCTGCAATTCAGCCGGGAAAAGGGTAAAAACAGGCGTATATTTCGTCATGGTATCCCAAAGCGACGGTTCAAGCAGCAGTGGCAAAGTAGCCACAAAAATACTGTTCGTCAACTGACGACACCTGTAACCGACACAAGGAGAGAGGCCGACAACACGGTTATGGTTAACCGGTGTCGGCCTCTCTCCTGCTATCTATTCGTTGCTTGCGCTATTATTTGCAGCCGCAACTTTTCTGCTTGATTTGAGTGAAGAAGTCGTTACCCTTGTTATCAACGAGGATAAATGCCGGGAAATCTTCAACCTCGATTTGCCAAATGGCTTCCATACCCAATTCGGGATATTCAAGGCACTTGATGCTCTTGATGTTATTCTGTGCAAGGATTGCTGCCGGGCCGCCTATGCTGCCAAGGTAGAAACCGCCATGCTTCTTGCAAGCGTCGGTCACAGCCTGGCTGCGGTTACCCTTTGCAAGCATCACCATGCTGCCGCCATGGCTTTGGAATAAATCCACATACGGGTCCATGCGGCCTGCCGTTGTCGGGCCCATCGAGCCGCAAGGCATTCCGGCCGGAGTCTTGGCCGGACCTGCATAATAAATCGGGTGATCTTTGATATATTGCGGGAGTTCTTCTCCACGGTCAAGGCGTTCTTTAAGGCGTGCATGTGCAATATCGCGACCCACGATAATAGTACCGTTAAGCGACAAGCGGGTTGACACAGGATACTTATCAAGTTCCTTCAATATTTCGCTCATGGGTTGGTTAAGGTCGATACGGACGGCATTCCCTTCGCCTGCATTGCGCAATTCTTCGGGTATCAATTCGGTTGGATTGTCATCAAGCTTTTCAATCCAAATGCCATCCTTGTTGATTTTGCACTTTATATTGCGGTCGGCCGAACAGCTGACACCCATGCCGACTGGACAAGATGCTCCGTGACGCGGCAGACGAACCACACGCACATCGTGAGCAAAGTACTTGCCGCCGAATTGTGCACCAAGGCCTATCTTGTGAGCTTCTTCGAGCAAACGGGCTTCAAGCTCCACGTCGCGGAACGCACGGCCATATTCGTTACCTGTAGTGGGCAGCGAATCATAATAGTGGGTCGAAGCCAATTTTACAGTCAGCAGGTTCTTCTCGGCCGAAGTCCCGCCTATGACAAACGCAATATGATAAGGAGGACAAGCCGCCGTGCCCAACGTTTTCATTTTCTCTACAAGGAACGGCACAAGTGTATCGGGGTTAAGCAACGCCTTTGTCTCTTGGAAGAGGTAAGTCTTGTTGGCCGAACCGCCACCCTTGGTGACACACAAGAAACGGTATTCCATACCCTCGGCTGCCTCAATGTCGATTTGGGCAGGCAGGTTGCAACGGGTGTTCACCTCGTCATACATATTGAGCGGAGCATTCTGCGAGTAACGCAGGTTTTCTTGCGTATAGGTATTATAAACTCCGAGCGACAAAGCCTCTTCGTCGCAATAACCGGTCCACACTTGTTGGCCTTTCTCGCCGTGAATAATTGCCGTGCCCGTATCTTGGCACAAAGGCAATTGTCCCTTGACCGAAACCTCGGCATTGCGCAAGAAAGTGAGAGCCACATACTTATCGTTCTCGCTTGCTTCAGGATCGTTAAGTATTTTTGCGACTTGCAAGTTATGGCTGCGGCGCAGCAGGAACGATACATCACGGAAGGCCTGTTGAGCCATTCGCGTGAGTCCTTCTTTTTCTACTTTCAAGATTGGGTGACCTTCAAATTCACCCACCGACACGAAATCTTTCGTAAGCAAGTAGTATTCGGTATCATCTGCTCCAAGCGGAAACATGGGCTGATACTTAAATTCCGGAGTTGTTGCCATAGTAAGTTATTTGTTTTGTTTGGATTATACTTTATTATTGCAAAAGTAATCAACTTTTACGATATTACGAAAAATGTGTATGGCAAAACCTTCCCCTGCAATGTTTAATTCTTACAAAATACCACGCTAAGGCAACAAGCCTGAGATTTACATAACAAAAACAGGATTGCCACTGATGACAATCCTATTTTCTTTACTCAGTGGCGGGGGCCAGACTCGAACTGACGACCTTTGGGTTATGAGCCCAACGAGCTACCACTGCTCCACCCCGCGGTATTTCGACTGCAAAGATACAACATTTATCGCCGCACGTCAAGCATTTACGACATTTTTCGGGTTAAAAAATGCTAAAGCAGCATTACACAACATCTGCCCAACTTTCAATACAACTGAGATTCAAGCCAATACAGCCGTTCGTAATAAGTATCTATAAGACGCCGCTGCGACTGCACAAGTTGCGATGAAGTTATCGACGGGTCGCGGCGCATACTACGCTCATACATTCGCAAACTGCGTTCGGCATCTCGAATCTTATAGCGCAATTGCCTTATTTCATTGCGGTAATATGCCTTGTCGGCTTCGCTTGGCGTGTTATCATAAGTTCCTGCCGGAGGGGCTACAGGAACCGGAGGATAATTGAACCCGGGCGACACAGGAGTGGCAGAAACAGTAAGCATATACTGATATGTCTGCCCGCCCACGCTTAACAACATCGAGGCAAGATCAGAAGTGAACAATGCACTCACGCCATCGCCGATATAATACATATAACATGACAGGAAACCTTGCGGATAGAGCATCACAGTCGATGACCCGCCATCAACGTTTATCATAATTCCTCCCGACACCACGGTAACTTCAACTTCAGGCGCACCCTGGCACTGATAACGCAATTGTGCATTGCCGGCAACAAATGCCGCCACTGCAATTATCATGGCTATTACAAACTTTTTCATAACACTGCATTTTTAAGGAACAATATCAAAAAATACAATTCATTTCCCCCGCACCTACCCGCATAGGAAATGGATGACAGAGGTTGCATAAGGATGCCCAAGGCATAAAGCACTGTTTCAACAAAACAAATATAGCGAAAGTCAGGCGCATTTCAAAATTTCAACCCGTAAAAAAGAACAGGTGGATTGCCAAACGCCATCCACCTGTTCAGGTAACTTTTATTCAACCTCTATGCTGTGCCGCAACGGCGTCAACATGAATGTGAATTCATAATCTCCATAAGGAATTTGGTACTGCGGCAACGGCCATGCTCCCCAACTGTCAACGCAACCAAGCCCCATTTGCATTTTATCGATAAGCAAATTGGTGAGATCGGCTTGTTCCACTTCGGCCGAATGGCGTTGCTCTTTCGCCTCACCGTCGTCGAGCGACTCAATTGTGTAGTGCAATGCCGATGCCGAGAAAGGAGCTTCGGCCTCGACCATTAATCCGTTCCGCGACGAATTAACCAATTTCCACCAACGCACATCGGTCTTGGTTCCGGTTTCTTGCGGACGTATGTATGGATAAAATTGTTCATCTACGCTCTGTCTGTATATGCCAAGCAGTGTGTTGTGGTTGCGGTCGCAATAATTTTCCACCGGACCGCGCCCATAATATTCTATCGACTCATATTCCTTCGGCATGGGCAATTGCATACCAAAGCGGAACATAGGAGGAACATCGCCGCCATTGCCTGCAACCATTTTTTGTGTCACTTTCACGCTGCCCTCGTTATTTACAACATAGATAAGTTGCAAGTGGGCATTTACGGCAGGCATTTCATAATCGGCCTCTACCACAGCCAGCCCGTCCTCTTTCTTTGCCGAAATATTGTCAAGCACAATCTCGGGATTGCGCCACACGGCAAATTTATTGTTAAAACCTGCACCCATATCGTTGTCGGTCGGGGCACGCCAGAAATTCGGAGTCAACGCACACCCATCCTTGATAAGTTCATCTCCGGCAACGGCGTAACGCACCATGTAACCCGTCTTGCGGCTGAACTCTATGATAAATTCGTCACCTTCAACCACCACATAGTCTTTGCGATAATCCACAAGTTGCGGTTCGGGAGCAGCATAATTGGCATATGCCACGTTACTCATATCCATTGCCGTTGCCTTATACCCGACAAGCACAAGCTGATCCTTTGCCAGCACTGTGCCGGCCGGAACTATCCCTTCACGGTTTTTCAAGCAATAACGCACATTAAGCAGCCATTCCTTGCCCCGGCACGTATCGCCAATGCGCAATTTCACCATGGCTGCGGCCTGCGGAGCTGCATCGATATTTTCAATGCGCCCGGTACGCATTACTTTGCCATCGGCAAGCACTTCCCATTCCATGTAATAAGCCGACAAGTCGCGGAAGAAATTCTCATTGAACACCCGCAACTCGGCAATACCGTCGTCAAAGCGGCTGAGCGTGGTCCAAATATTCTGATAAAAATAAGCAATCTCGTAAGCATGTGGATTAGGCACACGGTCGGGGCTTATCATGCCGTTGCCACAGAAATTATTATCCGATGCATCGTAACGGTTGAAATCGCCGCCATATGCGTATATCTCGACCCCTTTCTTCCCTATCCAACGGAGCGGCTGGTCAACCCAGTCCCAAATAAAACCGCCTTGCAAAGCCGGATATTTGCGAATTAAATCCCAATATTCCTTGAAACCGCCGCCCGAATTGCCCATCGCGTGTGCATATTCGCACTGGATAAGCGGCTTGTCGGTAGCCCGCTTGGCATAGTCCTCCATACGCTTGTAATCGGCATACATGGGGCAGAACACGTCGGTAAAGTCATTCTCACCGGCTTGTTCATATTGCACGGCTCGGCTTGGGTCCTCGGCCTTTATCCACTCGTAAACGGCCTCGAGATTCGGGCCGAAACCGGCCTCGTTGCCCATCGACCAAAAGATTATACTCGGGTGATTGAAGTTGCGTTGCACATTACGCACATTACGTTCCATGTGAGCCTTAGCATAAGCAGGGTCTTTGGCTAGTGTCTCGTCGCCATATCCCATGCCATGCGACTCTATGTCGGCCTCGGCCACCATATACAATCCATAGCGGTCGCACAGTTCATACCACCTGTAATCGTCGGGATAATGACAGGTACGCACTGCATTGACATTCAGCTTCTTCATCAACTGCACATCTTGCAACATACGTTCATACGATACAACATAACCGCCATCGGGATCCATTTCATGCCGGTTCACGCCCTTGAACAACACCGGTTGCCCGTTGACAAGCACTTGGTTACCCCTGAGTTCCACCTTGCGGAAACCCACCTTGAACGGTATCACCTCGCCACTGCCTTCCATAGTCGCCGTAAGCGTGTACAAATAAGGTGTCTCGGCACTCCATTTATGAGGTTTTTCAACCTGCATGACAACACTTCCACTGCCTTTTACAGTCGATGACGTTACGTGTCTGCCATCGGCATCGACAAGTTCAAGTTGCACGGTTCCATTGCCCTTCAAATCAAGTTCCACGGTAAGCGAACCGTTATTATAATCGGCATCAAGATCGGGGGTAAAACGCAAATCTTCAATACGCTTCTTGCTGCGGGTATAAAGGTAACAATCGCGAGCAACACCCGAAAGGCGGAAGAAATCCTGGTCTTCGAGATAACTTCCGTCGCACCAGCGGAATACTTGGAATGCTATCAAATTATCCTGACCCGGTTTCAGGTACCGAGTAAGGTCAAACTCGGCTTCGAGCTTACTGTCTTCGCTATATCCCACATATTTGCCATTCACCCACAAATAAAAGCACGAAGTCACCGACCCGAAGTGGACTATTATATCCTTCCCTTTCCACGATGCAGGCACCTTCACCATGCGGCGATACGAACCCACATGGTTACCCTCGACAGGCACTTGCGGCGGATTGTTCTCGAAATGATTAGTCCACGGATATTGTATGTTCACGTAAATAGGGTCGCCGAACCCGTTTAATTCCCACACCCCGGGAACTTGCATGGTTGTCCAGTCGCCGTCGTCATAACCGGTTTTCCAAAAATCGACAGGCCTGGCATCGGCATTTTCCACCCAATTAAATTTCCAAATACCGTTAAGCGTCATGTAATTGGACGAGAGTTCACGCTCTCCTCGCTGTGCGGCTTCGGCATTTTCATATGCAAAATATGAGGTATGCATCGGTGCCCGGTTCACCGCATTCACTTCCGGGTCTTGCCATTCGTTCGTCTGCGCACCGGCAACCATTGCCACAGCCGACAAGGCGATTGTAGTAAAAAGTTTCATGTATATTATAGGGTTTACGTTAGTATGCACAAAGTTAGTACACAACAAGCACACGGCAAAGCCCCGCCTGCCACTTTTTACCACCGCCGCGTTACGGGGCAGCGGTTACGGCTATCTTGCGTGACTCGGTGGTCTCCTGCACACCATTGGTGGAAATACCCGCACGATACACATACACGCCGCGTGGCACTCGGCGGCCGGCAAGGTCGGTAAGGTCCCATGTTACAGGGAACGACTCGAACATTTCGCTGCGGCCGGTCTCGGTGGCACTCCACACAAGCTGCCCCATAAGATTATAGACATATATGGTAACCGTGACAGTTGCATCGGGGCGGTTGTGCCGCAAATAAAAATTGGCTTCGACGCTCGCCGGGTTGGGTATGGCCGTCACTTCATATAATTTCGGGGCAAGACCGTTGACTACATTAAACGAGATTATCCGTTCACTCGAATTAGCCTCGGTATCCCACACCCTGAGCCGCAATGTGTGATAACCGTCGGAAATTCCTTCGAGCGGATAATAGATATATCCGCCGCTGCCATCTACACCCTCGGGGGCGATTTCCGGGATAAAATATGATGCAACATCATTATATGTGGTGGCATCGTCGAGCAACAATGTCATTTGGTGCCCAATCCCGGCTGTCGAGAAATTCAAGCCCGAACTGTCATACACTTCGGCAATGAGCAACGGCGACTCGTTAACTTCACTGCCATTGCTGAAATCATCGTTGTTAAGATACATATAACGTATATCGGGTCCTATGGTATCATTAGCTGCCGAATCGTCATAACCGTAAATATAGAAATTATCGTTTGACCCGTTGGCTTCACGCCCGTCGATGCTGTAAGCATACAGGCTCAACCGCGAAGGACGGTAATTGTCGGCCTGTATTTCCGACGGGATATTGATGTGGAACACAAATTCGCCGTTGCTTACCGAGTCTTTTATCATGGCCAACTTGTCGCTACGCTCGTTATACACGAATTTCCTCCCGTCATTCTGATTGTCGTTGGTTTCCACCGACCGCTCAGCTCCATACAACGTGGGGAATATCGACCCTGCAAACGAAGTGGCTTTGTTACCCCGGTCATCATATATCGAACCGCGCACAGTCATCGTCTGCCGTGCTTTGAATTCGGGCATATTATCCTCGGTGGGTTCTATGTCATTGATTGTCTCAACCACAGCCTTGTAGGTGGGGTATCCAAGCCTCATTGCCGGGTCTCCTATAAGTATAAAGCGCAATTTGTTGTCATCGTTAATGGCGTTTTTCGACAGACGGTAAATATCTCCTATACGCATAAATTGCCCGTTGCCGTCACGGGAAAACAATTGTCTGCAATATTCTCTCGTCAAAGGTCCGTTTCGGGAAATCAACGCCTGCCGTGTGGTGGTGTACAAGGCAATTGCACCTCCGCGTGTATTAAGGAACATAAGTTCTCCGCCCGACACCGAAGAGGCATCGACACGTGTAAACTCACAAGTTGCCGTGTAGAAGAACGGTATATGATTATAATACAGGTTGTTATTTATATCATCCCAAGTAAGTACCCGTTCATGCGTCCATCCTACCGGGCTGCCATGCCCCACATAATTGAAGGCAAGCGCACCATCATTAAGCAACTTGAACATTTGCCGCTTGGCATCGGGATAATTATTGCCGCTGCCGTCCGAGATGTAAGGATATGCATCGGTATAAATGCGATTATACACATAATCCTCACCGCCATTAGCCATCATTTGCGATATGCCTGTTTCCGATTGCTCGGTATGAGCCAGGTTATCGCCATCGTCGGCAAATACTATCACATTGTTTTTCCACGACCCGTAGTCTTGCCCGGTGACATAATCCACAAGTTTGCTTGCCGCGTCACTTGCTTCAGTCACACTTTTCACCGGCATACGCCCCACACCAATTTCCATTCCGCGTGTGTACATATTATTTTCATTGGAGCCGTCGGAAAGGCAACCCAGTATGTCGTCGGTGCAATAAGAGCTGTTGTCGTTGGTGCCGGTCGCCGATTCCCATATCAACAGCCGCGGATAGTCAAGCGATTTTGCCACCGAAGTGATATTGCGGTTGTCGTAGAGCGGACGGCCGAGAAGCAACAAGTATCCAAGCCTGTGCCCGTCGGTACTCGTTCCCCGGTCATAAAACATTTTGGCCAACTTGCGGTAAGCCATTACATCGGGTGTGCCCGACGAGAACTCATTAAAAATGAGAGAATGGTCAACTACAAGCACACGCATGGTATCAACCTGCTCGTGCAGCGCGGCAATGCGCCGCGCCGCGCTTATGAATTCGCCGGGGGTGATGATTATCATGTCGGGTGTAGCCTCGGCGTGCAAATCTTGTCCGGCCACACTGCCCACAAGCAACGGCGAAGGGTATGAACCATTTTCGTCAAACGCCACATATTCCCTTGCTCCGCCTGCCGATGGTGAAAAACGTGCAGTCGCACCGGCTATGCTGTAATTCACATCGACAGGCCGGTGCGGCACACTCACATCCCATATGTGCACATTCTGCGAACTGCCCGAAAGCGCATATACCGTTTCGGCTCTACCATCGGCGGAGGTACGGAACCTAAGTTGCGAATTGCCACCCATGTCGAGGCGACGAATATAATTGACAGTAATATAATCAAGACGTGCAGTCGAAACTACTCCGCCACCCGAGAATGACACCGAATAGTCAAGATTGCTGCCGCCAAGTGTAAATTTCTTCAATGTACGAATATCATTGACAAAAGCATATTCACCGCTTAATGCCGATATATTATCCGACGATGACGAAGGCAACGAATTTCCGTTGTATCTGAACGTAAGTTTGCTGCTGCCCGAAGTTGCCGAAGCAAAAGCCGTCAGCACCGAAACCTCCGCCCCCTCGACAATTCCGGGCAGGTCGAAACCAAACGTTTGTGTGGAATTGTACCGGAAATCTTCACCCAGCAGGTAATGCCCCGTTTCGCCGGGAGAAAACAATTCCGACTCATGAAATACCCGATCGGTAAACGTCGATACCGTGCTGCCATTGCCGAGCGGAGTGTTTTCGGTGGCAACGGCTGCCACTTCGATGTCGCTGCGGTCGGTAATAAAATAATACCCGGCTGTGGCATACGGGTGCTGATATTGGACATATTCCATGCCTTGCACATTGGCAGCCCGCCACGACACAGGCCCCTGTGCATAAAACAAGATACCGCTTCCGGTTCTTAACACCGGTATTTGCGGCAAGTCGTCGATTTGGTTTTCATCGAGAGTTGTCGAAATCGGAGCGCCGCCATAACCGAATATCTTGACGGTGGCCGGATTTGCAAATCCCCATTCCGCCAACTTCGCATTAGATATGAAATGGATACCTGTCTCTGTTACCGATACTTTAACCCAATGCCCCGACGACAGCACACTGTGAGCGGCATAATGCGACGCATCGAGAGCAAAAGCGGCCAACGGTGCAACCGCAACCGACACAAGCAATATTATATAAATAACGACGTTCCGTAAAAACAAGTTCATAAGCAAAATGTCACTGACATATCAATATATATAACGGCACCACACCCATAAATATTACCCGAGCACATAACAAAAAGGGCTGCGCACTCCAAAAACGGAATTGCGCAACCCAACTTTAACCTACGCCGGTATAAATTGTTACTTGATTTCAATCATACGGCTTGCTTTTGCTTTCTCTTCGGTAGCAACCTTTGGCAGTTCTATGGAAAGCACACCGTTGTTCATCGAAGCATTGATTTTATCGACATCTACATTGTCGGGCAAATCAAATGCCTGCTGGAACTTGGTGTAAGAAAATTCCCGACGCAAGTATTTCTTGCCGTCATTGTCCTTTTCTTCGCTTTCGTTCTTCTTTTCCATAGAAATTACGAGTTCATTGTTGTCGCCAAGGTGGATATCAAAGTCCTCTTTCGTCATGCCCGGAGCAGCCACCTCCACCCGATAATCCTTTTCATTTTCGATTACGTTGATTGCAGGAGCTGTGGCATTGGCTTTAACCATCCAATCGTTGTCAAAAAAATCATTAAAGAAATTCGGCAACCAATTTTGATTATACCTTTGAATAGCTGACATAATTTTTACCTCCGATTTCTATTTTTAATCCCTGTTTATTTATTGAACTTCTCATCGAAATTCACTTGTAATACACACAAACTGTGTGCCATGGCCAAGGCATTACCATTATGTCATTTTCCGTACGCCTGCATCTGCCAAATATTCCTGTCTTGCCATTACTGCTGCCATAATGTACCCGGTTATTCAATCAAATGCGACAGTTGTAAAGCCGCAAAATTTTGCGTCTTTATCAAGGCAAAATCGCATTTTGACACACCTTCGCTACATATATGAAAAGCGGTGCCTGCCACAAAGGACAAACACCGCTTTCTGTGATGTTATGCGTTATGCGAAATTATTTCAGTGTTTCGATGTATTGGCGAAGGGCATCGTTGGTCGGGTCAACTTCAAGCCACTTCTGGTAGTAGAGCTTCATGTTCTCGTTATCTTTGTTCAGGTAGTAGTGAACTGCCTTGTAACGGAAGATTTCGATATACGTCGAAAGCTCATTGTCGGGATTTTCAGGATTTTTGTATTCAGGATCTGCGTCAAGAATCGAGAGAATCTTGTCATAGGTAGGCATTGCCTCTCCGTAGCGGGCGTAATCGTGACCAGAGAAACGCATTTCGTGTACCATTTGGATGTTGGCGATTTGCGAAAGTATGCGCAGGTCGTTGGGAACAATCGAGTCAACCTTTTGAGCATACATGAGAGCCTTCTGCATTACATTTTCACGCAATACCGAGTCGGTAGCCGTTGTATCGGCTATAGTGGAACCCCAGTAGAGATAACGACGCGAGAGCACGAAAAGGTCGTTGGTCTTGTAGTCGGCGTTGTCAACATACATTTGATAGAATTCGGCTGCGCTCTTGTAGTCTTTGGCATCGGCACAAGCTTCACTGGCATCCTTGAGCAAATCAACCTTTTCGGGATTGGCTTCGTATGCTTTCTTGTACATTTCCACACTGCCGGGAATGTCGCCAAGAGCAGCCAATACTATTGCATAGTCGCTATAGTCTTTCGGCTCGAATTTTGCACTTGCAGGAGCGTTCATTGCAAGGAATTCCTTGGCAAGAACATCGGCACGGTTCCACAATTGAGCTTCTGCGATAGAGTCGCCTTTGGCTTCCTGAGCCATTGCAACCAAGTTGTAAAGTTGCAGACGCTTCATGTAGAATATGTCGGCATCGCCTGCTGCGTGTTCACCTATAATCTTGTTTGCAAGATCAAAAGATTCTTGGTAACGCTTGCCGTAGAAAAGCAGACCGGCATAGCGGTTCTCGTCTTGCTTGAAGTGGTTGGGGTTCTGCATATACACGCCATACTTTTCAGCAGCCTTGGTCCATTGGTCGTCTTTATAGTATTTTTCGGCGAGTTCGCGTTGGGCAAGAGCCGAATTGGGCTTTGCGGCAACAAGGTTTTCAAGAGTTTGGATGGCAGTTGCAGGGTCAACATAGAAATATGTGTTGGCATATTTTACATAAGCCTCGATATTGTCTTTACCCGAGCGCATAACCATTTCATACCAGCCGGCAGCCGAACCCCATTGTTCCTTGTCGGCAAGAATATCGCCCTCGAATACATACAAGTCGGCACTTTGCTTGTCGCGCTTCTTGGCATCCTTCTTGGCATCTTCGATTTGCTTTGCATATTTAACGGGGTCAACATTGTAATATGCACGGGCAATGGCCACCATCACGGCATCGTCCTTCTTGCCACACAGGTCCTTACCTTCGTCGAAGAGTTTCTTGGCTGCTTTTTCGGCGTTTTTAACCACTTCTTTGTCGGTCGATAATTTGCCGCGACGCAATTCAAGTTCACCCATGCCCACATAGTTGTAACCATATTTCGGATCAGCGGCGATACCTGCATCAAAGTATTTCTCGGCTTCTTCAAAATTCTCGGTGTAAAGCTCGATGCAGCCGAGGTAGAAATAGGCTTCAGCCTTGTTGGTTGATTGGTCGTCGAGGTTGCGCAAAAGCAATTCCTTGGCATTGTCGTATTGACCTACCTTGTAGTATTCAATACCGTCTTTGTACCCTTGGGCAAAGCATGAAAGCGATGCGCAGAGGATCAATGATAACAATAATTTAAATTTCATTTTGATTTGTATTTACGAGTTAATTTTTAGTTGCTTAATTCAGAGCCACGACGCGCGGCTGCACATAGGCAGGCATCACGCCGGTATTGAGAATGATTTTTTGCCCGATGAACCCCGAAAGGAACGAATAAAAGCCGTGCGGCAACGACCCGTTGGGTTCGGTGGTGGTAACATACACGCTACGGAACAGCGGATAACTGCCGTCGTAAATGTAGGCCTGATAAGGCTTGAAAGCCTCTATCTCGTCGTCGCGGCGTATTTTCATAACCTTGATTTTGCTCGTGAAATCGATTGCGGCCGTATCATTCTTGTTAAGGTCGGCCATGCGTTGTTCCATCGTGGTAGTGGAGTTTTCAAGATCGGCTGTAATCCAACTAACTCCGATGAAGCCGATGGCATTACGGCGACGTTCAACTTCGGTAAACACCTGTTGCAGGCTATCGACCGAATACACACGTCCAAATTTCTCTCCGCGCATTATAGAGTCACTGACATATTTAACTATGCTTGAACCCGGGTGGTCGAATATCACGCGTATGGTGTCGAGTTTCGAGGGGAATACGTCTTTCCACCGCGGCGTTTTGCCCGATATTATGTCGCGCAACTCCGAAATCGACAATTCGTCGATATCGTTGTCCTTGTTGACAATCACCGCAATGGCATCTACTGCTATGCGTTGTGTGCGTGCAGGGAACCGGTTCTTACTTTGCAGATAGTCGCGTTGCTCTTGCGTCAGCTCTTGCGCAGTGACTATGAGCGGCGTCCGTCCATCGAGCATAGAGTCGATAGCCGAGTGGGCATCGATATAATAAGGAATGATGCTTGCGTTGGGATACGTGTATTCAAACACATCGATTTCCTGCTGTATTATGTTTTCAAACGTTTGGTCGCACATAAGCGTGGTAAATCCCGACGTTGAAGAATCGGTAGGCTGGTGGCATGAAGTCGCCGCCAAGGTTACCGAAAGCATTGCAGTGGCAAGATATTTATTAATCATCGCTTTGTTCCTGTAAGTGTTTTATTGAACTCCCCTGATTTGGCGATAGGCACGCCAGAAACCATATAATACAAACAGAGACCCGAGGCTGTAACGCGCCCATGTGAAGTCGTCGCCCCAGCCGAAGAAATTGACAAACATCAGGTATCCCATGCCGATGTATATTATAATCATGAATATGCCAAAAGCATATTTAACCCATTGGTTCATGCCGGTGGCACTCCCGGCTTGCGATGTCTGTTCTCTTGTGGGTTCGTTTTTTCCTGTTTCGGTCATCTTTTTAAGTTATAATTAAGGTTTGCACGAGAACGACCGCATTATCCATGCGGCAAGTGTCACACTCTTGCAGCGTAAAGTTACATAAAAAAAGTGTTGGTTTAACCATTTCCAGGCCGATATTAGAAATTCTTAACCATATGAGCCTGTTGTATGATAAATTTAGGTAAAAAACAGGTACCGCCGACCAATTACAGTTACAGAGGAACAATAACTGGCCGCAAGCGGAATAAATAGCTCTCCTGAAAAAAGGAAAATGCCTCTCCCACAAAGGGGAAAGGCATTCTATCCTGGATTGAAATATCTTCAAGAGATTAGTTCACACCTTGAAGTTTGAAGGTAACGGGCAGAGTGTACCATACGTTCACAGCCTGGCCGTTCATACGACCCGGAATGAAGTCGGGCAGCGACTTAACCACGCGAACAGCTTCGTTATCGAGGTCGCGGTCAACGCCACGAACCACCTTAACTTCACCTACTTTACCGGTCTTGGTAACAACAAACTGAACGATAACACGTCCCTGGATGTTGTTTTCCATAGCCATAGGCGGATAGTTGATGTGAGAAGAAAGATACTTCATGAGCTCGGCATCACCACCGGGGAATGCAGGCATCTGCTCAACGGCGGTAAACACTTGTTCGGGTTCCGGAGTCTTTTCTTCAACGATAACTTCGTCTTTATGCTCACGTACTACGTTACGGTCATCGGTACCTTGGTCGAAGTTGGTTTGTCCGAATGCCGTTTCGGTTGCTTGCAACTCATCGGCACTCTTGATTTCATCTTCAGCCTTTACCTCCTCATCTTCGGCGATAAGGATTTCGGTAACCTTCACGGTGTTCAAGATTTCTTCGGGAAGGGCTTCGGGTTCAGGTTCTTCATAGCGTTCCTGAACTTCTTCTTCCTCTTCCTCTTCAACTTCTTCGGTAGCAATGTTCACCATCACCTGTTCGATTTCATCCTTTGGCTTGGATTCCTCTATAGCTTGTTGGATTCCTTTAACCACGTATGCCAAAACGACCACGAGGATGATGAATATCACAACCACAATCATAGCCTTGTTGTGGCGTGCAACCGAATTTTTACGAAGCGTGTATGCTCCGAAGTCTTTGTTACGATGGTCGAATATAAGGTCGCGCCATTCTTGCGATGAGAGATCTACGTCTTTTGCCATAATTCTTAGTCTTTACAAGTTAATAAATCCATCATCACTCTTCGGCGGGTTCTTGACCGTATGGAATACCCTTGACTGCCATCATCATCACCGAGTCGTTGTGGCTGATTCGGTCAATCTGGTAGCGGCTGATGCTGTTGATTTGCATCTCGTCAAGAGCCGTAACTAAACTTTCGTATGATGCATTGGGAGTCGCCTTGATGATGACTACCGGACGTTTCAAAGTTGAGTCGTTACGAATCTCCTTTGCACGAGCCTGGTAAACACTGTCATTGGCGGCCTCGGTCGATGCCAGTTCCTTGTTTTTCCATTTCGCTTTAAGTTCGTTGATGCGATTCACAACTTCCTTGTTGCGGTCTTGGAAAATTTTGCGCATACCCTGGGCAGCACCGTTAGCTTCGTTGGGAAGGAATTCCTCGGTTTTCATCGGGTTGAGGGCAAGGTCGATTTGACCTTCCTCGGTTACCGGTGGCATACCTTCATAGTAGTAAAGGTAGTTCTTTGTTGGAACGCCTTCTGCGTTAACGTCGCTGTCAAGGATCACAGTGATAGCTTCTGATTGCTTTACCTTGTTCTGCTGTTCCTTCTCCACCTTTTCGTTGGTAGGCAGGCTGATTTGCAGTGTTTGGGACTTAATCATAGTAGTACACAGCATGAAGAAGGTAATCAAAAGCATGTTCATGTCCACCATCGGGGTAAAATCGACGTGGATTGACATTTTCTTTTGGTGTGACTTGCCTTTTCCGCTGTCACCACCTGTTTCTATTTGTGCCATATACTATTCGTCCTCACTTTTTAAAGCAGTCATTAAACTAAACTTATTCATCTTCATTGTTTGCAGATTGTCCATCACCACTTGAATCTTGTCGTAAGTGGTACTCTTATCGGCTTTGATGGCAATACCTTCACCGCGCTTGATTGCGCCTTCGATATTGGGGTTTGAAGAGTTGTAGATAGCCCTCATCCAAATTTGGAATTCATTGGGTTTCGACAAATCTTGGTTCATGTCGATAGGAATACCGGCTTTTTCGGGATTCTTGGCCGGATCGATGTATGCATCCCTCTGTTCTTGAGAGAGGTCAAGCCATCCTTTAAGCTCTGCCAAGCTTACGCCAAACATATTGGTCTTGGCGAAAGTGTTGACTTCGGCTGTGGTGAGGCTGACATTTTTGTTATACACCCTGTTATATTCTGCGACTACATTCTTGATGAGCTCTGCCCTCATGTTCTCGCTTGAGAAGGTCGAGTCCTTGTCACCTGCAAGAGAGATAAACACGTTGCCCTTCGGAGCCACAAGCACCGTGACGAGGTTGGCCGTTGGTACTTTGATTTCCGAAACCGACGACGGTGTTATCACCGTAATAGGCTCTTTTTGCAAGAATGTAGATGTCAACATGAAGAAAGTAAGCAAAAGTACAGTAACGTCACTCATCGCGGTCATGTCGATGAGTGTACTCTTCCTTTTGATTTTAACTTTTCCCATATTAATCTTGCGTTATTATTCTTATAATTTGTTCAGGTTGTGTTTTTTGTCGCTTGCCTTACACCACTAATAATAAATTAGTGAGTAGCAGCAAATGTTTGAACGATAGAGAAACCTACTTCGTCGATAGCGTAAGTAAGGTTATCGATCTTGTTGGTGAAGAAGTTATAAGAAATAACGGCGCAAGCACCGGTTGCGATACCGAAGGCAGTGTTAACAAGTGCCTCAGAGATACCGGTTGACAATTCAGTAGAGTCAGGAGCACCAGAAGCAGAAAGAGCCTGGAACGACTTGATCATACCCAACACAGTACCGAGAAGACCGAGAAGAGTACCAAGAGTTGTCAATGTAGCAACGATAGGAAGGTTTTGTTGCAACGACGGCATTTCGAGAGCGGTAGCCTCTTCGAGTTCCTTTTGGATCATAGTGATTTTTTGTTCCTTTTCAAGGACGGTGTTCTTGTCCATTTCGTCATACTTCAAGAGAGTAGCATAAACGATGGCACCAACCGAACCTTGTTGCTTGCGGCAAAGGTTTTGAGCCTCTTCGATGTTGTTGGCTGCAAGAGCTTTCTTTACATTAGCAACGAACTTGGGTATGCTACCTTTACCCTTGGCAGAAGAAAGGGCAATCCAACGTTCAACCGACAGAACGATAACTGTCAAGAAGCAGCATTGGAGGATAGGCACCACGAATCCGCCCATGTAAACGGTACCAAGCAGGTTGATGGGGTGTCCGGCTTCGTTGAAGTTGTCGGGATTCCCAAGAAGGAACAGGAAGATGCAAAGAGCAACAATGAAACATGCAATGATTACCAAGAATGCATTTTTGATTCCACGAACATTGCTTACTACAGCCCCAGATTTCTTAGGAGTTTCGTTAGGCTTTTTTGTTTCCATAATTAAATGAATAAAATTGTTAAAAAATAATTGTTAGTTGTTGTTAATGTTATTAGTCAAAAAAATAGTTTCTTCAACCTTTGCCGGTAATAGACATAAATGTTGATGCAATTGACGTTGCTATACAAATAAGTACGGCTCCCGTGGCAATATTCGCGCCACATGGAGTGCGCCAGCCCGTTGGCATTCAATAGGTTCTTTGCAAGTGGAAGCCACAAACATCACATCCTTCCTTGTCTATCGATAAAAAGTTAAGGCAAATGTATTATAAATATTTCAATCCGCCAACGTTGCCATGCCTTTTTTTTTCGGAATTGCAGCAAAATATGTTTTCAAACACACAATCTTATGCTGCACAGTTATGTTGTGCGGCATGAGCTGTACCGCCGTGGTGTAAAATGCAAGAGTCAATGAAAAGATGGTGCATTTTTCTGAAAAAAATTTAAACAGGCTCTGAATATTTTCAATAACTTTGCGCAAAATATTAACAGACTTGCAAAAATGGCTGAAATCAAGATTAAAAAAGGTTTGAACCTTAATTTGGAAGGAGCCATTGCCGACACCACTGTCACCGATGCCAAGTGCACTACATTTGCGGTAATTCCCGACGATTTTACCGGAATCGTGCCAAGGCTTGACGCAAAAGAAGGCGCCAGTGTTGCCGCAGGCGATGTGCTTTATCACGACAAAACCCACCCCGAGGTGAAAGTGACAAGCCCTGTGGCGGGACGCGTTGCCGCCGTGGTGAGAGGTGAACGCCGCAAGATAGAGGCAATAGTGATCGAGGCTGACGGTAGTGGCAAGACGAGACGGTTTGACACGTCGGCCGACGCTCGCGAGCTGTTACTCGAATCGGGCCTGTGGTGCGCCATGCGCCAACGTCCTTACGACATTGTTCCCGATCCGGCGGTAAAGCCTCGCGATATTTTCATCACTGCTTTCGACTCGGCTCCGCTTGCTCCCGACTTCGCATTGTTGCTGAAGGGGAAAGAAATGTATTTGCAAAAAGGCATTGAAGTGCTTGCCTCGCTTACCGCAGGCGATGTTTACCTGGGCTGCAGCCCCGAGTGGGTTCCTGAGGTTAAAGGGTGCAATGTAAACACATTCGCAGGCCCGCACCCGGCAGGGAATGCAGGCGTACAAATTGCAAATGTAAAACCAGTCAACAAGGGCGAGACCGTGTGGACGCTTGATGCCGTCACCGCCGCACGCATAGGCGAATTATTCTCGACGGGTGCTGTTCCGTTCGACACTATAGTCGCAGTCACCGGCGAGTCGGTAAAACGGCCTCATTACGCCCGTTGCACCATGGGGTGCAGCATATCGTCGCTGCTCGGCAACGACGTTGACGATCCGGACAATTGCCGCATAGTGTCGGGCAACTTGCTTACCGGCAGCCACGTGGCAGCCGACGGCTATCTGCGTTTCCCTTATCGCCAAGTTTCGGTGATTACCGAAGTGGCCAACCCGGCCGACTTCCTTGGCTGGGCATCGCTCAGCCCGCGCCGCTTCAGCATATATCATTCATTCACACGCTGGCTGCTCGGTCGCGGCAAGCCTGCACGATTTGACGCAAAAATCAATGGTGGCGAACGAGCCATAATCATGTCGGGCGAATACGACCGCATGTTGCCGATGGATATACTTGGAGAATATCTAATCAAGGCCATTATTGCATTTGACATTGACAAGATGGAGCAACTGGGTATTTATGAAGTGGCTCCCGAAGATTTTGCATTGTGCGAATTTGCCGACACATCGAAGCTGCCGTTGCAAAAAATCGTGCGCGAGGGCCTCGACAAGTTGTATAAAGAAATGAATTAACCCCTTTAAAACAAATAGATAACGTGAAAGGTTTAAGAAATTATCTTAGCAGGATTAAACCCAATTTCATGCCCGGCGGCAAGTACAGCAAATTGCAGTCGGTGTTTGAGGGGTTTGAATCGTTCCTGTTCACACCCAATACCACATCGGCTTCGGGCGTGAGCATTCACGACAGCAACGACTCGAAGCGCACCATGACGGTGGTTATAGTGTCGCTCATTCCGTGCTTGCTGTTTGGGATGTATAATATAGGTTACCAGCATTACCTTGCCATAGGCAATGCGGGGGCCGGATTTTGGGAAATGTTCCTTTACGGGCTTGCTGCACTGTTGCCGACAATTGTGGTATCATACGTTGTCGGCCTCGGCATCGAGTTCATAGGCGCACAAATACGTCACCACGAGATACAGGAAGGTTTCCTTGTAACAGGGTTGCTGATACCGCTCATCTGCCCCATCAACACTCCGCTGTGGATGATTGCCGTTGCAACGGCATTTGCCGTGATTTTCGCCAAAGAGATTTTCGGCGGCACTGGCATGAACAT
The DNA here is from genome assembly GCA_944321685.1 of uncultured Muribaculaceae bacterium. Lineage (GTDB taxonomy): Bacteria > Bacteroidota > Bacteroidia > Bacteroidales > Muribaculaceae > Avimuribaculum. Next base: position 29,733 of record CALUMH010000005.1, read on the forward strand.
ATTTAATGTGGCACTTATCACTCGTGCATTCCTGTTTTTTGCCTACCCTGCAAAAATGTCGGGCGATGCAGCCTTTGTGGCAACCGAACCGATACTGGGGCTTGGCGAGGGAACGGTGGTCGATGCTTTCTCGGGTGCGACCCCGCTTGGGCAAATAGCTACAGCCACTACTGCCAACCCGCAGATAACCAACATTGTGGGCGAACCGATAAGCACACTCGACGCATTCCTCGGCCTCATACCGGGGTCGGTGGGTGAAACTTCTACGTTGTGCATACTTATAGGTGCATTCATACTGTTGTTTACCGGTACGGCTTCATGGAAGATAATGCTTTCGGCATTCGTCGGCGGATTATTCATGGGATGGATAGCCAACACATTCCCATCGGCTACATATCCGGCATCTTCGTTGTCGCCCATCGACCAAGTTTGCCTTGGTGGTTTTGCTTTCGCGGCAGTGTTCATGGCCACCGACCCTGTGACCGGAGCCCGCACCGAAGTCGGAAAATACATATATGGTTTCTTGATAGGCGTGATAGCAATCCTTATACGCGTTTACAACAGCGGATACCCCGAAGGCGCAATGCTTGCGGTATTGCTTATGAATGCCTTTGCTCCACTCATCGACTATTTTGTGGTTCAATCCAATATTAAGCGTCGCTTGAAACGAGCCAAAACTAACAATTAAATTGAGGGGAGGAAAGAGAATATGAATACGCAAAGTAACACTTACACAATTATATACTCTTCGATAATGGTGCTTGTGGTGGGTGCTGCGCTCGCATTTGTGTACCAGGCCTTGAAACCGGCGCAAGACGAGAACGTGGCCAACGACAAGCGCCAACAAATATTGAGCGCGATACACGTGGTGGCTCCCGAAGGCAAAGTGGGCGAAACTTATGAAAAATACATCACCGGGGAATTCCTCACCGACCTTGACGGCACCCGCACCGAAGGCGACGCCTTCAACGTGAACATGGCAGGCGAAGTGAAGAAGGCCGACAATGAACGCAAGTTGCCGGTGTTTGTAGCTACCACCGACGAAGGCAAGACGGTTTACGTGTTGCCGGTGTATGGCGCAGGATTGTGGGGACCGATTTGGGGCTATGTGGCCGTGGAAGACGATGGCGACACAATCTACGGGGCATATTTCTCACACTCGGGCGAAACCCCGGGGTTGGGCGCGGAAATCGCCACCGAAAATTTCCAGTCGCAATTTGCCGGCAAGGAACTTTACAAGGATGGGAAATTCCGCTCGGTGGACGTAATGAAGGCAGGACAAAAACCTGTTGACGACGCCGACTATGTGGATGCCATATCGGGAGGCACAATCACAAGCAAGGGCGTACAGTCGATGCTTGCCGATTGCCTCAGATTATATGACGCATTTTTGAACAATTTGCAAACCGAAAAAAATTAAAAACATCATACTATGTTGTCGAAAATATCAAAAGAAGCATTACTCGGCCCGCTGTCGCGCAACAACCCCGTGCTGGTGCAGATATTGGGCATATGCTCCTGCCTTGCCGTTACGGCCAAGCTGGAACCGGCAATAGTGATGGGTATCTCGGTAACTGCCATCACGGCATTCTCCAACCTGATAATTTCACTTATCCGCAACACCATTCCCAACAATATACGCATCATAGTGCAACTGGTGGTGGTGGCTGCGCTGGTTATCATCGTTGACCAGATACTCAAGGCTTATAATTACGAGATGAGCAAAGCTTTGTCGGTGTTCATCGGACTTATTATCACCAACTGTATCCTGATGGGGCGGCTTGAGGCTTTCGCCCTGTCCAACAAGCCTTGGCCTTCATTCCTCGACGGCATCGGCAATGGCATAGGTTATGCCATTATACTTATCGTCGTGGCATTTTTCCGCGAATTGCTCGGGTCGGGCACCTTGTTTGGATTTCAAGTAATCCCGCAGGCATTCTACGACATGGGGTATTCCAACAACGGGCTTATGATTTTGCCTCCCATGGCACTTATTACCGTAGGTTGCATCATTTGGTGGCACCGCTCGCGCAACAAGGATTTGCAAGAAGAACAATAAATACACACACCTGTAAAGAAAATAATAAAGTATGGAAGATCTTAACTTGTTTATAAAGTCGATTTTCATCGACAACATGATATTCGCCTACTTCTTGGGTATGTGTTCGTTTCTTGCAGTATCCAAGAATGTAAAAACTTCGTTCGGGCTGGGGATTGCTGTCACATTCATGCTTGTGGTGACACTGCCGCTCAACTTTGTCCTTGACAAATATTTGCTACAACCCGGAGCCATGCGATGGCTCGGCGAGGAATTTGCCTCTGTCGATCTCAGTTTCCTTGCACTCATAATGTTCATTGCCGTAATTGCATCCATGACGCAGCTCGTTGAAATGGCTGTCGAAAAATTCTCTCCTTCGCTGTATGCGTCGTTGGGTATTTTCCTGCCGCTGATTGCTGTTAACTGTGCCATTCTCGGTTGCGCGTTGTTCATGCAGCAACGCGATTTCGGGTCGGCATGGACTGCCACCGTTTACGGTGCAGGATCGGGCATCGGCTGGATGCTTGCCATTGTGGGGCTCGCCGCCATTCGCGAGAAACTTGCTTACAGCAACATTCCCAAGCCATTGCGCGGCATAGGCATAACATTTATATTAACCGGCCTTATGGGTATAGCTTTCATGAGCTTCCTCGGCATAAAACTATGATGGCACTATGGAACTGACGATTTTTTCAAGCGCGATACTTTTCCTTATCGTGACACTTATACTGGTGATCATATTGCTTGTGGCCAAGAAATACCTTGTGCCGGCAGGCAACGTCACCATCGACATCAACGACGGCAAAAAGACACTCCAAGTACCGCAAGGCAGTTCGCTGCTTTCGACATTGGCCACACAAGACATACACCTTGCCTCGGCTTGTGGCGGGAAAGGCAGTTGCGGACAATGCCGTGTACAAGTGCTTGAAGGTGGCGGCAATATATTGCCCACCGAGACCGTGCACTTCTCTCGCAAGGAGCAACAGGCCCACTGGAGACTCGGTTGCCAAGTAAAAGTAAAGGACAACCTGAAAATACAAGTCCCCGACTCGGTTCTCGAAATCAAGGAATGGGAATGCGAAGTTATCTCTAACAAGAATGTGGCTACGTTTATCAAGGAGTTTATCGTGGCTTTGCCTCCGGGTGAACACATGAACTTTGTACCCGGTTCGTATGCCCAAATAAGCATCCCAACCTATGAAATGGATTATGACAAGGATATCGACAAGGATTCGATTGGCAAGGAATATCTGCCGGCATGGGAAAAATTCGGATTGTTCGGGCTTAAGTGCAAGAATACCGAACCTACCATCAGGGCTTACTCCATGGCCAACTATCCTGCCGAGGGCGACCGCATAATGCTTACCGTGCGCATAGCCACACCGCCGTTCAAACCGAAACCGCAAGTCGGCTTCCAAGATGTGATGCCGGGTATAGCATCATCCTATATTTTCACACTCAAACCGGGCGACAAGGTGAAAATGAGCGGACCTTACGGAGATTTTCACCCCATCTTCGACTCGAAGAAAGAGATGATTTGGGTGGGCGGAGGTGCCGGTATGGCTCCATTGCGTGCACAAATCATGCACATGACTCGCACACTCAACACCCGCGACCGCAAGATGTCGTATTTCTACGGTGCCCGCGCACTCAACGAGGTGTTCTATTTGCAAGATTTCTTGCAACTTGAGCGCGAGTTCCCCAATTTCTCGTTCCACTTGGCCCTCGACCGCCCCGACCCGGCTGCCGATGCCGCAGGCGTGAAATACACACCGGGATTTGTGCATCAAGTAATGTATGACACATACTTGAAAGACCACGATGCGCCCGAAGATATTGAATACTATATGTGCGGCCCCGGCCCCATGAGCAAAGCTATTGAAGGAATGCTTTACAACCTTGGCGTGGATATGGAAAGCATACACTTCGATAATTTCGGCGGTTAATTCCGCGACATATTTGTTAAACGGGCAGCCCGGCAAAATAAAGCCGGGCTGCCCGTTGCTTGTCAACCGTAATAAGAACTAAAATGCAGCACCATGGGTTGGAAATATGATTTCGTTTTATTATATTTGTAAAAACAAGATTTGGGTATTATGGCAAAGTTTATCAATCCATTTACCGATGTGGGCTTTAAACGCATCTTCGGGCAGGAAATCAACAAGGATTTAATTATCGATTTTCTTAACAGCCTGCTTGTGGATGAAAAATGTATCAAGGACATTCATTTCCTTGACAAAGAACTGTTACCTGAATTTGATGCAGGCCGCGGTGTTATTTACGACATTTATTGTGTAAATGACGATGGTGAGCAATTCATTGTAGAAATGCAAAATAAGAAGCAGACTAATTTCCGTGACCGTGCACTTTACTACCTTTCCCGGGCTATTTCATGGCAAGGAGAAAAAGGTGCCGAATGGAATTTCGACATAAAAGCCGTGTATGGAATTTTTTTCATGAATTTCATGCTCGACATTGATGGACACAGGGTTCGTACCGATATCGATATGAAAATACGCCAAACAGGTAATTTATATTCCGATAAGATGCGTATGATTTTCCTTGAATTGCCATCTTTCACAAAAGAAGAAGATGAGTGTGAGAATGATTTCGAACGTTGGATTTATGTACTGAAAAATATGGAAACTCTCGACAGAATGCCTTTTAAGGCTCGTAAGGCTGTGTTTGACCGGCTTGAACAGATTATCGATTTGCGGTCGATGACCGTTGAGGAGCGTGAAAAATATGATGCCAGCATCAATGCTTACCGTACACAACTCGCCGTAATGGATAATGAACGGGAAGAAGGTCGTAGAGAAGGCCGTGAAGAAGGAATGGCGATTGGTGTGCAACAGACTGCTTTAAGAATGAAACAAATGGGATTGCCCGAAAATCTTATAATTGAAGCGACCGGACTTTCAAGCAAGGAAATAAGCGAGCTTCGGTAATGCATATTGTGATGCGAAAGCACAATTAGGAAAATGACATATTCAAGAAACAATACTTTAAAGATAAATATGTGAAGAATTCACGATTTTACAGGTGTATTCAATTTTCATATAAAGCCCGTGGTCGTAAGCCAGAAGTTATCGACTAGATGAATAAGAAAGCCGCATTTCGTGGGTTGCAAAAAAAATAGTACATTTGCGAATGCTTTTGTTCCGTTATTTTTTATGGCACATCAGCAAGATTATAAACTAAGATAAACATAGAGACAATTGTGGCTAAGATATACGATCCCGATATTATAGATAATCCCGAGGTGCCGCCAATGAACGAAGTAAACAGTGCAGATACCAAAGGCAAAAACGAAGTAAAGCAAAGCAGGCCTCGTAAACCTGCTGCAAAAACCGAAGAACAGCAACCGAATAATTGGCAGAAATTTGTGGCATTTTGTCGCAGCCGCCGCACCAGGACTTTTACCGGTACACTTTTGGGGCTGTTCGGTATTTATTTGCTTATTATCTTTATTTCATATTTGCAAACCGGAGCCGCCGACCAAAGCCTCATAACGTCACTTTCAATGACCGAACTTGCCGCTACTCCCGACAAAGTAGGCAATGCAGGTTCTTCGGTCGGAGCCAATCTTGCCCACTCGTTCATATACCGCGGATTGGGATTTGCGGCTTTTATAATTGTGATATGGTGCGTTGTAATTGGTTTGCGCATGGTGCGGCCGTCATGCAAGGTACATTTTGTGCATTTCTCACTCATGTCACTTGTCAATATCATTGCGTGCATGATGGTGCTTGGGGCTGTATCGTTGTTTGCCAATCCGGTGTTTTTCCCCATGGGTGGCAACATAGGCCACTATTGCAATAAATTCTTGCAAGATTTCACCGGTGTTCCAGGACTGATAATCATCAACATACTTGTTGTGGTATTGTGGGCATTGATTTGTTACAAGACTTTAAAGCAAATTTACAGCGTTGCCGGCAAGTTGATACCTGCACACACCAACTTGGACGCACACGAAGAGCCTGAGGAAGATGTAAAAGACGAGCCTGAGCAGCCGTGTGCCACCGTCAACGACAACTCTGCCGAAAATGGTATCGAAAACCCATTTGAAGCCCCGCAAAACACCAATACGGCTAACACCGAAACTGCAAAGCCGGAACCGGCAATCGTGAAACCAGTCGAAGACGACATTGTGAAAAATAATATGCCGTTTACCTCCAAGAGTGAAACCGAAAACCTGATATTCGGCGATACTCCCGACGAAGTGGAAAGCACAATTACGGTGTCGGCCCCCATAGAGCAAGGCAATGAAAACTGCTTCACGGCATACGACCCTACAAAGGAATTGTCGAAATATAAAATGCCTACTCTCGACCTGCTGCGCGAGGGCGACTCAAAACAACACACTGTAGATCTCGACGAACAGGAAGAAAACAAAAAACGCATTACCGAGACACTTGCACATTACGATATTCAAATCAAGAAAATCGACGTGTGCGTGGGTCCTACCATCTCACTTTTCGAGATACAGCCTTGCGACGGTGTGCGCATTTCCAAGATAAAAGGTTTGGGGCAGGATATCCAGATGAGCCTTGCCGCATTGGGAATACGCATTATTGCCCCGATTCCGGGCAAGTGCACCATAGGTATAGAAGTGCCTAATAAAGACCCTCAGACGGTGTATATGCGCTCGATACTTGGCTCGGCAAAGTTCCAGAATTGTAAAATGGAATTGCCCATGGCCCTTGGTTGCACCATTACCAATGATGTGGCCATAGCCGACCTTGCCAAGATGCCGCACCTGCTGGTGGCCGGTGCCACCGGTCAGGGAAAATCGGTGGGATTGAATGCCATAATAGCCTCGTTGCTTTACAAGAAGCACCCGTCGGAGCTTAAACTTGTGCTGATTGACCCGAAAATGGTGGAATTCAGCCTCTATTCCAAACTTGAACACCACTACCTTGCCAAGCTCACGGGCGAAGACGAGTGCATTGTAATTGATCCCAAGAAAGCCATCGCCACGCTTAACTCGCTTGTGCAGGAGATGGAAAACCGTAACCTGCTGTTGCGTGACGCAGGCGAACGCAATATCAAGGATTACAACGCAAAGTTCATTGCCCGCAGGCTCAATCCCGAAAAGGGGCACAGGTATATGCCGTATATCGTGCTCGTGGTGGATGAATATGCCGACCTGGTGATGACCGGCGGCAAGGATATAGAGCGACCTATAGCCCGTATAGCACAAAAGGCCCGTGCCGTGGGCATACACATGATTATTGCAACGCAACGCCCTTCGACCGATGTCATTACGGGTATGATTAAAGCCAACTTCCCTGGGCGTATTGCTTTCAAGGTGGTGCAGATGGTTGACAGCCGCACCATTCTCGACTGCCCCGGAGCAGAACAGCTGGTGGGACGCGGCGATATGCTGTTCTCGGCTGCGGGAAGTGTGGTTGAGCGCATACAGTGCGCATTTATCGATACTCCCGAGGTTGAGCGTATATGTGATTACATTAATGGCCAAGTGGGATATGATGAGGCTTATGAGTTGCCGGAATATATTCCCGAACCCGATGAACAAAGTGGTGACACCGGCAGCGGCCTGACGAGCATCAACGACCGTGATTTGCGTTTCGACGAAATAGCACAATACGTGGTATCGTGCGAAACGGCTTCCACATCGGCTATCCAGCGGCATTTCAAGTTGGGCTTCAACCGCGCAGGCCGCATTATGGATCAAATGGAAGCAGCCGGCATAGTAGGCCCGTCGTTAGGTGGCAAGCCGAGGAAAGTGCTCGTCGATTCGGTGCAATTACAAAGTATTCTTTCCCAACAATGACAATGATATGAAACTGTTGCATTATATTATACTTCTGTCATGCGCCTTGCTGCCTGTGGCCGGTATGGCTCAAGGTGCTAATGACGTGTTACAAGACGTTATTGACACTTACAACAAGAGTAAAGGTATCTCGGCCGATTACCTGATGACATATGACAAAACTACCGACCGGGGCACCATCGCAATGGAGGGCGACCGCTTCCGCATTTTGTCCGACGACTTGAAATGTTGGTATGATGGCACCACGCAATGGGCCTACTCGTCGATGACGGGTGAGGTGAATATAACCGAACCTACCCGGGAAGAGTTGCAACTGTCAAACCCGTATGCGGCACTTGTGGCGTTTAAGAACAGTTCAAATGTGTCGATGGTGAAAACACCCGGTGGGGCTTATATGCTGTCGCTGATACCGCAATCGCAGGACAGCGACGTGAGGCTTATTCAGCTTTTTGTAGGTATCGGTAGCAAGCAAATCGAGAAGGCCGTGTTTGTAATGGCCGATAATTCGCAATATACGGTAGTAGTGAAGAATTACGCTACAGGAAAGAAATTTCCGGGAAGCACATTCAAATATGATGCCGGTGCTGTGCCTGCCGGAACGCAGGTTGTTGATTTAAGGTGAATAATCGAAAAAAACTGTTATATATGGAAACCACAAAATGCTTGATAATAGGTTCGGGACCTGCCGGTTACACGGCTGCCATTTACGCGTCGCGAGCCAATTTGTCGCCAGTCCTTTACGAGGGTGAGCAACCGGGCGGCCAGTTGACCACGACCACCGAAATAGAGAATTTTCCCGGTTATCCCGACGGAATCGACGGATATGAAATGATGGAGCAGCTGCGCAGCCAGGCCAAGCGTTTCGGTGCCGACATACGCACCGGGCTTGTGACTTCAATCGACTTGTCGCACCGCCCGTTTGTAGCCACTATCGACGATGGGGCGACAACCGTTGCCGCCGATGCTGTGATTGTGGCCACAGGTGCCTCGGCCAAGTATCTCGGACTTGACGATGAAAAGAAATATCGCGGGCGCGGCGTGTCGGCTTGTGCCACTTGCGACGGATTTTTCTACCGCGGCAAGGTGGTTGCCGTGGTGGGCGGTGGCGATACTGCTTGTGAAGAGGCAACATACCTTGCCGGGCTTGCCTCGAAGGTATATATGATTGTGCGCAAAGATTATTTGCGCGCTTCGAAAGTGATGCAGGAGCGTGTTTTCGGCACACCTAATATCGAAGTGCTGTTCAATACCAATGCCGTAGGGCTGTTTGGTACAGATGCCGTTGAAGGGGCGCATCTTGTGCGGCATAAAGGTACCCCCGAAGAAGAAACATTTGACATTGCCATCGATGGCTTTTTCCTTGCCATAGGACACAGCCCCAACACCACATTCCTTAACGGGCAACTCAAGCTTGATGATGCCGGTTATATAGTGACCCACGGTACAAGCCAGGCTACAAATGTGCCGGGCGTGTTTGCGGCAGGAGACGTGGCCGACCCGCATTACCGCCAGGCTGTGACTGCGGCAGGAATGGGGTGCAAGGCCGCGCTCGACGTTGAAAAATTCCTCTTGGCCGATGGGCATTAATTTCATGGGCGTGTCGGCACAAGACTTGAAGGAGAACAATGAGTGCCGAGAGTTCAAACAGTTCATGGAGCTTGTGCAGACCAGCCCGATAGGCGTGTTTGATTCGGGTTACGGCGGACTTACCATATTGAAGGAAATGCGCCGCCGGTTGCCGGAGTATGACTACTTGTACCTTGGCGATAATGCCCGTGCGCCATACGGCACTCGCTCGTTCGATGTGGTTTACCGCTTCACGTTGCAGGCGGTGAAATACCTGTTTAGTTGCGGTTGCCGCCTTGTGATACTTGCCTGCAACACAGCCTCGGCCAAGGCATTGCGCACCATCCAGCAGACCGACCTGCCGCAGCTCGACCCTTCGCGCCGCGTGCTGGGTGTGATAAGGCCCACTGTGGAGAAAATAGGGGAAATAACTCGCAATGGCAACATTGGCATATTCGGCACTCCGGGAACCATACAGAGCGGTTCTTATGACATAGAAATTGGCAAGATGTATGTCGGACGTGGCTTTCGCACGTGGGGGCAGTCGTGCCCGCTATGGGTTCCGCTTGTCGAAAATCACGAAGCCGGCGGCCCCGGTGCCGATTATTTCGTGAAGAAATATATTGATATGCTTTTTAGACGCTGCCCCGACATCGACAGCGTGATACTCGGCTGCACGCATTATCCGTTGCTGATGGGCAAAATCAGGCAATATATGCCACCCGGCGTGGCCGTGGTGGAGCAAGGCGGAATAGTTGCCGAGAGCCTTGCAGACTATCTGCACCGCCACCCCGAGATTGAAAGTCGTATAGGCCGTGGTGGTACCGTGCGGTATCTCACCACCGAGAATGCCGACCGTTTCGGCCAAATGGCCACGCTCTTCCTGGGCACCGATGCCACTGCCACCCATATCGACCTTGCGTGACCCGTGGTGTGCCGGATTATCGTGCTGAAATGTAGCAGTTCGCATCAAAATGTGCCTCTATTTCGTCAATGTGTTAGCCTGAACAACGTATAGTATAAGTGAAGAAAATGACTCTTAATCAATATAAATGTAGAGACGCGATTCATCGTGTCTGAAACCGTCTCCCATGGAAGTCAACTTATTATCATAGCCGCACATTAGACGCGATGAATCGCGTCTCTACTACTTTTGTATTGTGTAAATATCTGTATATTAGTATATACCGTAGCTTCAATGTCGGAATTATGATGCGCACCCGCGTGGCAAAACAGCAGTTTTATGCAGCCTCGTCGTTGCCATTATGTGGCCGGAAAGGCAGAATGGCATGGATTGCCTCGTCGAGCGTCTCGAACTGACTTACGGGGTCGAATTTGCTGCTTTTCAGCCGGTATTTGCGCTTGCGCAGTGCATTGTCGCTAATGCCGAGAATGGCGCACAGGCCCGGGTTGTCAAGCCCTATCTTTATCAAGCAGCACAAGTATATTTCGCTGTCGGTTAGCGATGGATATTGTGCCGTGAGGGCGTTGGCAAATCCATTGTAGCAGTCGTTTACGGCGGCGACCAATTCCGACATTTCGGTGTCGGAGAGAGGCTCTGGCTGCCTGTTTGCCTTGGGGCTCTTTGCTGCGTCTATGGTCTCTTGCACTTTCTTCACCACACGGTTGTTCAGCAGCAGCCGTTTTTTCAAGTCGAAAATTAAGTTCTTTGCGGCATTTAATTCTCTGCTTTTATCATTGAAACCTGCTGCAAGTGCCATTTCGCGTTCGCTTGTTTTTATCTTTTCTTCCATGAGCAGTGCTGCGTTTTGTTGAAGTCGGCTGATGTCCTCGCTTTGTTGACGCATGGCATCGAGTATTCGTTTGCGCCGTCGTGAAAGTATGGTATATGTCACGAAAGTTGCCACCACCACTATAATTACTATTACTAATATGTAAAGTCGGCTTTGTTGTTGCTTTATTTTCAGCTGTTGATTTTCTCGTTCTATTTGGTCAGTGTTATACTGTTTGTCGAGCTTGGCAATCTTGTCGCGTTCTATGTTAGACGCAATCTTTAATAAGCTTTCCGAATACTTTTTGTCATATTCCAACGCTCCCTTGTAATCGCCTTGTGCTTCGCGTAGCATTCGCATACATTCATAATATAGCTTTGCTTTCATCTGTGTGGTGGTATCTCGTCCTCGTTGAATATAATATTCTGCGGAGTCGAGTAAGCACCAAAAGCCGCCCCTTGAAATTAAAATCCGACAAAGAGTCGCTTGAATTGTAAGCCAAAGCCTTATTTATGTATCGTAAGGATTCATGATAATTTTCAAGGTAGTAGAATACAAGGGATTTTTGTCCATAAAGCAAGGAAATGTCGTTATTAGATTTTACTGAATGTGCCAATTCTAATCCTTTGTTTATTTGTGATAGTGATTGTTCAAGATTGTTTTTTGCAAGATAATTATAACATAATTCACGCATTCGGGATAGCATTTGGATTGTATCATTGGCTTTTTCTGCGTATGCCAATGAGATTTCAAATTTTTCGGTGGATAAATCGATGTTTCCAGCATCCCGTAGTAGCCATCCCCATTCGTATTGTATAAAACTTTTGGTCCAGTTATCGGTTGATTGTCTCATGGCCTGTGCAGACAGGTGTATGTATCGTAGTGCAGCCTCCAAGTCTCCCAATTCGCTGTAAATTTGTGATGCAACAAGATAGGCGCGTGATTTCATCGATTGGTCTTCACATTTAGAGTAGTAGTTAAGGGCGACATTTATAAGAGAATCGTTTTCAGCCTTGATGTAATTGCGGTATTTGGCCTGTGCATATAGCAGCGCAAAGTAATGGTCTTTATTGCACTCTGTGAGATTTAGGCTGTCGAGTATTTGCAATGAAATTTCAGGCTTGGTAGCCATATAGCTATCAGCAAGCTGTAATTGGTCGTATAGTTCGGTGCTCTCGTCGCGGAGGCATGATATGCCTACTAATATTATAATTGTATATGCGATAGTTTGAATTTGTCGTTTCATTAATGAGTTTTTCTGCAAATTTAATATACTTGGTTCGTTTTGCAAAATAATATGTACTATTGGGAAAACGATAATTTAATTACGTAAAATCTTGTTTTTCCCGTATATAAAATAGTTAATTTAACCCTGTTTTTTTCCGCATGGAACAGCAGCGTCCACAAACTTTTGTGCGGGCATATTTGTAACAGATTGAAATATAGCTAATTAATGCGAATGAGAAACAGTGTGATGTACACAAAATAAATTGAATAAAATTTTATAACCATTTTTGAATAAAATAATTTTATGACAAAACAAAATGATAGAAAAATGAAAGCAAAATTACTGTTTTTAATTTTATTGCTGTTTCCGATTTCAATTATGGCGGAGGATACAGGTGGCCAAATAGAACTTAAGCGATGTCATGCTCCAAAAGAGCATTCCGAAGTACCTGTGGATGTAAATGTAGATGATAAACAAATGTCAATTTATATCCACGATGAAATTGATTGGGCAACAGTAGATATATATGGTCAAGGTGCATCTACTATGTTTGATATTGAATCGGCAATGCCAGGCGAAGTGTATCAAATCGACATGACCGATTTCCCATCGGGTGGCTATGACATCACCATTTTCACCGATGGTGATACGCTAAATGGAAGTTTTGAATTGTAAATGGGATTAATATGGAGAGTTATTTTCAACCTACTACCTTGTCGTTAATACTGACATTTAAATGTTCAGCGAAGTGTGATAATTGCTGGTTGCTTTCCCGGGATCGAAAACAAACTAACTATACATTTAATGATGAGACTTTGATGAAAGCAGTTAATGATGCAGTTGAAGCATATAGAGAAATATACGCTGATGAGGCAAAACATATGGATATGGAAAAGGTTAAGCAGACGCTTAATTTGAATTTGAGCAAGCAGAAAATTATTTCCGATAATTTTATAATTACAGAAGATGGAGACGATGGTTTACGGTTCGAAAGTTGATGCATGGATAATAATTCTTGTCCTGTGCTCATTGGCAATTACAGTGGTTCCTGTTATTCTGTTAAAGGTGCCGGCATCGGTAAAATGGTTGGTTGCGGCCATATCAGCGGTGGTGCTTATATTTGTGCTGTGTGCGACATTCGGCATCAGATATGAGATTGCGGGAGATGAATTGACGGTAAAAAACGGCCTCGGGTCGAAAAGTGTATATGACATACACACAATAAAAAGCATCAGGCCGACTAATAATGCACTGTCCTCGCCTGCCGCCTCGTTAGACCGATTGGAAATAAAGTTCACCGATAGCAATGAGGTGCTACGGATCTCGCCGAAAGACAAACAAGGGTTCATCGACCATATTTGCCAAATTAATGCCAATGTGGTGGTATTGAAAAAGTAAACACATAAGTACGAGTGATGGTTGCGTATTTTGTACCACGGCGAGGAATACGCAACCAACCGTGTAGGAAAAATTATTGTTGTCGAATATTTGATAGGTAAGCATTGCCTGTTTAATTGTTGTTTAGTATATTTGTAGGTAGATTTAATGTTTAATGGTAATTTTATGGAAAGGAATGATAAAAATGTGTCATGGGGCGTGCCGTTGACGATGGCGATGCTTTTGCAAGGTGTTGCGTTGCTGTATGCCGGATATGACATGGGGCTTGCAGCCGAGGTTACGTCGGCACTTACGTTCCTTGTGGCCATAGTGTGCATGGTGGGTTACTTGATTAAGACCCGGTTGGCATGGCGGCGATTTGTGAAGTGCTTTTTCGGGTCGAGCATGGCCGATGCCGCAATTGTGCTGTTGCTGTTCTTGATAATGATAAAAGGGAATGTACCTGCGGCAGAGTGCGAGATGATAAGCGTGGGGGCATTTGTGTGCAGCCAGGTGGTTTTGATTTTTGCGGTTTTAAAAACAGTCATGCGTCGTGGCAGCGGTAGTTTACAGGTCGAAAGTTGATGCGTGGCTCGTTATCCTGCTGCTGTTTGTGTGGGCAGTCTCGTCGTTGCCTTTCGTCGTGACTGATAGCACTTCGGCATCATCATGGGTGATATCGGTAATTGTGACATTGCTGTTTGTGGTAATTTTTTATATGCTGTTTTCCATCCGTTACATAATTGATGGTAATACACTGACGGTAAAAGACGGTTTTTTAAGTAAAGATGACTACGATATACGGCAGATAAAAAGCATCAAGCCCACGGGCAATGCGCTCGCCTCGCCGGCAGCATCGCTCGACAGGCTCGAAATCAGGTTCGCCAACAACCGCGAAACGCTGCTGATTTCGCCTAAAGACAAACAAGGGTTCATCACCCACATTTGCCAAATTAATACCAATGTGGTGTGTTAAATAAGAAGTAAATATTCATGGATAATAAGAAAATCAGGTTCTCGACAGATGTCTATTGGTCGGTGGGCGTATGGGTAGCAATGTCGCTGTTCATGCTTGCCGACAGGTGGTTTGCTTTTCTGCCTGCAGAGGCCGATTGGGTATATGTGAGTTGTATGTCGCTCAGCCTGTTGACGGCTTTCGATGTTTACAGGTGCTACAAGGCGGCACAGAAGGGCGGTTGCCGCATTGCAACTGCTGTTGACTTGCCGTGGGCATTGGTGCTGCTTGCCGGCGTGTTGTGGCTGTCGGTGTCGGCGCAGATTTCGGCATTGAGGCAAATTGAGGTTGCAGGACTTCTCGACATGGTATGTTTAGTGCTTAACCTATGGTTTATTCTCGGCTTGATGGGTAAGCGCAGATATGCCACCGGCGATGGCGATGCCGCAACGGTTGACGCATTTGAATACACGTTGCCTGCCGGTCGGTCGTCGGCATTGTCGGCTGTGCGTAAGGCGTTGTCATATATCGAATACTTCTCGCTTGTGGTGTTCCTTGCGGTGCTTGGGTACGTGCTGATGGAGAAGGGCAACATAGTGGTTGCCGCAGTGGTTTTCGTGTTGGCGCTTGTGGTGCTTGTTGTGGAAATCAAGATGTGCCTGCCGAGCAACTCCACTGCCACGCGCATAGGATATTGCCGCCCTTTGGGCAACCCTGCGCTTGATGTGATGTGCATAGGCCTTGGCATAGCCACGGCAGCCGTCGGGCCGATGTGGCTCGGGGCGATGCTGCTTGTGTTTTTTGTAGCCGACCTGCTACTGTGGGCAGTTGTGCGATGGAAAATAGTTAAAAGATGTGGCTATATTTGGAATAAGTGTAATAAGGTGAGCCGTTGACGATAGCAATGCTTTTGCAGGAAATCACGTTGCCGTATGCCGGATATGGGAGTATCATAATTCCGACATTGTAGAGACAATGTGCACATCGTCTCGATGATGGTAACAACTGATTTGCAATATTTTATATAATGTGATATAGTTGTAAAGACGCAAAATTTTGCGTCTTTATAGAGGCAAAATCGCATTTTGATACCCCCTCATTGAGTGATGGCTGGCAACTGGATTAAGGTCTAGCTAACATGACGGCAGTTCTTGAGATGCTTTTTCGGTTCAAACATGACCGATGCCGCTGTTATTCTTGATAATCGTAAAAGGCTGCTGATTTCACCCAAAAACAAACAAGATTTCATCAACCACACCACGAAGGAAATCGAGAAAAAAATCAAGGCAGTTATGATTTGCTTTCAAATTTGTATTTTTGTATTGGATGCTACACCTGCGTGAACAATACGCTGTCATGCCCTTGAGTTGTGATTTGCTTTCAAATTTGTATTTTTGTATTGGGTGATACACCTCTTATAATTATACTTGTTCGTCTGAGTAGGTTGTGATTTGCTTTCAAATTTGTATTTTTGTATTGGGTGATACACCCTGATTTTCACGCTGATTAACCACGTTGCCGTTGTGATTTGCTTTCAAATTTGTATTTTTGTATTGGGTGATACACCCATCATATAAGGGTTAAGACCAGCTTCAACGTTGTGATTTGCTTTCAAATTTGTATTTTTGTATTGGGTGATACACCAACACGTTCATGTACTTTTGAAGCAAGTTCGTTGTGATTTGCTTTCAAATTTGTATTTTTGTATTGGGTGATACACCTCCAGATTGAGCAATCTCCTTATAGCGCTGGTTGTGATTTGCTTTCAAATTTGTATTTTTGTATTGGGTGATACACCTGTTCAAAATACCCAAATTAATGTCGTTATGTTGTGATTTGCTTTCAAATTTGTATTTTTGTATTGGGTGATACACCCCAAAATAATTTTCATCATTACCTCCTATTGTTGTGATTTGCTTTCAAATTTGTATTTTTGTATTGGGTGATACACCATATACGCAAAAAAGGGTACGCCATAAGATGTTGTGATTTGCTTTCAAATTTGTATTTTTGTATTGGGTGATACACCTCATCCGGCCAAAAACTGAACACCGTACAGGTTGTGATTTGCTTTCAAATTTGTATTTTTGTATTGGGTGATACACCTAAGCCATTGTGCATGAGATTGCAGACGAGGTTGTGATTTGCTTTCAAATTTGTATTTTTGTATTGGGTGATACACCTTTCGGACGATGACAGGAATTCAGATTATGGTTGTGATTTGCTTTCAAATTTGTATTTTTGTATTGGGTGATACACCCGTACCGCAATGCAGTGTTTGCTGTAATTCGTTGTGATTTGCTTTCAAATTTGTATTTTTGTATTGGGTGATACACCATCAAGATAGTATCGCCATCGAAGCCCTGCGTTGTGATTTGCTTTCAAATTTGTATTTTTGTATTGGGTGATACACCCTACGCTTTCAATTTCTTTGCCATCAACTGGTTGTGATTTGCTTTCAAATTTGTATTTTTGTATTGGGTGATACACCGTTGACCATTTCTATTATCAAATACTCTATGTTGTGATTTGCTTTCAAATTTGTATTTTTGTATTGGGTGATACACCGCAGCCCCGATGTCAAGGCCTCGCCATTGTGTTGTGATTTGCTTTCAAATTTGTATTTTTGTATTGGGTGATACACCCGATCGGTATCCCGATTGGCTATATCTTGCGTTGTGATTTGCTTTCAAATTTGTATTTTTGTATTGGGTGATACACCTGAAGTATGCAAATATAACAAAATGCAAGAGTTGTGATTTGCTTTCAAATTTGTATTTTTGTATTGGGTGATACACCAAATTTATATTGGATAGTCCATTGCTGAATCGTTGTGATTTGCTTTCAAATTTGTATTTTTGTATTGGGTGATACACCACTTGCGTGAGTTTTAGCACGAGGAATGTAGGTTGTGATTTGCTTTCAAATTTGTATTTTTGTATTGGGTGATACACCATAAAATTCATTTACGACAACTTGAAAGCGGTTGTGATTTGCTTTCAAATTTGTATTTTTGTATTGGGTGATACACCCGCTTGGTAAGGATAATCTCGGCCATTATCGTTGTGATTTGCTTTCAAATTTGTATTTTTGTATTGGGTGATACACCCCATCTGGGGCAATGTACCTGTAATAGTCAGTTGTGATTTGCTTTCAAATTTGTATTTTTGTATTGGGTGATACACCCGACGGTGACGATACCTTTCTCTGAAACTTCGTTGTGATTTGCTTTCAAATTTGTATTTTTGTATTGGGTGATACACCCGATAACCGTGCCTTTCCAACAGCGCGGCAGTTGTGATTTGCTTTCAAATTTGTATTTTTGTATTGGGTGATACACCAAGTGCTGTCGCCGTATGTCTCCAAAGGGAGTTGTGATTTGCTTTCAAATTTGTATTTTTGTATTGGGTGATACACCGAGAAATATTTTTTGACAACCCCGAACTGCGTTGTGATTTGCTTTCAAATTTGTATTTTTGTATTGGGTGATACACCACAATCGTGGAAATTAACTCAAATACAGAGAGTTGTGAATACTTTTAGAAATGGTTAAAAGCCCAATTATCGACAATAAAACTCACTCTTGAAAGTGAGTTTTTGTCGTTTAAAGGAAATTGTATTACCGAGAATAAGTGATATTGATTGGTTAAACAATCTGAACAGATTAAAATAATTCCAATTGCTGACCAGGAGTGTTAACCGCAGCCGGTTTAGTTCCATAGAAAAGTTCAATGTCGGCAAATTGCTTGTCGGTGATGCAGATTATGCACACTTTTCCCGTTGGTGGCAAAAATGATTTCACACGGCGAATGTGTGCATTGGCATTCTCCTTACTCATGGTGTGCCTGATGTAAATTGAAAATTGAAACATGGTAAAACCATCCTCAACAAGCCGTTTGCGAAACAAGGCATAAGCTTTGCGCTCTTTCTTGGTTTCGGTTGGCAAATCAAAGAGGACAAGAACCCACATAATGCGATATTTGCTTATTCTATCGTCATATACCATTACACCAACGGATAGGCTATACGCCGTAATTCACCGGCAAAACATTTATACAATGATGATGTTGTGAGGTCGGCAGCAACCATAAGCGGATGTGTTTTGCCTCCCATAGTAACGTCAATCATGGGAATTGCAAGCAATTCGGCTTTCATTTCCTTGGTTATATCGTCGAGGTCGTCAAGCGGAGCATACCGATGATACATATCAAACACAAGCCTGTCAACATATGGGCGGTACGGCTCCATCACATCATCGGCAAGGCAAAAGGCATTATAGCGGTTGTGATGATGTATGCCAAGTGTCGGCAACAAGCCGCTGCCGACAAGCGAGCGGGCAATCACCGCCCGAAGGATGGCATAGCCGTAGTTGAGCAAATTATTTGGCGGCAAACCATCGCGACCGCGTGTAAAGCCCTCGACAGCCGCATACATGCACTTCCAATAATAAGCTGCGGCACGAGCTTCCATATTTTCGGAATCGCCACTTTTCACATCATCAACCCAACGATGCATGCACGGATGCTTCTCGCCAAGGCAGGCCTCAAGTATGACAGCTTGATTTTTAATCTTGCATTTCACCGTCTGTTGCCACAACTGCTTTAGCAACGGTACCGATGCCGATATCTGTTTGCGGAACCGCTCGTTTTGTATCGTATTCCCATTAAGCGGCAACAGTAATCCGGCAGGCATGTGCTTACCATCGCAAGTCACCAAAGCACAATTATTGGCAAGCAAGGCATCCACCACACCCGAGGTGAAAGTGATTTGCGGGTTGTCGATTATGACAACACCAAGATCCTCGATGGGGCGAGTCACAGTATCTTCTCCTCCGTCGGGTAACAGTCTCTTAATCACCAATTGCTGCAACCTTAACGACAACCGTGCCGGATTACCAAAATACAAAGTCTTCTTAATCATAATAACAATGAAATATTCCCTAAGCGATCAACGCTTAATGGTAAACATACTTCCTTTATCATTTCACCAGTCCATGCTCTTTGGGCTTTGTTATTGCTTCCTAATTCAACCGTATCCTTAATTGGCTGAGCAACATAAAATGGGATAAAATATCCTTCATTTCCTGTACAACTTACCATCTTATATATTCTATTTATATCCAACGGCATGGCAATATTCCCACTTTCCAACTCTTGCTTCGTTGGCACATATACCAGATCATATGGAGATAACACAAATTTAGGTCGATCACCATTTTTATTTTCCGGTGCAGGGGACAGTCCTTGTTTTAATCGGTTAACAGCAACATTCAACGGAATTGTCATAAAACTACGTTTTACAACCATCAACCCGGTTTGTTTATCTTCTTGCGAAGTCTCATACACTGCAAAAAATAGATTGGTTCCTTTGGCAGCTTCCACATATTTAGATCCTTTATTTCCTCGTTTCCCTACCGGGAATTTGCCTGTGGCTTCCTCATATTTACGCACCTTGTAAATTGGTTGATGAAATTTCCCATTATTCAAATCTACAATATTATTATTCAGCTGCTCAATACCGTCAGGAGAAAAAGCGCAATTTGGATCACCTCCACATAATTCAAGATGCCTTGACAAGATTTTTATTATGCCGGTATCTGATAATTTATTCTCGATAGTATCTTTATCAAAACTCATATCTATAGGTACCCTGCTTGCAAAAGAATCTTGCGAGAAATAATATACGTTAATTTTTTTCAAATCTACATCTTGCCAAATTTCTTTATTTTCGTCAAAATATTTCTTTATTTGTTTAATGTTCAAGCCTTGTGCAAGTAACCGGAGTATTATTTTCTTTAAATCTTTATCCACTATTAAAACAGGATTTTTAATAGCCTCATTAAGCGATACCGATTTCGTTTTTCGCAAATTTATTTTTCCAAAATATGTCTCTGTATGTAATTGTTTACATACTGTCCAATTACGATTCACATTATCACAATTCTCTGACTGGTGTTTATTGCTCGATTTCTTTATCACACGCAACTTTTGTTTAAAACTTACAACGATGTTCAATAACATATGATAAGCATCTTGTGTAAAAGTGTTCCATGGCTTTTTGAATCGGTAATTACCTTTCTTATCTTTTTCACACAATAAATGGCGTAAATCATAACGAGATATTTGTGAACCGCTACGAGCCGACTCGTTATTCAGATAATTTATAATATTTCTGCTTGTGCAAGCTATAACAATGGCATCCATTGCATGATGACGATGGTCTATACGTTTCTTGCTAAACCCTTTAAGTTGGTCTATAGGTACGTTTGGAATCAATCTATTATTGGTATTATATACAGTATAGCACATGGTACCGGTTAACAGGTTCATACGCTTAAAACGATTGATGATAATCTTATTCCACACGTCATCCAGCCCCCAATCGTTCTTTAAGCGATCGGTAACGGCACCTGTGCTTACAATCACGTTTTTCGAGACATCTTCTTGTTCATCTGCTTCCCTCACTATATTGGAAAGTAATGATTTTATCAGTTTGCTAATATAACGAGTATCATTAAGTTGCCGTGCCACAAAATCATCAGGAATCTCATTCATCAGCAGCTTCTTCATTTTTTTGCGGTTTCCTGAATAATGGTCTTTCACAAATTCCTCATATTTTGCAACCGAGAAGATATTAACTGTTTTCTTGTCTCCCAGCTGTACGATTCTATTAGGATTGTTACAAATAAATTCATATCCCAGTTGGCTGCCTTTTAATTGGTTTACTTCTGCTTCACAAATTACTTTATTACTGAAGGAGTCGTCATAATAACGTTCTTTGGGAATGATATGATCTACTTGATATGCATCTGTAAATAATTTGTTTAACGGTATAACCCGGCCTGTATATGGGGAACAATATTTTTGCTCCAGCCAGCATTTGTACCTTTGAATTTCGGAAGAAGACGGACCTTTACTGTTGACACCGAGTTTTCTGCGTATCTCAAGCATTGCTTCAACATTAGGATCATCTTCCGAAACATTATCCCATACATAATTCTCATATATGCGCATACGCCTTTGGTGGCTTGGAGAATAAGGTCTCACATTTTCTATGTTAAGTTCGGAATGGATTGAGAACTCGGTGAGCAAAGCTCTAATTTTAAGGTTGGCATTCTCGTTTTCCTGAATTTGTTTCATCGTCTTGGCTCGTTCTTCGTTTGTCCTTTTCATTGACCGTGCCAGTTCCACATGGATTTCATCGATATTCCCTACCTGTTTCCAGATATCTCGTACTACGCGCAATGTTTCTAGAACCACTTGTTCCACAATCGGGTTCCGCAATGAATTCTGCTTGAAATGTGCTAAAAAGTCATCGATCTCTGATGGAGTTTTCCATGTACAAACTTCAGAAGCTTCGGAATGGCGACCATAAACTATATAGCAAGCCAACCACGCAGGCAATCCTCTAAAAGAAGATATATCCTGCAAATTCCTTGCTTTTTCACGTACTTGCATCGTTATATTCTCGTCATGCTCTCCTGACAATATTTTCTCAATGCGTTCTCGTGTTCCAATATCTATTGCATCGGCATTCCAATATTTTCCCATTCGCATCAACGGCAACAGTTTTTTTAATGCTCTTGCCGAATAAGCACCGTAATCTTTCTTGAATGGAGGCATATCTTTGAACGCTTCTACAAAGGAATCTTGTTGTAAATTGTTTTTTACAGCAAATTTTCGTAATGCAGATTTTAATTCATTCTTATCTGAAATAGAATATAGAATATGCCACAGATCCTCTTCAATCTTATTAGTCAGAAAATCTGTTGATATTCCTGTCTTTTCCAATCGTTCAAGAATTTGGCTTCTGGTTTCATTACATGGATACTCTTTATCTTCAACGTAATTCCATCTATACTCTGTCCATTCTTTCTTGATTAGTCGCCAAGGTTTATACTTAAGAAGTGTTTCTTGTTTAATTTTTTTCTTGTTATTCAACCAATCAAACAGAGCTACATAATCATTATCATTTTTCAAGAAATCTTCGGTCACATCAACGTCACTTTTAAGTCGTCCGTCAACAATAGCTTCTTTTTTGTAAATACGCAAACTTCTTAAAAAATGCCATAATCTAAACTCTTGAAATAACGGATGAGATTTGGGAATGCATTTTACAGGTACACTAACTATCTCACCATTTTCATCTTGATATGAATAATTCTCGTAAGGACAATTAGCTATTAATGATTTTTTGCTTTTTAACGGACGTTGATAGAACAGAATATCTTCAACAAGCAAATAGCACATATCTCGTTTTGCTATAAGATTACGGTGTGACTCGTTATTAGGGTACAGTTCTTCAATACAAGCATTATATAATGTTTGACTTTTTAATTCGGGATGAAATTCTCCCTGTTTTTTTAAGATCTGGCATAACTCGTTCTTGTAATATTTACGCTCTATAGTACGAACCAACTTTCCTCTTATTTTTTGTTTGGGCAGCTGAAGAAGTGTATCATAAATATAAGCACCAACAGTTTTCCCCGAATTATCCAAATCATTCTGAGTTTTGGCTTTAATTAATGCCCATTTTTCTTCCCATTCTTTTTCTGTAGGAACCTTAAATCTACAACAAGTGACACCATTTTCGTCTTTTCGTTCCTTTCCGTTTTTATCAAGTTCAACAGTAGCAATGACATCTTTCTTAAAACCAATCCAATCGGGTTTCTCTTTCATGAAAACCTTTCCACGTGTGCCATTGGCTAATACTACAATAAATATTTTCAAGCCTTTATATACTTCGCCACTGTCTATGATATCAGTCACAACCTGACTATCAAAATATTCTTCTTTTTTAGCAGATTTCTGTTCCGATTCTGTTTCTTCCCGTAATTGATAGTATCCCCGTTTTTGATTAAAGCTAAGCAGTAACCAAGCCAACTCTTCTTTTGTTATTTTTTGCGTCAATGCCTTCTTCCGCAAATAATAAATCGTCCAATCGTATGGTACTTTTTTGTTATTGGCAACTAATTCCGGTTGGTGTAACCTAAAATCTGCCAGCATCTCATTAAATGAATCTTGAAATAGGAATTGTGGTGTACCATGTTCGTTTCGAGTCCATGCCAATTTAGGTTCACTAAAATTTACAAATCGTCCATAGCGATCTAATTGCTGTTCATAATGAGCCGGTAAAAATTTCAAGATTGATAATACTCTATGCAATCTCATTCTACGAAGGTGGCTACGTTCATACAAACGCCTTATAGAACGATATTTTGTCCTTTCTGCCGTTTGAGATACTGAATTCCCTTTCTCAAAATTGCCTAATACTTTTTCATCCATTGGAATACATCTTACTCCCGATGAATGTATTCCTGTTAAAAATGTTATGCCCTCATTTTCCACGGCATTCAACACAGCCCAACCAATACTATTGGTGCCTATATCAAGTCCTAAAATATGTTTCGTTTTCATAGCAGGATTTTATTTTTCCAAAGCTACGAAATTTTTCTTAGAAAGTTTTGCGATAATATGTATATTTTCATAAATTTGCGATACGAATTTGAAGCAAATCACAATAAGGGAATTATTCCGTTGTGAAAACATTTAGGAGCCCTCGCCTTTCGGGGGCATTTTTTATGGGCAATATGCAACAAAAAAAGCCCCTTGCGGTTGCAAGAGGCTTGGGGTGTGCCCGAGATCGGAGTCGAACCGATACGGATGTTACTCCACTGGTACCTGAAACCAGCGCGTCTGCCATTTCGCCACCCGGGCTTTCCGAAATAGTGGCACAAAGGTAGGCAATTCCGGTGACAATACAAAACAAAAACGCCAAAAAATTATCCCGCCCGAAATATGTCACTTTTTTATTCGCTATTTACGACGCTTTTCTGTAATTTTGCGATAATCATATAAACATTTTCTAAAAACCTATAAAACTTAATTATGAGACTTATCATCGAACCCGACTATGCCACCGTTTCGGAGTGGGCTGCCAATTATGTGGCTCGCCAAATCAACGATTTCAACCCTACCGCCGACCGTCCGTTTGTACTCGGGTGCCCAACCGGCAGCTCGCCGCTGGGAATGTACCGCAAGCTCGCCGAGTTGTGCAAAGCCGGCAAAGTATCGTTTGAAAACGTGGTGACATTCAACATGGACGAATATTGCAACTTGCCCGAAGAGCATCCGCAAAGCTACCACTCGTTCATGTGGAACAATTTCTTCAGCCACATCAACATCAAGCGCGAGAATGTGAACCTTCTCAACGGCAACGCACCTTGCAAAGAAGAAGAATGTGCCCGTTATGAAGAGAAAATCCGCTCATACGGCGGCATTCGCCTGTTCCTTGGCGGAGTGGGCCCCGACGGACACATCGCATTCAACGAACCATGCTCGTCGCTCACATCGCGCACACGCGAAAAGACTTTGACGCAAGACACCATAATCGCCAATTCGCGTTTCTTCGACAACGACGTGAACAAAGTGCCCAAGACTGCCCTTACCGTAGGCGTAGGCACAATTATGGACGCACAAAGCGTACTGCTCATCGTCAATGGCTATAACAAAGCTCGTGCACTGCAAGCCGGCGTGGAAGGCGGCGTTTCGCATATGTCAACCATCAGTGCACTGCAAATGCACCCCAAGGCAATCATCGTTGCCGACGAAGATGCCGTGATGGAGCTTAAAGTTTCCACTTACCGCTACTTCAAAGACATCGAGGCTGCCAACCTCAACCCTGCAACCCTGCTGTAATCTCCATTACACGGAAGACAATAATCTCACACCGGGAGTGTGCACACCTCACTACACACGAGGCGCACATTCCCGTTTTTTATGGGCTGTAGACTCCTCTCACAGTCAACGGGTGCGGCGATAGGCTATGGGTGACATTCCGGTGGCTTTCTTGAAGAATTTGCCAAGGCTCGACTGGTCGCAAAAGTTGTAATCATAGGCAATACGCTGCACCGAATTCCCCGATATGAGCAATTCCCGCTTGATAAGCGTGACAATGAATTGCGTTATTATTTCCTTGGCCGTGAAATGCGCCTTCTTGCGGGAAATCTCGTTCAGGTATTTTGGCGTTATGTGCAACTTGTCGGCATAGAACGCAACATCGTGATGAGTGCGGCAATTCTCTTTTATCAGGCCAAGGAAGCGGCGGAAGTAATTGTCGGCCGACGTGTAAGTGGCATTGTGCGGCGGCGCATTCAGCGTCATGCGCAGGCGTATGTCGTAAACGACGATGAATATGCAGTGTATCGACCCGTATATAAAGTCTTTTTTATGCGACGATGCAGGCAACTGCATGAATATCCGCAAGTTGTCAAGCATATTGTGCATCAGCGTAAGTTCGCGCCTGTCGGAAATTGTGAAACACGGGTCGCAATATATCACATTGAACATCTCGGTTTCAAGCCCTATGAACGACGACATTGAGGTCTCTTGCGAAGTTTGCAGCATGGTGGCCGAAAAATCGTCGGACACATATTTCGCCCTCACAATCATTGCAGGCGGAACCAGCACACAGGCATTGGCATCGACGGTGTATTCAAGCATATTTATTTCAATCACAGCCGTTCCGCTGTTGCATATAAGCACTGTACTATACTTTGCCATCGACTCTATCTGTTCGGGCAAGGTACAGTCAAACACTACGTAGCCGTGACTTGCAATTATTTCATCGGTGTTAAATTCTGCCATTTGCGCTTTCGTTTCTCGTGTTTACCTTACAAAGTGGTGCAAATATAACCATTTTCCTGTAAATATTTCGGCAATATGCGAGGCATTAACTGCACGTTTGCAACAATTATGTTTAATTATGATTAACCGGACTACAAATTGCCGGCCGATTTGTATAAACCGCAGAGTGTGACTAAATTTGCAAGTAACAAATTACAATTAAAATGGCATCGAAACTTTGGGAAAAAAATGTGCAAGTTGACCACGATGTAGAACGTTACACCGTGGGGCGCGACCGGGAGATGGATTTATACCTGGCTCCATATGATGTGCTTGGCTCAATGGCACACATCACTATGCTGCAAAGCATAGGGCTACTGACTGCCGAAGAACTCGACACGCTGACAGCCGAGTTGCGTAACATATACGATGAAATAGAACACGGCCGTTTCACCATAGAAGAGGGCGTGGAAGATGTGCACTCGCAAGTGGAACTGATGTTGACACGCCGCCTTGGCGACATGGGCAAAAAAATACATTCGGGACGTTCGCGCAACGACCAGGTGCTGGTTGACTTGCGCCTGTTCATACGCAGCAAAATCGAAGAGGTGGTGGTTGCCATGACGAGGCTTTTCAAGACGTTGCAAGCACAATCCGAGCGCTACAGCCAGGTGCTTATGCCGGGTTACACACATTTGCAGGTGGCCATGCCTTCATCGTTCGGGCTGTGGTTCGGGGCTTATGCCGAGTCGCTTGCCGACGACCTCACTGTGATGCGTGCCGCATATGACATCGCCAACCGCAATCCGCTCGGCTCGGCCGCCGGCTACGGTTCATCGTTCCCCCTCGACAGGGAAATGACCACACGCCTGC
This sequence comes from uncultured Muribaculaceae bacterium, assembly GCA_944321685.1. Lineage (GTDB taxonomy): Bacteria > Bacteroidota > Bacteroidia > Bacteroidales > Muribaculaceae > Avimuribaculum. Next base: position 56,924 of record CALUMH010000005.1, read on the forward strand.
TGGGGTTTGCTTCTCCCGACTATAATGTGGTATATGCGCAAATGGGGCGAGGCAAGACCGAGCGCATTGTCGCACAAGCCATAGCCGGTGTTGCGGCTACAATCTCAAAGCTTGCTTTCGATGCCTGCCTATTCAATTCGCAAAACTTCGGCTTCCTGCGCCTTGCCGACAAATTTACCACAGGGTCGTCGATTATGCCGCACAAGAAGAATCCCGACGTGTTTGAACTCACCCGGGCCAAGTGCAACCGTCTGCAAGCATTGCCGGGAGAAATCACATTGATAACCAACAACCTGCCATCGGGTTATTTCCGCGATTTACAACTCATAAAGGAAAGTTTCCTGCCCGCATTCGACGAAATAATCGACATACTTGCCATGGTGGATGCAATGATAGGACAAATAACGGTGAATGAAAACATACTTGACGACAACCGTTACGACCTGATGTTCTCGGTTGAAGAAGTAAACCGCCTCACACAAGGCGGAATGCCGTTCCGCGACGCATACAAGAAAGTGGGTCTTGACATCGAGGCAGGCCGCTTCAGGCCTGTAAAACAGGTTGCCCACACCCACATCGGGTCGATAGGCAACTTGTGCAACCGCGAAATCGAAACTTTATACCGCCGCGAACTCGACCGATTCGACTTCGACACATACCACAATGCTTTCGATAAATTACTTGGAAGAAAACAATGAACTGTAAACATGTATATACGGCAAATCCCGACCGCTATGCCGAGGGGGTGATGAATTACCGCCGGTGCGGCACATCGGGCATACGCCTGCCAGAAATCTCACTTGGGTTCTGGTGGCACTATGGTGAAATAAATGTATATGGCGAGGCACGCGAAAAGGTTTTGTATGCCTTCGACCACGGCATCACCTGCTTCGACCTTGCCAATAATTACGGGCCTCCATACGGTTCGGCCGAAGAAACATTCGGGAAAATATACGGTGAGAATTTACGCAGCCACCGCCACGAGATGATTGTAACCACCAAGGCCGGATATGATATGTGGCCGGGACCTTACGGCATAGGCTCGTCGCGCAAAATGTTGATGACAAGCATCGACGAGTCGCTGCACCGCATGAGGCTTGATTACGTTGACATATTTTATTCCCACCGTTACGACGGCTTCACTCCCATCGAAGAAACAATGCAGGCTCTCGTTGACATAGTGCGCAGCGGCAAGGCTCTGTATGTGGGCCTGTCGAACTACCCTGCCGACAAATTGGCCGAAGCCGCCGAATATCTGTCGGCTCGCGATGTACACCCGCTTATTTACCAAGGGAAATACAATATGCTCGTGCGCGACATCGAGGAGAAACACATCGGCCTGCTCGCCAAGTCGGGCATAGGCCTGACGGCATTTTCCCCACTTGCCGAAGGGCTGCTTACCGACAAATACATTGGCGGCAACTGCCCCGACGGTTCCCGTGCCGCACTCGGCCACCACTTGAAGCCGAGTGCAATCACACCGCAGTTGCTTGCCCGTATAAAAGCATTAAACTGCGTGGCGGCACAACGCGGGCAATCTCTTGCACAAATGGCAGTGGCATGGTTGCTGTCGCAACAACACATGACCTCGGTAATAATAGGGCCCCGCACGGTAAAACAGCTTGCCGACAACCTGCAAGCCCTGCACGGCACCTGTTTCTCGGAAGACGAAATAATTGAAATAGACCGAATTCTTTCAATGCAATGATGCGAATATTTCTTATAATAATTCTCGCAACAATGGCTGCCATACAAATCAGTTGCAAGCAGACCAACGACGACCGCATACCGGCCTATCCCGTGCGCATGGAATTCAATACACAGGTGTGGGAATTATACGGAGTACACACATATGGCGAGCATCGAATCTTCGACCGCACTCGCGGCCTTCCGTCGGGATATTACAATTACGATGGCGATGCCCTCACCGGCTGGGGGGGAGTGATGCTGGTCTCGGGGTACAATTTCGAGTCGGGCGATTACAATATGCCCATGGCATACGACCTTGCCTGCCCCGTCGAAGCCGACCGCAAGAAATTACTGTCGTTCGACAACGAGAAATTAGACGCATATTGTCCCAATTGCGGGTCGCGCTATGATGTGTGCGAGGGTGCCGGTACTCCTACGGCAGGCCCGGCAGCCCAAAGCAATTACAGCCTGCGCCGCTACAATGTCACAGCAATGTCGTCGGGCGGATATATTGTCACAAATTGATATAATTAAATTTCTCCGGTAGCATCTGCCGCAATTTGGCACATGGTGATTTTAACTTTGCATTATAATTGTTTTAATTATGAAAATTATAGACGGACATAATGTGAAAATATTCACCGACAACATTGAGACCGGTGCAATCGAGCAAATAAATCAATTACTTTCAATCGACGTATTTTGCAATTGCAAAATACGCATCATGCCCGATGTCCACGCCGGTGCCGGATGTGTGATAGGCTTTACGGGAGACCTTGGCGACAAGGTAATCCCAAACATCGTGGGTGTTGACATCGGGTGCGGGATATTGGTAAGGCCCTTCCGTTTTGTCGGTGACATCAACTTCCACGCGCTTAATGAGTTTATTGTCGCCAATATCCCTTCGGGCAGGAATGTGCGCGAAGGCAAGACATTGCTGCCACAACCATATATCGAGCGGTACCAGGCAGCCAAGCAATTGGCTATGCAATTGCGGTGTTACCGGGAATTGAAAGACCAGAAACGCCTTTACAAGGCCATAGGCACACTTGGCGGCGGCAACCATTATATCGAAATTGACCGCGACGACCGGGGGCGGGGCTACATAGCCGTCCACACCGGCAGCCGCAACCTGGGCAAACAGGTGGCCGAGATATACCAACGATTGGCTGTAAAACTGCAATCAGGGTGGGGCGAAATAATGGCCGAACAAAACGCAATGATTAAAGCCTACAAAGAGGTCGGCCGCAAAGCCGAGTTGCAAGATGCCATAAGGCAACTGCACAATTCGTTTAAGATGCGCAAACCGCCCATTGACCCCGACCTTTGTTACCTTTGGGGCGATGCACGCGAGGATTACCTGTACGATATGCGCCTGTGCCAGCAGTGGGCACGCATCAACCGCAGCATAATTGTTGACCTCATCAGCGAATTCCTTTTACGGCAAGGCAGCATAGAAATTCCTGCCGGTGACACCGAATACGCACAATTCGAGAGCGTGCACAATTACATAGGCGACGACAACATAATCCGCAAGGGAGCTATTTCGGCCCGTGCAGGAGAACGGTGCATCATACCATTGAATATGCGAGATGGCGCACTTATTTGCGTAGGCCGTGGAAACGAAGACTGGAACTACTCGGCTCCGCACGGTGCCGGACGCATATTAAGCCGCGGTGAAGCCTTCCGCCAAATCAATATGGACGATTTCAAGCATTCGATGGAAGGCATATACAGCGAAACAGTTACCGAAGATACTCTTGACGAGTCGCCGATGGTATATAAGCCAAAAGACGAAATCATTGCCAACATAAAAGACACGGTTGAAATTATCAACATAGTGAAGCCTGTGTTCAACTTCAAGGCTGCAATGTAAAATCCCGTCAACCTGCCTACAGGTGTGGGTGCACCGATAATGTAAAATCAAAAGGGGGGGTGTTGAAATGCAAATTCAAGGGGGCGGCAAAGCCGTCCAATCTGCGATAACCGGCGGCGCAGCGACCGCCGAGGGCGGGTTGCAAGCCGTCGGTTAGACTAAGCATCAACAAACCCGGCCTCAAAGAGGTCGAACACATTGAACCGTAATGCATTCGACCTCTTTGAGGCCGTTCCCCATATGGTGGTTTCATATTCCGATGGTTCGGCTTCGCCTCACACATCGGTTACCTCAAATTGGACGGCTTTGCCGCCCAATCTGCAATTTGATACACCACCCCCTTTGAATTTACACCTCACACACCTTCATTTACATACTATGTTACTTCACCAACCGGGCTGCGAGGCGGCTGCGCGACATTAGCCACGTAACGGCCGTGCTTATGGCAAACGTGGTTACTGCAATACAGATAATACGCAACCAATATGGCAACACGGCTATGTCATACAAGTCATAACTTGCAAAAATGAATGCAAAGTGGCACAAGTAGATGCCAAAGGTAAGCGATGCCAGCTGCGACAGCCACCGACGCGGGCGCAACCCTATTTTTTGCACTATAACGAACACGGGCAGCGTCATCATGAACACGTTGATGCCGGTAAAGTACCACACTATTTCAAGGTAGGCATAATTGCCCGGGAAATGCTCTTGCGTGAGTATATATCCGCCTGTGGTTATGGCATACCCTACAAGGAACATCGGCACCATTATTGCCAATGTCTTGTTCCAACTCCATTGCAACGGGTAGGTTTTCAGATAATAGGCCAATATAAGGTAACCTATGAAACCCGAGAAATAGTAGAAAGTGCCGTAAATGTTCCAGTCGCACATTCCCAGCAGCTCCATGTTACCGAAATTACCTTGGTAACCAAGCACCGGCGCAAGCATCTTCATATATGGCAGCACAAGCGACACGCCCCACACACCAAGCACAACTTTCAGCTCATGGCGCGATGCCTGCACGAGCCAGCAGTTGAGTATGGGCATGAGCAAGTAAAGCCCTATGAGCATATACAAGTACCACAACGGAGTGGTATCGAAATTGAAATTGAAAACAAACGTGTACAGCCGTTGCACAAGCGTGGTTCCGTTATAACTGTCAACGGCGATTTGCGGATTATGTGTTGCCGGATTGACAAAATTGAAATACAGGTACATCAGCACCGGCAGCACAAGCGACCAAAAAACAAGCGGCGGCACTATGCGCCCCACGCGCTTGCGATAAAACGAAACAAGATTATAGGTAGGTGCCACGGGTAACAAAAGTACCCCGGTCATCATCACAAACAACGGTACGCAGGCTCGCACGAAACTCCCGCAAAAGACCCCGGTAAGGAACGATGCACGATTGGCATCGAACTGTGCCACGAAAGCATCGCAACTGTGCGAAAACACTACAAGGAAACACGCCAATACGCGCAACAAGTCAATCCACCCTATTTTTTCTTGTCTTAAGGCATTCATAATGTGATAAAAGTAAAGTTAAGATATTCTCTGTTGCAAAAGTACAACCCGAACACCCAACCCGCCAACACAAAAGCAGCAAAAAATGCAACAATTGCAGCATAATAAATACAAAATCGCATGTAACCGCAACAAAAAGTGCTATTTTAATAAAATCCCGAAAAAAACAGTAGGGAGAACCTCACGGTCCCCCCCACTGCCATTATTAAGGACTTCTATTAAACTATATATTCTCCATTGTACCTATATAGTCTTTATCCTCTTATCCGGTTTAACTCATTGCTTTCTTACGAAATCAAGGTTTAACCACAACGTTGATTGTTGCTTTCATTTCAATGATGTCACCATCGTTATTTGCACCGTTGTTGACGGTTGCGGTTACCTTGATGGTGGCAGGTTCGTCATTTACAATCTGCTGTCCGCCGGGAACGAACGTCAACTCACCGGTAGTTGCATCGATGCTGAACTTGCCTGTGTCGGTCTTCGTTGCATCTATCTCGAAGTTGAACGAGAAGTTGCTGTTTGCAAATCCGAAGTATTGACTTGCCTGCTGTGTGGCAGCTTTGTTTACATAGATGTCCTGACCATTGAGCGACTTGATAACCATATATTTCAACAGGTCTTCAGTCAGCGTCTTGCTGCCGTCGGCTGCAATCTCAACGGTTGCGCCCTCTTCGCCATCTACCATTACTGACATATTGAGCGGGTTGGCAAATACCACGTTGAAAGCATCGAGAACTTCTACTTCAGTATTTTCAAGCGTTGCAATGAGTTCTATGGTGTAGGTCTTTTCGCCTGTCCATATACTATTGAGCTTGAGATATTGGCCGGTTTCGTCTTGTTTCATATTAACGCCGGTAGTTGAAGTGCCAGGTTTGAAGCGGAAGCTTATCGTGTGGTTCTTAGCGTTGGCCGGAGTCCAATCATTATAGCTCTGGTATGCCTGATACAAGTAGCCCGACATACGGTAAGTAGAGCCAATAAGCTGACCGGTGACGCGGAACGTCTTGGTGTTGCCCGAAACGGTTACCTGGTTGCTGTATGCAGGCAGCATGATGCTGTGGTTGTCAACAACGTTGTAGTTGATTGTAATCACTACATCCGGGTGGCGAGTATTGTCTTTCGACTTGTAAGTGATGGTAAACGAACCGTTGCCGGTCTTAACCTTATTGGTGAAACCTATTGTTATCAGGTCGGCCGAAGATGTACCGTCGCTCGGGAATGATGCCGATGATGTTACTGTCACACCTGTCGGAGCCGAGAATTCAGGAGTTACGTTGTAAGCAGCCGTAAATTCTGTAGCATTCATATTCAATACACCATAAATTTCCTGGTTAACCTGGTTCCAGTCAAATGGTACTTTCACATTATCGGCAGCATCAGCTGTAAGGTCGGTATATTCGATTGTGTAATCGCGAGGAGTAGTCTTAATCGGGTCAAGTGCTACCGGATCAGCTTCCTTGATAAGCAAGCGAATATAGGCCGTTGCAAATGTTTTGTTGCCTACTTTTGCATCAACTTGGATTACCGGCTTGCGGCCAAGAGCTGTAATATTGTCAATTGCACTTACAACACCATTTTCAAGAGTTGCGAAAGCCTTTTGGTCGGTTTCACCGTCTTCACCCACAACGCTGATGTTGGTGAAAGTATAAGTTACGTCAAATCCGCCGTCGGCAACAAGCATCTCTTCATCGAAATTGGTAGCCCATGCATATACAAGTTCGTTAAGGTCGATCGATTCTCCGTAGATAAGATCCATGTCAACATCAGAACTGCTACTTACCGATGTCGGCTTCGTAGTAATGTATGCATCTGCATCGCTATATTCATCAGCATTGTCGGTGATTGCATATTCGCTCATTGTGCCACCGTCAAGCATTCCATAGTCAGAAACGATTGCACGACCATTCTTTTTATTAGTTGCCTTCAACGCAAAAATATATGCTTCGTCAGCCTTCAAAGTCGAAGGATTGGCCTTAACGGTGATAGCCAATTCACCGGGAGTGGTTTCGGCATCGGCTTCAACCACGGTAAACAACGTGGTGTTATCGCCTGCGGCACGTGTTACCTCAACTTTACGGTCGATAAATGACCAATCGATGTTTTTAGTATCGGCATTGCTCGGGTTAAGACGATAAACCATCTTGATGTTGTTGCTTTCGGCAATAGTGCTGTAGCCAAGCACCATCTTGTACCATTGAACAACACCCATGCCGTCTTCCAAACGAGTAGGAACAAGCGACAATCCCACGAGCGGTTCGGTAGTATAAATGCGCACATCAGCTACAGGTTCTCCATTTTGATCAACCAAGTTGCTGATGATCAACACATCATTTTCTGTATCCACGATAGCCGTTACTGTGTTTCCTTCGGGTTTCCAACGAATGTCGGTAACCTTGCGGGTGATCGTGCCGGTTTCGGCATCTACGGTAACTTCTACCCAATAACCCTCTTCAGTTTCTTCGGTACCGGGAACATAGTAAACTTTATCGGCAGGAGCACCGGGTTCGCCTTGTTCACCCTTATCACCTTGCTCGCCTTTATCGCCTTGTTCACCCTTGTCACCTTGCTCACCTTTATCGCCTTGTTCGCCCTTGTCACCTTGTTCACCTTTTTGGCCCAAAGCTGAAACTTCGGTTGCAACACCATTTATGCACCAAAAACCATCTTCGTTGATAGTAATTTCGGCCATCGAGCCGGGTTCGCCTTTGTCACCCTTATCGCCCTTATCGCCTTGTTCACCTTTTGCCGTTTGGCCTGAATTGGTGCCGTTTATATACCAATAACCATCGATAATCTCAATAACAGGGTCGGTGGCATCTTTACCACGGGCAGGGATACCTTGGTCAACACCATCGATAAACCAATTGCCGTTCTCACCTATTGTAACTACAGAACCGGGAGTACCGGCAACACCGGCAGCACCATTAGTAACGTCATAAGTTTGGCCGTTTGTCAATTTAATGACAATACCATTCTCTCCTTTCTCGACCGACGCGATCATGGCACCACTCTCAATCTGCGCCTGCAAGTCGGCAAGTGTGCCTTCCACAGCTTCAACGCGCATCCTAAGATCAGAGTCGTCGTAGTCGTCACAAGCTACAAACGTCCCTGCGAATCCCAATGCGAGGAATCCGAACAGGGTTGCACTTAAAAACTTTTTAATCATAATACCAAAAACTTTAAATATTAAAAATGAAAAAATGTATGTTTATACAGTCAAATGAACTAAAACCGGTTTATTCAATCTGCCGTTACCTTGTAGTTAACGGCACACTCATAGTTTCAGCTTTGGAACAGCTGACTCGGCAACAACAGTCAAACATCGATGCGCACGGCATTCCGGGCAGCCGGACGACACAAATTTCTCATCTGTTCTGCTACAAAAAACGACGGTAAAACATTTCTGAAAGGCTCATTTCTGAAGTCATGGTAACTTAATCAATGTTAACACACAACCGGCACTCTACTACATTACACCTTTAATATTAAAGTAAAACAACTTTATGATAAAAGCCTTTTATTCCTAAAACTCTTGTTTTTACAAAAAAATCGCAATATTTTGTGCGGTGTAAAAAAAAACAACTATATTTGCACCGAAAAACAATGTGCCGTTAACTACAAGGTAACGGCACATTATTTTTTTATTTAACAGAGGCAACATTCAAATTTAACGTCTGAATTTCAGTACATTACATCACGCCACATTCATAGACACCCAAACAAAGCACCTCAAATATAACATACTTTAACACAATATTCTGCTTCACTATTCTCAACGTTATATACAAATTTACACATTATTTTTCCATTTTAAGAGAAAACAAGGCGCAACTCATGTGATACCTACGAGGCATTACAAAAATCTCAACATTGTTATTGTAGAGACGTGGCGTTGCCGCGTCTCGCTAATGGCAACGATTGATTTACAATATGTTATATAATAAATGATTGTAGAGACGCGATTAATCGCGTCTTACGGGAGGCAAAATCGCATTTTGCCCCCGATGACAGCAACAATTGATATTCAAGGATTTACACAATATAGCTAATAACAGATGGAGGGTGTCAAATTTCAAATTAAGTGGCGGCAAAGCCGTCTCTTGATTTGCATTTCGACACACCCCCAATTTAAAACCTCTTCAAGTGTAAAAATGCGACCTGTAAGAATTGCAATTTATCATTCTTCGGGCTTGGCGCGGAAGCAGCTCCATGCAAGCCATATTATAAGCATTACATACAACACCAACCCAAGTGCCTGCAATGTACCCTCGCCCAACGCATGGCTGTATTCAAATCCGGCAAACTTAACGCCTGCACTCACCACACCCATAAGTGCGCCACCAGCAATGAAGCCCGAAGCAAGCAATGTACCGCGATCAAGGCGAGCCTTGTTGACGGCCTTGTCTTTCGACCGTGTGCTTACAAACCAACTGATGGCTCCACCCACAAGCAGCGGCGTATTAAGTTCGATGGGGATGAACATACCCAACGAGAAAGCAAGAGCCGGAACACCAAGCCAATTAAGCAATACTGCAAATATCGCACCCACGATATAAAGCATCCACGGCGTTTCACCTCCCATCATCAACGGGTCGATAACGGCAGCCATTGCATTGGCCTGCGGTGCCACAAGAGCATCTTCACCCACAAAGCCATACACCTCGTTGAGCAACAGCATCACACCGCCAACGGTAGCTGCCGAAACAAATGTGCCCAGGAATTTCCACGACTGCTGCTTGGCCGGAGTGGTACCTATCCAGTAACCTATCTTCATGTCGGTAACCATACCGCCGGCCATCGACAATGCCGTGCACACCACGCCGCCTATCACCATCGATGCCACAATACCGGCGGCACCTTCAAGACCTATGGCTACGAATATAGCCGAAGCTATGATAAGAGTCATGAGCGTCATGCCCGACACGGGATTGGTTCCCACTATTGCTATAGCATTGGCGGCCACTGTGGTAAACAGGAATGCTATCACTACTACCACGATGAATGCAATCACAGTCTGGAACAGGTTGTGTATCACCCCGAAATAGAAGAACACCGCCGTAACAATCAGCGCAGCAATGATGGCAAACACAAGCACATTCATAGCAATATCCTTCTGTGTGCGCACAATATCTTTCGCACTCACGCTTTTACCCTTAAATTCCTTGCCTGCAAGCCCTACGGCATTCTTGATAATGGGCCATGACTTGATGATACCTATTATGCCAGACATGGCTATGCCGCCGATGCCTATATATCGCGCCTGGTCAGAGAATATCTGCTCGGGAGCCATCGAAGCAAACTCGGTGCTCATGCCGAGCAACGGAATTATCACAAACCATATAAATGCCGAGCCGGCAAAGATGATAAAACTATATTTGAGACCGACAATGTATCCAAGCCCGAGTACCGCTGCCTGAGTGTTGATCTTAAACACCATTTTGGCATTGGTGGCAATTTCGTTGCCCCACGGCAGGATTTTGGTGGTAAGCACGTCGCTCCACCAGCCGAAGGTCGATAACAAGAAATCATAAACACCGCCTATAAGCCCGGCAAATACCAACGGACGAGCCTGGTTGCCACCTTTCTCTCCCGAAATCAGCACCTGGGTTGACGCCGTGGCCTCGGGGAACGGGAACTTACCGTGCATATCGGCACAAAAATACTTGCGGAACGGTATGAAAAACAATATGCCCAGCACGCCGCCAAGCATCGAGCTGAGGAACACTTCAAAGAAATTGACAGCTATCTCGGGATACTTCGCCTTAAGGATATACAATGCCGGCAGCGTGAAAATGGCACCTGCCACCACCACACCCGATGATGCCCCTATCGACTGGATTATCACATTTTCGCCAAGCGCGTTTTTGCGCTTCATCGCCGATGACAACCCCACGGCAATAATGGCAATGGGGATTGCCGCTTCAAACACTTGACCTATTCTCAACCCAAGGTATGCCGCAGCCGCGCTGAATACCACCGCAAGTATAAGGCCGAGCGAAACGCTGTAGGGTGTAACCTCGGGATAATTGCGGTCGGGACGCAGCACAGGCACATACTTCTCCCCTTCCTTCAGTTCGCGGAAGGCATTTTCGGGAATACCCGCCCCTTCCACCGGAAGTTCTTGCTTGCTTTCTTTGTCGTTTTGCATCTTATTTTTATTATAAAGTTTACATTCAAGCACATAATCGGCAGCAAAAGTAACCATTTTTGCTTAAATAAACGCACGATACCTGTAATTATGCTTTTTCTGATGCAATTTTGCACATTACCGGCAAAAATCAAGCTTAATTCCATCACAATAAAAACGCCATCCTGGCGTTATATGATATGAAGAGTGTAATCACAGTGTGTATATCTTAAAATGGGAAACTTATGAAAAGGAAACTGAAAGCGTTAGGGCTTATTTTAGGGGTTACGGCACTCATTGCCGCAACCTATGTCGGTTTTTCCCGACTGATAGAAAAGCATCTCGCCAACGAATCGATAGGTGTGTCGATATTTACCACCGAACTTGCCAAAAGCGCATACTGAAAATTCGAGGTTGCTCAGTAAAAAACACCCGGTTACAGCATTAAGTGCAAACCGGGTGTTGATCTTTTTTTGATGATTATGTGACAATCAGGCTTTGGCTTCCTTCATCGCAGCCATGATTTTGCTTTCAAGTTCTTCGGCGAGTTCAGGATTGTCGGCTATGGTGCGCTTGGCGGCATCGCGGCCTTGCCCCAGCTTGGTGTCGCCATAAGAGAACCATGCACCGCTCTTTTTCACAATGCCATATTCCACGCCAAGGTCCACAATCTCACCTGTCTTAGAAATACCTTCACCGAAAAGTATTTCAAATTCAGCCTTGCGGAACGGTGGCGCAACCTTGTTCTTAACCACTTTCACACGTGTCATGTTGCCAAGTATGTTTTCACCATCTTTCACCTGCCCCGTGCGGCGAATGTCAAGACGCACCGACGAATAGAACTTCAATGCATTGCCGCCGGTGGTGGTTTCGGGATTGCCGAACATCACACCTATCTTCTCGCGCAGCTGGTTGATGAATATGCACGTGGTATTGGTCTTTGATATGGTGGAAGTGAGTTTGCGCAATGCCTGCGACATTAACCGTGCCTGCAATCCCACCTTGTTATCGCCCATGTCACCTTCTATTTCATTCTTCGGCGTAAGGGCTGCCACCGAGTCGATTACAATAATATCGATGGCCGACGAGCGGATAAGTTGGTCGGCAATCTCAAGAGCCTGTTCTCCGTTATCGGGCTGCGCAATCCACAAGTTGTTGACATCGACGCCGAGTTTCTCGGCATAAAAACGGTCGAATGCGTGTTCGGCATCGATAATGGCGGCAATGCCACCCTGCTTTTGCGCCTCGGCTATGGCATGAATGGCAAGTGTGGTCTTACCCGACGACTCAGGACCGAAAATTTCGATTATGCGTCCGCGAGGGTAGCCGCCCACACCAAGTGCATAATCAAGCCCTATGGAACCTGTGGGAATAACGGCAATATCCTCGATTTTCTCATCGCCAAGTTTCATTATGGCACCACGACCGAACGACTTGTCGATTTTATCCATGGCCACCTGCAATGCCTTCAATTTTTCTTCAGGCACAGGCACACGGCCGAATTTCAACGTTTCTTGCTGTCCTTGCTGCCCGTCGGCTTGCGGCATATCGGCAGCGGTATCTTTTGATTTCTTATCAGCCATATGTGACATTTATTTATTTCTTCAAATTAAGTATTTGATTGGCGGCATCCTTGGTATTGACCTTGGTGATTATGTCGGCCACGCGCCCTTCTTCATCGATAAGGAAAGTTGTACGCACCGTACCCATACTTTCTCGCCCGCACATTTTTTTCAACTGCCACACGCCAAATGCCTTGTTAAGTTCAAGGTCGGTATCGGCAATCAGCGGGAACGGCAATGAATGCTTTTCGGCAAACTTCTTATGCGAAGCGGCCGAATCCTTACTCACTCCCACTATGGCATAACCGGCAGCCAGCAATTCGCCATAGCCTGCCGCAAGGCTGCAAGCCTCGGCCGTGCAGCCGGGAGTGTTGTCCTTGGGATAAAAATAAATCACGAGCTTCTTGCCGGCAAAGTCGGCAGCTTTTATTTCATTACCCTCGGCATCAAAGCCAAGCACATCGGGTATCTTATCTCCTATTTCCATAAATACAATTGTTGTTTTAATCGTTTTGTAAAGATAATGCTAAACATCGGCAATACAAAATGCCATTCATGCTTTCATGCTGCAAAATTACAGCCACGCCGGGCAATATCGGTGCCCACATATCACAATAATAGCAAAAACATCACCACTCAAACCCGGCAGTCACTCCGATGCTGTTGAGCGATATGCCATCATAACGGTTGTGATAGTAATAATCGTCATAGTCATAATACCGCTGTTGGATAAGGCCGTAGCTCACACCTACGTTAAATGCCGACTTTGCGCCAAGCGCAAACCTCAACCCGATGCTGCAATTGAGGTAAAAGCAAAAGTCATTGTCGATGATGCCGTTGTCGATGGTAATATAGTCATCGCCCACAAGGAAAGCCACCCCCGTCTTGCAATCGAAGAAAAAAGATATGGCACTGCGGCCCGAATAGCGGAAGTCGAGGAACAGTGGCACCATATAGGCATTGTCCGACACTTCAAGGTCGGCATCCCACCGTGTGGGGTGCTCCACAGTTTCGGTTTTCAAGACATCGACACCTGCGCCCAAGCCTGCAAATACCCTGCCGTTACTCACTCCATGCGATGTGGTCGCCTCGAATTTGTTGGCCTTGTAATAACCCACACCCGCCGAATAACCGACATCAACATAGCCGTTATAGGAAAACAACGACAGCGATTGCTGGGTTTGCACAAATTGCATCAAGTCGGAAAACTGCGCTTGCGCCGACATCGCCGCCACAACCGACAAAATAATGGTTAACAGCTTTTTCATGACATACAAAAACAGTGTGATTGGTGGAAAATAACTTTAACTGAACCTCATGCGCCGCCCGTGAGGTTTTTCATCGAAGACACCATCGGAATAGACTTCGGCCCCGTTCACAAATGTCCTTACCACACGGTTATGGAACGTGGTGCCGACAAATGGCGACCAGCCGCAACGCGAAACCACATCTTGCTGTGTAACGGTAAAGGCGGCTTCTGAATCTATGATGGCGATATCGGCATGATAGCCGGGTCGCAGGAAACCTCGGCGATCGATACGGTAAAGCCGAGCCGGGGCATGACACATTTTATCCACAACTTGCTCAACTGTAAACACGCCTTCACGTGCCATTTCAAGCATGGCAACAAGCGAAAATTGCACAAGCGGCATTCCCGATGCGGCCTTCAAGCAATTACCCTGCTTTTCCTGCCACAGGTGCGGAGCATGGTCGGTAGCCACTATGTCGATTGCACCACTGCGCAAGGCTTCACGCAGGGCATCACGATCGGCGGCGGTTTTTATCGCGGGATTACACTTTATCATGTTTCCAAGACTGGCATAATCTTCATCGCAAAACCACAAGTGGTGCACACACACCTCGGCAGTTATGCGTTTGTCGGCAAGCGGCGTACGACTGTCGAAAAGCGGCAATTCGCGAGCCGTGGACAAGTGCAACACGTGCAACCTGGTTCCGTAACGGGAGGCACGTTCCACCGCACGAGCCGTGGACACATAGCAGGCCTCGGCATCGCGAATGAGCGGATGATACTCTACCGGGAGATCGTCACCTCGCTCGGCCACATACCGGGCACGGTTGGCGGCTATGGTCGCTTCATCTTCGGAGTGCACGGCAATCAAAGCCGGAACTTCGGCAAAAAGCCTGTGCAACGCCTCAGGGTCGCTCACAAGCATATTACCCGTGGAACTGCCCAGGAACGCCTTCACTCCACACGTCTTGGAATAATCCACGTCGAGCAAAGTATCGATATTGTCGTTGGTGGCACCTATGAAAAAACTGAAATTGGCTAACGACACGTCGGCGGCATGGCGATATTTCGCCTCAAGCAGCTCGACTGAAGTTGTAGGCGGCACCACATTGGGCATATCCATATATGAAGTAACACCTCCCGCCACTGCGGCACGCGACTCGGTGTATATGTCGGCCTTGTGCGTCAATCCCGGGTCGCGAAAGTGAACCTGGTCGTCAATTACACCGGGAATTGCGAGGCAACCTTTCAAATCGATACATTTTCCGCACGAAGCACGTGCGGCATCATCGGGCGTACCATGCCCCACACAGGCAATTGTCTCCCCCTCGATGACTATATACCCCGGGAACCGTTCACCTTCGTTGACGATGATTGCATTATGCAGCAATGTGCGACCGTTTGTATTCATTATTTCAATTTTTTACGTTTGAATTTAGGATTAAACCAACTCGACACCTTCAACTGTATAACGCCAAACAATGCCTCGCCGAATATACTGGTATTCATCTTGCTGGTCCCAAGCACGCGGTTGACAAATATAATAGGCACTTCCACTATATTGAATCCGAGCTTGTAGGCCGTGAATTTCATCTCTATTTGGAACGCATACCCCTTGAAATGAATCTTGTCGAGGTCGATTGTCTCAAGCACACAACGGCGGTAGCACACAAACCCTGCCGTGGTATCACGCACGTGCATACCTGTTATAAGTCTCACATACGCACTGGCATAATACGACATCATCACGCGACCCATGGGCCAGTTCACAACATTAACGCCCGAAATGTAACGCGACCCGATTGCAACGTCTGCCCCTTGCTCGGCACAAGCCTTGTGCAACGGTATCAAATCTTTCGGGTTATGGCTGAAATCGGCATCCATCTCGGTGATATACTCATACCCGGCATCGAGCGCCCATTTAAACCCGGTAATATAAGCCGTGCCCAACCCCTGCTTGCCCGGACGCTGCAACAAGTGCAGCCGTCCGGCATGAGACTGCTGTTTCTCTTTCACAATCGCGGCAGTGCCGTCGGGCGAATTATCGTCGATGACAAGTATATCGAAGTCATATTCCAACTTAAACACGGCTTCGATGATATTGGCGATATTTTCTTTTTCATTGTAAGTCGGGATAATCACCAGGCTATCCGACCCTCTGTTTTCTAACATCTATGTGCTGTTTTATGGCTTGATAGCACAAAAATAATCTATTCCCCCGTCATTAAGAAAAAATCACGCATTTTTATTTGCCATGCAACCGGTCGGACATAGCGCATTTTTATGCCGTGCAACATAAAAATGGTTCAATATTTTACTATTTCAGAATTATGACATAACTTTGCAGCCCGAAAAAAGATTGTAAAAAATAACGCACATTGGTTTATATGGATGGAGCCGAAGCACGCAAGTTAGCACACATCGTAATTCGCACTCGCAGGGCTTTCAAACAGGCCATCTGCAAGTCGATAAAACAACACGGAATCGACTTGACATTTGAAACACTGCAAGTAATAAACAGCCTGTGGCAAGAAGAGGGTGTAAGCCAGCAAACACTTGCCGAACGTGTGGCAAAAAACAAAGCCAGCCTTACCGGCCTGCTCGCCAACCTTGAAAAAAAAGGATACATATTCCGTCGGGAATGCACCGACGACAGGCGCAACAAGCGTGTATTCCTCACCGCGGCAGGCAAAGAATTACAACAAACCGTAAAACCGGCAATCGACGATGTGTATGTGTATGTGGAAAAAGCCCTCGGCCTTGACAGCATCAGGATCAACCAAAATTTATTCACCCGGTTATATGGCATTGTCGAAGATTATTAAAATACTGCTGCCTGCAATAATAATGATTGCCGCGCAGGGCAACATTGCCGCAGCCGTGGGGCAGATGTTCCTTACGGTTGACAGCCTTCTCAGCTTAGGCATCGACAACAACCTTCAATTACGTGCCTCAGCCTTGCAGCAGCGCATGGCACTGGAACGCACCAAGGCTGCAAGAAAAGAATTGTTACCCGAAGTTACTGTGGACATTCAAGCCGGTTATTCGGGGCAACCCACCGTGTTTGAATCGGGATTGTCGGGTGCCACACACCCCGAGTCACCCAATTGGCAGCAAAGCTACGCAGTGGAAGTTACACAACCTCTATACCACGGAGGCCGGTTGCGCACGGCAATCAGGAAAAGCGACATCGAACACACCATCGCCACGCTGCAAACAGCCGATGGCGAAGCCGACGTGAAACTTGCTTTACTGCGACAATACATGACGTTGTTCAGTTATTACAAGCAACGCGACGTATTACAACGCAACATCGAAGAGTCGGAAATACGCCTGAAAGACATTCGAAAAATGAAAGAGGAAGGCCTCATCACCAACAACGATGTGCTGCGAAGCGAACTGCAACTCACCACCGACCGGCTGTCGCTCACCGAGGCCGAAAACAACATTGCCCTTGCTTCGATGCAACTGGATATCCTACTGGGGCTTGACGAGTCGCTGTTAATAATCCCCGACACCACGCTGCTTGAAAAAACAACCGCGCTCACCGACTACAAGACTTGCATCGACGATGCTTACCGCAACAATCCCAAAATGCAACTTGCCCGCCAACAAACGGCATTGGCAAAAAATGAAACGCAAGCCGCACTCAACGAATACTTGCCACAAGTCTCACTATATGCAGGCAACACACTGGCGCGACCCATTACACGCACCATGACCGACCGGTTCAGCAACAGTTGGAACATAGGTATACGCACAACCTATTCGTTATCGTCGCTTTACAAGAACCGTAGCAACGTGGGCGAACGGCGTGGCAACGAGCTGTTCTTCCAAAACGAGGAAGAGCGTCTCAAGCAACAATTGCGAATGACCATACGCGAAGCATACCTCGACCACATCGAGGCTGTCGAGCGGGTGGAAGCACTTAACTTGTCGGTAAGGCAGGCCCGCGAAAATTTCCGCATCATGCAAAACCGGTACCTCGGGCAGCTGGCCATACTCACCGACTTGCTCGATGCCAACAGCGTACTGCTATCGGCCGAATTGGAATTGACTGTGGCACGAGTTACAGTAATATATACTTATTATGAATTGCTTAATGCCTGCGGGCGTTTATAAAACAAGATATTATGAGTACTTGGGTAGAAAAACGGCGTAAAATAAAACTCCGCAACATAATCCTCAACACGGTGTGCATCACACTTGCATTGATAGGTGCATCGTGGACGATAAATTATTTTTGGAAATATTTCAATTACGAAATCACCAACGATGCATTCATCGACCAGTATATATCGCCGGTAAACGTGCGAGTGGCAGGATACATAAAGGAGGTGCGTTTCAAAGAGCACCAATATGTGCACCGTGGCGACACACTGCTGGTGCTCGACAACAGCGAATACCTTATCAAGGTGAAAGAGGCCGAAGCCGCACTGCTTGATGCCCGAGGCTCACGACGGGTGCTTGACTCGGGCATAGGAGCATCGAAAGCCAATGTGGCAATACAGGAAGCCAACATACAGGAGGCCCGGGCAAGGCTTTGGCAAGCCGAACAGGATTATAACCGTTACGAGAAACTATACAGGGAAGAATCGGTCGCAAAGCAACAATTCGACCAAATCAAGGCCGACTACGATGCGGCCCTTGCACGCTACAATGCCCTTATCGAACAACGAAAGGCCGTGAAAATGCAATCAGACGAAACCCAAAGCCGGACGACCAATGCCGAGGCCGAAATTCTGCGCTGCGAGGCCGGATTAGACATGGCAAGGTTGAACCTTTCATATACGGTAGTTACGGCACCATTCGACGGATATACAGGCCGCAGAACCCTCGAACAAGGGCAATACGTGTCGGCCGGACAGACGATAACCAATCTCATACGCAGCCAAAACAAGTGGGTGACTGCCAATTACAGGGAAACACAAATCGAGAACATTTACATAGGGCAACGGGTGATAATATCGGTCGATGCCGTCAGCGGACGCACATTCGAGGGTCGAGTAACTGCCATATCCGAAGCCACCGGCTCGAAATACTCGCTTGTTCCCACCGACAATTCGGCCGGCAACTTCGTAAAAGTGCAACAGCGCATACCGGTAAGAATCGATTTCGTGGACGTTTCTCCCGACGACATGGCTCGCTTCCGTGCTGGAATGATGGTAGTGACTGAGGCTTGCAAAGAATAAGAAATATAGAGTGCTTATGACAGCAAACTTGTCAGAACGCCTTGATTTGCCACTCAGGAAAGAATTGCCCGGGTGGATGGGAATAGTCACCATGTTCATGGTGGCAATACCGGTCATGATGATCAACGGCACCTACACCGGCAGCCTGCAAGAAGTGTCGGGAACACTGGGCGCGCTCACCGAGGATATTACCATGGGATATTATGCGGCATCGGCCGGCATGGCAATTGTTTATCCCATTCTCAACAAGGTGATGGACAGGGTTACTCAAAAGACGCTCCTGCTCATAAGCCTGAGCTTGCAAGTGGTCATCAGTTGGATGTGCGCCAAGACTCGCAGCACCGACCTACTCATTGCCTACAGTTTCATTTTGGGATTTGTGAAAGGTTTCGCAATGCTGTGGTTCGTGAAAAAACTTAGCAAACTGGTCAGCCCGCGCAACATACGCAGCGAGTTTTACGCTTATTTTTATCCGCTTGTGTTCAGTGTGGGGCAATTGTCAATGATAGTGACGGCACAACTTGCTTATTACTACGACTGGAAGTACATGTATTACTTCGAAATAATATTGCTGCTCCTGGCCATAACACTTGTGCTTGCAACATTCCGCTACGCAAAAGTTCCCATAAGGCAACCATTCAAGGGAGTTGATTTTCGCAGCATCTTCATAGCCGCAGTGGCCATACTCATGATAATGTATGTATTTACCTACGGCCGTGTTCTCGACTGGTTCCATTCACCACGTCTGCGTTACTACCTTGTTGCTTCGATATTGCTGCTGTTCCTGTTCTTGTGGGTACAGTGGGCCAACCGCAGCCGCGAACCATATATATACCTTATACAAATCACACGTGTCAAGCCGTTGCTCGGATACTTGTATATGTTCATAACCATGTTCTTTTGCTCGTCGGGCACGCTCATCACCAATTATGTAACCTCCATTGTGCGCACCGACAGTGTCCATGCCAATATGCTCTATCTTTACGTCATACCGGGATTTATCGTCGGGGCATTCATGTGTTTTTGGTGGTTTCGGTGGCAACGTTGGCGGTTCCGCTACTTCATCTCGGCCGGAATGGCCTGTTTTGTTGGATATTTTGCCATCATGTACTTCGGCATCGCCCCCGACAGCACCTACGAAATGCTATACCTGCCCATGTTCCTGCGCGGAATGGGCATGATGATACTTTTCATTTCATTCGGCCTTTTCGTGGTAGAGGAATTACCAATGAAATATATGCTCTCGAATGCTTTTTTCCTCATCTTGTCGCGCTCGGTACTGGCACCAGTAATAGGCTCATCGTTTTTCAGCAATATGCTCTATTACCTGCAATTGCAAGGCAACCAACGTCTTTCCGATTCAATAACGCTAAGCGACCCCATAGCGGCAAGCCAATATGCAGGATCACTGCAATCGGCCATCGCGCAAGGCCACAGTTATATCGAAGCCGAACAGATTGCAACAAATGCCATCTATACCACCCTTCAACAACAAAGCCTGCTGCTATCGATGAAAACGGTTATCGGCTATATGCTTATAACAGCACTTGTGCTCGCCATCGTATCGGCATTCATCCCTTTCCATAAAACCGTGAAAGTAAAGATTATCCGCACAGGCGACGACATGGTGTGATTTCCTTTTGACAAAACGAAGGAGGGGAAAGACATATTTTTCAATTGCCATAACGTTTGCTGCTTGAAAAATATGTCTTCCTGCCCCCCTTCGGTATAGAAACCTCTTTTTTGCCGAAAAAAGCCGTCAGTCAATGAATTTCACACGCGATGCGTCACGTTCCTTGGCTGCCGGCGACTCGTCGGGATACCCCACAGCGATGCAATAAAGCAACTTGTAACCTTTTGGCAAGTCGAGTTTTTCAAGATATTCCGCTGCACGCGGATTATTCTGCAAAAATGCAGCCGAACTGCCAAGGCAACAAGTTCCCAATCCCATGGCGCGTGCGGCAAGCATGATGTTTTCGCCAAGCAATCCGCAATCTATCTGTGACGATGAAGCCGCGGGATCGGCTGCCACAAAAATCACCGTAGGTGCATTGCGGAACATATTCTTGAAACCCTGTTCACCGGCCACACGTGGATTTACCTCTTTGAACACGGCTGTTACCCCGTCGATATATTCCTTGCTGTCAACCACGCGCAACGCCCACGGCTGCTTGTTCATGCCATTGGGCGCATTTATGCCACATTCAAGCAGCACTTGCACCGTGTCGCGACCCACCGGCCATTCCTTGTATTGTCGCACACTGCGGCGAGCCATGATATTTTCAACCACTATTTTACCGGTATCCACGGCAGCTGTCGCAACAGTTGCCGTTTCTCCACCTTGTTGCGCCCCAGTAGGGCTGCAACCGGCCATCATGCCCACCAGGCACAATGCCGAAACAAACAATTTGATTTTCATAGATTGTTAATAAATTTATTTGTTATCAGTCACTTCCGGCCTGTCAGAGTGCGCAGGAAGGGAAGGAGCTCGTTGGCCATCTTGCGGTGCTGAGCCTTCGAGGGATGCAGGTCGGCTCCGTAACCGAGGCTGCCGTCTTGCGGAGTGAAGTCGAAGCGGTAAATATTCTTGTCGCCCTCGCTTTTCAACGTTTCACACATGGCATCAAGGGCGCCATTCTGCTGTTCAAGCGGCTTCCCTGCAAGCATACAGCCCGAGAGTATCACAATCTTGGTCTTGGGATAAAGCCCGCGCAAGTGGCGCACAAATTTTTCATAGCTCTCACGATAAAGTTCAGGGTCGCACCCTGTGGTACTGAAGTCGTTGGTGCCAAGGTCGATGCACAACACATCGGGCACATTGCCCGCCGTATCCCATTTTTGCGAATCGTCATAAATGAGCGTGTAATCATACCACTGCGGCATGGTTCCAGCATCGTTATTACCGTCATAGTTGCGGTAAGCCCCTATACCCGAACGGGCCACGACGGTAAACCGCATATCGAGTTCCCTTGCAATGATGGCGGCATATGTATAAAAGAAATTGGAATTTGACGGATCGTATTTCACCGACCCATCGGCAGCCTCGGTACCATAACCGCAAGTCATGGAATCACCTATAAATTCTATTAAGGGGCGATTATCCTTTCCCATATCCACAAGTTGCGCATCGTCATCTATGACAAAACCATAGAACTCGGCCTGCGACTGATATTCTTCCGAAACAAGCATCAACTCGATTATGTGACGGCCTTCAGGCAATTCCGAGGCTATGCGGATCACGCTGTCACGCTCGCCGAAATGTATTTTATGATAGTTCTTATGATCGACTCCCACCATAAAATATCCGCTACCGGGCTTCATCTGCACAGCAATCGAAGAGCCGGTAAAACAGGCCGTGATAGTCGTACCGGGATAAGCCATCATAGGGGCAAACCTATTGGCAAAATTCACCCGCCCCATGTAACGGATATTATCGTTGTCGGCACCAACAAACCGCGTTTGGGCAACCGACGTCAACGAACACAACAACATCACCACAAAAATGTAAAACTTTGACATATTCATATCTTGATTAATTTAGAAATTTCAATAATGGAAACTGCTGCCGCCAAGGAACTCGCGAAGCAGGCTCGTGCTGGGTATCTGCTCCTCGCTGATGGGAAGGAAATAGCTGAGGAATGTAAGCAATCGCACAGCCTCGGCAAACTCAGGCACATTGCGCGGCACCTTCCGCAACAGCGGCACGGCATAATCTTTCATCACGCCGAGTTCAAACAGCAACGATGAATTAAACGTGGCATCGGCATTTTCCTGGAACGGAAAAATCCATTTTTCCTCTCCCCGACGCACACTGGGCCAACGGGCAATAGTGTCGAGCGCGTCTGAACCGCGATACTTGTGATCTCGTATTATACGGCGCAACAACCGGTTATCGGTCGTCGGAACCCAATTATGGTCATCAATCGTAAGCGTGGTAAGTGCCGATACATACAAGCGGAACTTTTGATCCTCGGGAATTTGCGCCGTTAACTCGGGGTTCAGACCGTGAATACCCTCTATTAGCAACACATTGTTCTCGCCGAGGCGCATTTTGTCACCTTTGAACACCCGCCGCCCTGTGGCAAAATCATAAGTGGGCATTTCCACCTCTTCTCCTGCTATGAGACGGCGTAAATCGTTATTGAATAAATCGAGATCAAGGGCATAAAGCGACTCATAATCATATTCGCCATTCTCGTCTTTAGGCGTGGCCTCGCGGTCAACAAAATAATTGTCGAGCGAAATCACTTGCGGGATTATGCGATTAATCATAAGCTGAATGGCCAATCGGCGCGACGATGTGGTCTTGCCGCTCGACGACGGCCCGGCAATAAGCACAATTCGTGCTTTGCCTTGCCTGTAACGGCTTGCAATCTCGTCGGCTATGCGTGAAAAATTGGCATCGTGCAAAGCTTCGGCAACATTGATAAGCATCGACGTTTTGCCATTGACAACAGCCCTGTTGAGGTCGGCAACATTTGTTATTCCCACCACCTCGTTAAACTTCAGGTAATCGTCAAAAGCCTCAAGCATTTTGTCTTGCCTTGACGGGCGGCGAGCTTTTCCCGGATTGTTCAAATCGGGGCCAAGCAACAGCATACCATTGTGGTATTTTACCAAATCAAAAACCTTCAACGCACCGGTCGATGGGGCTAGATTACCATAATAGCTGTCGGTGGTGTCGCCAAGCGTGTAATACACCGAATATATCTCGTCGGAAGTGTCGAGCAGCTCCACTTTGTCGAGCAGCCCGGCATCGAGAAACATCTTGCGTACATCACGGGTAAGGCGTTGACGGCGCACAAACGGCAAATCTTCTTCGACAATACTTTGCATACGCGCCTTTATGTCTTCTACCAATTCGGCAGCAGGTTCCACCTCATGCTCGTCCTCATCGACAATCATTGCATAATACCCGTTGGAAACCGAATGTCGCATACGCAGGCGCATGGCAGGACACACATCGAGCATCGCCTTATAAAGCACCATACACAACGAACGCACATACACACGTTGCCCCGACGGCGACGACAAGTCGAGAAACTCAACCATATTGGGCTTATATACCGGGAAATGCAAGTCTTCGGTCTTATTGTTCACATGGGCGCAAATGGGCGTAATACCTATCCGTTCCTTCAGTCTCCCGTATATTTCGAGCAACGTCTCCCCGCCCGATACAGGCACATATTCGTCTATATTCTTGCAATATATATTTAACTGCTCTGTCATTATTATTGAAGTTTAATATACTACATTCGTGTATCTATGTGGATTATGTTTTGAACAAACATCAATTCGCGTATGTCGCCACGGTCGATTTCCATGTCGTCATATTCGGGATTTTCGCTGCGCAATATCACTTTCCCTGCATCGGCATGGCGACGCACATATTTAACCATGCAATAATCATCAAGCAAAACCACATAGATTTGCCCCCAAAATATGTGCTGAGCATTGGTGAGTTCGCGCACTGCAAGCATATCGCCGTTGCGTATTACCGGAGCCATGCTGTCGCCGCTCACCTTCACTATGCGGCATCGTTGCGACATATTGGGCAGGTCGATGTAGCCTATTATGTTCTCATCGGCAAACATCATGGACCTCGGCATCACACCTGCCGTGACATCTATGTCATAAACAGGCACGCCCGGATTGACCGCACCCGACGGCTCACAACTAATGTGCCCGTCGATAAGCGTCCTGTTAGGCAATGCAGGTTGCGACTTGGCATAGGGCAAGTCGTCACCAGTCTCAAGCCAGCGCTTCGACAATCCCAGGTTAATGACTATGCGGTTTATAAGCGATTCATTAATGGCGAGCCTTCCGTTGAGATATTTCGACAAGTTGGACGAATCTATGCCTATCTGCCTGGAGAACTCGTTCTGCGTCAATTTCATCTCGTCGATTATATACCGCAGCCTCTTTATTATTTCATCGTTGTTATACATGGTATGGTTAATTTGGTTTTGCAATTTACCAAATTATTTTGGTGCTTTACCAAGCCACGACGTTTTTTAAAGATATTTTACTTATGTCCACAGGGACCGCCGTGGCTGTATGTAAACTTGTCAAACGACACTTCACCACAGTCGGCATCGGTATTATAACAATACAAACCCACACGAACGCCTTTCCAATTGCCAAACTCCATAGCAAACGGTTCTCCGGCTTGCGAAAACTTCCGCCCGTCTTTACTATATGAAAAAACATAACTGTTGGCTGTGGCATCGGCCTCCAACCGCAAATAAACCGTTTTACCCGACACGGCATAGGTTTCGATGATTTTCCCGTCGGCTTCAAAATAAAGCATCGCTTTGCCCTGTTCCATCTTTACGCCTATCACATTGTTACGAGCTCCCAAGCAAGCCAGTCCGCAACGTTGCCCGTCGGCCATGCGGCAGAAATCCATTTTCACAGTGGCCATGCCTTTATAGCCAACCGTTTTTTGTGTAAGCGTGTTACGAGCCGACCTGAAATCATCGGCTTGAAGTGCGTGCAACGTCAACATTCCTTTCCGTTCCGACAGCGACCAGGCCGAATCCACCGGATTATGGTTAAACTGCCATTGCAATCCAAGCCTGTCGGCATCGAAATCATCATCGGTTTGGGGCGATGTAATATCTGATTGTACGGCAATCCGAGGTTTGATCCACACAGCCACAGGTTCACCTATGCCGTTACGGTCGATATCCACGCCTATCACAGGCCACCCGTTTTCCCAGTGCATGGGTTGTAAATGCACCACTCGGCCAAGCTGGTTATATTGCTGGAAATGATAAAAGAACCATTCACCGTCGGGCGTATCTACCATCGCTCCCTGATGAGGGCCGTTGGTTGCCGTGGTTCCTTGTTCAAGCACCACCCGTTTCTCATACGGGCCGTAAATATTCTTCGAGCGCAAGACGGTTTGCCATCCCACTTGCACTCCTCCTTCGGGTATGCTCAAGTAATAATATCCGTCACGCTTGTGTATCTTTGTACCTTCGGCCACAGGTCCAGTGTAAACCGTGCAGCCGTCATCAAGCAACCGGGTTCCGTCGGGACTCATTCGGTGAATGATAATAGGACCTGCACCCAGGATGCTGCGCCCCAAGTATGCCTGGCCATCTTCATCCCAAAACGGGCAAGGGTCTTCCCACCCTTTAACATGGCACACGTTATGCAACGGACTCCACGGCCCGGCAGGGTCGGTAGCATTCGACATAAAAAGGCCCTCATCGGGAGTACAGAAAAACACCCAGAACTTACCATCATGGTATCGCAACGACGGGGCCCACGACCCGCCGCCGTAGTGTTCCATGCTATCCCATCCGGGAAAATCAAAACGCCGATACACCTGCGACAACAGCCGCCAATTTACCATATCGTCCGACTCAAGCACTTGCATGCCTGTGAAATGAAAATCAGATGCTACCATATAATATTTTTCCCCTACCCTTATCACATCAGGGTCGGAATAGTCGGCGTTTAATATTGGATTGACATACGTGCCGTTCCCTTGGTCTCCCCATGTAGGAAGTGGTGCCTGCCCGGCACATACACTTGTGGCACCCATTGCGATGCCAAGTAATAAAACAGAAATTCTCATCATTATGTTATGGATTTTAGGTTAATATCGTAAGCTTCCCCAAAAATACGAAAAATTTACTTACATATACAGCTATGCCTGCGACTTTCGCTATATTTCAATAATATTGCCCTAATATATTTTAATAAAGCAGAAACTTGCAGCACCACTGGATGTTGCGGAGTTAAATACAAATTAATCACTAACATTGAAAAACTTGTTTACCATGTGGCGGCAAAGCTGCCAAACTTTGTGGTAACCGACGGCGCAGCGACCACCACGTGGGAGCAAACCGTCGGCAGACCAAGAGTATGCCTCATCGGCCTCAAAGAGGTCAAATGTGTGATACCCGAGGTGTTCGACCTCTTTGAGGCCGTTTCAAATAGGATGGTTTCATGCTCCGATGGTTCGGCTTCGTCTCACACATCGGTTACCACAAATTGGACGGCTATGCCGCTCCCTGAATTTGTATTTTTTACCACTCTCATGATATTCCAATAATATAAGATGCGTCTCGGCTATAAAAAGAATCAGTAAGCTGCTTTTTTTGCACAACCCGTGACTTTCACTATATTTGCCTTACAAACTATTTATAACATGGATATTCTGCTTATTATACTGGGGGCGATATGCCTCATCGTGGGGCTGGCCGGGTGCATAGCCCCCATGCTGCCGGGGCCGCCGCTTTCTTACGTCGGCCTGCTGTTGCTGCATTTTACAAGCCAAGCCGACTTCACCACCACCGAATTGCTTGTGTGGCTCGCAATAGTAATTGCAGTACTGCTTCTCGACTACTTCGTGCCGATGCTTGGCACAAAATACTTTGGCGGCAGCAAATGGGGCTCTTGGGGCTGTGTAATCGGCACCATCGCCGGGCTGTTTTTCATGCCGTTGGGCATTGTACTCGGGCCATTTATCGGGGCATTAGTTGGAGAATTGCTCGGCGGCAGCCGCACCAGGCAGGCACTGAAAGCAAGTTTAGGGTCGCTGATAGGCTTTCTCTTTGGCACAGTGCTCAAGTGCATCGTCTGCGGATATTTCATCTATATCTTCATCGCAGAACTAATCAAATAAATTGTCGCTTTTACGAAAATCCGACCTCACAGTTTCTACACATCTTAATTTCACATATACAGCAAGCCCCCACCATGAACGGTGAGGGCTTGCATGCATATATCAGTTACAAAATTCCTTGGTTAATAGGAACTACAGATTTATTCGGCTTCGCCGACTTTCACATTCTTTACTTCCCAAGTGGGAGCTACTTCGGCTGTACTCGTATAGCAGAATGCTATATTCACCACATTGCCTACGTATTGTGACAAATCAACAGGATTAACCGTGTAGAAATCCCAACCTTCCTTATCCGGCCAGCCCGTAACTTCAAGCTTCACCCATTCGGCATCTTCAACATCACCCGTGTAATCAGTTGACACGAAAACCGAACAGAATTCTTCGACAGTGTGGCCGCTCCAATAATTGACAGCGGTTTCAAATTGCAACATAGGCGACACAGCCTCGCTTAAATCTATTTGCGGTGACACAATCCAACTTTCGGTGGGATGATTTGCTCCGCCAACATATGCCGAAGCCTTCCAACCATAAGAAGCATCGATTTTCCATATATAACTCAATCCGTCGGTAGTTACGTCATTGATTTCAAAACCTCCGGTAGAGCCGCCTGTAAGCGGTTCATTGAAATAAGTGGTTGCACGAGTCCAACCTTCTTCAGGCAAATACTCGAATACATAGTTCTTTACGTCATATTCAGGAGTCGGTATCCAAGTTCCGTTGCTGAACATATATTCCTTGACTGCCAATTCGCCCGAATTGTATATTACAGCTGCACGTTCACCCTTAACGGCAAATGGCAATTTCTCCATCAGGTAAACCGGAGCCACGTTGTCAAGAACCTTCGACGAAATCTCATTGCTGCCATATTGCTCATACACAGTCATTGGGAGCGGCATTACGCTTGTTCCATCGGCTGTGTATTCGTTCCACTTCTCACCGTCATAGGCATAAAGTGTGGCAGCATCGGCTTTCGATACGGCACCGCTGATGCTTTCAATCGAAGTTACCATGGTGTTTAAATAACGGCTGCCCGATACGCCTATGGCAAAGCCGGTAACACCAACAATGCGGTTATTGAACAACGGATCGATATTTTCGGGATAAGACAAGCTACCGACAGCAGTTTCCGCACCATCAATCGTAACATTATAATAATTGCCACTTATACTCAGCCTACCCTGATATGACACAAGTCCCACATAAGGAGCTTCTAAATATGCATCCATTGCAGCAGCATCCAGGACACGGGCGGCAGGCAGGGTATATTCTCCGGCATCCACCTTGGTAACCTCAGCCGACGACGGGAATTGATTAAAACCTCCATATTCGTCAAGAACACTCTCTACTGTGACTATATCGCCCGGCACACAACCTGTGTCACTCTTATACACAAGCATATATCCGGTACCATCGGTCATAAGGAAACCACGGGCATAAGTTGCAGCCACCACGCCACGAGCATTATACACTGTGGTCTCATCGGCAGTGGTATAAGCCAATACACCCACAGGAGTATATTTCACACCTGTACCATCAGCAAGTTCCACCGTAGTTACCATGGTGTTTACATAACGGCCACCGCTTGTACCAATCATGTAACCTGTAACTTTAACCTTTTGGCCATTAAGGCTGCCATCAACAACGCCTGCTACCGGATAAGAAATGCTACCGGTGGCCTCACTTGCTCCATCCACAGCAATATTGTAATAATAACCACTGATGCTCAATGTTCCGGTATAAGAAACATATTGTATTGTAGGATTTTGAAGATAAGCGTCAAGTTCAGCACCGCTGATTTCGGTCGGAGTGGGATAACTGAATGTTTCTGCCCTCTCAAGCATGGTAACAACCGAAGATGCAGGGAATTGCATAAAACCACCATGTTGAGAAGTAGTTCCACTTACACTCACAATATCACCTACCGAGTTATTTGCTGTAGTCTTCAAATAAACAAGTATCGTACCCGTACCATCGTTCATCAAGAAACCTTGACCGTAAGTTGCAATCACAGTACCCTTCACGGTATATTCACCGCCATCAGTATCAGACAACACATCGGCAATCGATGTATAAGCAGCATCATCGTTACGCATAGCCATGCGGTAAGAGGCTGCCTCAGCCTGAGCATCACCGGGTTCCATGGTCGAGTAAGCGTAATTTACTACCACCATGTCGCCCTGTTGTGCATCGGGATATTTGGTGGCAAGAACTTCGGGCACTTTCGATATGGTTGACGGAGTGAGGTAAGTTGCCTTGCCACTTCCCCACGCAGCTTCATAATCATAAGAGTCAAGTTCGGTTGAGCTGATAGTCTTACCCTCAAAATCGGAAAGGTATCCCGACGGGTCTTTATAGAAATTCAATGTCACTACATAGCGTGCACCTTCATCGGCAAGGCGGTAATTGGTAGCCGAAGTAAGGAACGCCGGGAGATAAAGCTCAGGCGAAGCAAGCGTTGTGAAATACCTGTCTTTGCCCACTGCAGTAAGAGCGTCGGCATATGCAGTGCCTGTTCCGGCTTTCTCGTCAAGCTCAGCGGCAATCTTCTTGTTATCTTCATTGTTGGCTATGGCCTCATAATCCGATTTGGTAAGCGTGAAGGCCGAAGAGCGAGTGTCGGTAGGCTTGTAGTTGATACCAAACTGGTCGTTATAGTCGTCGCACGACATCACTGCCAACGAAGCCAGTGCCACCAATGATGCTGAAAATATCTTATTTTTCATATTCTTCATGTTCCTCATTCTTTGTAATTAGAAATTAATACGCAATTTCATGCTGTAGGTGCGGCCAAAAGCGTAGTAGCAATAAATATTGTCCTTAGTGGCTTCAACCTTCGAGTTATTGGGGTTCCAAGCCTTGGAAATATACTGGTAGTTGAAGAGGTTGTTCACGTTGCCCGAGAGCACTGCATCCAGGCCGCCAACCTTGAAGCGATAGCTTGCATTCAAGTCAACGGTGCTTGCTGCCGGTATTTTCCACGGGTCATATACTTTCACGTCATTGCCTGCGCTAAGCACATCGCCAAGGTCGTAATAAGCATAATTGCTGCCATAGTAAGTCCAGTCGAAACCAACGCGGATAGCCTTGTTGATTTTGAATGTCGCACCGGCACCGAATGTAGTCTGAGCCGAACCTCCCTGATGTATTCCATCGATTTCCACAGTGGCTTTCACATGGTCGGGAGCACCCATGGTAGTGGGCAGCCCCTCCTTGTTAAGCGGAGTTCCGTTATGGTCGAAAGCGTAACCGGTGGCATTGTCGGTCCAAATCCAGTCGCCTATCGAAGCCATGGCCCATATTTCAAGCCAATTGGTGGGGCGTACCTTCAGGTCAACCTCGACACCCATGTTGCGGGCATTCACGCCTGTCATGTTCACGAAATATTCGGTGTGGCTGTTGCCAAGCGTACCTCGGTCGGTCATAGTCTTGTCCATCCAACGGGTCCAGTAGGCATTTACATTTGCAGTGAACCAGCTGTTGCGGAAACCGTAACCGGCCTCTACCGAGAACACTTTTTCATTCTTTGCATCATTGTTGATTACATTGCTCTGGGTTGACGACAAGAACACGCCGCCCGAGAACTTAGGAGCACGGCTTATGTAACCGACGTTGGCAAACACATTGTTATGCTTGTCGATATTGAAGTTTGCACCACCCTTGACGGTGAAACCAAGGAAACTCTTGGTTTCCGACTTTGCATGAATTTCATCGTAATAGAAGCGGTCGTAACGCCAGTTGGCGGTGTTCGACAACGAACCGGCCACGAAAGCCGACCAACGGTCCTTGTTGAACTCGGTTTGGAAGAATGCTCCGTATTGCATCACATGGCCGTCATAGTCGCGGTAAACCACGTCGCCAACACCAAGCTTTTCATAACGCCACGCATCGCTGCCTGCATTAATATTATTATCAACCGACACATCTCCACGAGTAGAATCCACAAAATAGTCGCCGCCGTAAAGGTCAACGATTTCATTGGTGTGGATACCTTTATAATAACGGAAGTCGATACCGCCATAAAAATCGAAATACTTACCGAAACGAGTAGTATAAGTCGAAATCAAGCCATACCAGTTATGATAATTCTTAGAATTACTCATAACAAGCATCGAACCATTTTCACTCGCTGCATTGATATCCTGTATTGCGCCGTAGTCAAATGTACCGTCGCTCTTGCGGAAACGAGTCTGCAACTCGCCGTAATTTGCTCCATACCAGTCGCGGTAGCTGTAACCGAAATCTTCGTTACCCTGACCCGAATAACCACCGCCGCGGCCAAGCGAAACATAGAACACCGTGCTCAGCGATGACTTGTCGTTGATACGCCACTGGTGATTAAGGCTCAATTGCGGCTTGTGATAGAAGTTATATTCGGGCGAACGGCGTTCACCGTTGTTGTCGAAACCATATGAAGAGTTATACTTGTAATTCTTCACGCCATACACCTGTTCTACCATCTGCCAGTCGGCAATCTTGAGGGCGCCTTTACGCTGATAGTGCTTTTGTGGCGAGCCGAATGCGGTGAAAGACAACTGATGATTGTCACCGAAGCGTTTCGACACATTCACAAACCAAGTGTAACCCTCAAAGTCGGCACCCTGCACATAACCGTCGCCCCACGTGCGTGAGCCGAGCAACGTCACCGACCAGTCATGAGGCATCAAGCCTGTCGATGCCTTGAAAAGTATCTTGTTCATGCCATCGTTTCCAAGCTGGTAGTAAGCCGTACCACCGCGCTTCTGCTCGATGCCGCTTGTGATGATATTGATTGTACCGCCAAGCGAAGGTATCGACACCTTCGAGGCACCCATACCGCGTTGCGTTTGCATCACAGCTGTAACATCGGTAAGGCCGGTCCAGTTACTCCAGTATATGCCGCCCCATTCCATGTCGTTCATAGGTACGCCATTCACCATCACACCTATGTTCTCGTTACTGAAACCACGCATGTATATTTCCGAATCACCGAAACCGCCACCATCTTTCTGTGCATGTACACCGGGCGTGGTCTTCAGTATTTCAGGGAACTCCTGTGTGCCAAGCTTCTCGTCGATTTGCTCAAACGACACATTCGACACAGCTACCGGAGTGCGGCGTTGGATTGCAATCTGCGAAGTCACAATCACATCGTTAAGCACCTTCGAGTCGCTTTTCAATGCAATTGTTCCCAAGTCAACATTTTTTCCTGCCGGAATTTTCTCGTTGCGGCTTTCGTAGCCGATGTACTTGAATTCAAGCGTTGCACCGCTCTGCTTCACTTTCAAAGTGAAAGCACCGTCATAATCGGTGGCAGTGCCTTGTGCTGGGTCGCCCTTAACCTGCACCGTCGCCCCTATAAGGGGTTCATTAGTCTCCTCATCAATGAGCATCCCGCTCACTGTGGTCTGTGCAAACACCGAGGCCAAACCACTCAATGCCAGCACCATAGTAATTACCAAATGCTTTAGATTGATATTCATAAGCGTTGTTTAATGTTGATAGTTTAAAAAACCGATACAAATATAGCACTCAAAAATTAAATTACATTAGTTTTTTTTTATTTTGTTAACTCGCAAGAGTACTTTTAACCCCATTACGTTAACAAATACTACATTTAACAACGTCACATACCGGCACCGCAACCGGCAATTGCCTGTATGTGTTACCATTAA
Source organism: uncultured Muribaculaceae bacterium (assembly GCA_944321685.1). Classification (GTDB taxonomy): domain Bacteria; phylum Bacteroidota; class Bacteroidia; order Bacteroidales; family Muribaculaceae; genus Avimuribaculum. The sequence goes on from CALUMH010000005.1 coordinate 90,438, forward strand.
CGTGTTTCATGATTTCGCAAAACCATATTTTTGCGCATATACGGTTACATTATCGTAACAAAATCACATATTATCGGGCGTACCGCCATTGCAGGAATTAATCACGACTAAGATTTCTACCGTTTCAATGGCTTTTCCCTATCCGGAAATTTGTACCACTATTCCTATAACATCTATTAATGAGATGTCGAGGGTTGTTAACAAAAATGGGAGAGCAAATTAACAAGCATTATGCCAATAATATATAATGGTTACAGATGGACTTATTTGTACGACATAAATACCAATGGCATTTTTTGACAGACCGATAATTTTGTAATATAATTAAGTACCTTAACAGCAAAATGAAACACCGATACAGTTTACTAATCTTTTTATGCTCCCTTTTCGCAGTTTCATGCAGCCAAGGTGAAACTGCGACCGACGGAGAATCAGAATATCCGCTCATGACACTGAAACGTGAGGACCGACGACTGACCGAAGAATATTCGGCCGTTATACGCGGACTGCAAGACGTGGAAGTGCGCCCGCAAGTTTCAGGCACCATAACGCAAGTATGCGTAAACGAGGGAGCCGAAGTCAAACAAGGCCAGGTGCTGTTTGTCATCGACCAAGTGCCCTACAAGGCTGCCGTGGAAGTAGCCAAAGCAGCCGTAGCCACCGCCGAAGCTGCCGAAGAGATTGCCCGGCAAACGCTTGAAGGCAAAGAGATGCTGCACACCGAAAAAGTGATTTCCGACTTCGACCTGCGCACGGCTCAAAACGAATACAAAAGCGCACAGGCCGCCACCATGCAGGCCCGTGCCGAACTGGTGAACGCCCAAAACAATTTGTCATACACCGAAGTAAAAAGTCCTGTTGACGGTGTTGCCGGAATGACCGATGTGCGCATAGGTACATTGGTCAGTTCTTCAATGTCCGAACCGCTTATCAGCGTGTCGGACAATTCACAAATGCTTGCCTATTTCTCACTCGTCGAGAAACAAGTACTGTCGCTCACCCGGCAATACGGCTCGCTCGACAAGGTGTTAAGTTCATTCCCCGATGTGTCGCTAAGGCTGAACGACGGCACAATATACGAACATACGGGTAAAATCGACGTGATAAGCGGTATAATCGACAAGACTACCGGAGCCGTGAGCCTGCGAGCAAAATTCGACAACCGCGACGGACGGCTCATGAGCGGCGGACAGGCCAACGTGATTGTGCCATACGACCGCCCGGGTAGCATCGTAATTCCACAAGAAGCTACTTATGAGATACAAAACCGAATATTCGCCTACAAAGTGGTTGACGGCATAGCACGTTCGACCGCAATCGAAGTATTTGCCATCAATGACGGACGCGAATACATCGTGGAAAGCGGGCTTGAAGAAGGCGACGTGATAGTGAGCGAAGGTGCCGGACTGCTCAAAGACGGAACCCGCGTAACCAACCGTCAGCAAGCATCAGCAAGCAAAGCCGACAGCCTGCTGACGGCAAATGAAAATGTTTCATCTACAAGCCTCTACTCAGGAGGAAGATTGGAGGAAGCTGTATTATGAAACTGCAACACTTCATCGAACGCCCAATCCTGTCGATGGTGATATCGGTGGTCATACTCGTGGCAGGCATAATAGGCCTGGCAGGACTTGCCATTGAACAATATCCCGATATTGCCCCACCCACCATACGTGTTTCCACCACATATAGCGGCGCAAATGCCGAAACTGTGCAAAAGAGCGTGATAGTACCGCTTGAAGAAGCCATCAACGGCGTGGAAAACATGACTTACATGACTTCGAGCGCAAGCAATACGGGGCGAGCCGACATCACCGTTTACTTCAAGCAGGGCACCGACCCCGACATGGCCGCCGTGAACGTGCAAAACAGCGTAAGCACGGCCACGTCGCTGTTGCCGGCAGAGGTTACGCGTGTGGGTGTGACCACGCGCAAAAGGCAGACGAGCCAACTCATGACCTTCGGCCTTTACAGCCCTAACGGTACCTACGACCGCATATTCCTCACCAACTATATGTCAATCAACATCAAGCCACAGATACAACGTGTATCGGGCGTGGGCGATGTGAATGTGATGGGTGGTGACTATGCAATGCGCATATGGCTGAAGCCCGAGGTAATGGCACAATACGAGCTTGTACCCGACGACATCGAGGCTGCACTGTCGAGCCAAAACATAGAGGCTTCGACCGGCTCGATAGGCGAAGATTCCGAAAATGTATTCCAGTACACCCTCAAATACCGCGGGCGACTTGAGACCGAAGAGGAATTTGAGGAAATCGTGATAAAGGCTTTTGACGACGGGCGTGTGCTACGGCTTAAGGATGTGGCCGACGTGGAACTTGGCGCACAATCATACACCAACATCGGCTATGTAAACGGCTGCCCGGGGGTTTCGTGCATGATCAACCAGACTGCCGGAACCAACGCCAACGAAATCATCATGAACATCAACGCCCTGCTCGACGACATATCTAAAGATTTGCCCGAGGACATGAAAATCGTGGAACTGATGAGCACCAAAACTTTCCTCGACGCATCGATCAATGAGGTTATAAAAACGCTCATCGAAGCCCTGATTCTTGTGGTGCTTGTGGTTTATGTGTTCTTGCAGAACCCGCGTTCCACGCTTATTCCGGCCATAAGCATCGTGGTATCGCTCATAGGCACATTCGCGGCCTTGTACCTTGCAGGTTTCAGTATCAACCTGCTCACGCTGTTTGCATTGGTACTTGCCATTGGTATTGTGGTCGATGATGCCGTGATTGTGGTCGAAGCGGTGCAGACGAAGTTCGATGCCGGTTACCGCTCTCCGTTCAAGGCCTCAGTCGATGCCATGGACGGCATTGCATCGGCCATCATCACCTCAACGCTCGTGTTCATGGCCGTGTTTGTTCCGGTATCGTTCATGGGTGGCACATCGGGTGTGTTCTACACCCAGTTTGGCGTTACAATGGCGGTTGCAGTGGGCATATCGGCAATCAACGCACTGACGCTTTCCCCGGCACTGTGCGCACTGCTGCTGCGCCCCAACCAAATAGTGACCGAGGGCACCAAACTCGAATTCTCAACCCGTTTCCGCCTTGCATTCGAGGCTTCGTTCAAGCGCATAGTGGCTCGCTACAAGATTGGCGCCGAAACTCTTGTCAAGCGCAAATGGGTGGTGTGGGTATCATTCTTTGCCGCTTGCGGACTGCTACTCTACTTCATGGGAACAAGCAAAACCAGCCTTGTGCCTAACGAAGACACCGGCTCGATTAACGTGGGCATAGATACTCCGCCGGGCAGCACCCTTGCCGAGACTGCCGCCATAATGCAAAAGGTGGAAGCCGAATTGAAGAAAATTCCGCAAATCAATAATTATAACAACGTGGCCGGTTTCAGCATGGGAACCAGCGGCTCGTCGCACGGTACATTCATGATAAAATTGAAACCATGGGACCAACGCGACGACAAAGAGGGTTCGGTTGATGCCATTGTTGAAAAAATATACCAATTGACCGCCCACATCAAGGATGCGCAGATATTCGTGTCGGCTCCGCCCATGATTCGCGGCTACGGTACCGGCAACAGTTTCGAAGTATGCCTGCAAGACCGCGGCGGCAAGGGAATTGAAGCCCTGAGCCGGGTGACCGACGACTTCATAGCCGCTCTCAACAAGCGCCCCGAAGTGCAACGGGCATACACCTCGTTCAGCGCTAATTTCCCGCAATACACCATCGACGTGGACGAAGCACGTTGCCAACGTGCAGGCACAACCACCGACGAAGTGCTTGGCGTGTTGCAAGGTTACTTCGGCAGTGTGTATGCCTCTAATTTCAACCGTTTCACCAAATTATACCGGGTGATAATACAAGCGCCGGCCGACAAACGCAACAGCCTGCAATCGCTCGACAACATATTTGTGCGCACCAACGACGGAATGGCTCCGGTGAGCCAATTCGTAACACTCACCAAGACCTACGGTGCCGAAACACTTGAACGCTTCAATATGTTCTCATCGATAAGCGTCAACGGTATGCCTGCAAAGGGCTACAGTTCGGGCGACGTGATTGCCGCCATAAGCGAAGTTGCCAAGCAGACGTTGCCCACAGGCTACGGATATGAATTTTCGGGCATGATGCGCGAAGAGGAGCAGCTTGCCAAGTCGCACAACACCACCATCGTGTATGGCATATGCATCTTGTTCATTTATCTTATATTGTGCGCTTTGTATGAGAGCTTGTTCATTCCCATGGCAGTAATGATGTCGGTACCGTTCGGGCTTATGGGCAGCTTCCTGTTTGCCCGGCTGTGGGGCATCGACAACAACATATACTTGCAGACGGGGCTTGTGATGCTCATAGGCTTGCTGTCCAAAACAGCAATCCTCATGACCGAATATGCAACCGAGCGACGAAAAGCGGGCATGACACTCGTGCAAGCGGCACTAAGCGCGGCCGCCGTGCGCTTCCGCCCCATATTGATGACGGTATTGACAATGATATTCGGTATGTTGCCGCTTATGTTCGCATCGGGTGTGGGCGCCAACGGAAACCGCTCGCTCGGTGTGGGTGCCGTGGGCGGACTTATAATAGGAACATTGGCCTTGCTTTTCATAACGCCTGCTTTCAGCATAATATTCATGTGGGTTGAAGAAAAAGTTATGGGCAAACGCAAACAAGACAGGGAGGCAGCATGAAACACTTAGTTTTAATATTCATATTACCGGTAATGGCTTTGGGCAGTTGTTCGATATACCGCAACTACCAACGCCCCGACACCGACTTGTTGCCGGTGGAAAACCTTTATCGCTATGCCGACAGCATAGCCACCGATGGCGGCAACGACTCATTGACGCTCGGCGACCTGCCTTGGCAGGAACTCTTCACCGACCTGCGCCTGCAACAATTAATCGATTACGGGCTTGAGCATAACACCGATATGCAAGTGGCCCTGTTGCGGCTCGACCAGGCACGGGCGCAACTGACGGCTGCAAAATTGTCGTTCCTGCCCTCGATTGATTTTTCACCCGAAGCATCGGTGAACAAATCGGGCAGCAATGCAGCCACAAAGAGTTACACATTGCCACTATCGGCAAGTTGGGAAATCGATATATTCGGCAGTTTGCGCAATGCCAAGCAGGGCGCAAAAGCGGCCATGCTGGAACAGGAGGCCTACAAGCAAGCAGTGCGCTCCCAACTGGTTGCATCGATTGCCGACGGCTATTTCTCGCTTATGGCACTTGACGAACAAATAGAAATAAGCACATCGACACTGGAAATGTGGAGCGAACAAGTGCGCACCATGGAAGCCCTGATGAAAGTGGGAGAAGAGACCGAGAATGCCGTCACCCAGGCTCGCGCATCGCTTTACGAACTGGAAGCATCACACAACGACTTGCAACGGCAACAACGCGAAGCCGAGAATGCCCTGTGCACACTGCTCGGCACCACCCACCGGACCATAGACCGCGGCACACTTGCCGAACAGCAATTACCCGAAGAAATCAACATAGGCCTGCCGTTACGCCTGCTTTCCAAGCGTCCCGATGTAATACAGGCCGAAATGACACTGGCACGTGCTTATTACGAGACCAATGTGGCCAGGGCTGCATTTTATCCGCGACTGACTCTCTCGGGCAGTGCAGGCTGGACCGATGCCTTAGACAATGCCGTAACCAATCCCGGTGAGTGGATTTTACAGGCTTTGGCATCGCTCACCCAGCCGATATTCAATCGTGGTGAACTGATTTCCAATCTCAAAGTGGCAAAAGACGAGGAACAGATTGCGCTGCTTGGTTACAAGCAGGCCTTGCTCGATGCCGGACAGGAAGTGAACGATGCGCTGTATGCCACACAGTCGGCTCGCCGCAGCCTTGAAAGCCACAGTCGCCAATGCCGCGAACTGGAACGCTCGGTCGCCACTGCCGAGGCTTTGTACCGCACAGGCAATGCCACCTACCTTGAATTGCTCACGGCCCGCCGCTCACTGCTGTCGGCCAGGCTCAACGTAGTTGACGACCGGCTCGCCGCACTGCAAGCCACAGTTGCCCTCTACCAGGCACTGGGAGGCTGTTAACACGGTGGCCGATGTTTATCAATAGGCAGGCTGTTACAAAAGGCTGAAATCTCGAATTATTGTTTCAAGATATTAGCCTTTTGTAATCAGAATGACACATGATTTACTTTATTTTGCCTAATAATAAAATAAACAATTATGAAATTATCAGCTATTGCATGTCTATTGTGCTGCAGCACATTTTTCAGCCTGCCGGCTCAACCCTCGTTATTGAAATTCTCGGGGAAAGTTACCGACCCTCAAGGGAAAGGAATTGCCGGTGTTGTAGTTAACGATGGTGTAAACTTTATTGAAACCGATTCAAACGGAATGTGGGTTTTGGAAAGCGACACAACCGTCAGCAAATTTGTCAGCATTTCCACTCCGGCCGCATACCATTTACCGCAAACCGACGGGCTGGCCGACGGCTTCTATATAGCGGTGAAAAATCTTGCTGACAACAATGGTAAACATGATTTTATCCTACAAAAACGGCAAGAAAGCTCCAACGATTTCTATTTCATTACAATATCCGACCCACAAGTGCGTAACGAGCACGAAATGTCGCGGTGGCGCCGGGAAACCGTTGTAGATTTGAAAGAAACCATCGATTCACTGAAGCAAACCCGTGAAGTGGTGAGCATGACACTTGGTGACGAAGTTTTCGATAACATGACTCTTTACCCTGAATATAAAGAATCGATAAAAAACACCGGTTCCATTTTCTTCCAGTGTATCGGCAACCACGACTTTGACAAACGTTTCCAAGACTTGCACAACATGGAATCGGGCACTCAGGTATATGGAGAAATGGTGTTTAACCATTACTTCGGTCCCACCGATTACTCTTTTAACATTGGTAAAGTGCATATAATCACAATGAAAAACCTCAACTATGTTGGCAACACGCAATACATCGAATGTATGACAGGCGACCAAATCGCATGGTTGAAGAAAGACCTAAGTTATGTACCCAAAGGGAGTTTAGTTATACTTAATATGCACGCTGCCGGATGGAACACAGTTGCAAACGGGGGAAACATACGCAATGCCAATGAACTGAAGGATGCCTTGAAAGACTATAATGTGCACATATTCTGCGGCCACACCCACTTTTGCCAAAATACCGAAGTTACTGCTAACTTATATGAGCACAACATAGGTGCAGCTTGCGGTGCATGGTGGGCCGGATGGGTCAACCAGTGCGGAGCTCCAAACGGGTATATGGTGGTTGACGTTAAAGGCGATAAATTAAAATGGCACTACAAAGGAACCCGACGTGATTTCAGCTATCAATTCCGCCTTTACAAACCGGGTGAATTCCTCACGCAAAGCAGTTTTGTGGTTGCAAATATATGGGATTGGGATAATGCTTGCAGCGTGGTTTGGTACCAGGATGGCAAATTAATGGGCGAAATGGAACAGTTTACCGACACTGACGAGACTTTTGCCGCATTGAGGAAAAATCGGGCTAATTTAGTAAAAACAGCCCATTTATTCCGCGCAATGCCTTCAGACGGAGCCAAAGAACTGAAAGTAATTTTTACCAACCGTTTCGGCGAAACATACACGCAAATAATAAATCTACGCAAATAAGATAAATGCCACAAACAAAGGGGATGTGTCGAAATGCAAATTCGGGGCGGTAAAGCCGTCCAATCTGTGGTAACCGATGTGTGAGGCGAAGCCGAACCGTCGGAGCATGAAACCAACATATTAGGAACGGCCTCAAAGAGGTCGAATGCATTACGGTTCAATGTGTTCGACATCTTTGAGGCCGAGTGTGTGGATGCATAACTTTGCCGCCCTCTTGAATTTGCAATTTACACACCCATATTCCTCTAATTCCTAACTTTTCCTGATTATTTCAAGCGTGGTGGTGTCGCAATCAAAGACCGAATAAAGCCCCTGCGGCTCGTGAGCGGGGTCGCAGGTGAACGGGTCACCCGGTTGCCACATTTCATGCTGCGGACGGGCTGCACCACCCCATCCCCAAAAGTTACACCCTGCAAGCAGTGTATCATTGCGCATTATGTTGAAAACATATTGATAATAAGCATCGCGGCCCGAAGTGGGAGAGCCCGGGACAAGTTGCCTGCCGTCGCGAGGATAACCAAACTCTTCGAGCACAAGCGGCCTGCCGCTGCCACGCAATGCGGCATGATGCTCCTCGATATATGCCCGTGTGGCTCGGCAAGCCTGTTCCACACCTGTCTCCACCGAGTCGCGTGCCACCCATTGCCACGTGTGCGGCCATATGTGGATAACGGCATAATCAATCTCGGGCATGGTGTGAATGCGAGCCCACAAGTCAATATCGACTTCGCAACCATATTTCCCTTCACTGCCGGTAGAAACCAGATGGTTAGGGTCGATGCTCTTGATAATTTGCGCCGTATGCTGTATCCATGTTGCAAGCGAATCTTTACCTTCGCGGCTGAAAGCGCGCGGCTCGTTGCACACCTGCCATGCCATGATTGCAGGCGATTCGCTATACGGGCGGCCGGTAAGTGAATTGGTTCGACCCACTATGTGGCGCACATGGCGGTAATATATATGCTTGGCACTGTCGTCCAAGACAAAATTCCGGGCATACTTGCACCATGTGCCCCAGTCAACCTCGGTTGGCAATGGAGCCGTACCATGCCCCGTCCATTCAAGGTGACTGCTGAAACCGCCACTCCACTCCCACGAGTTGGTGAGATAAATCACGGCTTTCATGCCACGCCGTTCAAGGTCGCGAAGCAAGTAATCAAGGCCTTGCAGCAGCGTATCGTTATACACTCCCGGACTTGGTTGCAACGTAGGCTCGATGTGCGTGCGAATACCGTGAGGGCCGTCGGCACCGGCAAGAATACGCAGGTTGTTGATACCCAGGGCTTGCAACGAGTCGAGTTCTTTTTTCAACCTTTCCCTATTGCCACCCTGCCCTTGCGAGGCCAATATGGGTGCATACCACAAATTTGTTCCTACAAAACGGTAAGGTTGCCCATCGATGGCAAAGCCACCGTTCTCCACAACCACAAATCCCGTCATGGCAGGCTGCTGCCCGCCACCCGCGCACGACACGGCCACCAATGCCGTCGCCATGGCAATCAAAGCATACAATATATTTTTCATAGCCGGAAATTTTTCAATAGAGACGCGATTAATCGCATCTCTACAACTCTTGGACAAAGGTAATAAAAAAGAGGCGGACACTTGCGCATCCGCCTCAAATTATATCATGTCTAAACTTGACCCGTTATTATTCATGACTTGTCCATGCCACGTTCCACACGCATACGCGGTCGGCACTGCTGCCGCTTGTATTTGTCGGACACAAGTTAGTGAATACGATCGAGAAATCACCGCTTACGTTAATATTTTCTTCGGTGTATGTTTGCACCTCATAACGTGCGGGATTACCCTCTACGGTAAACGTTTTTGCCACTGCACCGTTTTGCATAATATCAACACGGAAAGCCAATTCATCATCACCATAAGGTTTACCCCATTCAAACGAAAGCGAACCACAACCGCCTGAAATAGTCGGCGAAGTGATAATTCCGGTGCGATCGGTACGTCCCATCATGCAGACAGCAAACGCATAATCGGTAGTACCGGGAACTTGTGTGATAAAGTCAAACAATCCGGTTTGATATGCAACAGAATTATCAGCATCGGCAGCACCTGAGAATATTGCACATTGCTCAGTGGTCCAACCGTCATTGCTGGTGTTGGTTCCGTAACGAGTAGAAGGCTGCCCGCCGTTGAATGTCTCAAAGTCGGCACGATTTGTACTAACCGGAGTGTCGGGATCATCCGGACCCGGATCAGGAGTTGCTCCACTTTCAATACCGAAACGGAAATTGTCGATACTCCATGTATCATATTCCACATCAGGATCGGCATAGTATCTGAAACCGATATAAATTGTACCGGTATATCCACTCAAATCTATATCGCCTGTAGGAATCCAGTCGGAATAATTACCTCCTGACGGAGGTGTAGGCCAATTAATTTGACTTGTGATTTCTACATTATCAGATGTTTTAGGATCTTTTGTAGTCATCACAAAGCACTGGAATGTGGTAGTAGTTCCTCCAAATGCCGCAAGTTGACAGTCAAATGAAAATACCTTCTTGGCTGCCTCGCCAACATTCAAAGCCGGGGTTACCAACCAAGTTTCAAAAGGAGGATTATTGCCTTTAAAACCGGTCATTGAAGCATAATTGTTCTTTTCATAATCGCTATAATTCACAAACCAATCCTTGTCGCCTGCATAATTGTAGGCAGTCCAAGTATCGGGAACAGTACTTCCACAATTTTCAAAGTCTTCAAAGATAGAAACCTCACCACCGGGAGTTGCCGAGAGCTTGTATTCGCTCTGCGAGCCGCTGTTGCCGGTGAGGCCGTAAGTGCCCATGAAGTTTTCGAGCGTACCCGATACCCAGATTTGAGTACCCAGGAGCGACGGATTGTCGCGCAAGTTTGCTTGGGCACGCAGCGAACTGTTTTGCGGCAATTCCATTACTATACATTGCGCAATGTCGCGAGTGTCGGCCGTAGCACCTATCACAAGCGTCTGGTCAAGCGTGGTCGGAGCCTGCCATTCAACGTCATCATTGCTGTCAACAGTTGACACTTCAGGAGCCACGGCACCTACTATGTAACCGGTAACCCAGCCTGAGGCAGCACCTTGCAACTCGATTGCCTGCTCAATGGTATATGGGTTGGCAACAGTACCGCTTGTACCATCGGTAAAGCCCTTGAGATCGTCGGTGCTACGCAACAACAGTTGCCAATCCTCGCCGTAATAACCCAGGATACCGATAATGTCACCATCGCCCAACGGCAACAAGTCGGGCTGGAAGTCGGCATAACTGCTGTTTCGCATGATGATGGTGTTGCCATTTGCATCTTCAACCGTGCGATTGGTGCTTTCCTCGGCATCCGAAAATGTAGTCAAGCCATCGGCCTCGGGGAAATGCACGTTGCGCAAGCGCACAAGCTGACCTTGCATCCTGATAAGCTCGTCGCCCGACGACGGAAGATTGCCAAGGTCGATGTCGATGGTATCGATTTTCGATACATCGGGAAGCCCATTGGCACGAACATGACGCAAGAAGTGCTCATAAGACATGAATGTTGCCTCCCAGCCATATTTCTGAGTATATTCGGGCTGGCCAAGCTGTTGCAGACCGTTATATTTTCCTATGTACATATTGCTCACCGACAGCACCACTTCCTGACCCACACGGTAGTCGTTATAAAGGTTGTTGCGGTCGATCGACAAGCACAGCGCACCGGTTTCATCTTGTACGTAAAGAGCCTTATATATGTTGCCCGATTCGTCGGAACTGATTACCCTGGCCTTGATATAAAGGCTGTCGCCATTTTCGGCAAGAGCGATGGTGTCGATATAGTTGCGGTCGTTGTTCCAATATTGCTTCTTGAGGTCGAAGATGGTAATATTGGCTTCGATGTCGGTAGTAGGAATTACCATGGGCGGAGTATCGAAATTGTCGGAACACCCGACGATACCCGCAGATGCCAACGCCAACATCGGCGCGAGATATAATTTAGAAAGTCTCATATTGTGTATAATATAATTCTGTGTGTTAATTATTATAATGGATTAAAATCTCACGCCCACGGTGAAGTAAACCTTAATACCTTGCGCGTAATAATATTTATTGGGGTAACGGGTGGTGGTGTAGTTAGTATAGTCGAAACGACCTTGCTGATAACCGCCCGTCTGTATGTTTTTATTGTTAAGCACGTTATCGATGTTCAGGTTCAAATTGAGCGAAGCCGAACGATTCAAATAAATGAGCTTGCCTATGCTCACGTTAAGCACAAAAGCATCGTTGAGCTTGTCTTGGTGTGCGATTTGCTCTATACGCTGTTGCAATTCTTGTTCGCTGCTGACATAAAGCCACAATTCGGGCATCGCCTCGTGGCGTATAGGCGAAAGATCGATATAGCTGTCGCCCATCCACACACCGGTCACATTGAAGAACCACATACCCGGAGCCACATAATCGAAACCAAGGCTGTAGGCCTGTTGCGGAGTACCGCTCACGTAGTAGTTTTTCAGGAACACCTGTTGAGTGATGTCGGCTTGTGAACCGTTTTCATAACTGCGAGTACCTATCGGGTTGTTCTTATATTGGTAACGCGAATAAGTACCGGCAAGATTCACGGTGAGCGACGGGGTAATCTTGTAAGCCATACCCAACTCAACGCCCTTATAGGTCTTATCCACACCGGTAAGCACATAGTTCATGAACGTGGAATACTGGTCGTCATAGAACGCCGTGCGCTCGGTATCATCATATATATTGGTCCAAAAACCGGTAAGCGTACCCTTAAAGCGTCGATAATTAAACGAGTAAGAAATATCGCCCGATAAGATGCGCGCGCTGCTCAATCCGGTGATTGCATCGTCCTTGATACGAGGTGAAATATACGACTGCTCGAATGTAGGAGCCTTGGTGCCGTAAGCGGCATGAATGGTGAAACTGTTGCGCCCGTCGAGCTTATAAGTCGCACCGGCTTTGAACATTGCATTGTCAAACTGGTGCATCACGCCCTTGCCGTAAGAATTTTCGGGCGCACGACCGTTTCGCATACGTCCGTCACGCTGGAATTGCGTGTAGCTCACGCGGAAACCATAGTTGATATCCCAGTGAGCAAGATTGATTGCATTTTGCAACCAAGCATTGGCCGAAATCGAATTGATGTTGTAATCATATCCGAAACGGTCACCTTCGCCCACGCGGCGGTTGGGATTGTTCAAGTCATTTTGCAGCAATATGCCGTCGGCAGGGAAATCACGCTCGGCAAACTGGTCTATGTCGAGCCAATAACGTCCTCCGAGCAAGTCTTTCACTGTCTTGTAATAAGAAGCGCGGGTGTAGTTAAGCCCCACACCACCCTGCAAAGTCATATAGTCGTTGAGACGCATATTAAGCGTCGAGTTAAACAGCACATTAAACTGGTTGCTGTGACGCTTTTCGAGAATATAAGTCGAACCTTTGTCAACGCCGGTCTGGTCGGCCTGCCAGTTGTTCATGTAGTTGGTTTGGTACAAGTTGCCCCAATTCACCTGGCGAAACGCCTCGTCGTTTTGCCACAGATCGGTATAGAGTGCTTTCGATTCTTCGTTGTCGAAATAAGATGGCAGATAACGATAATAATCTGGACGCGGGTCGGCAGCATTATACCATTGCAGAGCCGATGATGAATAATATGACTTGCGCACAGCCACGCCGGTATTTAACGAGACATTGCTGTTGGGAGTCCACAGCCAGTTAAGTATGGCCGTCGGGTCGAAGCATTCCACCACGCGGGCGGTACGCTTGTCACCATCGGGCATGAAACCCCAGTTGGGGTTATACAGGTTGCTGCCCGACAATTCGTAAGCCTCCTCAAAAGTAGCCGAATTATTGGAACGCTGCGTGGGTGCCCCGAATGTGGTTAGCGACAGGCTGTGGCGGTCGTTAAACACCTTCTGCGCCGACAGGAAATAGCCGCCCGAGTGATAGAAAGTACCCGGATAGATACCTTCGTCGGAGTAACGCCCTACCGCCGAAACGGTGAATGCCCACCCCTTGCTGTTAAGTCCGGTGGCATATGTCACCATACCGCGGGCATAATAGTTACCATTGGTATAGGCAAGGCTGGCACGGAAACCGGGGGCATAATCGGCCGCAAAAGTGTTGATATTGGTGGCTCCGCCTATTTGGCCGAAACCGAAATTGGTTGACTCAAGCCCCAAACCCACAACCTTGTTGCGGAAGGCCTGGTTAAGTCCGCCAAGCATGCTGTAATTGAAGCGTCCGCGTGCCGGCTCGTTGAAGTTGACACCGTTAATGTAAGTTTCGGAATATTCCGAATCATATCCGCGCAGGCGGAAACGCATCACACTGAAGTCCCAGCTTGCGGCCTGGTAGAACACGTCGTCGGAAGCCCCCGAAAGCAAGCCTATCGTCTGGCTGTTACCCTCTTCGTCTTCGAGTTGCGACTCATCGATCATAAGGTCTTCATCGCCGCCGAAAGCAGCCGAAAACGTCGATTGCGATTTCATGGAGAGCGACCCCATGTCATCAATCGCGCCGCTCGCAATTTCAACTTGCGACGACCAATCATCATAACCTGCACACAAAATGAGCAGGTTGTCGGTGCCCGGAGATGCCGTAGAAATGCGGAAATCGCCGTTAGGCCCGGTTACCACCGAAATATCCTGGCCTTCGAGGATAACGGTAGCCCCTGCCAACGGCTGCCCGCTGCGGGCATCCACCACCACGCCGCGCAAACCGGAATTTTGGGCAAACACCGGTATTGCCGCCAGTAGCGTAATGAGCAGTAAGAGTTTAATTCTCATAAGCAATGGGTTAATAAAAATATATTAAGTTGTTTCACAATCATCTGTTATTACACACCGGTAAGCCGCTCTGCGACGGCAAAAGATGCAAACAAATATATACATTTTTTTCCATACAATACCCCTTCATGTGAAAATAAATTAACCGAGGACAAATTTCACGCCATTCAGGCCAATCTTCACACCATAATGGATTGCAAATTTCACATTTTGCAACCAAACGCATATAACAACGGTGTAAAACTTGTGCATCGCAGGCAGTTTTATTGTCCTAAAAGTTACAATTCGGTAACACTTGTATATTTTACTTATTTTAAACAGCCTTTTTTTGCAGATATTTTCTTAATTTTGGAGACCAAAACAAACAACCGGTAAACTTATGAGAAAATTATTGGCATTGATAGCCGTGGCTACAGTGGTGTTTGCCGCCACAGGCAACGACAAGCGTTATCAGGTGTTCGGAGTAGCGTTCTACAACCTTGAAAACTTCTTCGACACAATAAACAACAACGGCAAATATGACTACGAGTACACCGAGAACGGCTCAAAAAAATGGGACGGCGAAAAATACCGCAACAAGGTGCACAACATGGCTTACGCAATAAGCCAAATGACCACCAAGGCAACCCCAATGGGGCCGGCAATCATCGGCGTTTCGGAAATCGAAAACATTACCCCGCTGCAAGACTTGGTGAAAGATCCTGCACTTAAGGACTTGCGCCTGCAAATAGTGCATCACGACTCGCCCGACTTGCGCGGCATCGACGTGGCTCTGCTTTACAACCCACGATTTTTCCGTGTGCTCAACGTGGTTAATTCTCGTGTAGTGGTTGACGGCTATCCTGAGTTTAAAACTCGCGACCAAATGTGTGTAACCGGCTTGCTCGCAGGCGAAAAAGTGAGCGTGATAGTGAACCACTGGCCGTCACGCTCGGGCGGACAGGAACGATCAAACTACCTGCGCGAAGCGGCCGCCAAACGCGTGAGGCAGACGGTTGACTCACTGCTCGTGGATGACCCCAACCAAGGCATCATCATCATGGGTGACTTGAACGACGACCCGTTTGACCCAAGCGTTGCCGAAGTGCTCGGCGCAAAGAAGGAAAAAGAGGACGTGAAAGAACCGGGCGAACTATACAACCCATGGTGGAAAACGCTAGACAAGGGCATAGGCTCGCTTGCCTACCGCGGGCAATGGAACCTGTTTGACCAAATCATAATATCGCAATACTTCCTTGGCGACCGTTCACGGCTCACGTTTTTCAAAAACGAAGTGCTGAACTTCGATTTCTTGAAGACCACCGACGGCGACCGCAAAGGCTATCCGTTGCGTACCCATGCCTCGGGTGTGTACCTCAACGGCTACAGCGACCACTTCCCCACCGAAATTTTCCTTGTGAAAGAAGTGAAATAACACTATCATAGTACACAAAGTACAGTAGCGGGTGTATCGTAATTCCGACATTGTAGAGACGTGGCCTGCCGCGTCTCTATAACAACAACGACTGATTTACAGAGACAGTTGTAGAGACGCGATTAATCGCGTCTCTACAAGAAGTAAAATCGCATTTTGATACACCCCCTACATTTTCCTTCCCAAAAGCATATATGCTTATTACCGCATCAATTGTAACATACCGCACTGACAAGGAAGAATTGCGCCGCTGCCTGCAATCGCTTTGCGACAGCCCGGTCTCAACGATATATGTATGCGACAATTCGCCTGCTCCCGAATTGGAAAACTTCTGCAAGGCGCACCCTAAAGTCACTTACATATTCAACAATGCCAACCTTGGCTACGGTGCAGGGCACAATGTTGCAATACGCCGCAGCATTGCAGCACGCAGCGACTACCACTTGGTGATTAACTCCGACGTGTATTTCAACCGGGGAGTGATTGAACACATCGTGGAATATATGAATGCAACCCCCGATGTGGCACAGCTTATTCCGAATGTGGTTTACCCCGACGGACGGCTGCAATATGTGTGCCGTCTGTTGCCGACACCGGCCAACCTGATTTTCCGCCGCTTCTTACCAAAGAAGTTGGTCGAAAAAATGAATTACCGCTACCTGCTTGAATTTTGGAACCACAAGCAGCCACTTAATATCCCATACCACCAGGGAAGTTTCATGTTTTTCCGCACACGGTGCCTCGAAGAAGTGGGACTGTTTGACGAACGTTTCTTCATGTATCCCGAAGATATCGACATCACACGGCGTATGCACCGGCGTTACCGCACCATGTTCTGGCCGAAGGTTACAATAGTCCATGCCCATAGGGCATCGTCATATAAAGACCCTGCCATGCTGCGCATACACATGACCAACATGATACGCTATTTCAACAAATGGGGGTGGCTTTTCGATAGAGAACGCCGTGAGTGGAACCGCCGATTGCTTGCAGAACTCGGCTACGGCAAATAAAAAGCATTAATTCTTGCCGATATCGGCAAGAATTATGTACCTTTACTCCATAATTCAATAATTTCTTGCCGATAACAATGGATTTTATCTCTGTAAAAGAATTTGCCAATGCACATGGCTTAGCTGAGCGCACTGTCCGCAACTACTGTTCACAAGGCCGAATACCCGGAGCACAACTTGTGGGAAAAACTTGGAATATTCCTGCCAATGCATTTATACCTCAACGAAGAAATGCCAACCACAAAATTTCTCCCCTACTCAAAACATTACGTGAACAGAAATCCGGAAAAATCAAAGGAGGCATATATCACCGCACACAAATTGATCTCACATATAATTCCAACCATATTGAAGGAAGCCGCTTGTCTAAAGAGCAAACTCGTTACATTTTTGAAACAAACACGATAGGAATATCAACTGAAGCAATCAAAGTTGACGATATAATAGAAACAACCAATCACTTCAGATGTATCGATTTTATAATCGACCATGCAAATGAACCACTTTCAGAAAACTTAATAAAACAACTACACAAATTACTTAAATCAGGAACCTCGTATGCTTCAAAAGAATGGTTTGCTATAGGAGAATACAAACGACTTCCTAATGAAGTAGGAGGTATGGAAACCATTGCACCCGAAAAAGTAGGTATATCAATTCGTTTTTTGCTTAAAGAATACCGTGAAAAAAAAGTTATTACATTTGAGGATATTCTTGACTTTCACCAACGTTTTGAGACAATACATCCATTTCAAGACGGAAACGGACGTGTTGGACGATTAATAATGTTCAAAGAGTGCCTTAAATATAATATCGTACCATTTATAATAACCGAAGAGCTGAAGATATTCTATTACCGGGGGTTGCGAGAATGGCCACATACACCCGGTTACTTAATCGACACCTGCCTCACCGCCCAAGACCATTATAAATCAATCATGAACTATTTTAAAATCAAATATCGGTAAACACCTTCTTCAAGTATCTCAAATAAGATGGTGTTACTCAAATAACTTTTTGCGATATTGGGTCGGAGAAAGGCCGAGGTGGGCTTTCACATATTTGCCGAAAAATGAAAGATTGGGGAAATCAAGGTCAAGAGCTATTTCTTTGATTGATTTGGACGAATGCTTGAGTTGCTTCTTTATCTCCTTGACAACAAACTCATTAATCCATTCCGATGCCGTGCGACCGCTCGTGCGGCGGCATACTACCGACAGATATTTGGGCGTCACACACAGTTTCTCGGCATAAAAGTTTACGGTACGCTGCTTCAAACTGCTGTCTGACAATAATTCTATAAATTTTCCGAATAATATTTCACTTTGCTTCAATTGCCCTTTCCCATTCAGTCCAAGATATTTATCGATAAAATAAAATATCTTGTGAATTGTGGCTATCGTCAATGATATTATTATTTCACGGCGGTAACGGTTTCCGTTATTGGCCGTTTCCGCATTAAGCAACGAACAATAAACACGCAACCGCGCGGCATCGTCATCATTGATGCCGACCACCGGATATTTGGCAAAATGCACATTGCTTGTGAACAAGCGTTCATTAACCGGGAGAATCGAAAGCAACATTTGTTGCGAAATCTTGATTGCCATGCACTTGAAATCGGCACTTTGTGATATGCCGCTCAAAAGCCTGTTGGGGCGGCACAGCAACAAGTCATTTGCCTTCAGTGAGTAATGAGTTCCGTCAATGTCACCTTTGACTTCACCGTCGATACAAACCAAAAACAGATATGAATCAAACGACATCGACTCGGTCGCGGCGGCAAGTTCATTTATATCGAAACACACCGACAAATCACTATCGGAATAGTGAGCCGAAATGAAATCTTGGAAGTCATTTAGCAATATGTCGCCGGGGTGATTAAGAGTCATATCGTATGGAGAAAAAGAGTTGGTTTGTATCGATACAAAAGTAGAAATTAATGTTCGTCCAACAGATACCTGAAAGGATATAATGCTGTTCTAATTGGCTACGGTAACACCCGATTTATGTTAAAAAAAGGCCGTCAAGTAGCAAATAGCTACATTGACGGTCTGTTTGGTAAAAAATATGTTACTTAAACAGTCACTATTCGAGCCGACCCGTGGTACGCAAATATTCGGTTTGATATATTTTATATTGTGTGACAGCCTCGATGCGGTTGCTCTGTGCCTGCTGCCACTGCGACTGTGCGTCGAGCAAATCGGTCAGTGTACACATATGCGTGCGGTAACGTTCATTCATCACGCGCAAGTTTTCATCGGCCTGCCTGCATCCTAAGCGGGCAGTAAGCACCATATTATACCCGTCGGTCACATTCTGAACGGCCTGCCTGGCCTCAATGTCAAGCAACCGCGTGCTACGTTGCAAATCGAGTTGTGCATTTTGCAATTCGATTTTTGCCTTTTTCACCTTCTTGGTATTCTCGCCCCAATGCAATATGGGAATGCTCACCGATGCCATTATCAACCCTATTCCATCTTGAAACTTTTGCGTGAACGGAACATAATTCCCCATAGCATCCATGCTCATGCCGTTCACTTTCACATTCCCGTAATAGGTGTATCCGGCACTTATGGCAAGCTGTGGCAACATATCGGCACGCGCCATCTTCACCTGCAGTTCTCCCACTTCCACTTGCTTTTGCAACAATGCAAGCTCGGGGCGCATTGAAATGTCTCCATCCATCACCCGGGGTTCAGCCACACTTATGGCAGTGTCGGTGGGCATTATCATGGTTTCAAACGGCAAGCCTGTGACATTGCACAACGCAAGACGGCACAAGTCGGCACCGTTACGGGCTTTCTGTAACTGGTAAGTAATTTCGCTGCGTTTGGTACCTATTCGCAACAAGTCGTTCTCGGTACCCATACCGGCCTTGACGGCAATTTCCACCTGCCCGAGCAGTGTATCCATTTGCGCACTATAAGTTTCGAGCATTTTAACCTTCGACCGCACCGAAATATATGTCCAATAGGCATTATCGGCATCGGCAATCACATCCATGCGTGCCTTTCGGTTCTGCTGCTCGGCGCATTCCACACCAATCTTTGCCAACTTGTTGCCTGTGCGTATCTTACCACCCGTGTAAAGCGGCTGTGTAAGTGTCAGCCCCGCCATATACATTCCGCGCATTTGCAGTTCCATGCCCATCATGTCGAGGTCGGGAACCATATAAACGGCCGAAGCCATGCCGTCGATTTTAGGAAGATACGACGTGAATGCTATCTCCTTTTCAAGTTGTGCACGGCGCAGGTCGTTATCGGCCTGTTTCATTTGCTCGTTGTTTTCGATGGCCCGTCGGCGGCATTCGGCCAGCGACATCGGTACCGTTACATCGGCAGCCAATGCCATCCCGCACCAAACGGCGAGGCAACTTATTATAATTTGTCGTTTCATTGTTGTTCTTCTTTAGGTTTGCGTATCGAGAATAATGCCGTGTAGAAAAGCGGCAGCAATATAAGTGTGATAATCGTGCCTATCGTCAATCCGCCCATGATAGTCACGGCCATAGATCCATACATGGGGTCGCCCACAAGCGGAATCATTCCCACAATGGTAGTGAGCGAAGCCATCATCACCGGCCGCACACGCGACACAGTGGCTTCGACCACCGCATGGTAGGGGTGCACGTGCTCCTCCACCTGCAGGCGGTTGATTTCATCCACGAGCACTATGGCATTCTTCACCATCATGCCTATCAGCCCCATCATGCCTATTATTGCCATGAACGTAAAAGGCGTATCCGATGCCAGCAAGGCAGGTGTTATGCCACAGAATACAAACGGGAAACAGACGATGATGAGAATGACCTTGCGCCAACTGTTAAACAGTAACAGCAATATGCCCAATATGGCAAAAAAGGTGAGTGGCAGATACTTGAGCACATTGGCAGTGGCATCGGTCTGCAAATCGAGTTCTCCCGACCAACGGCAAGTATAACCATCGGGCAACGGGATAGCCTCTATTTCTTCGCGAATGCTTTCAACCACCTTGGCCGGGGTGGCGTCGGCGAGTTCGGGATTGGGATCGCACTCGGCCTCTATGGCTCTGATACCATTAATTCGCTGTATCATTTCCTCTTCCCAACCGAGCGATATTCCGCTTGTGACATTGCTCAACGGCACACAACTGAACAATTCGTCTTGCAACTTGCTTGCGGCATTGCCACCGGCGGCAAGCAGCTCTTTCACCTCGTCTTCGCCAAAGCGTATGTTCATCATGCTCCACACCGGTATGTCATCGAGCTTGTCGATACGCGAGCCGTCGGCATTACGCACCATCAGGTTTACAGGCACCATGTGTTCCTTGTCATTCATCACCCCCACAGGCATACCGTCGGTGGCGGCAAGCAATGCATTGGCCACATCGCCACGTTCAATACCCGAACGCAAAGCGTCCTCGCGCGAATACTCGGCAACGAGCGACTTGCCCCGAGGTTTCCAGTTATTCTGCACCGAATAGGCATCGACATATCGGCATCGGCGCATTATATCCTCGGCCCGGCGACTCAAATCGCGCAAAACCGCAGGGTCGGGGCCGGTAAACTCCACCTCGACGGTGTGCGAAGTGGCTATCGAGAAATTGTATTTGCGTATGCGTATGTAAGCATCGGGATACAATTCACGCAATTGGCGGCGTATGCCCGGTATCTGCTCCACAACAGTTGCATAATCCTTGCAATCTACCATAAGCTCGCCATAGCAGTCGCCACCCGAAGTCATCGGCCTCACAAGGCAATAATGCGCTGGAGCCGACCCCATGCTCGCAGCCACACGTTCCACGGCGGGATTTTCAAGCAGCAGGTCGCTCATCTCCAGCAAGTCGTGCTTCACTCGGTCGGGGCTTGACTGCTGTGGCAGGTAATATTCCACTATGAATTGCTTGTAGTCGAAATCGGGGAAAAACAGGTTGCGCACCCGTGTCATGCCGAATATGCAAGCCACAAGCACCACAAATGCAGTGGCAATGGTGAGCCGTTTATGCTCGATAAGCACACTTATGCTGCGGCGTATGAACTTGTGTACCGGGGAATTCATTACACCGTCCTTACTCGGCTTTTCGTGGCGAGGTAACCACACATTGGCACAGAAGGGCACTTGGATAAGTGCAAGCACCCAACTTGCCAACAGACTCACGCACAACACAAGGAACAGGTCGTGGGCATATTCACCGGCCGAGTCGGGCGACAAGTAAACACCGATAAACGTAGAGGCGGCTATCACCGTGGCGCCAAGCAACGGCATGGCCGTGTTACGCCCTATGCGGTAAAGATAGGTATCGGGCGGCAGGCCGCGCTTTTTGTCGATAAGAATACCGTCCATTATCACTATGGCATTGTCAACAAGCATACCCATTGCCACAATAAATGCCCCGAGCGAAATGCGTTGCAGCGTGGTTCCGAAACAAAGCAATATGGGGAATGAAACAGCTATTGTGAGTATCAGCCCGAAACCTATGATGAAACCGCTGCGCAGCCCCATGGTGAAAATAAGCACGAGAATTACTATCACAACCGATTCAAGCAGGTTGACCATAAATGAATTAATGGCCTCGTCAACCTTGTCGGGCTGGAAAAATATCTTGTCGGTGTGCATTCCTACGGGGAACGTTGCCATAACCTGTTCAAGGCGTTCATCGACGGCCTTACCAACATCGGGAACAATGGCATCGTTTTCCATGGCTATGCATATGGCAAGTGCAGGCTTGCCGTTGACGAAGAAACCGTTACGTTGCGGCTCGGAATATGCCCGCTCGATGGTGGCCACATCGCCAAGGCGTATCTGCTTGCCATCGAATGTGCTTATGAGCAAGTTGGCAATATCCTTCTCGTCTTCCACACAGTCGGCCACGCGCAATTGCAACCTGTCGCTACCACTGTTGTAATCGCCTGCGGCAACCTTCTTGTCGGCATTTTGCAACGACATCATCACTTGTGTGGGTATAATGCCGTTACGCGACAATTTTTCTTTGGGCAAAATAATATTGATTACCTCGTCGCGGTTACCCACTATATTCACCCTTTTAACTCCGTTCACACCCAACAATTCACGGCGCAACTTCTTGGCATATTTATAAAGTTCGGGATAATCATACCCGTCGCCCGAAAACGAATAAAATATACCATACACGTCCATCATGTCATCTATCACCATCGGCGCGTAGCACCCTTGCGGCAAACGGCCGGCAACGTCGTTGACCTTGCGCCGCAGCAAGTCGAAGTGCTGTTCCAACTCCGACAACAACACCGTCATCTTGAATTCCACAGTTATCATCGCCATTCCGGGCTGGCACTCGCTCTTCACCTTTTTCACATCGGGAAGGTTGCGCAACTCGTCTTCAAGCAATTGTGCCACCTCAAGCTCTACATCATGAGCCGAAGCCCCGGGATACATGGCCACCACCATTGCCTGCTTGGTGGCCACTGCCGGGTCTTCGAGCTTTGGCATCTCAATGAATGCCAGCACCCCGGCAATGATTATTCCCACCATCAGCGACCAAAACAACGTGGGTCGCTCAATGAAAAACTTGGTTATTTTCATCTTTCTGTCACAATATGTCACCAACGTTGGTTTCGGCCGGAGCCGGCAATATAGTCACTTTCTCGCTGTCTTGCAGGTATTCCACACCTGCCTTCACCACTCGGTCGCCGGTGGAAACGCCTCCGGTCACCGTTATGCTTCCGTCGTCGGCAATGCCGCCAAGCGTGACGGCAGTTTTATGCACCACCGTATCGGCATCCACCACCCACACGAAATCACGGCCACCGTCATTAAACACTGCGTGCATGGGCAATGTGCAAGACGTAACGCCATGCACCGAATCAATGGCTGCTATGATAAGTTTCGTTTCTATGTTCATTCCAGCTGTAAGGTTCCGCACCGCTGCAGCATCGGCAAACGCAAGCCTCATGCGGTAAAGTTGGTTACCGTCGGCCTTCGGGGTTATGCTTAGCAACTTCATCGGTATGCCGTTCTTGCCGGTGACCGTTGAATTGCAACTTATCTTCGTGATGCGGTCGCGTTGCAGATACACATCGGCAGGTATATCCACAACCACCTCCATGTTATGAGTATCGAGCAATGTCACCACTGCCATCCCAGCATCGACCATCTCGGCCGGCTCATAATTCACATTCTGTACATATCCGCTTACCGGAGCCTCAAGCCGTGTATAGTCAAGTTTGTTTCGGTTTACTTGCAACTGCACACCCAGTTGTTTCCATCCGGCTACGGCTTTCTCGTAATCGTTTTCCGACACACTTTTTGCATCCACAAGTTGCTTCATACGCTCTATTTCACGCGACAATTGATTGTATTGCACTTCAAGTGCATCGACCCCAAGCCGGTAATCCTTATCGTCGAGTCTGGCAATCATGTCGCCTTGCTTCACGAAATCGCCCTCTTTGACACAAATTTCCTCTATTTGCCCCGGAGTTTTGAACCCGAGGTTTATCTCCCTGGCTTCTTCAACCCTGCCCGAGAAATTCTTCTCGGCTTCAACGGCAACCGGTTTTGGCTGCACAACCGCCACACTGCGCCTGTGGATTTGGCTTTGCTCACCGGTACAGGCCGCAAGTGGCAGCAATCCGAGCGCAATGATTGTAATAAATGTTTTGTTCATAAATATGACATTTTGAATTTGTTTCTTTCTTACCGCAAATTTCTCACAAAAAGTCCATACAGTTAAGTTCCATTGCTACAATAAAATGGTCTATAAGATGAATTATCAAATAATATTTTACTTATATGCTCATTTTTATGTCCTAAAGGTTAATTTTGCCATAAAAAAGAAAGCTGAACGATTATGGATAATAAAAAAGACGCATTTTCCCAGTTAGACCTCGCAATGCTGCCCGACACAGGCAATACGCTTGTTTGTGACAACGAATTTATGATTGGCGACAACCTCACCGAACCCTACGACAAAGCCGAAGCTTCATCATTCATTAAGCCATTTCATCCCTTCATATTGAACTTTAACATGATGATTTTATGCACCGGCGGACAAATGCGCATTAATAAGGATCTCATGAACCTGGAAATTTGTGCCGGAGACTTGCTGATAGTGCTTGCAGGCTCGATAGGGGAATGTCTCAACATCTCGCACGACTGCAAATTGGTGCTGATAGCGTTTACTGCTCCGTTGGGGAACGAAATAGGTAACTTCGCATACGTTTCGCTGCTACGCAAACAGCCGCTGCTGCACTTGTCGCCCGATGAGATTCAAGAAGCGCTGCTTATTTACTCCCAAATGCGGAAAAAAATGGAACAATCGGATTACAAATTCACACGTAATGCCCTTGCAAGCTACCTGCAAATACTGTTTTGCAACGCTTGCAACAATATCTCGAAAATGCACATCGACAAACCTGCCGAAGTGGAAGAGCGCACTCACGTGCTGTTCGACCGGTTTATCGAACTTGTACAACAACATTATGAACAGGAGCGTGAAATACAGTATTATGCCGAACTCATGTGCATGACACCCAAATACCTGTCGCGAGTAGTATATCAGGCAAGCGGGAGATATGCCGGCGAATGGATACGCGACTATGTGATACTCGAAGCCAAAGCCCTGCTTAAAAGTGGCAAATACAATGTGCAGCAAGTGAGCCTGCGCCTCAACTTCGCCAGCCCGTCGTTCTTTGGCAAATATTTCAAGAAAGCCGTAGGCTGCTCTCCGCGCCGCTACGCCATCGAATAATAAGCCGCAGCGCGTGCCCGACGCAACATTTTACGCACTTTCTGCAAAAGCCTGTTAATCGACTTTGTAACCGGTGACTATGATTTTTGAATTGCCGCGCCACGGAAGTGTGCCGCGGTATTCCTTGTATGTGAGGACTACCCTCCGGCCGGTAGATTGCAACTCCATGAGTTTACGTGCTACAGAATCATTTTCAACCGAGAAAATGAAATCGCGCTGATACACGTGAATGGTGTCGGCAAGGCGTTCATCGGTTATCATCTGACCCTCGAAAGTCTTGAATATCATTCCTTCTTGCCGCACCTGCACTATTGCGCCACGTTGCTGCGCCTCGATGATAAATGGCACCCAAAAAACCACCGCAACCCATACCGCCGCCACAAACACCGCCACAGCCACAAGTGCAATAACAGCCTTTCGCAACTTGCCGGTATGTTTTCCTATAGTTTGGCTTTCTATCTCTTTGGCTTCAATCTGTTCAGGCGTTTCCTCTTTGGCCTTTTCATCATCGGCTGCATCTTCGTCGAAGTAATCGTTATATTCTTTTGGCATGACGGGTATCCTCCTTATATCTTGATATTTATAACTTCATTCCACTTCCGTTGGTACGCACCACAGTTTTTCCGGTCCTGATACGGCGGCGGTCGATGGCTATATATGTAAATGCATAAATTCCAAGCACTATGAGCAATGCCGTCTGCACGCCCCACACCAACATGGCAAATGCCGATGCCTGCGGGTCGAAATTGGTCGGGTCGAAACGCCCCACACCATAAAGCGACAGTCCGAATATTATGGCTATGTGCCACGACCCAAGCCCTCCATTTGTAGGAATGCCCATGCCTATGCTGCTAAGCACAAAAAGCACCAATGTCGCCTTCAGTCCTATGTTATCGGTAAATGAGAATGCAAACGTGGCAATATAAAGTTGCATGAAGTAGCACCCCCATATAAGCACCGTATAGGCAAGAAACCACCATTTTCCTTCCATGCGTCCTATTGCCGAAAAGCCCTCCCACAAGTTGGCCACCATCTGCTTTATTTTCACAATAAAACGGTTTTGCGTCTTACTCGTGAACAGCCACACCACGGCACCTATGCACGCAACCACGGCGCACCACACCCACGGCGAGGTGATTATGTTCCACAACCCGTCCTTGATTTGCGGATATGTATAAAGGAACTCATAAAATGCCCCTTGCGCAATGAAGAAAGTGAACACGGTGAGCAGCAGCACGGTCACGGTATCGGAAAGACGGTCGGCAACCATCGACCCAAGCACGGCTGTGAACGAAGCCTTTTGACGACTTGCGACATAGCCTGTGCGCCACACTTCACCCAATCGGGGGAAAATGAGGTTGACGGCATAAGTGCCGAAAATGGAGTTAATCAATGCGCTCAACGGCGCGTCGATGCCTATGGCCCTTAGTTGCAACCGCCACCTGCAAGCCCTGAAGATGTGGCTGAAGATACTCACGACAATTACAGGAACAAACCACATGTAACTGACATCTTCCCTTAACACTTTGCGCATTTGCGCAATATCCACGTTATTATACAAGAAATAGAAAAGCCCCACGCCTATGGCTATGAAAATGGCATACTTGAGTATGCTTGAAGCTAACTTTTTTACTTGCTGCTTTTGCATCTTGGATTTCTGTAAACATTAAAAATTGCCTCCGGTACCGGTGAATTATGCGCTGTTTCGCTTGCTTTTCTCTCGCCGGTGCATTACCTTTGTACGGCTTTGCAAAGATACACCAAAATATTGGATTATGCTTTTTTTCGCCGGGATTATAGTATAGTAATAACACCGAAACATAATTAACAGCCGATGCAACAGGTAAAAGCAAAAAAATCGCTCGGACAACATTTCCTTACCGACTTGTCGGTGGCTCGTCGCATTGCCGACACAATGGAACCGCACAAGGACACCCCGCTGATGGAAGTGGGACCGGGTATGGGTGTGCTTACCCGTTTTCTCATCGAGTCGGGCCACGACCTGCGGGTGGTGGAACTCGACACCGAATCGGTGGCATACCTGCAAAAGCATATCCCCGCCCTTGACGGGCGCATTATCGCCGACGATTTCCTGCGACTCGATTTAAAAGCTGTTTACGGCGACAAGCCTTTTTGCATAATAGGTAATTACCCTTACAACATTTCATCACAAATATTTTTCAAGGTTCTTGAATACAAGGACCAAGTGCCATGCTGCAGCGGAATGTTGCAACGCGAAGTGGCACAACGCATAGCCGCGCCTCCGGGTTCCAAAACCTATGGTATCCTATCGGTATTGTTACAAGCTTGGTATGATGTGGAATACCTGTTCACCGTCGATGAAAATGTGTTTGACCCGCCGCCAAAGGTGAAGTCGGGAGTGATACGCCTCACTCGCAATAGTGTCACCTCGCTCGGCTGCGACGAAACATTGTTCAAGACGGTTGTAAAAACAGCATTCGGGCAACGGCGCAAGACATTGCGCAATTCGCTGAAGTCAATACTTCCCGCCCAACCGCCGGAACTTGCCGAAATGCTTGCTTTGCGCCCCGAACAACTAAGTGTGGCACAATTCATTGAATTGACCAATGCAGTCGCGGCCTGCCGGGCCGTAGAATAATTATATGTGTTTCACGCCTCGTGGCATTCCTGCGACAGTAATGACCGGCGTGACATATCCTGGGATTTGAGAGAATACGTTTTTAGTGTTAACTGCGCGTGGCCTGTACACCTGTAACAGGCCGCTAAAAGAAAAAAGAGTTATGAAAGAATATACCGAGGAATATTTGCAACAGGTGAAAGACATCGTTGCCGCCAACGATGTGGAAAAAGCGCATGAATTGCTCGAAGGCTTGCACCCGGCCGACATCGCCGAGCTGTTTCACGATCTCGAAACCGAAGAGGCCGAATTCCTTAACAAGCTTCTCGACGAAGAGACAGCCGCCGAGGTGCTTATGGAACTCGACGAAGACGACCGCAAGGAGTTGCTCGAAAATATGCCAAACGAGGATATCGCAAAGCAACTCGAACACCTCGACTCGGACGATGCCGTCGATCTTATTCAGGAACTTGATGAAGAAGACCGCGACGACGTAATCTCGCACATCGACGACATGGAACAAGCCGGTGACATTATCGACTTGTTGAAATATGACGACGACACCGCCGGCGGACTTATGGGTACCGAAATGATCGTCGTTAACGAAAACTGGAGTATGCCCGAGTGCATGAAACAGATGCGAATGCAGGCCGAGGATATGGATGAAATATACTATGTATATGTGGTTGACGATGAAAATCGCTTAAAAGGCGTGTTCCCGCTGAAAAAAATGATCACCCACCCGTCGGTGTCAAAAATAAAACACGTAATGGTCACCGACCCTATAGCCGTGAAAGCCGATACCCCCATCGAAGAGGTGGCTCTTGACTTCGAAAAATATAACCTTGTGGCAATGCCTGTGGTTGACTCGATAGGCCGCTTGGTGGGGCGCATTACTGTCGATGACATCATGGACCAAGTGCGTGAACAAAGCGAACGCGACTACCAGTTGGCTTCGGGTATCTCGACCGACGTGGAAACCAACGACAACCTGCTCACTCAAACCAAGGCTCGCCTGCCATGGTTGCTGATCGGCATGATAGGCGGACTCGCCAACTCGGTAATACTCGGCAATTTTGAAAACGGTTTCGCCACTAATCCGGCAATGGCTCTCTTTATCCCGCTTATCGGCGGCACTGGTGGCAACGTAGGCATACAATCGTCGGCTATTGTGGTGCAAGGTTTGGCCAACGGCAGCCTCGACATAAAACACGCGGCAAAGCAGATAGGCAAGGAATTGGGTGTGGGATTGATAAATGCTACGATTATATCATTGTTGGTATTCCTTTACAACTGCTTCTTCCTCGACGACCCAGGCCGCGTAACCACAATTGCCGTGTCGGTGTCGCTATTCTCGGTGGTGATTTTCGCCTCGATATTCGGCACTTTCGTTCCTTTGACACTTGAAAAGCTGAAAATCGACCCGGCACTTGCCACAGGGCCTTTTATCAGTATCACCAACGACATAATTGGCATGGTAATATACACCACCGTCAGCACCATGCTCATGTATTCCTTGCAAGGCTTGGCCGTGTAGAACAAATTGCAGTTTTTGCACTTATAATTTTGCCCTTTCACGGCAAGTTAGTATCTTTGTGCGCCATTACAAAAAATGGCACAAACAACCGAGGAGTGATGCTCGAGTGGTTGAAGAGGCACGCCTGGAAAGCGTGTATGCGTCAAAAGCGCATCGGGGGTTCGAATCCCCCTCTCTCCGCAACAAACATTGAAAATCAATGTTTTACAAAATAAGCACCCGATTTTACACCCAATAATGTAAAGTTGGGTGTTTTTGTATTATTTAGGAAAAACGCCGACAACGGTACAGAGTTAATGCTAAGTAGAGGTGCTTAGGAAAAAG
>CALUMH010000006.1 GCA_944321685.1 uncultured Muribaculaceae bacterium
CAATTCCTTGCGCCCGAGGAAATAGTTCTTCAACGTGGACACAAGCAGGCTCTTACCAAAACGCCGAGGGCGGCTCAAGAAATATATCGTTCCGTCATGCACCAGGTTATATATCAACGCCGTCTTGTCAACATATACATAACCGTCACCGATTATTTTCTCAAAACTCTGTATGCCTATGGGATATTTCATCTATTCTATGTTTTAATACATCATTTTCCACAAATATACTGATTAATTCCCGATTTTCAAGCATACCACCGCACAAAACCAACCCTCAGCCACACAAACAAATTATACATGGAATTATAAGCCAGTTTAAATTTTCCAATTTTATAGTTATCTTTGTCACTAAAGTTAGTTTGCCAAATAATAAAGCCATACAGAATTTACCCTCTATAAACCTATGTCAATATGGAACAGACTCATAGAAATCTTAAACGCCGAAGATAAAAACAATATCCTCGACAGCAAAATGTCTGTTTCAAATATGCCACATTATGTAATAATCGATGTGGAAATCGGCATAACAGACCATAAAATCCATGATATTGGAGCTCTCCGCGATGATGGTGCAGTTTTTCATAATGCCTCAAAAAAAGATTTTTTTGAATTTATCGACAAAGCAGATTATATATGCGGGCACAACATCATTCACCATGATGCCAAGTATCTGTTCACTGACAAAATAGTCCACCAACATTTAGTCGATACTCTCTATGTTTCACCCTTACTGTTTCCCGAACATCCTTACCACAAGCTTGTCAAAGACGATAAGCTTATAAATGACCAAATAAACAATCCTGTAAACGACTGTGAAAAAGCAAGAGACCTATTGTTGGATGAAATTGCTCAATGGAATTCGTTGCCCGAAGAAAAACGCCAAATATTTGCATCCTTATTAAATGGCATAAAAGAATTTGAAGGATTTCTCGGTATAGTCAAAGCCAAACATATCACAAAAGGATTAACCGAGCAAATAAGGAATTTTTACAACGGGAAGATATGCCAAAATGCAGATATCGACATGATTATCAACCGATATCCTTGCGAATTGGCATACGCATTGGCACTTATCGACACTACCGATTACCGCTCAATTACTCCCGGATGGATACTTCATAATTATCCTGACGTAGAATATGTGATTAAATTACTACGTCACACTATTTGCAAAAACAAATGCATTTACTGTAATACCAAACTTGACGTCCACCATAATTTAAAAATATTCTTCGGATATAACCAATTCCGCACGTATGAAGGCGAACCTCTCCAAGAGCAGGCGACACGTGCTGCCGTAGAAGGCAAATCTTTATTGGCAATATTCCCTACCGGCGGCGGCAAATCTCTCACATTCCAATTGCCGGCCCTTATGGAAGGCCGCAGCGTGCATGGACTCACTGTTGTAATTTCGCCATTACAATCGTTGATGAAAGACCAGGTGGACAACCTCACCAATAGAGGGATAACCGATGCAGTAACCATTAACGGAATGCTAGACCCCATAACAAGAGCTTTATCTATACAACGGGTACAAGACGGAGAAGCCTCTCTTTTATACATATCACCCGAAATGCTTCGTTCAAAAACCATCGAAAGAATCTTGATGGCACGCCTGGTAACAAGATTTGTAATCGACGAAGCCCATTGTTTTTCTTCTTGGGGTCAAGATTTCAGAGTCGATTACCTTTACATAGGTAAATTTATCAATGAATATCAACAAAAGAAAAAATGCAAGAAGCCTATACCTATATCATGTTTTACTGCCACCGCAAAACAAAAAGTCATACAAGACATATGCGATTATTTCAAAAAAACATTGAACCTCGACTTGGAATTATTTGCCTCTACAGCCTCAAGAACCAATTTGCGCTATTCGGTCATATATGCAGAGACCGATGATGATAAATATTCAAACCTGAGAGGTATTATTGCAGAAGCCAATTGTCCGACTATAGTTTACGTATCACGCACAAAACGCACAATAGAACTTGCAACCAAATTAACTCGCGACGGTTTTAAAGCATTACCTTTCAACGGACAAATGGACTCAGACAAAAAAATTGCCAATCAAGATGAATTCATGAATGACAATGTTCAAATAATCGTAGCAACTTCAGCTTTTGGGATGGGTGTTGACAAAAAAGATGTCGGCCTTGTTGTGCATTACGATATTTCAGATTCGTTGGAAAATTATGTCCAGGAAGCAGGCCGGGCAGGTCGCGATCCAAACCTTAATGCCCGCTGCTATGTGCTTTACAATGACAATGACCTAGACAAACACTTCATACTCCTCAATCAAACCAAACTAAGCATCAGTGAAATACAGCAGGTGTGGAAAGCTGTAAAAGACCTCACACGGCAACGCATGAATGTCAGTTGCTCAGCACTTGAAATTGCCCGACAAGCCGGTTGGGACGATTCGGTATATGACATCGAAACTCGGGTACGAACGGCTTTGGCTGCATTGGAACAGAGCGGATATCTTATAAGGGGCAACAATGTACCTCATGTATATGCCACCGGCATAACCGTCAGAAATTTAGACGAAGCACGAAAGCGCATTTCCACATCACTATTATTTAGTAACGAAGAAACAGAAAATGCTGTCAGAATCATAAAATCGCTTATTTCACAAAAATATATCGCAAAAGCTCAAAGCCCTGATTCAGAAGCTGAATCTCGAATTGACTACTTGGCCGATATATTAGGTTTAAATAAATATGAAATCATATCGGCTGTAGAACGTATGAGACAAGAAGGAATATTGGCCGACAGCAAAGATATATCAGCCTATTTATTGGATTCAGGTGACTCGGAACGAAAATCACAAGTTCTGCTTGAACGATTTGCCAAACTTGAACAATACATTCTAAACCAAATTTCCGACAAACCTTTATTGACATCATATAAGCAACTGAATGATGGTGCAATAAACGACGGAATAAGTACATCAAAAGAGAAAGACATCCGTACTCTGCTTTATTTCCTCACTGTAAAGGGATATACATACAAAAAAGAAGATACCGACCATAATATGGCACTTTGCCGCCAAACAGATCTTGAAACAACAATCAATCGTTTCGAAAAACGATTGGAAATAAGTCGTTTCGCCATAGAGTGGCTATACAAACTTGTCGCCGATGCAGAAAATGTAAATGAACAAAATAAATCAGCTGTCCGGTTTTCGGTTGTGGAACTATTAAACAATCTAAAATCAAGTCCACATATGCTCTTTAGCCAACTCGATAACTTACAACTGGAAGACGTGGAAGAAGCCCTCTTATACCTGTCAAAAATCGGTGCACTTAAACTTGAAGGTGGATTTCTCGTCCTATATAACGCAATGAATATCGAAAGGCTGAAAGACAACAAATCACGATACAAAATCGATGACTACCGAACACTTAACGAATTTTACAAGCAAAAAATCCAACAAGTACATATTGTTGGAGAATATGCCAATTTAATGGTGAAAGATTATGGCGCAGCTTTACGTTATGTCAAAGATTACTTCCAAATGGACTATAAAAAGTTCATCGCAAAATATTTCAAAGGAGAAAGAATTAGCGAAATACAACGCAACCTCACTCCTGAAAAATATAAACAACTCTTTGGGCAGCTATCTGAACGTCAAATGGAAATTATTTCCGACAAAAATTCTCGTTGCATTGTCGTTGCAGCCGGACCTGGCAGCGGGAAAACTAGAGTTCTAGTCCATAAACTTGCCTCTCTGCTACTCCTTGAAGATGTAAAACACGAACAACTTCTAATGCTGACATTCTCAAGAGCCGCCGCCACCGAATTTAAACAACGACTGATGGGACTCATTGGTAACGCTGCTCACTTTGTCGAAATAAAAACATTTCACTCATATTGTTTCGACCTTTTGGGTAGAATAGGAAATCTTGAAGATGCAAAGAATGTAGTTGCAAGAGCTGCCGAAATGATAAACAACGGTGAGGTTGAACCAAATAAAATACGCAAAACGGTACTTGTCATTGACGAGGCACAAGACATGAGTTCAGAAGAACATTCTCTTGTCAAAGCCTTGATGAATAGCAACGAAGATATGCGTGTGATAGCCGTGGGCGATGACGACCAAAACATCTATGAATTCCGTGGATCAAATTCAGGGTATATGTTCCAATTGTCACAAGAACAAGGAAGCAGGTTTATTGAAATGACCGAAAATTATCGCAGCGCTCGCCATTTGGTAAATTTTGCCAATGAATTTGCAAAAAACATTGGCAATAGAATGAAATGCACTCCTATTATTTCAATGAGAGATGAAGATGGTACAGTAGAGGTAACATACCACCAATCAAAGTATATGTACCAACCGCTTGTTGAAGATTTAATACAACACTGTGGGAAAAATAGCTCTTGCGTACTAACACAAACTAATGAAGAGGCTGTAATAACAATAGCTTTGCTGAAAAGGAATGGCATAAACTGCAAACTTATACAATCAATGGACGGATTTCGCTTCTGGAACCTGGCGGAAATCAGATATTTATTATCATATATAGACAAACGATTAAATACTCCTGTAATTCCCAACGAATTATGGGAAAATGCAAAATATGCTACTTTTGCGACTTATGAAAGAAGCCAAAGCCTGCCATATGTAAGACAATGTATCAAATTATTTGAGAAGACCAACAAATCAATATACATCAGCGATTTAAAAGAGTTTGTGTTTGAATCGTCAATAGAAGATTTCTGCGACATATCAAATGCAAATATCGTGGTATCTACCATTCACAAGGCAAAAGGGCGGGAATTTGACAATGTTTATATGCTTGTATCCGACAATTATGCCCAAGACTCCAAGCTCATGCGACGATATTATGTAGGCATGACACGTGCAAAAAATAGGTTGTCGATACACACAAATTGCAAATGCTTCAACCATTCATACATCGACCGTTACATTATCGATCAACACTCATATCCCATGCCCGAAGAAATCGTCCTGCAACTTTCTCACAAGGATGTATATTTGGGGTTCTTCAAAGGCCTCAAACGAGAAATCCTGGCATTAAGGAGCGGAGACCCGCTGAATTACAAAGACCATGTTTTATATGAAACATCAGCAAACAAGCCGGTAGCGAAATTGTCGCAGAATATGCAAACTGTACTGTCGAAGTGGGAAATGCGAGGATATAAAGTAAAATCGGCATCAGTTAGATTCATCGTTGCTTGGAAACCCAAAGATGCCCCGAAAAACGAATCCGAAACAGCCGTCCTTTTAGCCGACCTCATACTCACATTATAAAAACACAGAAGCGTGCAACTCAATGAGTCACACGCTTCTATATCTATAGTTTATCCAATACCTTATTTCACTTCCTCAAAGGGAACATCGGTTACGTTATCGCCGCTTTGGCCGCCTTGGTTATTGCCGGGTTGACCTGCGCCAGGTTGAGGTCCGGCTTGAGATGCTTGTTGCTGAGCATTGTACATGTCTTGCGATGCAGCATGGAACACTGTTTCAAGTTCCTTCATTGCAACATCGATTGCAGCAACGTCTTGACGCTGATGTGCATCTTTAAGTTTTGCAAGCGCATCCTCGATTTGCGACTTCTTGTCGGCAGGAAGCTTGTCTCCAAGGTCTTTCAAGCTCTTCTCGGTTTGGAATATCATCGAGTCGGCTTGATTGATTTTGTCAACACGTTCCTTTTCACGGGCATCGGCAGCAGCATTGGCGGCAGCTTCATCCTTCATGCGCTTTATTTCCTCATCGCTCAAGCCGCTTGAGGCTTCTATGCGTATGCTCTGCTCTTTGCCTGTAGCCTTATCCTTAGCCGACACATTCAATATACCGTTGGCATCAATTTCAAAGGTAACCTCGATTTGCGGTACACCACGCGGAGCCGGAGCAATACCGTCCAAGTGGAACTTGCCAAGCGTCTTGTCGTCCTTTGCCATCGGACGTTCGCCTTGCAGCACATGGATTTCAACCGAAGGCTGGTTATCAACGGCAGTCGAGAACACCTCGCTCTTGCGAGTAGGTATGGTAGTGTTGGCATCAATCAACTTAGTCATCACGCCGCCAAGAGTTTCAATACCTACCGACAATGGAACCACGTCAAGCAGCAACACGTCCTTAACATCACCGCTAAGCACACCGCCTTGGATTGCAGCACCGACGGCAACCACCTCATCGGGGTTTACGCCCTTCGACGGAGCCTTACCGAAGAATTTTTCAACAATCTGTTGAACTGCCGGAATACGGGTAGAACCACCAACAAGTATCACTTCGTCGATTTGCGAAGCCGTAAGGCCGGCATCTTTCAATGCTTGTTCGCAAGGTTTAATGGTAGCTTGTATCAAACTGTCGCACAATTGCTCAAATTTCGCACGGGTCAAAGTCTTTACAAGGTGCTTTGGAATACCGTTTACAGGCATGATGTAAGGCAAGTTGATTTCGGTCGAAGTAGAACTTGACAATTCAATCTTGGCCTTTTCGGCAGCTTCTTTCAAGCGTTGCAACGCCATTGCATCTTTACGCAAGTCAACGCCTTCTTCACTTTGGAATTCATCGGCAAGCCAGTCGATAATGCGGTGGTCAAAGTCATCACCGCCAAGGTGGGTATCACCATTGGTCGATTTTACCTCAAATACACCGTCACCCAATTCAAGTATAGATATATCGAATGTACCACCGCCAAGGTCGAATACGGCAATACGCTTGTCGCTCGTGGACTTATCAAGGCCGTAAGCAAGAGCTGCGGCAGTAGGCTCGTTCACAATACGCATAACCTTCAAGCCTGCAATCTCACCGGCTTCCTTGGTTGCCTGACGCTGCGAGTCGTTAAAGTAAGCAGGAACAGTGATAACGGCTTCGCTCACCGTTTGTCCGAGGTAATCCTCGGCGGTCTTCTTCATCTTTTGAAGAATCATGGCCGAAATCTCTTGCGGAGTGTAATCGCGCCCGTCGATTCTAACCTTCGGCATTCCATTGTCGGAACGAACCACCTGGTAAGGCACACGCGAAATTTCATTTTGCACATTGTCGTAGCTTTCACCCATGAAACGCTTAATCGAGAACACCGTCCTCGTCGGGTTGGTGATAGCCTGGCGCTTTGCAGGTTCTCCCACCTTACGTTCTCCGCCATCTACGAATGCTACTATCGAAGGGGTAGTGTTTCGACCTTCGCTGTTAGGAATAACAACGGGGTCTTTACCCTCAAGTACTGCAACACATGAGTTGGTAGTACCTAAATCTATTCCAATAATCTTTCCCATAATTTTCTATATTTTTTTGTTATTAATCTTGTTTAATTTCCGGCCGTCATGCAGGCTTGCGCCGCAACAGCCGCATATAGCAGTGCAAATGTTATGCCAAAAACGTAAAACAGCCGTCAAAACATGGGGAAAACCTGCCCTCGGGCATGGCAAATACTGACATAACGGCAGTTTTTCGTCAAAAACACGGCTTCACAACCTTACGTTCTGCACAGTTTTTTCGCACATATTGGTTACTTTTGTGACTTATAACACCTCATCACCCGTTTTTTTCTAAATTATTATTGTACAATTGGCATAAATGCTATAATTTTGTATGCTGAATAGCATAGTTTTTTAGCACTGCCATAAACGTATGATAAAGAAGAGTACTCTGGAAAAAATCATCAAAGAAGACCTTGCCGAAATATGGTCGATCTTGACAAACGAAGAAAAGCATCTTGTGGCTGACAATTTTGTCATTCATAATTTCAAGAAAAACCAAATAATATATGCCGAAAACGACGAACCCGAATACCTTTGGTGCCTGCTGAAAGGAAAGGTGAAGATGTTCAAGGACGGAATTGGCGGCAGGCAACAGATACTACGACTTTATCGACCCATACAATACTTCGGATACCGGGCATACTTCGCCAACGAGCCTTACGTGTCGAGCACATCGGCTTTTGAGCCGTCACAATTGGGCGCAATAAGCATGAAAATCGTTACCCGCATCATCGACCAAAACCGCAAGCTCGCATGGTTCTTCATTCACGAACTCTCAAAGCACCTCGGCGGCTCTGACACCAAGATGGTGAACCTCACACAAAAGCATATTCGCGGACGACTGGCCGAAGCCCTTACAATACTCATCGACAACTACGGTTTTGAAGACGACGGCGAAACCCTGAAAATATACATGGCACGCGAAGACCTTGCTAACTTGTCGAACATGACAACTTCAAACGCTATTCGCACACTCTCTACTTTCGTAAGTGAAAAAATCATAACCGTTGATGGCCGGCGCATTAAAATCGTCAACGAACCGGCTCTGCGCAAAATAAGCAAATTCGGTTGATAACACACAACTATGCTCATAGCAAACAAAAAACGCAAGGAAAACATTGCCGAATACCTGCTGTATATGTGGCAGGTTGAAGACTTGATACGCGCCAACGGCTGCGACATCGACTGCGTGGAGCGTAACATAATCGACCGCTTCGAGGTCGATGCCGACACTCATGCCCAAATCAAAGACTGGTATGAGAGCCTTATAAAAATGATGGAAATGGAAGGCAAAAAGCAACAAGGCCACTTGCAAATCAACAAGAACGTCATCATTCGCCTGAATGACCTGCACAATGCCCTGCTCGACTCGCCCAAGTTTCCCGAATACCGTGCCGAATATTACAAGACGTTGCCTTTCATCGTGGAATTGAGGGCAAAGTCGGGCGACACTCCGGCAGGTGAAATCGAAACCTGTTTCAATGCTTTGTACGGCACACTGATGCTGCGGCTGCAACACCGCGAATTAAGCAAAGGCACACTGGAAGCTGTCAAACGGATTTCGCATTTCATTGCAAAATTATCGACACTGTATATGCAAGACGAGCAAAAGCCGATTTTCGGCAACGATGACGAAATAGTGTGACCTCAAAAAACACATCATGGCCGCACCAATTTTTATTTTGAGAACATTAAACATAGAACACACGCAAAAATGCCAAAGAATTTATTAATCACCGGTGCAAACGGACAGCTCGGCAACGAGATGCGCAACCTGCTTGCAGGCAGCAAACTTTTCAACTCGTTTTTTGCCGATATCGACACGCTCGACATTACCGACGCACGAGCCGTGTACCATTTCATCGAAAGCAACAATATCGACATAATAGTGAACTGCGCGGCATATACAGCCGTTGACCGTGCCGAAGACGACATGGTGGCCTGCGCGAAACTCAATGTGGAAGCCGTGGGCAACATAGCCGGCGCTGCACGCAACTATGGCACACGGGTACTGCACATATCCACCGACTATGTGTTTGACGGATATAACTACCGTCCATACACAGAGGAGGACGACACCAACCCGAAGACGGCTTACGGAACCACCAAGCGTGACGGGGAAAAATTATTGATGAAAACAGCCCCCGAAAGCATCATCATTCGTACCGCCTGGCTTTACTCGCCATATGGCAGGAACTTCGTGAAAACAATGATAGCCTTGGGGCGTGAAAAAGACGCGTTAAGCGTGGTATGCGACCAAATTGGCACACCCACCTATGCTGCCGACCTTGCCGCAGCCATCTTCGCAGTCGTCTCGGCCGACGAGTGGAAACCGGGCATATACCATTTCTCCGACGAGGGCGCTTGCTCGTGGTATGATTTTGCCAAGGCCATACACCGCCTTGCCGGCATCGACACGTGCAAGGTTACACCGGTGAAGTCGAAGGACTACCCTACCCGCGCCATCCGCCCGTTTTACAGTGTACTCGACAAAAGCAAAATAAAACAAACCTACGGCATTGAAATCCCGCAATGGGAAGAAAGCCTTGAAAAATGTATAACCGCTATTAAAAACGCATAACCGTGGCAAGCCTTACTACAGAAATAAATCGCCGACGCACTTTTGCAATAATATCGCACCCCGACGCAGGTAAAACCACGCTCACCGAGAAGCTGTTGCTCTTCGGCGGCGCAATACACGTGGCCGGTGCCGTGAAGTCCAATAAAATTAAAAAAACAGCAACTTCCGACTGGATGGAAATCGAGAAGCAGCGTGGCATCTCGGTGGCAACTTCGGTAATGGGGTTCAACTACGGTGATTATAAAATCAATATCCTCGACACCCCGGGACACCAGGATTTTGCCGAAGACACCTACCGCACTCTCACTGCCGTCGATAGTGTAATCATAGTGGTTGACGTGGCCAAGGGCGTGGAACAGCAAACGCGCAAGCTCATGGAAGTGTGCCGTATGCGCAACACGCCGGTGATTATTTTCGTCAACAAGCTCGACCGCGAAGGAAAAGATCCGTTTGACATTCTCGATGAACTTGAATCGGAACTGAAAATCAAGGTGCGGCCACTATCGTGGCCCATCAACATAGGCGCACGCTTCAAGGGGGTATATAACATATATGAGCATGGGCTTGACCTGTTCACACCCGACAAGCAAAAGGTTACCGAACGTGTGGAAATCAAGGATATCAACGACCCGGCCATAGATGCTGCCGTGGGAAATGCCGATGCTGCCAAGTTGCGCGAAGACCTTGAACTAATCGAAGGTGTATATCCCGAGTTTAACGAACTTGACTACCTTGACGCCAAAGTGGCTCCCGTATTCTTCGGTTCGGCTCTCAACACCTTCGGTGTAAAAGAATTGCTCGACTGCTTCGTGCGCATAGCGCCTTGTCCGCGACCAACCGTGGCCGAAGAGCGCACAGTGGAACCGGGCGAAAACGGTTTCAGTGGATTTGTATTTAAAATCCATGCCAATATGGACCCGAACCACCGCAGCTGCATCGCATTCGTAAAGGTTTGTTCGGGAGTGTTCCGCCGCAATGCCAACTACAAGCACATACGCCTCGGCAAGTTGATGAAGTTCTCGGCTCCAACGGCTTTCATGGCTCAAAGGAAAGACGTGGTTGACGAAGCATATCCCGGTGACATTGTGGGCCTACCCGACAATGGCGGCACTTTCAAAATCGGCGACACGCTCACCGAGGGTGAAGAGCTGCATTTCAAGGGGTTGCCGAGTTTCTCGCCAGAAATGTTCAAATATATCGAAAACACCGACCCCATGAAGACCAAGCAGCTCAACAAAGGTATCGAGCAACTTATGGACGAAGGTGTGGCACAATTGTTTATAAACCAATTCAACGGGCGCAAAATCATAGGCACCGTCGGACAACTGCAATTCGAGGTTATACAATACCGCCTGCTACATGAATATGGAGCGCAATGCCGTTGGGAACCCATACACCTGTACAAGGCTTGCTGGATAGAAAGCGACGACAAAGCTGCACTTGAAGCATTCAAGAAACGCAAGCACCAGTTCATGGCCATCGACAAGGAAGGCCGCGACGTGTTTCTTGCCGACTCGGGCTACGTGCTGCAAATGGCCCAGTCCGATTTTCCCAAAATCCGCTTCCACTTCACCTCGGAATTCTAAAAAACGTCCTGCTTGTTATTATAGAGAGTGTGTCGAAATACAAAGGCGGCAAAGCCGTCCAACCTGCGGTAACCGGCGGCACAGCGACCGCCTATGGCGGGTTGCAAGCCGTCGGTAAGACTAAGTATCAACAAGTCCGGCCTCAAAGAGGCCGAACACATTGAACCGTAATGCATTCGACCTCTTTGAGGCCGTTCCCAATATGGTGGTTTCATGTTCCGACGGTTCGGCTTCGCCTCACACATCGGTTACCTCAAATTGGACGGCTTTGCCGCCCAATCTGCATTTCGACACATCTTCGTTAATTGTTATTTTATAGGGTAATTCCACCCTGTTTTTATAACATCACTTTAGTTGTGTAGCTGCCTATACGCACCACATATGCCCTGGGGTCTAAACCTGTGATTGCGGCATCATGACCGCTATATATCAGATTGCCACCGATGCCATATACCTCGATAATTATTGCCGTCATAACCGCCAATGATTATCGAACCATCGACAGTTGTCACCGATATTCCGACATTCCCTGTTACGCCATTGATAGCCGATAACTGAATAGACTGAATGCTGAAGAAATTTTTCCTTTTCTATTGTCGGTGGCTCCATACTCAAAGAACGAATTTCAGTTATACTGTTAAATCCCCATCCATGCCACCCGCAATTTATTGTCATGCTGTGTTAGTACGCACTTTTTGATGTTTTTTCCACAGATTTCAGTAATTTTGCATTGAATTAATCAATCTTGTACCCATGCAACAAAAGGCAAACCATTCGACAAAAATAGGCTTGGTAGCCCGACAATACATCTTTCCATTTGTTTTAATAACCATGCTTTTCTTCCTGTGGGGAGGTGCACGTGCCGTAATGGACGTGCTTAACAAACATTTCCAACTCACCATGGACGTGTCGAAAACCCATTCAGCCCTTATGCAGGCCGTGGTATATGGAGCATATTTCCTGATGGCACTGCCTGCCGGACTGATGATACGCCGCCTGGGCACCCGTATCGGTGTAATTATCGGGCTGCTGCTTTTCGGCGGAGGCTCATTGCTTTTTCTGCCCATAAGCGACAATGTCGTCTTTGAATACGTCTTATTGCCTCTGTTCATCATAGGATGCGGACTGGTCATTCTTGAAACCGCTGCCAATCCCTATGTTACGCTACTCGGCGATCCTCGCACTTCGGCAGGAAGGCTCAATTTGGCACAGTCGTTCAACGGGCTTGGAAGCATATTGGGAGTGCTGCTCGGCGGCCAATTCTTCTTTGCCGAACGCGGCGGTGAAGTTGCCGACATTGCTGTTCCTTATTCCATTATCGGCATCATAGTGCTGATAGTCGCCATTTGCTTCACCAGGATAAAATTACCCGAACTGGTGACTGCCGAAAACGATGCCAACCACGGGCAGGCCGTGCGCACGAAACTGGGCGGATACTTTTTCTTCGGCTTCGCCGCTCTT
Source organism: uncultured Muribaculaceae bacterium (assembly GCA_944321685.1). Lineage (GTDB taxonomy): Bacteria > Bacteroidota > Bacteroidia > Bacteroidales > Muribaculaceae > Avimuribaculum. Next base: position 12,871 of record CALUMH010000006.1, read on the forward strand.
ATATGTTACGAGATTTCAGAAATATCAATCAATACATTTTTCATCAACTACATGACCGATGACGGCTTCCTCACCCCTAACACGGCATCGTTGCTGTTGTCGATAGGCGGTTTAGGGCTGTTCATGGTGGGACGGTTTACCGGCAGCGCACTGATGAGCCGTGTGCGTTCCGAAAAGATATTGCTCATTTGCGCCATCGGCACTGTAGCCATGATGCTGCTTGCCGTTTCTCCTCTCGGGGTGGTATCGAAGTGTGCCGTCATCGTGTGTTATGTGTTTGAAAGCATCATGTTCCCTACGATTTTCGCGCTGGCGATTTCCCGGCTTGGCAACCTCACCGAGCGAGCTTCATCGATACTTATGATGAGTGTCGTGGGCGGAGCCATAGGCCCGTTGGCTATGGGATGGGTGGGAGATAATTTTTCCATCACGGCCGCATTTGCCGTTCCTCTCGCAGGCTTTATCGTCGTACTTGCATTTGCCTGGCATTCATTCCTTAAATCAAAACATCAACAGGCATGAAAATACTGCTCATAACCGTGGGGAAGACCACCACAAAATTCCTCTCGGAAGGTATTGCAGAATATTGCAAACGCATATCACGCTATTTGCCTTTTGAAATAAAATGCGTGAGCGATGCAAAAAACACACGCAACCTGAGTGAAATTCAACAAAAACAAAAAGAAGGGAACTTGATACTGGCTTCCATTGCGCCTCAAGATTATGTGGTACTGCTTGACGAACACGGCAAAGAGTTCACATCCCGAGAATTTGCCGCATACATCGAGCGAAAAATGCAGACGGTTCCCAAGCAGTTGGTATTCGTCATAGGCGGTCCTTACGGCTTCTCCGATGAAGTCTTTGCCCGGTCAAACGAAAAAATATCATTGTCAAAAATGACGTTTTCGCATGAAATGGTGCGAATGTTCTTTACGGAACAATTATATCGAGCCATGACTATTATCAACAATGAACCATATCACCACGATTAGCTTTGTGCATATTCAATCCTCCACACCATACATCAGTTCCCTGATAATAAAGTCGGACAGCAATATATAGTCGCGGCTGATCCTGTAAATACTCCCCTCTCGCACCACACGCCCAGCATCGACAAGTGGCTTTACCTCTCTCATAAAATGGCTGTAATATGGCTCCCCATATTCGATACGCAACTGCTCGGCATCTATGCCGAAGCTTGTGCGCAATCGCAGCATCACCTCCTCGTCATACTTCTCTCCCTTGCTTTCCACTTCGATCTCCGCAGCCGGTCTTCCTTCACATATGGCTGCCATATACGCTTTTATATCGCCGGGATTATAGCGTCTCATTCCACAGGTATAACTATGAGCCGAGGCCCCCAGGCCCAAATAGGCAGTCTTGTTCCAATAATTTGAATTATGGAATGAGAAAAATCCGGGCAGCGCGAAATTCGATATTTCGTAATGCTCATACCCATTCTTCTCAAGCACATCGACCATCAGTTCATACATCTTCAAGCACGTTTCGTCATCCATCTCACTGACGATATTGTCGCTTAGCATCTTGTATAGGCGCGTTCCCTCTTCATAGCTCAAAATGTAGCACGAAATATGTTTCGGCTTTAGGCGCATGGCCACATCGAGCGAATATTGCCACGACTGCATGGTCTGCCCCGGAATTCCATATATCAAGTCTATGCTTATGTTGTTTATCCCGCCGTCCACTACGGCCTCGTATGCGGCCACAGCCCGGGCCGCGTCGTGCCTGCGATTGATGAATTTCAGTTCGTCATCCACAAAACTTTGCACACCCATGCTCACCCTGTTTATGCCCATCTGTCGATACGCTTCCACCAGGGCAGGGGTCACATCGTCAGGGTTCACCTCGATGGTAAACTCCTCGACTTGCGACAAATCGAAATTACTGCGAAAATTATCCACCATTTTGCACAACACCCCCACAGGCAGCAAAGAGGGAGTGCCGCCGCCAATGTAAACAGTCTTCACCGCATCGTCTTGCAGTTCAGCCCTCCGCATCCCGGCCTCACGGCACACGGCACCGACATAGTCTTCCACCACACCAATTCGTGCCGCAATCGAATAAAAGTCGCAATATATGCACTTGCGTTTGCAAAATGGTATATGAACGTATATTCCCGACATATTTATAAAAAAATTGCCCGATTCAAGACCGGGCACCATCATTATTGCTTTTTTCTTGCCTTATTTCTTCAATTCTCCTTCTATTATTGCCATATCCTCGCGCAACTGCTTTTCGAGTGCCATACGCTGCTCGATGGTGCTGCAAGCATACAGCACAGTGGCATGGTTTCGTGAAAGCCGCACACCGATATTTGTCGATGACATGGGCGTATATTTCTTGGCAAGATACATTACCACCTGCCTTGCGTCGGAAATCTCACGCTTGCGCGATTTGCTATACAACAAGTCACTGTTTATATTGTAATAATTGCAAACAGTTTCGGCAATGAGGTCGAAAGTAACCTGCCTCTTCGACACCTTCACCGCATTTGCCATGACGGCACGAGCCAAGTCCATCGATATCTCCTGATTCAACATAGTTGCATGGGCAAGCAACGATACCACAATGCCTTCAAGCTCCCTTATGCTGTCGGTTACGTTGGCTGCAATGTAATCAAGTATGTCATCGGCAATCGACAACCCGTCCTGACGTGCACGCATGGCAAGCACTTCACGGCGCAATTCATAGTCGGGGGCACCGAGTTCCACGGTCATACCCCACTTGAAACGGGAAATCAACCGTGGCACCATTCCGTCCATATCCACCGGGCGACAATCGCTCGACATTATCAATTGCTTTTGGTTTTGATGCAAATGGTTGAAAATGTGGAAAAACGTATTCTGAGTAGCCGTCTTGCCTGCAAGATCCTGAATATCGTCAATTATGAGCACATCGATGCTTTGATAAAAATTGATGAATTCGTTGACCTTATTGTTACGCACCGCCGTGGTATATTGGTTTTCAAATACCCTCGCAGTGATATACAACACGCGGCTACGCGGATTTACCTCTTTAAAACGAATACCTATGGCTTCTATCAAATGCGTCTTGCCCACACCAGTAGGGCCGAATACAAACAGCGGGTTGAACGTCTTGCAATGCGGGTCGTTGGCTATGGCCTTGCCTATGCTCACAGCGAGCTTGTTGCTCATACTGTCGCAATAATTGTCGAAAGTGTATTTCGGGTTCAATTGCGGGTCAATATCGCCGTAGTCCACCTTATTAAAAGGATTTCCCACTTGCTGCTGCGACTGTTCAAGACGGTTCTTGATTACCGGGCTTTCCTTGGGGCTTTCGAGCGAAACTTGCGAACCGGGATCCTTGTTAACCACATTAAAATTAAACGTGACTTTGAAATCCGGGCCAAACACACGCTCAAACGCCTTGCTCATCAAGGAGTAGAACTTGCTTTCTATTTGCTCTGCAAAAAACAAAGACGGCACATGGAGTAAAATACGATTATTCTCGAACCCCTGGTATTCCAAAGGCTCAAACCATGCGCGATAATGTTCAGGCGACACATTATCTTGGAAAAGTTTCAGGCACTTTTCCCATCTTGTATCTTGCTGTGCGTTCATCACAATGTTGCTATGCTTATAGTTTTTCGACTACAAAATTTCACAAAAAAATCGACATAAAAAAATTGTAACTTTCTTGTTATTTTAGATATTGTTATAACCTATCTGAAATACAAGCGATTGAATAACCGCCGTTTCTGCGGTGCCGTTTTTATAGCTTTCATTTTGCCAATACACTATATTTCAATGCACTACAGTACCGGTTTCATTCCGTCACACACCCATGTCTCATGCAGCAGACACATTAAAAACTACCTAACTATTAAACTTGTGCATCATTTATCACTGGCGGGGCTTATTTGGAACAATTCCAAACAAGCCCCGCCCTATGCCATTTGGCTCACATATCAGAACACCTTTATCGTCACATACCGCTTGGGGTTCTTCTTTATGTCGATAAACAGGGAATCAAGACTTGTGACTGCACCGTCAAGATGGTCATAAAGCCCTCGATCGTTAAGCAACAGTCCGAGGCTCGACTCCGTACTGTTCAATTTTGCAGTCATGTCATTCAACTGCGCCACAGTGGCATTTATATTGGCCACTGTTGTATCGATGGGCATATCGCTTAATTTTGCCGAAAGCCCGGTAAGGTTGCCCGATATACTGTCGAGATTGGCTGTAGCACCTTCCACATTGCTCATTATGGTAGGCAACATTTGCGACAACTCACGGCTGCTTGCTTCCAAATCGGCAGTTATCGCATCAATCCTGCCAACTGATTGCTGCAATGCCGGATTGCTGACGATGGCATTTAACCCCGTGAGTATGCTGTCTACCTTAGGCAACAAATCGGCCACGCTCGGCAACAGTTCACCGCCCACTTTGTCCATCATCCCGATGGCATTTTCTCCGGGTATTTTGCCACCTACTTCATAATAAGTGTCACTCTGTGCCAGTTCGAGTTGTATTTGTGCGGTTCCGAGCAAGTCGGTTGCAAGTACGGCTTTCGACCCCGTAGGTATGCGCAAGTCTTTCTCAAGCCCGAGCAGGACCACAAGCGCACCGGTATTGTAATCATAATTGATTTCCCTCACCAACCCTATTTGGTAACCGTTGATTGTAACAGGTGCCGAATCGGTAAGCCCGTTCACGTTCTTAAATTCCACATAGTAGAAATTTGCAGGTTTGAACAGGTTGACACCTTTCAGATACTCTATACCCCAAAACAGGACAGCCAAACTTATAATCACAGCTATGGCTATTTTTACCTCTTTTGAAAAAAATTTCTTCATATTTTTCTTTTAATTATTCGAGTTTACCGTCTTTATATTTCACAATAAAGGCATCTTTGAATTTACGTTGCACGCGGCGCAATATCTTTTCAGCCTCGCCGGGATCAGTCGTTGATCCGTATGTGTACTTATATATACGCCTGTCTTTATGCCGCTCCACACCTTTCAATCCCTTAAATTCACGTGAATTGGCCGACAACTTGGAACGTCCTGCCAAGATTTGTATCTTATATATAACCTCGCCTTCATGCACAACCGCTTTTTTGCTACCTTGCTCCGGTTGCGGTTCAAACCGGCCTGCGCCGCCTTGATGATTGGCCTTGCGATATTCTACAAGTGCTTTATACAACGACTCAGCCAAAGCCTTCTGCCCCTTTTCCGATGCCATATATTTTTCCTGCGTCGGATTGCAGATGAAATCAAGCTCCACCAGCACCGAAGGCATGGCTGTTTCCCTTATAACCAAAAAACCGGCCTGCCGCACTCCCCTATCGACCCGACCTGCGGTTGCGACAAATTCCTTTTGCAATACCGATGCAAAATTCACACTTTGCTCCAAATAATGGTTTTGGTATATTTCATTTATTATATATGATTCCGCCGAATTAGGATCGAAGCCCTTGTAGGTTGTGGTATAATCCTCTTCAAGTGAAATCACCGAGTTTTCGCGCATTGCCACCTCCAAGTTATCGTCGGTGCGATGCAATCCGAGAGTATAAGTTGCAGTGCCCTTTATGGTTTTGCGGTTTTTATTCCTCTTGTCGAGCGAATTGGTATGTATCGACACAAACAAATCCCCTTTTGCGGCATTAGCTATGTTGGCTCGTTCTTGCAGGGGAACAAACTTATCTCGCCTGCGAGTATATACCACCTCGGCATCTTTCATTCGCTCTTCCACAAGTTCCCCGAATTTCAATGCCACACCAAGGTTGATGTTCTTTTCATAATTGTTTACACCCGGTGCTCCGACATCTTTTCCGCCGTGGCCGGGATCGATAACCAACACAAAATTGTCGTCTTCGGCAAAACATGGGAGAAATGCCGCACAAAATATAATGAATAACGCGAATTTGCTCATGACATGATTTTGGTAAAAACCGATTGCAAAAATAACAAAATCGTAGCAAACGGCCTGCCTGATACAACGGAAAAATCCCGTTAATTCTTTTTTTTGCTAAAGAAAAGGAAAAATGTAACTAATATGAATTGTGATATTCCATTTTTTACTAAATTTGTGTGCATAATGTTTTCATAACTTTAACAACCTTATCCCACAAGCAGCATTATGGAAATTTATCCCAAAAATCACAAAATTTACGGTTTGATAGGCTATCCTCTCGGACATTCGTTCTCGAAAGGCTATTTCAACCAAAAATTCCAATCCGAAGGAATTGATGCCGAATATGTGAATTTTGAAATCGCCGATGTCAAATTGTTGATGGAAATAATCAGCGAAACGCCCAACTTGAGCGGGCTTAATGTGACAATACCATATAAAGAACAAGTAATTCCGCTGCTTGACGAGATTGACGAAGACGCAAAAAAAATAGGTGCCGTGAATGTAATAAAAATCATACACGGCCGCCAAGGATTGAAGTTGAAAGGTTACAACTCCGACGTGATAGGCTTTTGCGACTCGATAAAAGAATTTGTTTCTCCCTCCCGCAACAAGGCTCTAATCCTTGGCACCGGAGGTGCGGCCAAAGCCATATGCTATGGGTTGGAAAAAATGGGAGTCGCCACACAGCTCGTTTCACGGCACAAAAGTGCACGGACACTAACATACGAAGAACTAACCAAAGCCGACATTGCCGGCCACAAAATCATAGTCAACACTACCCCATTGGGAATGTATCCGCATACCGAAAATTGCCCCGACATTCCATACCGCTTCCTCACAAAAGACCATGTATGCTACGACCTTCTGTACAATCCCGATGAAACTCTGTTCATGAAGAAAGCCAAGCAACAAGGGGCAACCGTTAAAAACGGGTTGGAAATGCTGTTGCTGCAAGCCTTCGTGTCATATGAGATTTGGACCAACGACAACTGGCACAGCAACCTGTAACGACATTCCATCATCACCATGCTTGCCAAGGCTCCTTTGCTAAGGATTGTAATTCCTTTCATCACCGGAATTATATTGGCAAGCACTTGGGAAATGAACCTGCTTGCAGCCATCTTAATTTTGGCAGTTTCCGCCATTGCAATATTCATCACTCCGGCACTGCTGCATGGAAATCCTTCATGGGCAATAAAGTCATTACCAATATCGGGCGGCATGGTGATGCTGCTATGGACATGTACAGGATGGCTTGCCGGTTCCATGGCCAAACCCGCACAACTTAATTTGCAAACAATCAACGGGGAAACGATAATAACACGCATCGACGCCATTACCGGGAAAAATTTTTCCACTGCCGCCGAGGCCACAATACTGTCATGCCCCGAAAATCGCGATGCCCTGCCGCACAAGGCCCCTGTTGCCATAACCATCAGTGCCAATGATTACCTGTTGCGCGAAGGCGACTTGATTTCATTTAAAGCCGACCTGCGGCAAATCTCCTCACTCGGCAATCCCGATGAGTTTGATTATGCGCTGTATATGCAACGTCGAGGCATAATTTACTCACAGTTGCTCGCCTCCGAGGATTATGACATAATAGGAACCGAAAACAACATTTTTACCTGCTCCCGCCGCATTCAACGCCACATATCCAATTGCATAATCAACACAAGAATGCGCCCCGAAACGCAACGCTTCTTATGCACAATATTGCTTGGCAATTCGGCTTACTTGGAACCGGAAACCCGCACCCGGTTCTCTCAAGCAGGTATTTCACACATTCTAGCCCTTAGCGGCCTGCATATAAGCATTATCGCCGGCTTGATATTCTTTTTGTTGAAACCTTTGTGTTACCTCGGCCTGCATAAATTAAGAATTGCCATTGCAATACCGGCCATCATTGCTTACCTGTTCATCACCGGAATGATGCCATCGGCAACACGGTCGGTTATCATGGTACTGTTTGTGTTTGTGGCATACCTGATGCATCGCCGCAACAGCAGCCTCAACGCATTGCTTGCGGCTGCGCTTTTCATTCTTGCTTTCTCCCCCTATTCCATTTATGATGTGGGATTTCAACTGAGCTTTGCCGCAGTCCTTGCCATATTGCTTTTTTATGACAAGTTTGTAACCGTTTCTCCACGCAGAAAAACGTTATATTATTGGGTATCATCGCTCACACTCACCACAGTGGCAACATTCGGAACCATAATCATCTCGGCGTTCTATTTCCACACCATACCGTTGCTTGCCATAATCTCCAACATGATAATATTGCCACTGCTGCCTTTTTACCTGTGCTTCGCTTTGCTCCACACTGTGCTATTGTGCTGCGGGATGGAAATTCCTGAATTTTCAGCAGCACTCGATGTTGCAACTTCGGCAATCGATTTTGTGGCCACAAGCATAAGCCGACTGCCATTCTCGGCCATGACCGACATACACATTTCCACTACGGTCCTGTTGTTGTTCATTATATTATATGTGGTGATTGCACTATGGATATACAACAAAAAGTTCCATTACGCGATAACATCACTCGTCGTCGCACTTGCTATTGCAACAACCTACCTGGTGGAATATTACCACACACCTGCATCGGGTATTGTAATACAAAACGACTTTGCATCAACACCCATTGTTTATTTCAACGATGGAATCGGAAATGTGTGGTGCGCTGATGACAGCATCGACATCGACCGATTCTGCCGCAACAACGCAGGTTTCATCTCCCGGTACAACATTGATATGATAACGCTTGCCGACTCTTTAGCCACCGATTGTGCCTTCATCGATCCGCCATTTGCCTTTCTTAATGGTTATCGCATTGCCGTCATTTCTGAAACGGCTTGGAGGCACTTACGCGCCTCTACTCCCATCGAAGTGGATTATTTGGTAATAACTTCATCATATTACGGCCATATCACCGACCTGCTCGACACTTTTTCCCCTCATGAAATTGTGCTGTCGGGAGCCATATATGAAGACAAGCTGCTTGAGTTAAAAAAAGAAACGGATACGCTGCACATACCCGTTCATTTCCTGCGCACCGATGGTGCTGTTTTCCTCACAGGCCTCAGACCTTGAAACCGGCCGACTTCATGTCATGTACCTTCTTCACTTCCATGAAAAGCCGTGTGGCAAATACAAAGTTATCAAGAGCCTCGTTTCCGCTGCTGTATATCTCATCTTTAGTACCTACCCATCCGCAACGACCTTTGTTGACAAAGAGTATGTTTTCCCCTATACCAAGCACCGAGTTCATGTCATGCGTGTTGATAATGGTGGTTATGCCATATTCGTGGGTTATGTCACTAAGCAATTCATCGATAAGTATCGAAGTTTTCGGGTCAAGCCCCGAGTTCGGCTCATCACAAAACAGGTATTTCGGATTCAGCGCTATGGCTCGTGCAATGGCCACACGCTTCTGCATACCGCCACTCAATTCCGACGGATACTTGTGGTTGGCGTCTTTCAAGTTTACGCGCTCTATGCAAAATTCAGCCCTTTCTTTCATTTCGGCTGCGGTCATCGTCGAGAACATAGTCAACGGGAACATCACATTCCCGAGTACGGTCTCCGAGTCAAACAGAGCCGAACCCTGAAACAGCATCCCAATCTCTTTTCGCAATTCCTTTTTCTGCTTCAAGTCCATTCTCAGCAGGTCACGGCCGTCATACAGTATCTCGCCCGACTCGGGCGTAACAAGCCCCACCATGCTTTTCATAAGCACGGTTTTACCCGAACCGCTCAAGCCTATTATCAAGTTGGTCTTCCCGTCATAGAAAGTCGCACTTATCCCGCTCAGTACCTGCTTGTCTTCAAACGACTTGTTTATATCCTTTACTTCAATCATGATTATTGCAACATAATTTGAGTAAGCACCACATCAAGCAAAAGTATAAAGATACTGCTTGTTACCACTGCATTTGTGCTGGCCTTGCCCACTTCAAGCGCACCACCTTTCACGTAATATCCGAAGAACGATGCCACACTGCTTATGACAAATGCAAAAAACAGCGATTTAATCAGTGCATACCACACATACCATTCATTAAACGACGTCTGGATACCATATATATAGGTCGATAACGGCACCACATCCGAGACTATGCACACAAGGTAACCGCCGCCAAGACTTGTAGCCATACTGAAAATCACCAGTACACAAATAAACGTCATCATCGCGGCAATCTTCGGCAATACAAGAAAATTGGCCGAGTTCACGCCCATTATCTCAAGCGCATCGATTTGCTCCGTCACCCTCATTGTTCCTATCTCCGATGCTATGTTCGAACCGACCTTCCCGGCAAGAATCAAGCAAAGAATCGACGAGGTAAATTCAAGCAAAATGATTTCGCGGGTGGCATATCCTACCGTGTACCGCGGCATAAGCGGCGATGTGGCATTAAGTTTCATCTGTATTGTACATACCACGCCGATAAATATCGAAATGATTATCACCAACGGTATCGAGTCGATACCCAGTTTGTTGATTTCTGCTATATATCTTTTGAAAAACACTTTCCACTTATCGGGAGTGGAAAACACCCTCCATATAAACAGGCAATATGCCCCAAAAGTGTGTAATGCTGTCCGTAAAAACATAAATCTGTCTTATTTTCGGTGCAAAATTAATAATTTTAGTCTTATCGGTCGCACCGACACCCGTTTTTTGCCGCACTATGTGCCTTTTGGAACAAAATAACTGAAGTAATTCACTTAATTCCCGTGAAAACGCAATGACACCTTCCTGTTGTAAAATGAATATCCGCAATCAACCCAAATGCCGCGCATTCACCATACCATCTCAGCAGAACATATACCTATGAGGATAGCACGATGAACCTCATGCTTAACTACTGAGGCACAACCTCTAAGCAAGCGAATTTACCAGCCTGCAATAATTCCTTGACAGACACGGCCAATAAAATAACATAAGAAGCCCGTAAGATGAAAAATGTTTAGCAAAAACACCATCTCTACGCAAGAGAGAAATATCTGAATGCAAAGATACATAAATTATTGTAGTTAGGGAAATTCCTTTATGGAAAAATCCACGAATATTGTGCAAAAGCATAACAATGTTTAGCAAAATACCTGAAAGTGTAATTATATGCTTTGATTTTGAATATGTTCCAAATCTCATTGCTCTCTTGCGTAGAGAGAGATTTTAAAAAGATTTTTTTAGAATTTATTTAGACGTTTCATGAGAGATAACAACATATTGAAAAACGACAAGATTAATTCGGATCCTATTCCTTTAATCAATCTCTTACCTGACTATATCCAAGAAAAAAACAAAACTTCTGAACACATTTCCAATTCCGATTTGTCGGAATCATCAAAGCCTATCATTTGGGCACATATAGATTCATGGGGGAAAGTGGAAATACTGCAACCGATACTCAAGTTATTTGCCAAAGATGGCAAATACACAATTTTAATGACATTTTCTTCTCATTTGCCTACAAAACATGATATACAGGGTGATTGCAACTATATCGACTTCCTGTTCTCTCTTCCTGCCGATATCGATTCAAATGCCAAATCATTCATTTCTTTTACGAAACCATCAGCAGCAATTTTCGCAACATCGACTTATAACTCCAACTATCTTTATCAATTAAAAAAGCAAAACATTCCTGTATTTTTGCTTGCGACAAAAATAACTACGCCATCCTTCTTACTCAAATGGAACAATTCTTCTTTGTATAAAAATGCACTTAAATCATTCACGCACATTTTTGTCTTTGACAATAAATCTAAGGCCTTTTTAGATAAACTGGGAGTTGACAGCAACGTAACTGCCTCTACGCATCCGCCCATTGATAATATATGCCCTGAAAGTAACGGGAATTATCATAACTCCATAATTGAGAGGTTTATAGCCGGTGAAAAATTTATTTTCATAGGAGGAAATATCGATACTGGTAAAGACCTGGAATTAGTAGCACACTTAGCAAATACAAACCATGCTTTGAAATGCATACTTGCTCCTCACACAATAAGCGAGGAACACCTCAATAGGATAAAATACGAACTGTCGGGATGCACACTCTTGTATTCCGAATGTGATGAAAATACAAATTTCAAGGATGTGCAGATTTTGGTTATAGATTTCATCGACACCATATCACACATCTATCGTTACGGTTCCTGCGCTTACATCGGTGGCGAATTTACGCCTTATCTACGCAATACTATTGAAGCGACAGCCAACGGATTACCCACTGCGTTCGGGCCTCAAGCCCGACACAGAATATTACCTGAATACCTTATTGATTTAGGTATAAGCCAAATCGTAAAGACTCCTGATGACATTTGCAAATGGGAAAAAAATCTTGAATCAAATCAGCCTTTGGTGCATAGGATTAACTCCGCTTCCATACAATTCATGGGAAAAAGTGTTGAGACAGCTTATAGAATTTACTCATACATAAACGGTTACCTATGAGTGCTATGAAAAAGATTAAATGCCTTAATGATGCAACATCGTTCTTGCATTTCGGCATACAGTATTATGCCATCTTTTCCCTTATCAAAATCATATCTCATATACCTTTCGGAATGCTTTACGCATTATCCGACATCCTTTTCTATCCTTTCTATTTCATTATACGCTATCGCCGCAAAATGGTACGAAAGAATTTGACGGAATCTTTCCCCAATAAAAGCGCCGACGAAATCATGCACATCGAGAAAGCATTCTATCACTTTTTTATCGACATGATTCTTGAAAGCTGCAAATTGATTTCCATTACTCCCGAAGATATACGACGGCGAATGAAATTTGCCAACATAGAAATAGCAAACAAGATGCTCGCCGAGGGTAAATCTGTTTCCGTTTTTTTGGGGCATTATGGCAATTGGGAATGGATGTCTTCAATAGGCCTGTGGCTCCATAAAGATGCCATTAAAGCTCAAATTTATCACAAGCTGCGCAACAAACCTATGGACAAAATCATGAAAAAGTTGCGTGAACGCATGGGCAACAAATGTGTGGAGATGTACAAGACCGCCAGGTTCATAGCCAATGCGACAAACACCGGCAACAAACCATGCATAATAGGCTTCATAGCAGACCAATCACCCAAAAAAAGAGAGGTGAAACACTTCATTCAATTTCTAAACCACAAGACCCCTGTACTGACCGGAACCGAGAAAGCAACAAAACATTATGGCTTCAATGCCATATTTATAAGCACACGAAGGGTGAAAAGAGGATATTATGAATGTGAAATATCTTCTCTGCACGACAACCCTAAATCACTCCCCGATTATGAACTGACCAACCTGTATTTCCGGCGATTGGAACATGAAATACAACAACATCCCGAGCTTTATTTATGGACTCACAATCGCTTCAAACACACCCCTGTCCTATAGCTCCGGCTAACCGAAAAACAAAAGTATTTCTTCACCGACTAATGCAATAAAAAATATGGATATTGATTTTATAATCACATGGGTTGACATGAACGATCCTAAGTGGCAATCCAAGTTTTCAAAATATTCCGGCGACAAAAATAACACCAAGAATGGGATTTCTGAGGCTCGGTTCAGAGACAATGGATTTCTGAAATATTGGTTCAGAGGGGTGGAAAAGTTTGCCCCGTGGGTACGAAAGATACATTTCGTAACCGATGGCCAAAAACCTGAATGGCTTGATGGAAATAATCCTAAAATCAATTTGGTTCATCATGAAGATTTCATTCCTTCACAATTTCTGCCTACTTTCAATTCGGTTGTCATAGAGCGTTACATTCATAAAATACCCGGATTGGCCGAACATTTTGTCTATTTCAACGATGATTTTTATATTATAAACAATATCGGGGAAGAACGTTTCTTTCAAAACGGTCTCCCGTGCGACATCGCCGTGTTTGATTATAATCCATCATGGTCGCAATGGTACAAGAGGATAAAAAATAATATTAAAATCATCAACCGCCACTTCAGCAAGAAAGAGGTAATGGCTCTTCACCACGACAAATGGTTTGACAATAGTTATGGCATAAAAGCACGTTGGAATTACATACTTCGTTTTTATGACAAATTCATCACTCTCCGCACCCCACACAACGCCCAGCCTTACCTCAAAACCACATTTGACGAAGTTTGGGCAGCCGCAGGGAAAGAACTTACCGAAACATCTTCCAACAAATTCCGTTCTTTATCTGACTATACTCCCGAACTCTTTCGTACATGGCAAATATGCCAAGGCAATTTTGTTCCATACAATACATATAACGACACAAAGATGTTCCCTCTCATGATTCGCCCCAAACAGGCAGTCAAGGCAATATACCGGCAATCTTATTCCCTTATCTGCCTGAATGATAATGTACACATTCGCAATTACGACCTCGTAATAAACAATATCAAGAATGCTTTTCAACACATATTGCCCGAAAAATCAAGTTTTGAGATTTAGAGATGAACAAGGTATTTGCTGAAATAATAGCCGGAATAATCCCCCACAAGATGACAAGGAACAGATGGAGGGGGATACTGAGATATGGCTTGCTCAATGCTGTGAGATTAAGGAATCGGATAAAAAACAATACCGACACAATCCCCGTGCACTACCTGTCGGTATGCGCAATAGCAAAAAACGAAGGACCATATTTTAAAGAATGGATTGAGTGGCACCTTAACCACGGGGTGGACAAATTTTATATATATGACAATGAAAGCACCGATGGTACAAAAAACATTCTCGACCCTTATATTAAATCGGGTATAGTGGATTATAAATATTGGCCGGGCCACAGGCGGCAATTAGCCGCCTACGATGATTGCCTGGAAAACAATCGTTTCTTATCCCGATGGATTGCATTTATTGACTTGGACGAATTTATAGTTCCCATAAAAGACATATCAATACCTAAGTTTCTGGTTAGATTTGAAACTTTTGCCGCCGTAGAGATAAACTGGCTGATATATGGCAGTGGCGGCCAAAGGACAAAAACACAGGGCACGGTAATGGAGCGGTTCAAATTTCATTCCACTCCGGAGCATTACTTGAATCGCCATGTAAAAAGCATTGTAAATCCTCGTCGGGTCTTCACGATGATAGGATGCCATGAGGCGGCAAAAATTTCAGGCTACATAGCCGATTCTCACGGCCAACCCGTGAGAAAGAATTTCCGTGACCGCGAGCCGCAACAAGACATCATTCGCATTAACCATTATGCCGTAAGGTCATATGAGGAATTCATCGAGAAACAAGCTCGTGGCAGGGCCAGTGGTACTCAAACTACCGTGAAACCGGAATATTTCGACAAATATGACCTTAACGACATCGAAGAAACGTGCATGCCTCAATGTCACACACACGAGAATATGAATAGTTCCTATTGATGTTTTTCAGTTTCTCACTTTCCGTAAAAATACACACATGACTTCTAAAATACGAAAACAACAGGTGGTGGTTTCAATGACTTCGTTTCCCGAGGCAGTGAAATTTGCTGAACAGGCTATTCTGTCTATTTTGAATGGCTCGGTTCTTCCCGATAAATTGATACTCTACCTTACTCTATCGCAATTTGCAGATAGCAAAGTTCCCGAAAGTTTAAGATTACTGTCTAAGATAAATTCCATCTTTGAAATTAGAAACTACGACAGGGATATACGTTCTTATCGCAAGTTGATACCGGCATTGGCCGATTTCCCCGAAGCGGTGATTGTTACGGTTGATGACGATGTAGCATACCATAGGCACATGTTACGCGACCTGCTGAATCTGCATTCCGAAATTCCCGATGCTGTGCTGGCTCACCGGGCCAAATGTATTAAGTTTGGCAAGCCCTACCGTAATTGGAGAAAATATCGTTGGTATGATTTCTTGTTCAAGAGAATTCATAAGAGTTTCATGAACTTGCAGACAGGTGTAGGAGGAGTCTTGTATCCTCCACATTCCTTGAATGAAGATATGCTGGATGTGGAATTGTTTTCCAAAATCGCGCCGACTACCGACGATATTTGGTTTTGGGCTGCAGCCGTCAAGAACGGGTTTCCCGTGATACCCGTACCGTTTGGACACAACAAACCTCACGGATTGAAAAAACCTAAGGAAATATCGTTGAAGACAACCAACTTTAAGGGGAAAACAGACCGCAACTTATCGGCATTTAATGCCATAATGGAGCATTATCCCGAAATAAAAAACATAATCCAAAGAACTCCACAGTTTCATTGATTAAATCTTTTTCTGTAAAAATTCAAAACAGTTTCTAAAATAAATTATAAGTTTATGATAGACATCGACTTAGTTTATCTTTGGGTAAACGGCAACGACCCAAAGTGGATTGAAAAACGAAATGCCTGCATAGGAGAACCTTCAAAAGCCGAAGAAAACTGTAAAGGTCGGTATGTAGATAATGGCGAATTGAAATTCAGCTTGCGCTCGGTGGAAAAATATGCTCCTTGGATACGGAAGATTTTTATCGTTACCGACAATCAAATACCCGAATGGCTTGACACCTCTAATCCAAAAATCCAAATAGTGGACCATACCGAGATAATGCCGGCAGAGTGCCTGCCTTGCTTTAACTCGGCAGTAATCGAACATCACATATACCGCATACCGGGCCTTTCCGAACATTTTTTGTATGCCAACGATGATACATATATAAATAAGCCGGTAACTCCCGAGGATTTTTTTGATAAAAAAGACCTTTTGCCCAAAATACGATTAAATCGTCGGCCTTACAGGAAACTGACTCTCCTATACAGGACGAAAGTACTGAAAAGACGCTTGGGTAACTACGTCAAGACCATCCATAACGCAGCTCTGCTGATTGAAAAAAAATATGGCATTTATTATAATGGCAAAACTCATCATAATATTGACGCTTACTTGAAAAGCAGCTACCGGCACACAAGGGAGGTATTCGACAGCGAAATAAGCGCCACGTTATCCAACCATGTGCGTTCTTCAAATGATATTCAACGGAACATATATTCCTATGCGGCTTTGGCCGAGAAACGCGGACACCTGTGTTATGTTACTCAACACACCTCCTTCAGGCTTCATATCAACAGCAGGAAACTTTATGAAAGATTTGAAAGATACAAGCCCATGCTATTTTGCATGAACGATTCGCAATTTGCCAGCGATGAAGACCGGAAATATGCAATTGCATTCCTAACCAAACTTTTCCCCGACAAGTCACTATTTGAGAAATAGAGTCTGTTTCAGAGTGTAACATCAGTGTGATTTGTGTGGAGTGCACGAGTTGTGTACTCCACACATTGTTTTTGTTCCATCAATTTCGGCACACACTCACTGTAACTGCTAATTCCGGTATTCCACTATTAATATGCTCACTAATTACTGGTACTGACTTAACAATCATTTATATCATTCATAAGAAACACCCGTAGTTTTTTGTATCGACAAGACTTTCATCGGTTTCCGGCATAAATAATTGCCACCCCCGATTTCACATTTATGTTGATTATTCCGAAGATATTTCATACTTTTGTTACCAAGAGATCAACAATCATTGTTTTCAATTATTAACTTTATTGTTTTCACATGACAAGTTTTATTAAACAATTAGGGCTGGCGGCAACCATTGCTGCCGTAGCTGTCCTGCAAAGTTGTTCGGGACACAGTTATGAAACTGTTCCCGGCGACCCGTTAAACACACGTATTTATACACTCGACAACGGTCTGAAAGTGTACATGACCGTCAATAAAGACGAGCCGCGCGTACAGACGTATATTGCCGTGCGTGTGGGAGGAAAGAACGACCCGGCCGAAACCACTGGACTTGCTCACTACTTCGAGCATCTCATGTTCAAGGGTACCACACACTTCGGCACACAGAATTATGAAGCCGAGAAACCGTTGCTCGACCAAATCGAGAAACAATTTGAAATATATCGCACAACCACCGACAGCCTGCAACGCCGGGCAATATACGCCACTATCGACAGCCTGTCGCAAGAAGCATCGAAATATGCCATTCCAAACGAATACGACAAGCTTATGTCGGCTATCGGCGCAACAGGCACCAATGCCTACACAAGTTACGACGTGACTTGCTACACCGAGAACATTCCAAGCAACGAGATTGACAACTGGGCAAAAATCCAGGCCGACAGGTTCAAGAATTGCGTAATCCGCGGTTTCCACACCGAGCTCGAAACGGTATATGAAGAATATAATATGTCGCTCACCAACGATATGCGAAAAGTAATCGAAGGCACATTCAATTCATTGTTCCCCCACCACCCTTATGGCACACAAACCATACTCGGCACACAAGAACACTTGAAAAATCCGTCGATTACCAATATCAAGAATTACTACAAGCAATGGTATGTGCCCAATAACATGGCAATATGCCTTTCGGGCGACATCGACCCCGAACAGGCTATCGCCACAATCGATAAATACTTCGGCGACATGAAGCCTAATCCCAATTTGCCAAAGTTGGAAGTAAAACCCGAAGAACCCATCAACCAACCCATAAAACGAGATGTAACCGGTCTTGAAGCCGAAATGGTGACTCTCGGCTGGCGCATTCCGGCTGCGGCTTCGGCCGATGCCGACTTGGCTCAAGTGGTGTCATTAACCCTTTACAACGGACAAGCCGGACTCATCGACCTCGACATAACACAGCAACAGAAAGCCCTTGGCGCATACTGTTTCCCATACCAGCTTGCCGATTGCGGTGCTTTCTTCATGGCCGGACAACCCAAAGCCGGACAATCACTCGACGAAGTGAAAGACTTGTTGCTTGCCGAAGTTGACAAATTGCGCCGTGGCGATTTCGATGAAAAATTGCTCCAAGCCAACATCAACAATTTCAAGTTAGGGCAAATGCAGGCAATGGACAGCAACGAAGGCCGTGCCGACTGGTATGTAAACTCTTTCGTCAACGGCACTTCATGGAGCGATGAAGTTACGCAGCTCGACCGTCTTTCAAAGTTGACGAAAGAAGACGTTATGGCTTTCGCCGACAAATATCTGTCCGACTCAAGCTATGTGGTCGTTTACAAGCACCAAGGCATCGACCCCAATCAGCACAAAATCGACAAGCCGGTCATCACCCCCATCGCAATGAACCGCGACACAGCCAGCACATTCCTGCGTGAAATGCAGGCTGCAGCCCAAGCTGTGAAACCCATCGAGCCGGTATTTGTCGATTACGCCAAGGATTTATCGGTAAGCGAACCTAAACCGGGATTGCAAACCATATACAAGCAGAACACATCGAACGACGTGTTCCAATTGATATATATCTACGACCTTGGCTCAATCAACGACAAATTACTGGGAACAGCCGGTCAATACCTCAACTTCCTTGGAACAAGCGACATGACTGCCGAAGAAGTGCGCAGCGAATTTTACCGCCTTGCTTGCGGCTTCAGCGTAAACCCGGGCTCCGAACGTTCTTACATCACTTTGTCGGGATTGAACGAGAATATGCCTCAAGCAGTGGCTTTGCTTGAAAAATTGCTCAATGATGCACAAGTTGACAAGAATGCCTACAACCGGCTGGTTGAAAATATCCTGAAACAACGCACCGACGACAAATCAAGCCAATGGGCAAACTTCAACTGCCTGACTGCATACATGGTGTGGGGTGCTAAAAATCCCACCAACAACGTGCCGACTGAAAAAGAATTGCGTTCTCTCGACCCGCAAAAGCTAATCGACTGCCTGCGTAATCTTTCAACCTACAAGCACCGTGTGGCATATTACGGACCGAGTTCACAAGAAGACTTCCTTGCTCTGCTTGACAAGGAACACAAGACTGCCGAAACACTGAAAGACCTGCCCGAAAGTGTATCACGAGAAATGACACAAACGCCCGAAACCACGGTTTACATTGCTCCATACAATGCAAAGCAAATTTATATGTTGCAATACTCAAACGATGGACGTAAGTTCGACCCGACTGTGGAAAACGGACGTCGCCTTTACAACGAATACTTCGGCGGTGGCATGAATGCAATAGTATTCCAGGAAATGCGCGAAAGCCGCAGCCTCGCTTACACGGCAACGGCCGGCCTGCGTGCACCGGGCAAGAAAGATTTCGATTATTGCTACCAAACGTTTATTGCCACCCAAAACGACAAGATGGCCGATGCAACCACAGCATTCAACGAAATTATCAATGATATGCCGATATCGCAACAGGCATTTGACCTTGCTCGCAACGGATACATAGCCCGCCTGCGCACCGACCGCATAATCAAGTCCGACGTGATTTGGTCATACATCAATGCACAAGATCTCGGCTTAACCACCGACTACCGCATTTCGCTCTACGACTTCCTGCAAAACGCTACCATGCAAGATGTCATCGACTTCCAGCAAAAGTGGGTAAAAGGACGCACCTACCACTATGGCATACTCGGCGACAAGCGGCAACTCGACATGAAAGCCTTGAAGAAAATAGGCCCGGTTGTAGAATTGACACCCGAGCAAATCTTCGGTTATTGATATGCATATACACAACCCATGTTTAACCGTCAGGAAACTGTTCTGAAAACCTGAACCGGTAAACATCAAGACAAAATCCCCAAAAACGGCTTCGGGAATGCCCGGCATAAAGCATAAAAGCAAATTGCCCGGTATTCCCGAAGCCATAATTTTTCATGTGCCATAATACAGACAAGTTACAACTTATACCGAAGTATATGGGCAATAATATCCCTACTTTGCCGCTCGTTGCCTTTTTATTTGTATTTTTGCAAACGAATATTTGAGCTTGACTTAAATTTCACACAAATACTTTGCACACTTCACAGCAAATTCAATGAGAATAAAACATCATGTAATATATTTCGCGGCTTTGCTTGTGGCATCAATACTGCTGCCGCCTTATACCGTTTCGGCTAAAGACGTGGTGGTGGAACCGTCATACGCATGGACCGTATCGGAACCGCTTGGATTGCGATACACGTCAACAATCGACACACTGCAATACAATTACCATCTACAAGCAATCCCATCGATGGTCAGCAAGGCTTACGCTACCACAGGCAACCTTGGAGCCGAAGGCCAAAACCAAATTTTCTTTGAACGCCCCGAAATTTCACATTTCTTCTTTGAAGATGCATTATATGCCTGGCTGCCATCGGTAAAGACCCAAAAGTATTACAACACAAGGATACCCATGACAATCTTGTCGTATAATACCGGCGGAACAAGCGAAAACACACAAGACCGCCTTTCGGCAGTGTTCTCGGGTAATGTAAACAAGGCCATCGAAGCCGGTGCCGCAATGGACTATTTATATTCAAAGGGTACCTATGAAGGACAGGCGACATCCGATTTCACTTGGCGCGTTTTCGGTTCATACACCGGCGACCGCTATGAATTGCAAGCATTTTTCAACAGTTACAATTTCCTGAACAAGGAGAACGGCGGTATAACCGACGACCGATATATCACCGATCCGGCCGCTGTACAGGGCGGAACAACCACCGTCAACAACAAGACTATACCGACCAACCTGACAAACGCTCATTCCCGCATATACGGAACGGAATTATACTTGAACCACCGTTACAAAGTGGGATATTATGAAAACCACCGCGACTCGGTGACCGATACCATCGTAAGTCGCACATATATCCCCGTCACAAGTTTCATTTGGACAATGAATTACAAGAGCAACAGGCACTTGTTCCTGAATGAAGGCTCTTCCGACACTACATATTTCAAAAACACCTATTTCTCACTCGATGGCACTAACGATGAAACAAGCTACTGGAAACTTACCAATACGCTTGGGATTTCGATGCTTGAAGGATTTAACAAATATGCCAAATTCGGACTTGCCGCATATGTAACACACGAAATTCGTAAATACACGCAATACACCGACACCGTAGATGCCACAACCACCGACAACGGCTTGCCGACCCCATTGCCGCAATATTCATTGCCTCATAATTACACCGAAAACGTGATATGGGTAGGCGGACAGCTGACCAAGCAACGTGGTTCGCTTATCACCTATAATGCCACGGCTCAATTCGGTTTAGTCGGCTCGGTGGCGGGCGATATTGATGTATCGGGCGACATTTCCACCAAATTCAGGCTGAAAAGCGACAGTGTTAAAATCACCGGATACGGATATTTCAAAAACAAGTCGGTTCCATACTTCATCAACAATTATGTTTCCAACCACTTTATTTGGCAAAACGATTTTGGAAAAGAGCGGCGCGTGAGATTGGGCGGAATGCTCGATTTCCCTCTTACCCGTACAAGCGCCAATGTGGGAGTGGAAAACATTCAGAATTTCATCTATTTCGATAATTCGGGAATGCCTGCGCAAAATAGTGGCAACATCCAGATTTTCAGTGCAACAGTCAACCAAAATTTCAAATTCGGCATTTTTAACTGGAACAACTCTCTCACCTACCAGACATCTACGGATGAGAATGTGCTGCCGCTGCCTAAATTTTCGATTTATTCCAATATGTTCCTGCAATTCACCATTGCCCGTGTGCTGCACGTGCAACTCGGCGTGGATTTCAATTACTACACCCGATATTATGCCCCGGCCTATAATCCCGCAATCATGGCATTCCACACCCAGCACGAGGTTATGTGCGGAAACTTTGCTTTCATGAACGCATATGCCAACATGAAACTTAAGAAAACACGCTTTTTCGTGATGATGAGCCACGTGAACGAGAGTTTCTTGGGCGGGGATTATTTTGCCATTCCCCACTATCCTCTCAACGGGATGAAATTCCAGATGGGACTGTCGGTTGACTTTGCCAATTAACGCCACCCAAAAAACTCCCACACATGAATATGCGACAAAACACAACGCTCAAGAAAGGCAACATAGCCTTATACATCGTGCTGATTATCGCCGTTATTTCAATAATGGTATCACTGAAACATTGCGCCGCTTCCCCCCATGTGGCAACCGAAAAAAGCGGTAACGACACCATAAATATCGCAATCGAATATTCACCCCTGTCGCTTTACACCTATGACGATACCCTGGGTGGCTTCAGCTACGATTTCATGAGAATGGTTGAAAACGTGTCGCGGCATAAATTCGTATTCCACCCGATTGTAACACTTGAAAGCACACTTGCCGGTCTTGACAACGGCAAATACGACATGGTGATAGCCCAATTCCCCTCGACAAAAGAAAATAAAGAGAAATATGCCTTCTCCGATGCATTGCACCTCGACCGCCAGGTGCTCATTCAATTGAAAGACAGTTGTGGGAACATCACCGTAAAATCACAACTCGACCTTGCAAATGACACGGTATATATAGTCAAAGGCTCACCCATGCATTCCAGGCTGACAAACCTCGGCAGGGAAATAGGCGACACTATATTCATAGCCGAAGACGCAGTTTACGGACCCGAACAGTTGTTCCTGCGCACAGCCACGGGCGAAATAAAATATGCCGTGATAAACGAGTCGATTGCGGCGCAACTTGCAAAATTATATCCCGCCGTGGATTACAGCACCGAAATAAGTTTCTCTCAATTCCAACCGGTGATATTGCGCGCCACCGACACCGTAATGCGCGACAGTCTCAACCATTGGATTGAAACAGTCAAGCTGTCCAAGTCATACAAGTCGTTACAATCACGTTATTTTTAAAATTCTTTGTCGATTACGGCCCAAAACCCTTCTGTTTCCCCTTGTAACGTCACAAGATACCATAATGTGGCAGCAGTCTCTTTATAAAGAACGGCATCAGCCACTTGTTGCTTCACTCCGTTAATCTTCACCCCAACCTGACTGTTTCCATCCCACACCATGGCAACTCTTTTGCCTGTGTTTATATCTATGAATTCAATCCTGCCGCCATTTTGCGTCACCATCACTCCCGGCTCGCCGTAAACCAACGAGATACCGTTACCCGAAATCCTCATTGTGGCATCGGCCAATTTATCATCGATATTTGCCATAAGGCTGTCCTTGACAGTCACGGTACACACCAAGTCGTTGAACTGCGTCAAAAACAACACCTCGGCTTTTCCCTCCCCCACTGCCGTCAATATTGCTTTACGCCCTTCCCGACGCGCAGTCACCACACTTTCATCGCTGCTCTCAAGCGCAAAATCAAGTTCACCGGTCACCGATATTTCGGCTTCGTCTCCGGGCAACAATCCAACCGAATATTGCGACAAAGAAAATTCTATGGAAGGGGCTTTGGAACATGAAAACAACATGGTTCCACAAAACAACAGCAACAATATGGCACACTTTGCATTTAACATACCCTACTTTATTTCTATGGTTACCTTACCTTTCATTTCTCCTGCCGAAAAGAATAATTCATGAAGCCCTAAGCCCAATTCATTTGCAGGTATGTAATCTTCGGCCACAATTCTGCCGTCAACACTCCATATCGCCCCGCTTGGCACATAACTGCTGCGCAACCGGATTGTATCACCGGGAGCATAAGTCGAGCGCAGGAAGTCGTCGGCAGCATCATCGTTCCCTTCGTCAAAGCCAAACGGCACCTCGGCCAATTCTCCCCAAATGTGGTCGGCAAGCCATGGGTAATCCACAAAAGGATTTCGATTTCCCTGTTTTTCATATACCGCATCGTTGCGTTCCTGTTCTTTAAGCCCTACCGGGTCCGACTTGTGCCATGCGAGCATCAATTCCCTTGCACGCTTGTTGAATACCGGATATGAACCTTCGAGGAACAAATTCCATGCCCCGCCCTGCCACACAAATTCGCCGCCATAACAGGCTGCCACATACATCAGCACACGTGCCACGTCACCCTTATATTCATCACAAGGTTCGTATGCCGTGAAAATGGTGCCTTCGATACTTGCATTTCCTATGGCGACAACACCGTTATCAAATAATGCGGCATCATCCACATTCCATGGAATTAAACCCTGTTTAAGCCCGGCCACGCTGCTTGCACAAGGGAACACATTATGCAAATCCAAAGATATATCCATTGCATAAGGTACCTTGTCGCCTGCCCACTCGGGATACGCAACATGGCAATGACTCATGCCTGCGGGAATACCGCCGCCGGGCAGAAATTCAATTTTATCGGGAGAAAACATATCCCACACCGAGCCGTCGTTGCACCTGTCGGTTTCATTAAAAATATCCCATAACATATTTTCGTCGAACCGAGTCATCACATTCTCTCGGTTCCTGATGGCTATCCTCAATGCTTCCATTAATTCTTCGCCCGACAATCCGGCAAGCGAACCCGGATAA
Source organism: uncultured Muribaculaceae bacterium (assembly GCA_944321685.1). GTDB lineage: Bacteria > Bacteroidota > Bacteroidia > Bacteroidales > Muribaculaceae > Avimuribaculum. The sequence continues at coordinate 37,981 of CALUMH010000006.1, forward strand.
TATTCTTCATGGCCGCCACCCTCGACCTGTAATGCCGAGACAACAAGCAAAACCAATACCGCTATATACCTTTCCATAAAAACAGCTATTAATTACAGTACAGGACTTAAAAGTCTCACTACCGACTCACACACTTTTTCAATAACCGGGCGTTTGCGCCACACATTCGGCAATATACGCAAGCAATCCCTTTGGTCGGCTAAGAATATGTCGGCCATGCGCTTATTTACGCTTTGGCTGTACATCAATATGTTGCACTCAAAGTTATGCTCAAAGCTGCGGAAATCGAAATTTGTTGACCCGGTCGTGCAGAATTCGTCATCAACAAGCAGCGTTTTAGCGTGTAACATTCCTTTATTATACAAGTATATTTTAATGCCGGCCTTGATGCACTCCGACACATAGGAAAACGACGCCAGTCGCAACATCGCCGAATCGGACTTGCGCGGTATCATTATCCTCACATCCACCTTGGCAAGAGCCGCCGCCTGCAACGCTTTCAACAGGCTCTCGGTGGGCAGGAAATATGGTGTCTGAATATAAACGCGCTTCTTGGCATTTCCTATTGTCTTCAGGAACAACATCAAAATGTTTCCCCATCGGCTCGTAGGGCCGCTCGACACCAATTGCACACCCACTTCATCATCATCACTTACTTCCCACTGCTTTACGTTATCGGTTAGCAACGGTTGGCCCATAAAATTCCAGTCAACGGCAAAATTATACTGCAACCCGGCGACAGCAGGGCCTTTTACACGCAAATGAGTGTCGCGCCACGGGCCGAAACCAAGCCCATCGACATAACGGTCGGCAACGTTCATACCGCCTATATAACCGAATTCCCCGTCAATTATGGATATTTTCCTGTGATTGCGCCAATTAATTCTTGTTGCCAATTGGGGAAATGTCACTTTCATGAAAGGTAAAGCCTCAACACCCATTTCCCGCATACCGGCAAAAAAACTTTCCTTTGCCTTAAACGACCCCACATGATCATATATCACCCGCACTTTCACGCCCTCGGCAGCCTTGGCCACAAGCAAATCCTTTATTTCATGGCCCAATCTGTCGTCTTCAAAAATATAAAACTGAATGTTTATGTATTTCTTGGCATTGGCAATATCGCGCTTGAATTGTTCAAACAATTTCCCGCAATCGGTGAATATCTCAATATCGTTACCGGGGAAATACCTCGCGCCGGTAAGCGACATGGCGAGCTTTATCTCTTGCCTGCATTCAAGACTCAACGGCAACTGAGTTTCGTCGATAATCTTATATGGCTCCATACGGCGCAATTTCTTCTTGTTTTTATTGGAAATAAGCCTCTTGCTTTTCAAACTGCGACCAAAAAACACATAAAGCCCCACGCCAATCACAGGCAACAGCAACAACACCGTTATCCATGCCAATGATTTCACCGGATTGCGATTTTCTGAAATAACCACACCTATGATGCTGAACACCGTTATTATATAAATAACGGCAAACACCGTAAGTGACCATTCCTGTATCGACATATTACCCATGGCTTAAATTCACTATTTTCATGGCTAAGTTAATTATTTTTCATTCCCTATACCATATAAAACGGCATATTTATTTATATGGTACCATATTTTAACAAAAAAGTCCGGCACATTCATCATATGCACCGGACTTTTCTCAATTAGTAATTGATATTATGATCGATCACCCGCACTTCGATGTTCCACACGATGTGCATATAAGGCAACCTTCCTGGTATATCAGCGTTTCTTGTCCGCACTTGGGGCACTTTTGGCCGTTGGCCTTGAACCCATTGGGCAAATATTTCTTCAAAGCGCGTTCCACACCCATTTTCCAAGTATTAATCGACTGATTGTCAAGCTCAAGGCTTCCTATAAGTTTCAGCACCTGGTCGATGGGCATTCCATAACGCAACACGCCTGAAATCAACTTGGCATAATTCCAGAATTCCGGGTTGAATTTTTCCGACAAACCCTCGATAGTCGTCTTGTAACCGCGTTTATTGATAAACTGGAAGTCGTAGCGCTTATTCCCGTGTTCATCTATGGCCTTGATTATCTTACCTTTGGTAACCGACTTCGGGCAGAATATCCCTTCGTCGTCATCGGCCAATCCGGTAAATATTTCATACGGACGGTCATTTATCAAGCCTATGAATGCAATCCATTTTTCCTTGTTGTTTTGGAACCTTACGACATCGGCTTCAAGTTCTATCGGGCGCTTCAATATATGCTCCTCATCGGCTATGTAATGCCCCTTCTTTTCCTCTTTCTTGGTCGAGAGTAATACACCCGAACGCGAACCCTCACGATAAACCGTGCAACCTTTGCATCCCACTTTCCATGCTTCCACATACAACTCGTTGACAAGTTCTTCCGATACGTCGCTTGGCAAATTAATAGTCACACTTATCGAGTGATCCACCCACTTTTGTATGCGGCCTTGCATTCTCACCTTGGCAAGCCAGTCGATATCGTTCGATGTGGCCTTGTAGTAAGGTGATTTGGCTACAATTTCGTCAAGTTCGGCTTGAGTATAATTATCCCTTACTTCAATGCCCACGCTCTTCATCCATGTGATGAACTTATGGTGGTAAACTATGTATTCCTCGAAGCAGTCGCCGGTTTCATCGGTATAATCGATGTGCGCATCAGGGTCATTGGGATTAACTTTGCGGCGGCGCTTATACACCGGAAGGAACACCGGCTCTATGCCCGAGGTCGTTTGCGTCATAAGGCTTGTGGTACCGGTAGGTGCAATCGTCAGGCACGCAATGTTGCGGCGGCCATGCTTCACCATTTCTTCATATAAACCGGGATCGGCATCTTTCAGACGGTTTACAAACGGATTATTCCGCTCTCTCTCGGCATCATATATTTCAAATGCTCCACGCTCCTTTGCCATCACCACCGACGAGCCGTAGGCGGCTATAGCAAGTGTCCTGTGTACACTTTCCGAAAAATCGGTGGCGGCATCACTACCATACACAAATCCCATGGCGGCAATCATGTCACCCTCGGCAGTGGTTCCCACGCCTGTGCGACGGCCTTTCAGGGTCTTTTCCTTGATTTTTTCCCACAAGTGCAACTCGGTCTCTTTCACTTCCATGGTTTCCGGGTCGCTGTTTATTTTGTCGATAATATTATCGATTTTCTCCATTTCAAGGTCGATGATGTCATCCATCAACCGTTGTGCACAAGCCACGTGCTTCTTGAACAATTCATAATCAAACTCTGCTTCATCGGTAAACGGATTTTTCACATATGAATACAGATTTATCGCAATCAGGCGGCAACTGTCATACGGGCACAACGGGATTTCACCGCACGGGTTGGTCGAAATAGTCCTGAAACCGAGGTCGGCATAGCAGTCGGGTATCGATTCCCTTTCGATGGTATCCCAAAACAGCACGCCGGGCTCGGCGCTCTTCCAGGCATTATGCACAATCTTGTGCCACAACGTGGCTGCATCAATCTCTTTCTTATACTTAGGTTCTTTGGCATCTACAGGATACTGCTGGATATATTTTTCTCCGCTAATGGCAGCTCTCATGAATTCATCATCGATACGCACCGACACGTTGGCTCCGGTCACGCGACCTTCGGTCATCTTGGCATCGATGAATGCTTCGGAATCAGGATGCTTTATACTTACTGTGAGCATCAACGCCCCACGACGGCCATCCTGGGCAACCTCACGTGTGGAATTGGAATAACGTTCCATGAACGGCACAAGACCGGTCGAGGTCAATGCCGAATTTTTAACCGGCGAACCTTTGGGCCTTATGTGCGACAAGTCGTGCCCTACCCCGCCACGGCGTTTCATCAATTGTACCTGCTCCTCATCTATCTTGATTATACCTCCGTATGAATCGGGCGAACCGTCAAGTCCCACGACAAAACAGTTTGAAAGCGACCCAAGCTGATATTCGTTTCCTATACCGGCCATGGGGCTACCCTGCGGCACTATATATTTGAACCCTTTCAATAATCCGAATATTTCTTCTTCTCCCATGGGGTTGGGGTATTTTTTCTCGATACGTGCCAACTCCGATGCCAGGCGATGATGCATATCATCAGGGGTCAATTCATATATATTACCATATGAATCCTTTAAGGCATACTTGCTCGCCCATACTCGCGCAGCAAGCTCGTCGCCGTTAAAATACTCCTTGGTGGCAGCAAATGCCTCCTCGTAGGTATAAGTTTTTTTATCCATGATAGATTATGAGATTTGTGATATTGATTTAGCTGTACAAAGATATATAATTATAACAACACAACAACTATGGCGCGGCATTTTTTTCAAAAGTTTTCCATTTAAAAAATTAACCAACTAATTATCAGCATTTTAATTTCACACACACTAAAAATTGTTTTCAATAATATAATTCAGCCACAATAGCAAACGCTTTATGTTTTACAACATATTTTAAAATAGCACCTTGCATATTGCTCGATATCCACAATTATTTTATATTTTTGCATCGACAAAAATCTCTCACAAAATGAAACATCTCCTTGTCATAATAGCAACTATCATATTGTTCACGTCACTCTTTTCATGCAGCAAAGATTTCAAAGTCACATATCTTGAAATATGCCCCGACGAATTGACGACAACTATCGACGACACCTTGCAGATGACATTCTCTATTGTATATGAAGGCGGGAACTTCGATGATCCAAACCTGATACAAGTTGAATGGAACAGCTCGAATTCCGAAATTGTAGAAGTAAGCGATTCGGGCTTGATTATAACCAAAGCTGTCGGCAATGCCGACATAACGGTTTCATGTCAGGACATGAGTTCGACTTGCAATGTCACCGTAACCGACACTGCAAGCCAAGACTCCGCTTTGTCGAAAATCATATGAAATTAATCTTGCCGAAAAACTCCGGACGATGAAAATCAGGAGCCGGAGTGTCGATTGGAGCCCAGCTCAAATAGTGCGGCAAGCTCATCTTTGCTCCGCACTTGTAAAAATTGCCCAATATATATTCAGGTAAATTGGTAGCATCAAGTCCTACCAGCCTAAATGGTATGGCCACTGTCAAGTTCCAGGCAAACACACCCTCCATCTCCTCAAACGGGCGGGTTCCACACGAAGCATAACGCCTTATGGTGGAAATCTCATCATCGGTCAGGCGCGTTGGATTGTTTCTCGTCACACGATGCGATGCATTAACCGTACCTATGCAATTAAACTCGAAATTCCAATACTCGTCGCTGCCCGGCAGCTTCATGAAAAATTCCACACAACTGTCATCGGCAACAGGAGAATTGTTTTTGTAATTAACTGCACGCAAATAATTCCCCCTCACAAAATAATCGATAAAAATGGCACTGTCCGACCGTCCGACCGTAAAAATCGTTACCGGATGATACGGGTACGCCTTGGCCCAATTACGGCAGGCTATCGAATATTTCTCGGCTTCGAGTTCAAGGAAATCTCCCACCTCTTCAATATTTATATCATTCAGCCTTGGAAAATACCTCACATTTATTTCATTTCCGTTTTCCATATCTATCCTCTGTTTTTTATCATATCAAATAATTACACACGCCCATCACAAGCCCCACAAGCGACATAACAAGAATTATTGCACCTATTATGCGATTTACAAGCCACATACTGCGCAAGTTGAAATGCGACCGCACGGCATTGACGAAAAATGTTATCACAAACCACCACGATATCGCTCCCACGAAAATAAACAAATATCCAAGCAGATAATGATACACGTCATACTCGGGCAACATGAAATTAAACCGTGCATACAAGCCGATTATAAGGAATAATATAAGCGGATTTGACACCGTGAACAGAAACCCGGTAACCAAATCCTGCACATAGCTTTTCTTCTTGTCTTTCAACCGTCGGAGCGTCCGCACAGGATTTCGCCGCAACAAATACAAGGCAAACACAAGCAAGACAATGCTGCCGGCTATCTGCAACGGATTTTGATTAGCTTCGATAAAATCTATGACAATCGACAATCCAAGGCCGGCAAGCAATGAATACATCAAATCGGAAATGGCAGCTCCCAGCCCGGTATAAAAACCTGCCCAACGCCCCTTGTTCATGGTACGCTGTATGCACAACACACCCACCGGACCCATTGGTGCCGAAATCAGCACACCGATTACAAATCCGCGCAATATTATATATAGGATCAACTCCATCTATCAATTTCAATCTGTTCAGAAAACAAAGTTAGTGCAAGTCGAGCGCAATTGCAAATCATGCTTGCATGATTTTGCTTTTTGCCGAGACGAAGCCTGACTTATCAAAAGTTAGTACAAGCCTGGTGCAATTGCAAATCATGCTTGCATGATTTTGTAAAACTAAAATCATCGGCATATTTTTCACTCGTGCCGCTTGCTTAATTTTGAACATACGGGAATTATGGCTACTTTTGCCTTGAAAAATAAAAACTACTCTGCAACGGTGAAAAATATATTTACACGAGCACTGTCGGGCAGCATTTATGTGGCACTTATCGTGGCTGCACTGTTGTTGCCGTCGCCTTATATGTTTATAGGACTATTTGCACTTTTCATTGTTCTTGGAACAGTTGAATTGCATCATTTGGTAGATAACAAGGCATCGGTAATTGCCAACAAACGCACCGCCATAGCACTTGACTGCATTGGAGGATTGGCACTCTTTACCACTTTCTGGGGGCTGAATTTCAATCCTTCGGGTTCTGTAACACAAGTGGCAATTGCAGCTTATTTGCTCTATTTTGCCTTGCGCATGATATTGCAACTGTACATGAAAAGCGACAACGCCCTGCAATCTCTTGCCGACTCGGCACTGACTCAGGTATATGTGGCATTGCCGTTGTCACTGCTCAACATACTGTATGATGAAGGCGTTTTGCTCGCCATTTTCATCCTCATTTGGCTCAATGACACCGGTGCATTCTGTGTGGGCAGTATGTTGGGAAAGCACCGCCTGTTTGAACGCATATCGCCCAAAAAATCGTGGGAAGGCTTTTGGGGCGGAATGGCATTCTGCATCATTGCCGGAGTGGTATTCTACTTCTGCGGCGGCACATTTGGCAACCTAAAGCTCGCCGAATGGATAATGCTCGGAATATGCGTGTCGGCATTCTCCACATGGGGCGACCTTGCCGAGTCATTGCTCAAACGCACACTTAAAGTGAAAGACTCAGGCCACCTCATTCCGGGACACGGCGGCATACTCGACCGCATCGACAGCCTGCTGCTTGTTTCGCCCACAAGTGTCATATTTTTCATCTTGATTGAATTATTTTAATACAAACATTATATATACGTTATGAGCGACCAACGTTATGACCTGCGCGGAGTGTCGGCATCGAAAGAAGATGTACACAACGCCATTAAGAATGTCGATAAAGGACTTTTCCCGAAGGCTTTCTGCAAAATAATACCCGACCTGCTTGGAGGCGACCCACAATATTGCAATATCATGCACGCCGACGGAGCAGGAACAAAGTCGTCGTTGGCATACGCCTATTGGCGCGAAACGGGCGACTTGAGCGTATGGAAAGGAATAGCACAAGATGCTTTGATTATGAATATCGACGACCTGCTTTGCGTGGGTGCGACCGACAACATATTGCTTTCATCAACCATCGGACGCAACAAGATGCTCATTCCCGGCGAAGTGATTGCAGCCATCATCAACGGAACCGAGGAATTACTGCAGGAATTGCGCGAACTGGGCGTTAACATTGTCTCCACCGGCGGCGAAACTGCCGATGTCGGCGACCTTGTGCGCACCATCATCGTCGATAGCACTGTTACTTGCCGCATGCGTCGCAGCGATGTCATCGATAATGCCAACATTGCCGCAGGCGATGTCATTGTGGGGCTTTCATCTTCAGGCCGGGCTACCTATGAAAAAGAATATAACGGCGGTATGGGCAGCAACGGTCTCACCTCGGCTCGCCACGATGTATTCTGCAAAGCCGTAGCCGAAAAATATCCCGAAACTTACGACCATAACGTTCCCGAAGAACTTGTATATTCAGGAAAAACAGGACTCACCGATACCGTGCCAGGAGTGCCTGTCGATGCAGGCAAATTAGTACTCTCTCCCACCCGCACTTACGCCCCGGTCATCAAAAAAGTGCTTGATGCCATGCGTCCGCGCATACACGGCATGGTACACTGCTCGGGCGGTGCGCAAACCAAGGTTATGCACTTCGTCAGCGGCAAGCACGTCATTAAGGACAACCTGTTCCCGGTTCCGCCTTTGTTCAAGCTCATACAGCAACAATCGGGTACCGACTGGAAAGAAATGTACAAGGTGTTCAACATGGGCCATCGCATGGAAATATACGTCGCACCCGAAGATGCTAATGCCATCATCGAGATTTCCCGCAGTTTCAACATCGACGCACAAGTGGTGGGCCGTGTGGAAGATGCGCCTGAAAATCGCCTGACCATCAAGAGCGAAAACGGCACTTTTGAATACTGACACACCCCTATCCACACACTCTCTCCATGAAAAAATCGGTCTTCTACACAATATTGCTGCCGGCAACCATCGCAATGGTTGCCGTGGTAGTTTCGCGCAACAGCAAGCAACATGACCATCTCACTGTTGCGCAATTACCCGATACACTTATCATAGGCACGCTCTACAGCCCAACGTCTTATTTCTATTACAAAGAAGACACCATGGGATATGAATACGAGCGCATAAGCAGTTTTGCACGTGAAAAAAATATGGGCACACGCTTCATAATTGCACGTAACATGGAAGCTGCAATTGCCATGCTCGACTCGGGAACCATCGACGTTATTGCATACGAAATTCCCATTACCGCCGAATACCGGAACCGCGTGCTTAGCTGCGGAACCGAAAACATCACTCACCAAATACTTGTACAGCCACGCAGCGACACAATGATTACCGATGTAACACAGTTGGTTGGCCGTGACGTGTATGTGGAAAAAAATTCAAAATATGAAGCACGCTTGCGGAATTTAGACGATGAATTGGGCGGTGGCATTCGCATTCACACAGTCGAAGAAGACTCGCTCATTGCCGACGACCTTGTGGAAATGGTTGCCGAGGGGAAGTTGCCATTGACAATCGTCGATAGCGACATTGCCAGACTCAACCGCACATATTACAGCAACATCGACATTTCGCTTGAAGTGAGCTTCCCGCAGCGGGCGGCTTGGGCTGTGAAAAAAGGGAACCAATGGCTTGCCGACACCATCACCCGGTGGGCACAAGGCGAACAATCACGACCGGCCTACAAATTAATCTTGAAAAGATATTTCGAGCTAAGCAAACGCGGCATAACCGACGATGCCACCGGAACAATCTCGGTAAGCGAAAATTTGCACCATGGGTTTATATCTCCTTATGACGACATTTTCCGCCACCATGCCGCTACCATCGGGTGGGACTGGAGAATACTTGCCGCGCAGGCATGGGTGGAATCGAAATTCCGCAACGATGTGGTATCGTGGGCAGGAGCAAGGGGCCTCATGCAACTTATGCCGCGCACTGCCCGGGCCTACGGCATTACACTCGAAGAAACCATCGACCCCGATAAAAACGTAGGGGCAGCCGTGCGCAGCATTCGCGACCTCGACCGTTCGCTCACCCGTTATGTTCCCGACCCGCAGGAGCGGCTGAATTTCATAATTGCCGCCTACAATTCGGGCATAGGGCATATATACGATGCAATTGCGCTTGCCCGCAAATACGGCAAAAATCCGGCTGTGTGGTTTGGCAATGTGGAAGAAGCCGTGCTATGGAAAGCCAACCCTGAATTTTACAACGACCCGGTGTGCCGTTTCGGTTATTTCCGAGGCCGCCAAACTGTCAATTATGTACGCAGCGTCACCGGTTACTACAGTCTGTACTGCAAATATATCAAAAATTAACACACAATTGTTATCACCGGTTTCTGCGCCACAAGTCAGGACGGTCGGTTATAATTCCGTCCACAGGCAAGTGCGGGGTATCTTCGGGGCCGGCCAACGTCCATATTTTCACCTGCTTGCCATGTTCATGTAATCGCTCGATGATATTGCGCGTAACCGAACGATAATAAAAATTAAACGACGATACGTAATTGTATTTTTCATAATCAAATGCCGTGAAGCCGCCATCAAATACGGCGGGAACGCCCTTGACCCTAAATATAAGCAACTTTTCGAGCCTTAACACCGGGTCGATACGATTTACCTCGGCAAGCGATTCGTCGCTGAACGATTGCACCGATACCCAGTTCTGCGCATCATACCTGTGTACCACTTCAACCATTTTGCGCTCCACATCATAACGCCCGTTTTCATGTTTTACCTCGATGAGCAACTTGCAACGTCCGGCCACAGCCTCAATCACTTCGGCAAGCGTGGGAATATGTTCAGGAGTTGGATTTCCGGCATGATCCACTATATGGAATTTTTGCACCTCGGCAAGCGGGAGGTCGGCAATATTTCCCATGCCGGTGGTTGTGCGGTCGATGCTCTTGTCATGACACACCACTACCTCGCCGTCGGCCGTCAAATGCACGTCAATTTCTATCACATCAGCCCCGGCTTCGATTCCGTGTTCTATGCACGACAACGTATTTTCCCGCCCAAGCCCCGCACCGCCACGATGCGCAATTATGGCAAGCTCATCCATTTCATGCCGTGTATAACCACGGCGGTAAAACAAGTTTGGTATCACATTATAAGCCACATATCCGGCTGCAATGGCACCGGCTCCGAGCAACATATTTAATTTCTTATTCATAGCCTGTCTTGTTTTTTCACAATGGCAAATATAAATAAATGCAAAGACAAATGCGGAAAAATTTCTGCAATAAAATGTTAACGAAGCTATGTTTTGTTGCATCTTCGATGCATTATGCGACAAATTGACAATTTTACACCACGTTTAACGCCAAAAAGATATACCAATCAGGCTTTATAAAACATTTTTCCACGCTCCTATGCTACAACTGTAATCAAGGTAAAATATACTGTAATTTATCTACACCATATATCGCAAACAGGCATTAATTTTGCATTCTGAATAAACAGGAATAATAAACAACCCAACAAACATATGAAAGAAATAAAAAACACCGAATTTGAAGGTGAACGACCGTTGTTTGCCTCACACGACTTGCGCATCGACGGCGTGACAATTCATGCCGGGGAATCGGCTTTGAAAGAATGCAGCAACATCGAAGCTGTAGGTTGCCGTTTTGAAGGCAAATACCCCTTTTGGCACGTTGATGGTTTCAAAGTGCGCAATTGCGTTTTCACCCAAGGGGCAAGAGCCGCCTTGTGGTACTCGCGCAACCTTGAAATGAGCGACACTCTTGTCGAAGCTCCCAAGATGTTCCGTGAAATGGATGGCATAAAGCTGAACAACGTGAAAATACCCGATGCACAAGAAACGCTTTGGCACTGCCGCAACGTGGTACTCAACAACGTGGAAGTGCGCAATGCCGACTACCTTTTCATGCACAGCGAGAACATAACCATCGACAATTACCGACAACAAGGCAATTACTCATTCCAGTATTGCCGCAACGTGGTGATACGCAACGCCGTCATCGACTCGAAAGATGCATTTTGGGGAACTGAAAACGTAACCGTGTATGATTCGGAATTAACCGGCGAATACCTTGGTTGGCATTCCCACAACTTGCGACTTGTCAATTGCAAGATTTCAGGCACTCAACCACTGTGCTACGCGCACGACCTTGTAATGGAAAATTGCACTATGGCCGACGATTGCGACCTCGCTTTTGAATACAGCAGCGTGCAAGCCGCCATTACCGGCCCGGTGCGCAGCGTTAAAAATCCCATCACCGGACGCATCGTTGCCGAAAGTTTCGGCGAAATAATCCTTGACGAGAATATTAAGGCTCCGGCCGATTGCAAAATACTTACCACGGAAAGCAAATGATGAAATACAATTTCGATGAAATAATTCCGCGACGCGGAACCAACTCTTACAAATGGGATAGTGCCGAAGATACCGACGTATTACCATTGTGGGTAGCCGACATGGACTTCCGCACCGCACCGGCCATCGTCGAGGCTCTTGAGAAGCGTGTGGCTCACGGCATATTCGGCTACACACGTGTTCCCGACGAGTATTATGATGCAGTCACGGGTTGGTTTGGCCGCCGACACGGCTGGACGTTCCCTCGTGAATGGATTATCTATACTTCGGGCGTTGTGCCTGCCATCTCGGCTATACTTAAAGCGACTACAATGCCTGGCGACAAGGTTATGGTGCAAGGACCGGTATATAACTGCTTCTTTTCGTCGATACGCAATAGCGGATGCGTAGTGGTGAGCAATTCTTTGAAAAGAACGGGTAACACCTATTGCATCGACTTCGACGATATGGAACAAACCATAATCAACGAAGGGGTAAGAGTGTTCCTGCTATGCAACCCTCACAACCCCGCCGGACGCGTGTGGACTCGTGACGAACTGCTGCGCATGGGTACCATCTGCCTGCGACACGGTGTAACTGTGATAAGCGACGAAATTCATTGCGAATTCACCTACGCCGGACACGATTACACGCCATACGCCTCGCTCGGCGACGAATTTGCCGCCAAGGCCGTGGTGTGTGTCTCTCCAAGCAAGGCGTTCAACATTGCCGGGCTGCAAATTGCCAACATCATCGTACCCGACAGCGAATTACGCCGCCGTATCGACCGTGCAATAAACATCAATGAAGTGTGCGATGTAAACCCGTTTGGCGTAATTGCCACCATTGCCGCCTACAACCACGGCGAGGAGTGGCTTGATGAATTGATGCAATACCTGCACGGCAACTATGAATATATGAAGGACTTTTGCGCCAAGAACCTGCCACAATTTCCCATCATGGAACTTGAAGGTACATACTTGGTGTGGATGGACTGCTCGGCATTGCATATTTCCTCGACCGAAATCGAAGACCGCCTGATAAAGCAAGCCAAACTATGGCTCAACGCCGGCTCAATGTATGGCCGTGAGGGTGAAGGCTATATGCGCTGGAACATAGCTTGCCCGCTGCAAACACTGCAAGAGGGGCTTTCCCGCTTCACCACCGCAGTCTCCCGCCCGTAACCACACCCACCCCCTATCCCACAATCGGCCATTTTAGTGGCTAAATGCGCTAACTGCTTCCATTTAAAACACGTTGGCGGTCAAATGGCCGATTGGGGTTAAATATTAGCAATATAATTTGACAATATCTTCCGGCAACAGGGCATTTCCGGCATCATCATCCGAGGCACTTTTAAGGAACAACATTGGAACTATAGTGTAGTTCTTGGCAAATGGCAACAGATTGGCTTTACGAAGAAGTTCGGCAGTCAGTTGTTTGCCACTCTCACCTGTTGTCCATTTGCATTCTCCTACCAACAAATACTGCTTGTCAAGCGATTCTGCCACCACATCAAATTCAACTTGTTCCGGTTTCTTGTCATCATTGAGAACAGAACCCCACCAACGTTTTGCTTTGCCATAAATTACCCCTTTGACAACATTTCCAGTAACAGCATCGCGACACAGTTTTTCCCATTGCATACTCACATACTCATAGAAATGGGCAGTCAAAGCCTGTTCTATGGGTAAACGACGGCCAAACTCGATGAATGAACGGTTAGGAACAACAAACTGATAGTAGAATGCCATAAACGGGTCTGCTATCTTATATAGGCTCTTTTTCGCATTCTTTTCATCAATACCAAACGGAACATCTTTTTCCAGGAAGCCGAGGTCGATAAGTTTTTTCAACGGACGCGACAGATTGGTTGCCGGCTCATTGCATCGTGCTGCAATCTCGGAAAGCCGGTTTGCACCTGCACCTATATAAGACATTATCGTTGATGTCTTGACAATATCCTTGACATCATCCTGAAACAGTTTTATCGGCTCTTCATAAAGAGTCCCATTTACAGAAAGTATATTATGCCACAAGGCATCATTAAGTGAGGTCCTGTTTTCCCTCAGCTCCCAATAACGCGGCACACCACCCCATACGGCATACTCTTCAACAGCACTCGTCGCATCAAGGCCCAAAGCCTCCCGAATATACGACAAGCGTATTGGTGCCAACCTCATTATCTCATCGGCACGGCCATAAAGAGGCGCAGTAGAATCAAGAAAAAGTCCATACATCATATTTTGTGATGAACCGCAAAGCACAAGATTATATTTCAACTGCTTCTCGTCAACAAGCTTCTGTAATACAGACGGTAATTCCTGAGATTGCTCCACAAGATACGGAAATTCATCCAAACATAGAGTGAAACGTTTGTCTGTCCGATAATTGACCGCACGAAATATAGATTCCCAATCCGGATATGTCAACTTGTCAAAATCCGGAAACACTTGTGCAATTACTTTTGCAAGCAATATCCTTTGGTGTTGGCCTTCTGAACGGTCGGCAAGAAAATAAACATCTTTGTCCGACAGCACCCTTTTGATAAGCTTTGACTTACCCAATCGTCTGCGACCATATATCACGACTAATGAGGATTTCTCCCCCGCAAGAGCATCTTTCAGCCGTGCAGTTTCATCTATCCTATCAACGAATTTCATACACACTTATTCATTATGCAATACAAACATAATGTTTTTCCGGCATAATACAAAACTTTGAGCCATGTTTATCCCAAATCTGCAAAAGAGGATGCAAAAATTATATTATTAACAAGGAGTGCGAACCTTGCCGGTCCGCACTCCTTTTGTTGTATAAAATGTGATTATCAGTCTTCCTCGGTTTTAGTAGCCTCGTAAGCCTTGAGCAACTTATCCTGAACATCTCCGGGCACAAGTTCATAAGAAGCAAACTTCATCGAGAACGAAGAACGTCCGCCGGTAATCGAACTTAACGCGGTCGAATAAGTTGACATCTCTTTCAAAGGCACTTTTGCCGAAATCTTCTCGAAGCCCTTGTCGCTGCTCATGCCCATGATAATGGCGCGACGCGATTGCAAGTCGCTCATTACGTCGCCCATCTTGTCGCCGGGAACAAGCACTTCCACATCGTAAACCGGTTCAAGGATCTTCGGGTTGGCATTCTTAAAGGCATCACTGAAAGCATGACGTGCGGCAAGGCGGAACGAAATTTCGTTAGAATCAACCGGGTGCATCTTTCCGTCATATATGCACACGCGCACGTCACGGGCATACGACCCTGTCAACGGGCCTTGCTCCATGCGGTCCATGATACCTTTCACGATGGCCGGGATGAAACGTGCATCGATGGCACCACCCACAATACAGTTGCAAACCACAAGTTTGCCACCCCATTCGAGCGGTATTTCCTGCGTATCTTTCACGTTCATCTTGTATTCCTGATTGTTGAAACGGTAAACGTCGGGCTTGGGCATACCGTCAACATACGGTTCGATAATCAAGTGGACCTCGCCAAACTGGCCTGCACCGCCCGATTGCTTCTTATGGCGGTAATCGGCACGTGCGGCCTTGGTGATGGTTTCACGATAAGGTATGCGCGGTTCCGAGAACACCACATTCAGTTTCTCATTGTTCTCGATACGCCACTTAAGTGTACGCAAGTGGAATTCGCCCTGACCTGAAACTATGGTTTGCTTCAATTCCTTTGATTGTACTACCACCCATGTGGGATCTTCCTCATGCATACGATTCAAAATTTCGCTCAACTTCTCGGCATCGGCCTCGTTTTCAGGCTTAATGGCACGGGAGAATTTAGGTTCGGGATGGCGAATGAAGTCGTAACGGCTCTCAAAACCCTTTTCATTGAGCGTGTTGCCGGTCTTCACATCTTTCATCTTCACAGTTGCACCTATGTCTCCTGCTTTAAGCTCGTCGATCGGAGTCCTTATCTGGCCACAAGTGCAGAATATCTGTGCAAGGCGTTCCTTGCTGCCCTTGTCGATGTTTACAAGGTCGGCACCCACTTTCAATGTGCCCGACATTACTTTGAAATAAGATACCTCGCCTATGTGCGGCTCAACCGATGTCTTGAATACAAAGAGGCTTACAGGCCCGTTTGAATCGGGCTTGATTTCATTCATCTCGGTATCGACCGGAGCAGGCATATCCTCTACAAACGGAACAACGTTGCCAAGGAACTCCATCATGCGGCGCACACCCATATCCTTCAACGCACTCACGCAGAACACAGGATAAATGCTTCGATCGACAAGTCCTTTGCGAATGCCCTCACGCATCTCGTCCTCGGTGAGCGTTCCGCTTTCAAAGTATTTGTCCATGAGAGTCTCGTCGTTTTCGGCGG
Organism: uncultured Muribaculaceae bacterium; assembly: GCA_944321685.1. GTDB lineage: Bacteria > Bacteroidota > Bacteroidia > Bacteroidales > Muribaculaceae > Avimuribaculum. The sequence continues at coordinate 54,236 of CALUMH010000006.1, forward strand.
CGGCTTCCACAAGCACTTGCTGCATCTCCTTGGCTCGATCCATATATTCGGCAGGAACGTCGGTTATCGTCGGCACACCGCCGTCGGGGCCCCATGAATATTTTTTCATGAGCAACACGTCGATCATCGAATTGAATTTGGGGCCGCACTCTATGGGGAACTGGATGGGCACCACGCGCGAACCGAACACTTCTTTCAACTGGTGCATGACATTATCGTAATCGCACTTTTCACCGTCAAGCTGGTTGATTGCGAAAATCACAGGCTTCTTTTCCTGCTCGGTCACGCGGAAGATGTTCTGTGTTCCCACTTCCACGCCATACTGGCCGTCGATGACGATAACGGCAGTGTCGGTAACGTTCATGGCCGTTATGGCATTGCCCACAAAGTCGTCACTGCCCGGACAATCAATCACATTGAGCTTTTTGTTAAGGAATTCGGCATAAAAAATCGTAGAAAAGACCGAGTATCCATACTCCTTCTCTACGGGAAAATAATCACAAACCGTGTTTCCTGCCTCGACAGTACCGCGGCGTTTTATAACTCCACACTCGTAAAGCATAGCTTCGGCGAGTGTGGTTTTTCCCGAGCCCTTGCTTCCTACAAGGGCAATGTTTTTGATTTCATTTGTTTCGTAAACTTTCATGTTATCAGTTTTTAAATTGAATCTACAGTTTATGTTTTCTGAAAAGCGGACGCAAATTATAAAATTATTTCCTATTTTCCCATTATTTTTATATGTTACAAAACATAGTCGCTGCCACGGCACCAATAAAACAAGTCCATGCAGCTGTGGCACTCGACCTCGGCTGCATGGACTTTCTATTTATTATTTTATTATTACAAGCCTATGAATCAACCATTATTCAAAAAACGGCATCGGTATCGATAGTGCCGTCAAACACTTTCACAGCCGGCCCTTCCATCATTATATGGCCCGATTCTTTTTCTTGGCTTACGCGCAATGTTCCTCCATCCATCACTATGCTTGCAGCTTCGCCGCACAATCCGGCATACCGGGCTGCCACATATGTTGCACACGCACCGGTGCCGCAAGCCTGCGTGATACCCGAGCCGCGCTCCCACACGCGCATACGGATTTTTCCATCGGGCAGCACCTGCGCAAACTCCACGTTCACCCTGTCGGGGAACAACGGGTGATGCTCAAGCCCTGGTCCCACCTTTTCAAGTTCAACCTTGGAGATGTCGTCAACGAAAATCACAAGGTGCGGATTGCCCATCGAAACCGATATGCCCGACTCGTAGCCGTAACCTTCGCCAAGTTCCACGCGGCCAAAACACTTAGGCTCACCCATGTCAACAGTGACACTCTCCACCCTACCGTCTTTCACATTCAAGTAAAGTTTCTTTATCCCCGACAGTGTTTCCAGCGTCACGGCAGTCTTATCGGTCAGCCCATATTCATAAAGGTATTTGCCTATACAGCGACTTGCGTTGCCGCACATCATCGCTTCCGACCCGTCGGCATTAAATATGCGCATCGAAAAATCAGCAACCTGCGATCGGCCTATCAATACAAGCCCGTCGCTACCGATACCTGTGTGGTACTTACTCCATCTTACCGACAATTCCTCGGGATTATCAATGGGGAACTTCAAGGTGTTGACATATATATAATCGTTGCCCGCACCATGCATCTTGGTAAATTCAATATTCATATTCCAATATTATTTTCCGGCAAAATTAACCAATCGCCGCAAATCATGCAAGCAACGGACACACACAACAGGTACCGGCACAGGTATAATATACGTTACCCACTGCCGGCACCTTAAGAAAGCAAACGAAATATATATTATATGTCACCTATCTGCAAGGTATTCATCAATAGCCGCTGCCGCCTTGCGCCCACCATCTATACAGCGCACTACAAGGCTTGCACCAGTGGCGGCATCTCCTGCCACAAATACATTTTCGGGCAACTGTGGCTGAACCGGTTTCAGGAACCCCATCGCCAGCAGCACCATGTCGGTTTTCAGCACCTCGGTCTTGCCTGTGGGTTTCATCACCGGGCGACCGCCGTCTGGTGCAGGAAACCATTCCACTTCCTCAACCTCAACACCGGCCACACGCCCGTTCTTGCCTATAAATTTCGTTGACGACAAGCACCAACGTCGTTCACATCCTTCTTCATGGCTGCTGCTCGTCTTCAGCACCACCGGCCATTGCGGCCATGGTGTGGCAGGATTATGCCCCACCGGAGGCTTGGGCATTATCTCTATTTGTGTCACGCTCTTTGCTCCTTGCCGGCGTGCCGTGCCTATGCAATCGCTGCCGGTGTCGCCACCGCCTATCACAAGCACATCTTTCCCTTTCGCACTGATGCGCTCATCATTGCTAAACGTTTGACCGGCAAGCACGCGGTTTTGCTGGGCAAGCATCTCCATGGCGAAATATATCCCTTTGAGTTCCCGCCCCGGTATCGACAAGTCGCGGGCTTGTGGGGTACCTGTACACACACAATACGCATCATAGCCTTCAGGCAATTTGCCCAAATCCACTTCTACGCCCGTTTTAAATTCCACGCCCTCGGCTTGCATCACCTCAATGCGACGGTCTATGATAAGTTTATTTAGCTTGAAATTAGGTATCCCGAAGCGCAGCAACCCGCCCACATATTCCAGTTTTTCAAGCACAGTCACAACATATCCCATTTGGTTCAGGCGATTAGCCGCCGCCAATCCGGCAGGGCCCGAGCCAATCACGGCGACGCGCTTGCCGTTGCGCTCGTAGCGCCGCGGCTTGACGTACCCTTCACGGAAGGCCACCTCGATAATTGCACATTCATCTTCGCGAATGGTAACCGGCGAATCTATGCACAATTGCAACACGCAACTTTTTTCACACAACGCCGGGCACACCCTACCGGTGAACTCCGGAAAATCATTGGTAAGACTTAATATCTCATAAGCCTTCTTCCACTCCCCTCTGTATAACGCATCCTGGAACTCGGGCGGACGGTTGCCCAACGGGCAAGCCCAGTTACAAAAAGGCACTCCGCAATCCATGCAGCGCGATGCTTGCAATATGCGGTCGCCGCGGTTGAGCGTCTGCTCCACTTCGCCATAGTCGGCAATGCGGTCATGCACAGGGCGGTATCCCGCCTCTTGCCTTGGTATGGTCATGAATGCTTTAGGATTTCCCATTTTATGTAGTCTCTATTTTTTATCGCTAATGATTGATATTTTTATTCAATAATCCCTTTGCACCTCGGCAATTTTTTGTTGCAGGCGGCGCATCTGCTCCTCGGCAAGCACTTTCTTGTACTCTATGGGAGTCACTTGTATAAAATCATTGATATAGCGGTTCCAGTCGTCGAGCATGGTGCGTGCAAGGTGTGAACCGGTGTAAAAATAATGCTGCCTTACAAGCTCATGCAACTCTTTGCGAGCCGTGTTATCTTCAAGCAACGACAATTCCACCATCTCCATATTACAGAAGTAATCGAAATTGTGGTTCTTGTCCCACACATAAGCCACACCGCCGCTCATGCCTGCGGCAAAATTGCGACCGGTTTCCCCGAGCACAACCACCCGTCCGCCGGTCATGTATTCGCAACAATGGTCGCCTACACCCTCCACAACGGCTATGGCACCCGAGTTGCGCACGGCGAAACGCTCACCTGCGCGACCATTTATATACACCTCGCCGCTCGTAGCGCCATAAAGCAAGGTATTGCCGGCTATAGTGTTCTTTTCGGCCTCGAAATTGCTCCTCACGGGCGGATGTACCGAGATATGTCCGCCACTGAGTCCTTTGCCAAGATAGTCGTTGGCTTCGCCTTCGAGCCTGAAATTGATGCCATGTGCCAAAAAAGCGCCGAAACTCTGCCCGGCCGAACCTTTGAACTGCACATTGATTGTCTTGTCGGGCAGTCCGGCATCGCCATACCGTGCAGCAACCGCGCCCGACAACATGGCACCGACAGCCCGGTCGGTGTTGGATATCGCATATTCAAGCGACACCTCCCTGCCATTTTCTATGGCTTCACGCGCTGCGGCAATCATTTGCACATCCTTCACATTATCAATGTCATGCAATTGCATAGTCACATTATGTATGGCACCGTTGCAATTCTCCCTGTGCAACACACGACCGAAATCGAGCATCGACTGCTTGCTTCCGTCTTGCGGACGCTTTATTTCAATAAGGTCGGTACGACCTACTATATCATCCAACCGAGTAAAACCCATCTCGGCAAGATACTCGCGTACTTCCTGTGCAAGGAACTTGAAGTAATTCACCACATATTTGTAATGCCCCCTGAAATGCTTGCGCAAATTGGCATCTTGCGTGGCTACACCCACCGGACACGTGTTGGCATGACACTTGCGCATCATCACACACCCCAATACAATAAGAGGAGCCGTACCGAAAGCAAATTCCTCGGCACCCAGCAACGCCATGCTCACCACATCATGCCCTGTCTTAAGCTGTCCGTCGGCCTGCAAGCGCACCTGCCCGCGTAGCCCGTTGAGCACGAGCGTCTGCTGCGTCTCGCTCAATCCTATTTCGGGTGATATGCCTGCATAACGCACCGACGACGTCGGCGATGCTCCCGTACCGCCTTCGGCCCCCGAAACCACTATAAGGTCGGCCTTAGCTTTTACCACACCGGCTGCGATAGTGCCCACGCCGCTTTCGGCCACCAGTTTCACACTGATTTTCGCCTTGGGATTTACATTCTTCAAGTCAAAAATCAATTGAGCCAAGTCCTCGATAGAATAAATGTCGTGATGCGGCGGAGGCGAAATGAGCGAAATGCCGGGTATCGAATGTCGTGTACGGGCAATCACCTCATCAACCTTAAATCCGGGCAATTGGCCTCCCTCGCCGGGCTTTGCCCCCTGGGCAACTTTTATCTGTATCTCCTCGGCATTGACAAGGTACTCGGCCGTAACACCGAAACGTCCCGACGCCACCTGCTTGGTTTTGCTGTTTAGCGAAATGCCTTCGTGGCTGCCATGGAACCGGTCGGAATCCTCACCACCTTCTCCGGTATTGCTGCGCGAGCCCAGTTCGTTCATGGCAAGCGCAAGTGCCTCATGCGCTTCCTTGCTGATTGCTCCAAACGATATTGCACCAGTCACAAAGTGTTTCACAATATCTTCAACCGACTCAACGCGTTCTATGGGAATGGGATTTTTCTTGAACGAAAAAAAGTCGCGCAAAAATATAGGCGATTGCTTTTCATCAACCTTCCGGGTAAACTCCTTAAACTTCGAGTAACTGCCAAGCCTTGTGGCAAGCTGCAAAGTGCTTATAGTCTCGGGATTCCATGCATGTTGTTCGCCATCCTTGCGGTAAGAATACTGTCCCACGTGCGGCAGCAACTCATCGATGTGGCTACCGCCTGTGAAACCGGCATCGTGGAATTTGATGTAGTCGGCGGCAATCTCCTTCAATCCTATCCCGCCTATCAATGACACCTCGGTACCGAAATAGGCTTTCAGTAAGTCTTCTCCAAGCCCCACGGCCTCGAAAATCTTGGCACCCCGGTACGAGCGTATCGTGCTTATGCCCATCTTGCTCATTATCTTGAACAAGCCCTTGCACACAGCCTTAATATAATTTTTTTCGGCAGTTTCATAATGCATTGATATTTCACCAGTCTGCGACAGATGGTCGAGTATGGCAAATGCCATATACGGGTTGATGGCACTTGCTCCATATCCCAGCAACAAGGCCGCATGCATCACTTCACGTATTTCCCCGCTTTCCACTATAAGGGCTGTCTGTACACGCTTTTGCACACTTATCAGGTGATGATGAACCGCACTCACGGCTAGCAGCGACGGGATGGCTGCGTGAGCCTCATCTATGCCGCGGTCGGAAAGTATAATGTAATTAACACCGTTGCTTACAGCCTCCTCGGCATCGGCACACAGCCGTGCAATCGCCTCGCGCAACCCCGACACGCCTTTGCTCACCTCAAACAGCATCGGCAACTTTACGGTATTGAAACCCTTGTAACGTATATTGCACAATATATCGAGCTGCGTATTAGTCAATATGGAATGTGGCAAGCGCACCATCTTACAATGGCTTTCGCTCGGCTGCAATATGTTGGCACCCACCGCTCCTATATATTCAATCAGCGACATTACCAGCTCCTCACGTATCGGGTCGATGGCCGGGTTGGTAACTTGCGCGAATTGTTGGCGGAAATAGTTAAACAATAGTTGTGGTTCACGCGACAACACGGCAAGCGGCGTATCATTGCCCATCGAAGCCGTCGGTTCCACGCCCTTGTCACACATGGGTATTATTATGCGCTCCACATCCTCACGCGTGTAACCAAAGGCCCTCAACTTGCTGTCGTAATCATCCACGCTGTTGCTCACCCTGCGCCCGCTTCGCAAAGCATCAAGTTCTATACGATTGGTAGAAAGCCACTTGCGATAAGGTTTTGCTGATGCAAGCTGCTCCTTTATTTCACCATCGTAATATATCTTTCCCTCCTGCGTGTCAACAAGCAATATCTTGCCTGGTTGCAACCTGCCCTTTTCCTTAATTTTCTCGGGCACGAAACTTATCACGCCGGCTTCGCTCGCCACCACCATTATGTCGTCCTTGGTAATAAGGTAGCGGGCAGGGCGCAAACCGTTGCGGTCGAGCATACCGCCGGCATACCGTCCATCGCTGAACAGCAACGCAGCCGGTCCATCCCATGGTTCCATCAATATCGAGTGGTACTCATAAAATGCCTTCAAATCCTCGCTTATGGGATTTTTGTCGTTAAACGACTCAGGTACAAGCATTGCCATTGCATGAGGCAAGCTAAGCCCCGACATTACGAAGAATTCAAGCACATTGTCGAGCGATGCACTGTCGCTCATTCCGGGTTGTACTATGGGGCGAATCTCCTTCACATCTCCAAGCTGTGGTGTGGAAAGTACGCTTTCGCGAGCTTCCATCCAACCACGATTACCCCTGATGGTGTTAATCTCGCCGTTGTGTGCAAGCAGGCGGAAAGGCTGCGCCAAGCTCCACGTGGGAAACGTATTGGTACTGAAACGCGAGTGTACAATCGCCATTCCGCTGGTAAAATATGGCTGCGTGAGATCAGTGAAATACTTGCGCACCTGCACCGACGACAACATTCCTTTATACACTATATTCTTGCTCGACAACGAAACTATGTAGAAATCACGGTCGCTTACCCGCTTCTCTATCTTCTTCCTGATCTTGTACAGCGTCCTGTCGATATTGGACACATCGGTGACACCGGTTACAAACACTTGCTTTATATCAGGCTCGGTATGGCGTGCACTGTCGCCCAGCACTTCTGAATTTACCGGCACACTGCGCAAGTGCATCAGCGTAAGCCCTTCGCGCTCTATTTCTTCGAGCATTATGCTTAATATGGCCGACTGTCGTTCCTTGTCCTTGGGCAGAAACACAAGTCCGGTACCATACTTACCCTTCTCGGGCACCGGGATACCTTGCAGCAATATGAACTCGTGCGGTATCTGCAACATTATTCCGGCTCCGTCACCGGTCTTGTTGTCGGCTCCCTCGGCACCACGATGCTTCATGTTCTCAAGCACCTTCAATGCCGAATCCACCAATTCGTGCGACTTGTTGCCGTGTATATCGACAATCATTCCTACTCCGCACGCATCATGTTCATACGCCGGATTATACAGCCCTGTCGGCTGCCCATATTCCCCTCTTCGGGTGACACATCCTTTGGCTTGCGTATCTCTCATTTTATCATTTTTATTACATAAACCTAATATTTCACAACTTTTGCTTGCAAATTTATATTTTTTCTTTCAATTTGCTCACAATAGAAACAGAAAAATTTCATTTACAAGCAAAAAAATTATGTTTCTGCGATTTGCAAGCCACTACAAGAGTGGTTAAAGGCAGAAACATGGCCATGATTTGGCCGAAATATACAAATTTGACATATGCGCAAACAATTTATGGGCGATGCCATGCTCTCACATTTGTTACCGCCTGCTTAAAATTAAATAAAAATTCAAATATCCTGAGTGGAATTAAAAAACTGTGCATTAATTTTGCCGCATTATGGAAAATAATGACAAAATCTTGCTTAGTGCAGAAAGCGACACATTGCAATACATTGGCGTTAAGCTTGAAAACAAGCACCATTTCAACATTCGTGCCGGACGCACTTATGTGGTGATTGGCGAAAACGGGTCGGGAAAAACCACTCTCGGCAAAATAATCGAAAAGGGATGGAATATAGGCATGAACCGTATCGTGGGCGACAAGCAATCGCTGCGCATACGTAGCATAGAATTTACCGATATTCATTCACTCACAGGCTGCAACGACTCTTACTACCAACAACGCTTCGAATCAACTGCCAACGACGGTATTCCGACCGTCGAAGAGTTGATACGCGGCAAGATAAGCGAACAACTGTGGCTCGAAATGTGCCGGTCGCTCTCAATCGATGACGTGCGACACAAGCGTGTCAATTACTTGTCGAGCGGCGAATTGCGCAAATTTCTGATTATAAACATTCTCACCGAACAACCCGACCTACTGATAATCGACAATCCTTATATAGGACTCGATGCGGCATCACGCGACTTGTTCAATAAATTGACAGCAGATCTCGCCCGGCGCGGAACGGCTGTAATGTTTTTGCTGTGCAACCCTGGCGACATCCCATGTTTCACCGATTACATAATTCCCATGAAACAGCTTTCCATAGGAAAAATGTATGCCACTAACATCGATGATATAAACAATGTGCAGCGGCAATCGGAAAGTTTATTCGCCACAACCGATAAATTAAATTTGCCGGATACTACTCCAACGATACCGGTCGATTACAACACGGCATTTGCCCTTGACAGTTGTAACGTGGAATACGGGCACATCACAATATTGCACGACGTGACTTGGGAAGTGAAGGCCGGAGAAAAATGGGCGTTGCTTGGCAAAAACGGTTCGGGCAAGTCCACATTGTTAAGCCTTGTATATGCCGACAATCCGCAAGGATACCGAAATCGCATAACCATCTTCGACCGCCGCCGCGGCACAGGCGAAAGCATTTGGGAAATAAAGCGGCGCATAGGCTACATATCTCCCGAGATGCACCTTTACTTCAACAACGGGGAAACACTGCTGACGGTGGTGGCTTCGGGGCTGCACGACAATGTGGGCTGCTTCCGTCGAATAAGCGACGAACAGCGCACCGTGGCAATGCAGTGGCTGCAAGCATTCGGCCTCGATAACCTTGCCGACCGTTACTTCCGCACACTGTCGTCGGGCGAACAACGGCTTGCGCTCATAGCTCGCACGCTTGCCAGACGTGCATCGCTGCTCATTCTCGACGAACCGCTCCACGGCCTCGACATGGCACGTAAGCGACTTGTGGCACAAGCCATCGGGCATATCACTCGCAACGAAGGCATATCACTCGTATATGTCACACACTACGAGAATGAAATCCCCGATGTAATTACACCCGGCCACATCTTCCGCCTGTCGCGCTAAAAAGTGTATGCCCATTATTTAAACAAGTCCATCACATTGGCGGGCGGACGCTCGGCCTCAAGCTCACGTTTCATAAATTCCATGTATGGAGCCGAATGTTCAAAGAACTTATAATACCCTTCACACAAGTAATTAAGCCCTGGCTCGCCGTTGGCAGTCACTGCAAAACGGTTTTTCGGGCACTCACCGTTGCAGATGGTAGAGAACTTGCATTCACGGCATTGCCTCGGCAATGATCCACGCTTCATGGCACCAAATTGCGACTGCCGCTGGCTGTACATCATTTCGGCAAGAGTATTGTTATTTATGTTTCCAAGTAGGTATTCGGGGAACACAAAGTGGTCGCACGAATACACATCGCCGTTAAATTCCATCACGCCGGCATGTCCGCACGAGCGGGCCATCGAGCACACTCCCGGTTCCACTCCTGCATAATTGGCAAGCGTGGCATCAAACAGCTGCACATAATACTGCCCCACGTCGTTACGAACCCATTCGTCGAATATCGCACACAGGAAATCACCCCACTGCCGTGGCGACACCGAGAATTCGGCAATCTCGGCAGCCTCACGTGTAGCGAGCGAAGCCAGCTGCACATATTCACTGTCGGCCACAAGTCGTTCCACAATGGGTGTGAATTGCAGATACCGGCACTCTATGTCCTTGAAAAAATGATAGAACTCAAGCGGATAATCCCCATTGTAATCATTCACCACCGCCATGCCGTTCCACTCCACGCCATGCTTTTTAAGCAGCTCAATGCCGCGCATCACACGGGCAAACGTGGGCTGCCCGCCGCGCGAACGGCGGTACTCGTCATGGAAACGTTCCGGGCCATCGATAGATATGCCTATCAGCCACCCTTCGTCCTTGAAAAAACGGCACCACTCGTCGTTAAGCAATATGCCGTTGGTCTGCAAGCAATTAAGTATGTTATGCCCACGGGCATACTTCTTTTGCAAAGCCACGGCCTTGCGGTAAAAGCTGAGTGGGCGCAATAATGCCTCACCGCCATGCCAAGTGAACATGACATCGCGCATCGTCTGCGAACCTATGTATTGCTCGGTAAACCGTTCAAGCATGGCATCACTCATAAGGTGATTGGGAACACGACGATATAACCCCGATTTTTCAAGATAATAACAATATTCGCAAGCAAGGTTGCACGTTGCCCCCACCGGCTTCAGCATCACATACAATGGGCGTTCAAAAGGATTTTCCATACTTCCCGCCTGGCCTCAATCTTCCTTTATATAATACCTAACCCAGTCAACTTCCATTTCCACTGGCAATGTAGAGGGGTCAACCTCCCCCACCCACTTGCCGCCGAGCTGCATATCTATCAACAAACGGTATGACTTATAAAAAGGGAATTGCCCCAACGAATCGGAAAGTTCAGGCCGTCTCACATACGCATAATTCCTCACGCCGTTCACATGGAACACTATGCTGTCGCGATAAATGTCGGCACCATACACATTGAAGTCATCGGGATTTATGGCAATGGTGTCGCTGCTCACCGGATTGTCGGTTATGCCCAAGTTATGCGTATAATTGGAATGCACCGTCTGATACACATAACCATCATAATTCAACCGCTCCATTATATCTATCTCCCCATCGTTCGGCCACTTGTAACTGCCATAAGGCAACAGCCATATGGCAGGCCATGCGCCGCGAGCTCCCTGCAACTTTGCCCTCACTTCAATCCTGCCCGGGGCAAAAGCCTTCTTCCCCTCGGTGTAAATGCCGCCGCACAAGTAAGCCGAAGTGTCGGCCTGCAAGTCATCGTTGACAATGCCGCGAAGCACTAAATTGCCATTGCGAAAGGCATAGCAACGCTCATCTTCCGATTGTGTCTTGGCCCAGTCGGCATGTCCACGTTTGGTGTGGCTCCACACCGTTGTGTCGATAACACCGGCTTCAAAATTCTCTTCCCACACAAGTTTCCACCCGTCGCTACCGCCGTTGCCACATGAACTAAACGCAACAGCAATAATTGCCGACAACAATACTCCACTTAATCCCTTCATGTTTTTTTATTCCTTTTGATTAATTTAATTGCAAAGATAGCATAAATCAGGAGCCGTGCAAAAATAGTGCAAATCGGGAGCCGCATAATATCTCACCATGGAAAATAACAAGGAAATTTTGCCTCGAATTCGGCAAAAAGTGGTAACTTTGTGCTACATGAGGCAGTATGGCGGTCTGTCGCTCGCCGGCATTAAAAAAACGGCGTGAGGAAAGTCCGGGCAACACAGAGCATCATATTTCCTAACGGGAAGCTGCTTGCGAGGGTAGAGACAATGTGACAGAAAACAACCGCCCCGCATCTTCGCGAAAGATGTGCGGGGCAAGGGTGAAAAGGCGGGGTAAGAGCCCACCGGGCGCGATGGTGACATTGCGTGCCGCACATCTTATGAGTTGCAAGGCCAAGTATATCGGCATTCAAGGGTTGCTCGCCCATTGTCGAGGGGTAGGCTGCTAAAGCCCGGCGGCAACGTCGGGTTCAGATAAATGACGGGCAGCGCCGCAAGGCGCCACATAACCCGGCTTACAGCCATGCTGCCTTTTTTATTTTTTATCCGATGAAAAACGGCAAACGACATAGCACCTTGGTGACACGGTTGCGCCGCTACGGCATACGCCTGTGGTGGTACTGGACGGGAGGCGTGTGGAACGACACGCGCAGCAATTGGCATATCGACCTTGCCAAAACCATAAACCTGTCGGTGCGCTCAATTCTCGACACCAACCTGCAACAGAAAGCCGCAGCACTCACATTCAACACCATGCTTGCGCTGGTTCCAACGCTTGCCATGATATTTGCCATAGGCCGCGGATTCGGTTTCCAAAACATAATCGAGTCGGAAACCTTCAACTTCATTCCAGTGCAGCGCGACGAGCTGACAAATGTGTTCACATTTGTCGATTCTTACCTTGCCCAGTCGTCCGAAGGGATATTCGTCGGAGTGGGCATACTGTTCCTGCTGTGGACCCTCATAAGCCTGCTGTCAAACGTGGAAGATGCTTTCAACCACATCTGGGGCATCAACAAAAAGCGTAATTTTTACCGCAAGGTGACCGACTACATAGCCATTTTCTTCATCATTCCCATACTCATAATTTGCACCAACGGTATCAAGCTGTTTGTCCTCACCATGTCGTCCGACACGTTCCTGTCGCCAATTGTGGAAATGTCGCTCGACATCGCACCCACATTGCTCACATGGATGTCGTTCACGCTCACATTCGTGCTTATACCATACACCAAAGTCAAGGTAAAATATGCCCTGATTTCGGGTTTCCTGTGCGCAATCATATTCCAACTGCTGCAATGGCTCATGGTAAGCGGACAGATTTATGTGTCGAAGTACAATGCCATTTACGGCAGTTTCGCCTTTTTGCCCATTTTGCTCATTTGGATATATATGTCATGGCTGGTGTGCCTGTCGGGAGTAGTGCTCACATATTCGTCGCAAAACATTTTCCGCTTCAATTTCCGCGACAACATAAATGAAATCTCGCAACGCTACATGACCGACGTTACAATTGTAGTACTGACAATAATTGCCAAACGTTTCAGCCAGCAGAAATCACCGTACACCAAGCTCGACATCACCGAGAAATATAACATCCCCATTCGCCTGGTGGGTGCCGTTATCGACCACCTTGTAGATGTGAAACTGCTGTCGGGGGTAGTCGGCAAGGACGACCGCGAAACAGCCTACCAACCCGCCTTCGACCTTGAACACCTCACATTGCGCTCGGCCAAGGAACGGTTGCGCAATTCGGGAAAATCGGGGTTCATTCCGGCATTGCAAATAAAATTCGAGCCGACCATGCGCATCATACACAAAAGTTATGAAACGCAGGCCGACGACATTCTTATAAAAAACCTACCTTTAAACTTTAACGAAAAAGAAATATGAAAGAAACAATCACGGCACCGGGCGCACCGGCAGCCATAGGGCCTTACAGCCATGCAGTGAAAGTGGGCAACATGGTATTCCTGTCGGGACAAATAGGCATCGACCCGGCAACCGGCAAAGTAGAAGGCGACATCACGGCTCAAACACGCCAAGCCATAGCCAACATCAAAACGGTACTTGCCTCGGTGGGCGCAACACTCGACAATGTGGTCAAGACCACCGTTTACCTCGGGGAAATGCACTTCTTCAATGCGATGAACGAAGTATATGCTGCCGAATTCAGCGAACCCTACCCCGCCCGCTCGGCATTCTCAATAAAAGAATTGCCAAAGCAAGCCCTGGTTGAGATAGAAGTCATTGCAGCCCTTTAAGGGAGGCTTCTTCCTTTCATAACAGAAAAAAGACATATTCTTTTGCGGTTGGGATTTTATAACCAACTTCAAAAAATATGTCTTTTTTGCCTTTCAGTCGGAAAACGATTGTCAAACTCCTGCAGGCAAAGTGTATTCAAGGAAATCGGCTACCACAAATGTGCTGCCGCCTATGAAAATCATGTCATCGGGCGCGGCAGCCGCACGGGCTGCATCGTAAGCCTCTTTCACCGTGGCATAACTGTCGCCATGCAGCCCCTTTTCGTGAGCCATCCCGGCAAGTATATGGCTGTCGAGCGCACGAGGCACCGATGCACGAGTAAAATAATATGTGGCTTCACGCGGCATCATTTCAAGCAAATGCGTAATATCCTTGTCATTGACAAAACCGATTACTACGTGAAGCCTGCGGTAATGCTCGTGCCGCAACTGCCCGGAAAGATACTGCCAACCGCCGGTGTTGTGCCCCGTGTCGCATACCGTGCGTGGGGTGTTTCCCACTATCATCCATCGCCCCATCAAACCCGAAAGCTCACACACGTGGGCAAATGCGTCCTTTACCGCATCATCGGGCAAGGCAATCCCCAATTTGCGCAATTCGTCCACTGCGGTAAGCACCGTGTTGGCATTCTTCACCTGGCAATCGCCCGAAAGCTCATCGGTCAGTGTTCCGTAATCACGCGTCTCAAGCACCCACCTGTCACCTTCGCGATGTGAAGCCATCACTTGCGGCCGTTCCTCGGCAAATACAATGGGGGCTTCTTCAGCCAGTGCCTTGTTTACGAACACATCATGTATCTCGGGCGCGTCCTCACCTATCACCACCGGCGTGCGCCTCTTAATGATGCCCGCCTTTTCTGAGGCAATCTGCGGTAACGTGTTCCCCAAGAACTGTGTGTGGTCAAATGATATATTGGTGATGACACTTAACATGGGCGAAATTATATTAGTACTATCCAATCGTCCGCCCAATCCCACTTCTATAACGGCAATATCCACCTGTTGCCGCTTGAAGTAATCGAAAGCCATTACCATGGTCAACTCGAAAAACGACGGTGCGCCATCGTAATGCATCGCCCGGTATCGGTTTACAAAATCGATAACCGCATCGCGGCTTATCATCTCACCATTCACCCTTATGCGTTCGCGAAAGTCCACCAGGTGCGGCGAGGTATATAATCCCACCCTGTAACCCGACTGGCGGAGCATCGATGCAAGCAAGTGAGATGTAGAACCTTTGCCATTTGTCCCGGCAACGTGTACCGAACGGAATGCACGGTGCGGATTGCCAAAAAGCGACGCAAGCGCAATGCTCGTGTCGAGTCCGGCTTTATAAGCCGCGCCACCTATGCGCTGAAACATGGGCAGGCTGTTATATAGAAAATCAAGAGCTTCCTTGTAATCCATTTTAATTTAAAATATGAAATATCCGGCCACACCGGCCACAATTATCAATACAATCGGGTGAACCTTGGTGAAATGCGCAAAAAAGAAAGTTATGGCACATATCAATATACTCTTTATGCAATCACCCATCTCACTGCCAAAGTTCTCTTTGTTCATCAACAGTAATGCTGCCGAAGCTATCAGCCCCACCACCACCGGGCGCAACCCCATGAACACGCCTTTGATAATCGGGCTTTCCTGGTGACGGCGCACGAAATGGCTTGCATATAGCATGAGTATGTAAGGCGGAATAACCACGGCTGCCGTCGCCGCCACTGCGCCAAGCACATTGCCGCCGGTTATGGTATATCCTATATAAGTCGCACTGTTGATACCTATCGGCCCCGGTGTCATTTGCGAAATGGCCACAATATCGGTAAATTCCGACAAAGAAATCCACCCATGACGCTGCACCACTTCCTGCTGTATAAGCGACAACATGGCATATCCGCCACCGAAACCGAACAGCCCGAGTTTCAGATACGTCAGTATAAGTTTTATATATATATTCATTTCAGCTTGTTTTCTTTATTGTAAGCATCTTTATTTAATCGCCAGGCATAATATATATACCCGCCAAGGCCACCAAGTATTATATAAACAATAGGGTTGGAAATATAAGGAATTCCCGAAAAAATAAGCAATGCCACAGCAATAGGTATTGCCACTGTCTTGGCATTGATTTTGGCGGTCTTGGCCGTGGAAAGCACCGGTGCAATGATAAGTGCAACCACTGCCGGACGTATTCCTTTGAATATGCTGTTAAGCGTCTCGTTATTTTTTATCGTGTCGGGCGTGAGGAATATCGCTATCGCAAGAATAATTATGAACGAGGGCAATATGGTACCGAGAGCAGCCACAAGGCTGCCTTTGAATCCCCGCAAACGGTCGCCTATCGCTACCGAAAAATTCACTGCAAGAATGCCGGGCAACGACTGTGCCACGGCTAGCATATCCACAAAATCCTCTTTCGACACCCACCCGTGCTTGTCAACCACCTCTTTCTGTATCAGGGAAATCATGGCCCAACCACCGCCAAATGTGAATGCCCCTATCTTGAAAAAAGTATAAAACAGCCGTAAATATATATTCTGCATATAACCTAAACTCTTTTTCAGTCTGCAAAATTAAGAAACACTTTCGAGAATATTCACATCGACCCGATAAAGATTAAACAAGCATATGCAACTTTGGCTCAAAGTACGGCATCAAGGCAGCCTAAATTTCCAAAACGATTTCTCTGCAACCTTAATAATTACGGTAATTACGGTTGGAATTGCCGTAATTATGATACTGCTATTATCCCAAATAGTTGTACCTTTGCGGAAAGGAAAATAAAGGATTTGGGAACTACCGAACGAAACAATACCGACCTGCTGCTCTCGATGATTAGGGAGGGCAAAGCAATGACAGCGGGGCAACAAATATGGCTCACGGTGCAACTGAGCATTCCCTCGATATTGGCGCAATTCTCGTCGATAGCCATGCAATACATCGACGCTTCAATGGTGGGCAGCCTTGGCGCGGCACCGGCTGCATCGATAGGGCTGATGTCAACCACCACATGGCTCTTCGGCGGGCTATGCAGCGCGGCAGCAACAGGTTTCTCGGTACAAGTGGCCCACGCCATTGGCGCAGGCGACATTCGCCACGCCCGTAATGTGTTGCGGCAATCCATAGTATCGGTGCTTATATTCGGCTGTATGCTGGCTGCCATCGGAGTCGGCATAAGCGGGCACTTGCCCGGGTGGCTCGGTGGCGACCCGGCAATACGCAGCGACGCCTCGATATATTTCTTCATATACTCGCTATTCCTGCCTGTGCTGCAAATGAACTTCCTTGCAGGCAGCATGTTACGGTGCAGCGGCAATATGCGCATACCCAGTGCGCTCAATGTACTGATGTGTATTCTCGACGTGATATTCAATTATTTCCTTATATTCGGTACTCGGCAAGTATCACTTTTCGACATGGAAATCAATATGCCCGGTGCAGGACTTGGCGTGGAGGGAGCGATACTCGGCACAGTGCTTGCCGAAACAGTCACTGCATCACTCATGACGTGGTACCTGTGCCGCCGTTCACCTATGCTGAACCTGCACCAAGACAGCGGCAGCTTCCTCCCCCGCCGCGCCACACTAAAAAAAGCGGCATACATAGGTATGCCCATGGGGCTTGAGCACTCGGTGATATGCGGTGCGCAAATCATGAGTACGGTCATCGTTGCCCCACTTGGCATATTTTCAATTGCAGCCAATTCATTTGCCATAACAGCCGAGAGCCTTTGCTATATGCCCGGCTACGGCATAGCCGACGCGGCAACCACACTCGTGGGGCAAAGCATCGGGGCACGCCGCCGGCAACTCACACGCCGCTTTGCCTATATTACCGTGGGTATGGGCATGGCGATAATGGGAGTGATGGGAGTGGCAATGTACCTGTTTGCCCCGCAAATAATAGGAATAATGACTCCGGTCGAGGAGATACGCCAATTAGGCGTGATGGCACTGCGCATCGAAGCTTTTGCCGAACCAATGTTTGCCGCAGCCATAGTGGCCTACGGTGTATTCGTCGGAGCAGGCAGCACCATCGTGCCAAGCATAATGAACTTCTTCAGCATTTGGGCCGTAAGGCTCACCCTTGCAGCCTGGCTTGCCCCGACAATGGGGCTAAAAGGTGTGTGGATAGCCATGTGCATCGAATTGTGTTTCCGCGGCACCATATTCCTTATCCGGCTTTTCCGCGGCCGTTGGCTTAAACTGAAATAACCTCCGATAAACTTTTATCGTATATTCTCGCAATCTCTCCCCCCGACAATAGATTAGGATTTTTGCAACCCATAAGATTTTCACGGCTACAATTCTTTCAGAATAAGGCTGTTTGCCTTGTCTATCACATTGGTATCCAGCGATGCAAGGTATATTCGTGTGGTTTCTTCCGAATCATGCCCCATGCCCTCGCTGATGACTGAAAGCGGAATGTTCTTACTTTTAGCTACACTTGCCCAACCGTGGCGGGCACAATACATGGACAACGGCATGAGTAAATTTATCAACTTGGCGACCCTTTTCAAGGCGGCATTCACCCGACAGAGAGCATTGCGGTATTGCTTCCTTTCATCAATCAAAGGGTTTGTGATAATTGGCAACAGATATTGCGTGACAAAGCGATTTTCGTATTTGGCGACAATCTCCGCCATGCACTTCTCCCATTTGACGGCAAGCAGCTGGTTGGTCTTTTTTCTACGATAAGTGAGAATGCCGTTCTTTAAATCCGATTTTTTGAGATAAGCCATGTCGATGAATGACATTCCACGGGTGTAAAACGAAAACAGGAACATATCCCTTGCATAGTCCAAATACGGTTTCTGCGACAGGTCAAGTTCCTTAATGCGCTTGACCACCTTCAATGGTACAGCACGCTTCACTGTCTTGTCGATACCTGTATAAACATGTCTGAATGGATTCTTCTGTTCCACCAATTCCTTTTCGACAGCACGGTTATACACTGCACGAAGAATGCGCATATAAAACGAAATGGTGTTCGGACAGATGCCTTTGCCTTTCAACCATGCTTCATAGAGCATCATTGTGTCACTGTCTATCTCGCACAACAAAATGTCTTGCCCATCACGGAATTTCATGAAACTGCTTAACGTGGCCGTATAGGTTTCTGATGTACGGATTTTGCCTAACCGCTTTAATTGGCTGATGACTCCCTGCATAAATACGAACAAAGATTGCCCGTCGGCTTGTTCGTTGAATTTCGTAACAATATCATCCGCTGTATAGCATCTGTTTCTTCTGTCAAGCAAGGCGGCAATGACTTTCAAACGCTTGATGTCCCATTCAATGCGGTTTGTTACCGATTGCAGATAGCTTTTCCGTTCAAAGCTTACTAAAACAGTTGATGCTCTATCATCCCATTCATTTTCATATATCCGGCAGTCCGTCTTAATTTGGCGAACCACGCGATTGTGGATTATTTGATAATAGATGCTTCCCTCCTTGCCGACTATGGAAGAAGGACGGAATTTCACTTTCACTGATGCCATTCACATTACTTTTTGTTATTACTACCTCAGGCTCAAGTCCTCGACCATGCAGCCGACAATCGCTGTGAATTTGCACAGGCACTTGAACAGTTCCCTGCACTCGTCGGCCGGTTGCCGGCTGTAACCATGCTTGCCGTTATTGTGCCTAAATTCCATGCCGGCAACAGGCTTATACTACCATGTTGTCTGTGCGATTTCTTTTTAGTTGCAACTCGCTTGCATCAAAACAGATATCAGGTATCTATGCTCCCGGGCAAATGTGTTTTCTTTTTCATATTTAGCAACTGCAAAAGTAAAGATTTTTACCCACCAAGCCGCTTTTGAGGTATTGACTAAAAGTACATTGGAGAAGAAAACTTTATACAAGTTTGATTGTCTTACATTATATATTACAAAATTTATACATATTGTACGTTAATGATGGTGCGAAGTTCTATTTGCAAAGAAACGAAGTGTGGCTTATCTATTATGTGACAACAAAATATAAAACTATTGGTGCCCGCTAAAGCCTTTTGAATTGAAAAAGCTTTGCAGACACCAATAATATTATTCGCTAATTACAGTATCAAAGCACGCCTTGCGCCATCATCGCCTTGGCAACTTTCATGAAGCCTGCCACATTGGCTCCGCGAACATAATTTACATATCCGTCTTCTTCCTTGCCATACTTCAAGCATTGCTCATGGATATTGGCCATGATACCTTTCAACTTGGCATCGACCTCCTCGGCAGTCCAAGTGAGTTTTTGCGAGTTCTGTGCCATTTCAAGCCCTGATACCGATACACCGCCGGCATTTGCAGCCTTGCCCGGAGCATAAAGTATTTTTGCCTTGATAAATTCATGCACAGCCTCGGGTGTAGATGGCATATTTGCACCTTCCGACACTGCAAAACAGCCATTGGCAAGCAATGCGCGCGCATCATCGCCATCAAGCTCGTTTTGAGTTGCCGACGGCATGGCTATATCGCACGGTACGTTCCACGGACGACCGCCATCGAAATATTCGCAACCATATTCCTCGGCAAACTCGCGGATACGGCCACGGTAAACATTCTTCAATTGGAATATGTAATCAAGCTGTTCACGGGTGATACCATCGGGAACATAGATTGTACCATTCGAGTCGCTCATGGTGATTACCTTCGCACCAAGCTGGAGCAACTTCTCGGCAGTATAAGTTGCCACATTGCCCGAACCCGAAATGGCAACTCTCTTGCCCTTTATGTCAATTCCGCGGGTAGCAAGCATATTGAGCAAGAAATACACATTGCCGTAACCGGTAGCTTCGGGGCGAATAAGCGAACCGCCGAATTCCATGCCCTTGCCGGTGAATGTACCTGTGTTTTCACGAGCCATCTTCTTATACATTCCATACATATAGCCCACTTCACGACCACCAACGCCTATGTCACCGGCAGGAACATCGGTATCGGGACCTATGTGACGCCACAATTCAGCTATATAAGCCTGGCAGAAGCGCATTACTTCCATGTCTGACTTGCCTTTGGGATTGAAATCCGAACCACCCTTGGCACCGCCCATCGCGAGCGTGGTGAGAGAATTCTTGAATGTCTGCTCAAATGCAAGGAATTTAAGAATCGACAAGTTAACCGATGCATGGAACCTTATGCCACCCTTGTACGGGCCTATGGCATTGTTGTGCTGCACACGATAAGCCATATTGTTTTGAATACGGCCTTTGTCATCGATCCACGAAACCCTGAATGCAAAAATCCTATCGGGAATGCACAGACGTTCAATCAAATTGTAGCGCTCAAATTCGGGATGCTCGTTATAAACATCCTCGATAGTAGTCAAAACCTCTTCAACTGCTTGCAGATACTCCGGCTCATTAGGAAAACGCCGTTTCAAATCATTTAATACTTCGCTTGCTTTCATTTTCTTTTTCCTATATTAAAATGATAAATCTGCGGCAAAGTTACACAAAAAAATTAAAATCACAAGCAATAGGAAAGCAAAAAACACAAAAAAGAAACATTTTTATGCCAAACACACACAAATACCCACAAAAAGCAAGCTATTGCGACATTTATTTTTCCAAACTCTGATAAACCACCGAAAACAACTTGGGGCGGATATCAAGTTTGGCAAAGGCTCTATTGTCACGAGTAGGATTGATTTTATTACAAAGAAAAATAAAAATGATGTCGTTTTCAGGATCCACCCAATAACAGGTTCCTGTGAAACCTATATGGCCGAATGTTGCGGCCGATGCTTCGGCGCAAGTGGGTGATTTCTCGGGATTTTCCATGTCGGGCTTGTCAAACCCCAAGCCTCGACGGGAATTAGGACTTTTAGATTTACAAAACAAATCGATTGTTGATGAATTCAAATACCTTCGACCGCCATACGTGCCGCCATTGAGCCACATCTGAAAAAGCTTCGACAAGTCGTTGGCATTGGAAAAAAGCCCGGCATTTCCCTGCACGCCGCCCGAATAGGCCGCCGTTTCATCGTGCACATATCCCTGCAACGTCTGGTGCCGCAACATGGGGTCGTATTCGGTGGGAGCTATCTCCGAAGCCTTGAAATGCGACAAAGGGGTGTATCGCGTGTGATATGCCCCGAGCGGGGCAAATACATTCTCTTCCACATACTCATCGTGATGCTTGCCGGTTGCATTTTCCTCGGCATTCATCAACAAACAGAAGTTTAGACAACTGTAACGGTACTTCTTGTTCTTGCGCAAAGGTGTGTTGTAAATGCGTCGCATTATGGTATCGTGCATGGCCTCGCCTACATAAACCCCATCGGCAACAACCATGCAAAATTCATCGTCTTGTTTAGGTGAAACTATGTCACGGCGCACACGGGCCGAACGGTTGCCATACAAGTTTCGAGCCACACGCACCGAATGAGTCGCACTTTTACGGCGACTGAAAAGCCTTCCCGTGTAGGATGCGGTATCGATCATCACATCATACATATTTAGTGACGGCGGCATACCCGACTCGTGATAAAGCAACTGCCGCAACGTGATTTCTGCCTTGTCGGTACCCCGCAACTGCGGTATATACTCACTTATGGCGGCATCCACATCTATCAGCCCTGCATCATAAGCTTCCATCAGTCCGGCAATTGTTCCGGTTCCTTTTGTCACCGATGCAAGGTCGTAAATGGTATTTACTGTCACCGGCACCCCCGATTTATAATCGAGGTTGCCATATGCTTTGTTGCATACCACCTTACCATGCCTTGCCACAAGCACTTGGCAACCGGGAAATGCCTTGGTTCTCAACCCTTCATCTACAAGCGAATCAATGCGCAGTGCCATATCGGAATTAAGTCCTTCTTCCTCGGGAACGCCATAACCAAGCCGGATTGCCGATGTGGACACCCCGGCGCCTGCCTTTGCCACCCCTTCGATTGACACAGGCAATTTACCCGATGCCGCATTGCCACCAAACACCGTTTGAGCCGCATAATCCTCGGCGAGGTTGCAATCATCATAGGCCATAACCACTGCCGACGACCGGCCTAACGCCGACGCAAAACGAGCCGTCGAATAAGCTGACGTGAACATCACGCTTACCAATTTACCGGTGACCTTTTGCGAAATTTGGTCGAGTGCGGAAGCATATTTCCTGTCGCTCGAATGAACGGCGGCAAGCACCACGTCATATTCGTTCAGTTCCCGACAAAGACGCTCGATCGACATACCATCGTAATAATCGAATTTACCTGTTTCGGCATACATTCGGCAACGGTTTTGAAACATCGATGTCAAGCCGCCCTTGCCTCCAAGCGACAAAACGGCCACACGAGTCTTGTCAAGTTCCTTCAGCGGCAACAATGCACTATCGTTCTTCACAACCGTTATGGCAGCCGCCCACAATTTATTAGCCAAAGCCTCGGCCCTACCCGAATTAATATCGGTGACAAGTCCGGCTGTTTTTATATGTTGGCGTTTATTCAATCCCAATACATATTTATATTGCAACATTTTTCGGCACCGCGCTTCAATCAATTGCTTTGACAAACGCCCCGAAGCAACTGCATTTTTTATCGATGCAAATTCACCGGCCACGTTCACAGGACCAAGCATCACATCGTTGCCCGCAAGCAAGGCTTTCACACACACATCGTTCTCACGTGTTACACCTTTCATGGCAAGGCCATCGGTGAATACAAGTCCGTTGAACCCCATCTCGTCTTGCAACAAACCGGTTACCACCTTATGCGACAACGATGACGGTATCTGCTCGTCAAATAGTGCCGGTATATACAAGTGAGCCGTCAGCATTCCCGACAGCCCTGCATCGATATATTGCGTAAACGGAACAAACTCACACGCCTTTAGCTGCGAACGATTTTTATTTATCGTCGGTAACGTCTTGTGCGAATCTTGCGATGTGTTGCCATGCCCCGGAAAATGCTTGGCCACCGACAACACTCCGCCATCTTCAAGCCCTTTAGAATAAGCAATACCGTGACGTGCCACAAGCTCAAGGGCCTCTCCATACGACCGAGTGCCTATGACAGGATTTTCGGGATTGTCATTCACGTCAAGCACAGGTGCAAAATTCACCTGTATCCCGGCACGGCGGCATTGCCTGGCGATTTCCCTGCCATATTCATAAAGCAACCTGTCATCGGCTATGGCACCAAGAACCATATTGCGCGGATATCGCACGGCATCGGTGAAGCGCATCGACAATCCCCACTCACCGTCGAGTGTCATCAACAGCGGCACATCGGTTATCGATTGGGCATAATTTGTCAATTCGGCCTGCTCCTTCAGTTTACCCTTCGTATATAACAATCCACCTATATGGTATCGGTTAATGAGTTTTTTTATCCATGCCTTGTTGTTTTGGTCGGTCGATGGCATCACTTGTGCCACTATCAATTGACCTATCTTCTCGTCAAGCGTCATCGACGACATGACCGAATCGACCCAAAAGTTCATTTCCTCAAAATCAACACCATTAAAAATGGTTGGCTGCTTAGGCTCTCTCGCCGCCACAGCAGCCAAGACACTTATTGCGAATACCGTCAACAGCAAAAAAATTCTATGTTTCATTGTTGAAATCAATTTATGCACTGCATTCTGGCACGGCTGCTCGGCTGTATAAGCACATCGTTAAGCCCCATTTTTTTCACATAATCCAGCACACGTGTGCCGAATTTCTCGTTATCGCAATAAATAAAATCTTTATTCTCAAACGAAGTAAGATGGTCACCTCCGTGAGCCAAATAATCAAGAGTGGCTATACGGTATATCTTGGCACGGTTCACAGCCATGCCGCGCACCGTGGCAGCCTCAACGGTTCCGTCCTTTTTATAAAGCACCTTTACATTGTTGCTCACGGCATCACCGCCGCGTTTCGCCATCACCTCAAATGCCTCAAGCAGCTCTTCGCCGCTCACGTCTATCACCACAAGCTTGTTATTAAACGGGAACATTGCCCCAATCAGACCTTCCGAAACATTGCCCTCGGGCATAGATTGCCTAATACCGCCCTTGTTCATAATTGCAAGGTCCACATTCAGACCGCTTTGGTTAACCGTCATCTCAAATGCCATGTCGGCAACCCAGTTCTGCATTTCTACGCCGCTGTTGTCATAATACTGTGCCGACTGTGCCACCACATTATTAAGCAGCTTATGCACAGGTTTCTGATAAGGGGCGAGGAATGCCTCAAGCCCGGGATAATCAACCCTGTCGTCCCATCGTTTATCCACCGATATCAAATCATAATCCACTACCGCAAGGCTGTCAAGGTCTATTTTTATGCAGCCCACATATTTTCCCATGTTACCGGTCTGCGTCACAGGAATTTCACGACCGGCTTTGTTGGCCACCTTCCATGGCACACTTGCCGGGTTATCCGGGTCGATTAAAGTATGTGAATGACCACCTATAACAAGGTCGATATCACTGCTCGACTTTATAATCTGCACATCTCCCGGAGAATCGGTATCGGGCATATCATAACCTATGTGGGAAACCATTATCACGAAATCCACTTTTTCCATCTGCTTCAGATATCGTGCCGTTTCATTGGCCACACGAAGCGAATTGTTGTAAACCAACCCGGTACAATTTGCCATGTCAATCATCCCCTCGGGATTAAGATTTATGCCCATTATGCCGAAACGCTTGCCGCTGTATTCCTTTATGACATATGGCAGATAATGCCCGTTGAGTTTAGTCTCGGCAAGACCGTAATTGGCCGACAGGCGCGTTACCTTCAAAGAATTCTGGCGAAATGCAAGCGAATCTATACCATTGTCGAATTCATGATTGCCGAGTACCGAAATATCATATCCCAGGCTGTCGAGCAACGGATATTCCACAGCACCTCCATATAATGAAAAATACAGTGTACCCTGCACAATATCGCCTGCATCAACCAGCAAAACATTCTTTTCTACACTGCGAACGCTGTCAATCAAAGCCTTTCGGCGCAACACGCCACCTTTGCCGTCAAAATCGGGGTCGATGTGGCTGTGCGTGTCATTAGTGGTAAGAATAACCAAATCCTCGGCACCGGCACTGCCCATACCTATGGCCGCCACAAGGCATAACGCCGCTAATAATCTATTTGCTTTTCCCATATTTTCGATTTATCCTGTTTTTTTCACCACGAAATTACGCATTTATTGCAAGATACGCCCAACTGCCGGCCACAAATTTTCACTTGCGTCATCCCGGTATCACACCAAAGCGTCACTTGTTGCCCGAAAGTATGCCCGTACCGGTATCATTATTGTCAATTCGCTTGCCACCTATACCACGCAGCTTGCAAAAGTCGAGATTAAGCGCCGCATTGCAATAAAAAAACACAAAGGAGAGAAAAAGCAATCATGCATTGCCATTTTCTCCCCTTTGTGTGTATTTTGCGTTGTATTGCGCAGCAATTATTCTGCGGCAGGAGCCTCGGTTGCTTCAGCAGCCTCGGCAGCAGGTTGTTCCTCGGCAGCCTTGGCGGCAGCTTCTTCAGCGGCCTTGGCAGCAAGTTCAGCCTTCTTCTTGGCCACGATTTCAGCCTTTTCGTTCTTCTTGGCTGTTTCAGCTTCCAAGCGAGCCTTTTCGGCGTTGCGGCTGTCTTCGTTCAACTTTGCTTTTACTGCATTCAACTTTGCGTCTTTCTCGGTCTTCCAAGCCTCAAAGCGACGTTGTGCTTCTTCTTCGGTGAAAGCACCTTTCTTAACACCGCCTTGGAGGTGTTTCATCAACATTACGCCTTCACGAGACAAGATGTTGCGCACGGTATCGGTGGGGATTGCACCCACGTTAACCCAATACAATGCCCTTTCAAAATTTAAACTTATTGTAGCAGGATTAGTATTAGGGTTATAAGAACCAATCCTTTCAATAAATTTACCATCACGTGGTGCCCTGCTATCGGCGATTACAATTGGATAAAACGCATAACCCTTGCGGCCATGACGCTGTAATCTAATTTTTGTAGCCATTTAATAATTTGTTTAAATTTGTTGTTAATAAAAAAGGGAACATTGTTGTTCCCCTACTTTTTGTTGTCCAGGAAGGACTCGAACCCTCACAGGCGGAACCAGAATCCGAAGTGCTACCATTACACCACTGGACAATTCGTTTTTGACGTTGCAAAGGTACTGCTTTTTTCCGAAACGGCAACAATTTTACAAAGAAAAAATTTTAATCCGCCAATTTATTTCCATATCTATTCTCGAAATCTTGTATCAAACGTCCGAAATGCTCAGGCAAATACGTCATTGCCTTGTCATATATGCATCGAGGCACACCATATAAAGCTTCGGCTATGCTGCCTGTAATGCAGCCTATGGTATCGGAATCTCCGCCTATGGATATCGCATTGCGAATTGCATCTTCAAAATCAATCGCATCTATTGCACATATGATAGCCTGTGGCACACTGTCCTGGCAAATGCCGCCATTTCCCATGCCATCGAGGCCTTGCCACGAATATCGCGGACGAATTTCATCGACGGTCATCGCCAGGTCGTAACCAAATTCATTGCTTATGATTTCTCTTATACTTTCTTTCGCAACTCCGGTCCGAGCCATAAAAATGCACAATGCCGTGGCTTCGGCACCTTTTATCCCTTCGGGATGATTGTGTGTACATTCGGCCGATTTACGAGCATTTTCCAAAGTATCGGCTTTGGTCGAAAAAGCCCAACCGACAGGTCCTACCCTCATTGCACTGCCATTGCCGCAACTGTTATACGGGCGCACAATTCCTCGTCGTGCAAGATGCACCCATTGCACAAACATCGAGCCGTAACTTCCCATGGGAAAAGGGTTCTCATCGGCATATTTCAAGTAATAATCGGCAACGTTTCCTCCCCCTTGCAACAACCATTCGGCTGTGGCAAGCGTGAGAATGCTGTCGTCGGTATAGCTCATTTGGGGCTGGAACAGTGGGAAGTCTTTCGTCTTTATATTATCAAATTCATATATACTTCCCACTATATCCCCCACAATACTTCCTATCATGGCAACTGTTTCTTTATAAATATATTTTCCCGCGTGCAACCTTGTTGCTCCTATAATTCCACATCACAAAACCATGCCGTGCATAAATTTCATTTGCTTGCCTGTGGCAGTGCCGATTGTATCTTCTCGTAACTTTCTTTCAGCACCTTGTCGAGGTCATGCCCTTCGGCCGACGGCATTATCGGTTCATGAATTGTCAAGATGATTTTTCCGGGAGTAATGTTATAGGTGGTACGCGGCAAAACCTTAAACGAGCCATCGATTGTAATTGGTACTACCGGAAGGTTGAAATCAAGAGCCAACTTGAACGCGCCACGCTTGAATGATTGCATACTTCCATCCCACGAACGAGACCCTTCGGGGAACACCACAAGCGACATTCCGCCTTTCAGCTTTTCCTTGGCTTCGTCCATAGTGTTTTTAATGGCTTGAGGCGATGAACGGTCAACCATTATATGGCCGCTGCTTTTGCAAGCAATTCCCACAAACGGCACTTTTTCAAGGCTTTTCTTCATCATCCACCTGAAATTGTGATTCAGGTAACCATATATCGAAAATATATCATACGCCCCTTGATGATTGGCCACAAACACATACGAAGTGCGCTTGTCGATGTTCTTCCGTCCATGCACCTCAACCCTCACAAACATAAGCAGGCACCAACATTTCGCCCACAGCTTAGGCGGATAGTAACCGGCCCATCTGCCCATTCCAAGCAGGCTTAAAAGCATGGTTATCAACGCAGTTATTATGGTCAGGACCAACAATATGGGGCAAGCTATCACCCATTGGTAAATTCTTAAGATATATTTCATAATCGATATTTATATTCACGGGGCAAACAGCCCCATGCAATCTTTATGCAAAGATAAGACAAGGCTAAAGCAGAACAAAACAAATTCATTTGTTTTTTATGCCTTGCCGCACACAGTTTATCTTAACATTGCAAAAAACGGCACATTACCTGCCATGTGCCGAAGATTGCCTGCTGTAACGCGCATATGCCTCGGCCAATTTTTTATGGTATCCGTTACGGGCATATCCTTCCCCGTTATAAGCACGGGCAAATGCAGTCCAATCATGAGCTTGCAAATACTTATACAAACCTGTATTTTTAATATAATCGGCAAACAAACGGTGCTGCATATTTTCCGAAGCACTCATCTTCTCCACGAAATCATATACCGACACTGCACCACACAATTCCCAATTGCTGCCGCGTAT
The DNA here is from genome assembly GCA_944321685.1 of uncultured Muribaculaceae bacterium. GTDB lineage: Bacteria > Bacteroidota > Bacteroidia > Bacteroidales > Muribaculaceae > Avimuribaculum. The sequence goes on from CALUMH010000006.1 coordinate 83,232, forward strand.
TTGGTACATACCCCAATAAGTACACAACATGGCAAGGCTGTCATTAATGGCCGATGCTGCACGATACATAGCCCGCTGAGCCGACAGCGGATCGGCATAACGGCTGCGGCTTGGTCTGTGGAACGCGTCGGGCACTGTTCGTGCAAGAGAATCAACGTTATATCCGGCTTCAAGCAATCGGTCTTTAAACATGGGAACTTCAAGATTTACGACCGGCGACCCGGGCGAAATAAATGCCATATGCGACCGCCCCGACTCGATGCTGCTCACCGCCTTCATAGCGGCAACCTCTATACCCAACATTACGGCAAGACTGTCGTATATGGATTCATCTGCCTCAGCTTTAGCAAGCACCGTGGGATAATACCACATGGTGTCTAGCGGCTCACAGTTATTACCTGCTCCTATCCTGGGCGACGTGGTGCATATACCAACCACAACAAGTACCGCGGCTGCAATAAGTAGGGAAATGACACACAACTTCGGTTTCATTCATGGAAATAGCTTTCAATAAAAAACACAAATGGGGCAAAGCCGTTCAATGCCCGCCCCATTATCCATTAAATTGCTTTATTCACCCTTTGCCACCATTTCAAGTATCTTGGTCAGATAAGTCCAAAACTTTTGAACTGCGGGAATGTGCATGGCTTCCTTGGGTGAATGCACATCACGCAACGTCGGACCGAACGAAATCATGTCGAGGTGCGGATAATTAATAAGGAACAACCCGCACTCAAGACCTGCATGAATGGCAGTGGCACGCGGTGTGGCATTGAACAACGTCTCATAAGCCGACGTAGCCACTTGTAGTATCTTCGAGTCCATATCGGGAGCCCAACCCGGATACCCGTCACCGTGAGTCACAGTAGCACCGGCCAACTGGAACACGGCTTCCACTTGGTGGGCGATATCATATTTGCGGCTCTCCACCGGGCTGCGTTGCGAAGTTGTGATAAGGATTTCGTTGCCGGGCATCATTTTCACCGAAGCAAGATTGGTGGAAGTCTCTACAAGCCCCGGAATATCGTGGCTCATCGAAATCACCCCGTGAGGCGCGCAATAAAGCGCACGTATCAATGCCGTTGCAGTTTCGGCATCTATGCAATTCTCAGGCACATCGGTGCTTTCAATGGTAATAACCATGTCCTTCTCGATATGCTTATATTCGTTCTCGATGTCGGCAATATAACGGTTCAACCTTATGCTGAGTTCTTCCTTGTGGTCGCAATGTATGCCCACCACCGCATGAGCCTCGCGAGCGATTGCATTGCGCAAGTTGCCGCCATTAATCGACGAAAGCGATATCTCATAATCTTGCGACAAATCCCACAAGAAACGGGCAAGCAACTTATTGGCGCAGGCACGGCCCGTGTTAATGTCGGTACCCGAATGACCGCCTTGCAGGCCTGTGATGTTAATTTTGAAATACTGGAACCGTTCGGGGGCAAGCGATTGCTTGTAATGGAATGTGACAGTGGTATCTATACCGCCTGCACAACCTATGCAAATTTCACCGTCCTCTTCCGAGTCAAGATTCAGCAAAATGTCACCTTCAATCATCCCTTCTCCCAAATTGTTGGCACCTGTCAGCCCGGTTTCCTCGTCAACGGTGAAAAGGGCCTCGATGGGGCCATGCACAAGGTCGTCGCTCACCAGCACGGCAAGCGATGCAGCCATTCCTATTCCGTTGTCGGCACCAAGCGTGGTACCACGTGCGCGAACCCACTCACCGTCGATGTATGTCTCGATAGGATCTTTCTCAAAATCATGTTGCACATCATTGTTCTTTTCGCACACCATGTCCATGTGGCCTTGCAGCACCACACGCTTGGCATTCTCGTAACCCGGAGTTGCCGGTTTAAACATTGCCACATTCCCCACGGCATCGGTTTTGTATGCAATCCCGTGTTCTTTGGCGAAATTCACAAGAAATTCATGTATCTTGCCCTCTTTCTTTGAAGGGCGAGGCACCTTGGTAATCTGGTCGAAGATGTTCCAGATGAGAGCCGGTTTTAATTCAGTTATATTCATATTATTTATTATAAAACAAGTTCAAAATTGAAACAATGTTAAAAAATCACGTTTTCCGCACACTAAGTTACAAAAATAATTTGACTAAACCACAAAAAAACATCCACCTTTCAAAACAGGCGGAACCAACGGGCAATAAAACAAATGAATTTGTTTTGTATTGCGCTCGACTTGCTGTATATTTTAATAATACACGCTGCGCCTTGGCAATAAAAACAAATGAATTTGTTTTGTATTGCGCTCGACTTGCTGTATATTTGCACTCAAAATTGCGATAACAGGTGAAAGTAGCTTTAGTAATAATAGCATTGGTGGGCATCAGCGTGTTGCTGTTGGGCATCAGAGTGTTCTTTGTAAAAGGAGGGAAATTCCCCAACATTCACATCCACGATAATGCTGCACTGCGCAAAAAAGGCATCACTTGTGCTTCAGAGGAATAAATCAAAAATTAAATATACTGAAATGAAACTTTATAGGCATTTAGCAAAATTTGTTTTTGTTGCAGCCGCTCTCATGTTGGCAGCTTCATGTTCTAACGGCAATGGCGGCTCTGCCGCAACCACCGCTTCTCCTGCCGACACTTCGACCAACGGGCAAATGGTAGTAAGGTACATCGACGGGGATTCCCTGATGGCAAACTACGTTCTCGCCAGGGAAATCAACGAGGCGATGTTGCGCCGTTCAAACCAGCTCGACAGCGAACAGCAGAAACGCGGAGCCGAAATCACCCGTTTCGGCAACGAAATACAAAACAAATACCAAAACAACGGCTACCTGACGCAAGAGAGCTTCAATGCCGACCAAGCCAAATTGCAACAGATGCAAATAGATGCACAAAACTACATGGCCAAGTTGCAACGCGACGCACAAAACGAAATGCAACAATACAACATACAACTTAACGACTCGGTGGAAAACTTCATCAACGCCTATGCCAAGCAAAAGGGTTACGACATGATAATCTATAAGGCTTCGGGCGTGTATATGGCCGCTAAATACGATGTAACCCGTGAAGTGGTTGACGGTCTTAACAAGCGTTACACCAAAGTCGAAAAGAAGTAAAAACACTGCACTTATTGTTACAAAAAATATTGCGCGAGTTGCGGCTTCGACAACACTCTGCTCGAAGATGCAACTCGCTTATTTTATCTGAAAAAAGAATATGATTGAAGACCACGTTATAACCGACAGCCAAAACGAAAAAGCCGTATTGGTGGGTATCATAACACCCACGCAATCGGAAGCAAAAGCCAACGAATATCTCGATGAGCTTGACTTCCTTGCCGACACGGCGGGAGCAACGACTGTAAAAAAATTCCTGCAACGAATGGATGCACCAAACAGCACTTCGTTCGTAGGCAAAGGAAAACTCGAAGAAATACGCCAATATGTCGAAGAAAACGAAATAGGACTCGTGATTTTCGACGATGACCTCACACCCAAACAAGTGGCAAACATCGAGAAAGAACTGAAAGTAAAGATACTCGACCGCACAAGCCTTATCCTTGACATATTTGCCAAACGTGCCAAGACGGCCAATGCAAAAATGCAGGTGGAACTGGCCCAATACCAATACCTGCTGCCGCGACTGACTCGAATGTGGACGCACCTCGAACGCCAACGAGGCGGTATAGGTATGCGTGGCCCGGGTGAAACACAAATAGAAACCGACCGACGTATTATCCTCGACAAAATCTCGTTGCTGAAAGAACGTTTGCGCTCACTCGACAAGCAGAAAACAATACAGCGCAAAAACCGTGGCAAGCTCACGCGCATCGCTTTGGTGGGATATACCAATGTGGGCAAATCCACACTGATGAACTTGCTAAGCAAGAGCGACGTGTTTGCCGAGAACAAACTGTTTGCCACGCTCGACACCACTTGCCGCAAGGTAATTATCGACAACCTGCCATTCCTGCTTAGCGACACAGTGGGTTTCATACGCAAACTGCCGACCCACCTTGTGGAATCATTCAAAACCACACTCGACGAAGTGCGTGATGCCGACATACTGGTACACGTGGTTGACATATCGCACCCGCAATTCGAAGAACAAATAGATGTGGTGAACAAAACCTTGCAAGAGGTGTGCGATGCCGCCAATAAGGAAATGATACTTGTGTTCAACAAAATCGACGCTTTCAGTTACGTGCCGAAAGATGCCGACGACCTCACTCCACGCACTCGCCGCAACATTCCGCTCGAAGAGTTGAAAGAATCGTGGATGGCCCGTGCCGGTGCCGACTGTGTGTTCATCTCAGCCAAGAACCGCACCAATATCGAAGAACTGAAACGACTGCTTTACGAGAAAGCAAAGATTATACACACACAGCGTTTCCCATACAACGATTTTCTGTTTCAAAAATACGACGACTTAGGCGAAGAAATATAATACAGCCACAAAAAATCAATCCAACCGGCCCCTGATACGGTCATTGGACTGATAATGGATTTACGACAGGGCGGCAAGTGTTACCGCCCTGCTTTTATTTTACTTCAAGAATACTGCCGGCCGAGTGTGCCGTGATTTGCGGCGCATATTGGCTCTGTACCGTGGCTATACCCACATTGTAACTGCCGGGCGACTTGATCGACACTTCATATGTGACAACATGCGTGCCCTTAGGCAGGAAATCAAAGAACAGGCGCGTTGCGCTGTCTTTCGTTTCAAGATAATACCCCACCCCGTCGGCATAGCGGTAACCGGAAAGTTGGTCGGCAGGTTCGCAACAGGCCGCGCGCTCGTCGTTGAGCGTCACAAATTGCAAGTCTCGCGAATTTTTTATCACAAGCCTAACAAGCACTTTGTCGCCCACGGCAAGTGTCGCCTTGCGGTCGAGTTTTCCGCCATCAAGTTTGCATATTTGCTTCTCTACCGAAATATCATCGGTCTTAACGGCTTTTATTCCGTCCATCTTCGCGCTGTATTGGAAATATACGGCACCCCATGCCGGAGCTTCGGCGCCACGATGGTCGATTGACAAATTCAGGCGGTCTCCGTCGGCAAAAATCTGCTTGCGGAAGTAACCCAGATTTATGTCACCCGGTTCATAATCCAACAGTTTTCCATCGAGCAATATCGCCGGCTCAGGTTGACGGCCAAGCCATTCGGTTCCTGTCGAAAGTATCGAATACACGGCATCGGCTGCAAGACTGCTATTGCCCCAGTCGGTCGATTGCTTTTGCAGCAACATCCATTGGCGTATTCCATCGATATAATCTACATCATCGGCACATATTTCACCGAAGGCCTGCAACAACGTCGATGTCACTGCCACACGTCCGGCACCGCGGTCGCTGCCGTTCTTGAAATTATCCCAATAAATGCCATTATTACCATTTATGCTGTACTGACGCAACGACTCCATTATGCTGCGGGCAACCTTCTTCTCTCCATTGCGGTATAATGCCATTGCGCACCAAGCCTTGTCGCCAAGTCCGGTGGCAGCATCCCATTGCGACTTCATGCAGCCGAGTACCGCCTTGAACACCTTTTTCGCAGTTCCGGCAAATTCCTCGCCAGGGAATAATGAACGGACATAAGCATAGCTATAAAATGCCGACAAATCGTCCTTGTTGCTCAATCGGTCATAGTCTTCCACAGCCTGGCGGTCGAGATATGCAACGGCTTTCTTCACCATGGCATTAACATCGATATTATCTTCCATGTACCCCATGTGCTGCAATTCACCTATGAGCTGCAATACTTGCAAAGTCACATATTGCGACGATTTGCAACCGCTGTAGCGAAGCCACGTCCAACCGCCGTCACCCATTTGCAAATCGCGCAACTTGTCAACGATTTTGGCCGTTTCGGTTGCCACGGCTGTTGAATCAAAAAGCAAACCTATCTGTTGCATACGCAACGTCTGGCGGTCGGCCTCATTAATCCACGGCGAAGCGAGCAATGTACCTATCTTCAAATCTTCATTCTTGGCAAGGTTGGATACGAGCGTCGAGTCACTTTCATTGGCAAGCCATCTATCAACGGCACTCTTAATACCGGGATTTGAAACCGCCACACCTTGTGCAACACCTATTGCATAGAGCGAATGCGAAAGTGCCGTGGCAGTGAGATAATCATCTTGCATTATCGACGGCAGTGCTGTTACGCAATACCATATAGGATTATTGCAAAATTCAAGCACCACGCGGCCATCGAGTTGCTCCTCGTCGTCGATTACCAGGCCAAATGTCTCATCATCATTCAAATAAAACGATTCGGACTCCACTACGGGCGATACCGACGGCAACACAGTGAGCAAGTGTTGTTCCCCGTCGCCAAACTCGGCAGTGGCGGCCTTTACACGATAACCTATAACCGACACATCGGCAGGCACCTGCCATTCAATGTCAAGAGAAACAGAACCATTGCCTTCAAGCGTTTCCGAGAATGATTGCGAAAGTATGGTTTCACCAGTTTCGATATTGAAAAGTTCAACCAGTGCCGTACAATTTTGGACTGAATCGGTGGCATTCATGAGCATCGACGACAACGTAGCGCGGTCGCCATTGCGCACAAACCGCGGCAACGCAGCCTTCACCATGACAGGCTTACGAGTTACCACCTCGCGCACCACCGATGCCGTGTGCAAGTCTTGCGTGTAGGCGATAGCCTTAAACAACCATGTGGTATTGAACTGCGGAGCATTGAATATTACCGACACAGTACCATCAGCATCGGTCACAAGGTTCGACTTCCACAAAGCGTTCCGAACATCGGCAGTGCGCAGTTGCACATTGTCGAGTTGCGATTGCACGATTTCGCCTGCATCGGTTATGACCACTTCCTGTAACATATCACCTGAATCAGCCGTACTTGCTTCTTCCACTGAAACCACCTCATCGGCTGCCATGATACCGTTCACTGTGCCATACGACATTTGCGGTGCAGCCTTCGACATTATCCTCATGGAGCCACCTCTCAAATAACCCCTTCCGGCATAATTGCGCCCGTAGAAATCGAGGTCGGGTAATTCAATGCCGCGAGTCTTTTCCAATTTACAGTTAAGACCGGTGTAAAGATTGGTTGGATACACATAATCGGTACCCACGCCGTAAAGCATTCCATAACTATAACTGCCTTGCGGATCGAAATTCCATGAGTGAGATGCTATCATGTCAAGAGCCTTGTCATACATATCGCAGAGCATTGCTCCGCGGCGCAATTGCCCTTCTTGGTTGACGAGCTTGAAAGTCCATGTTTCAAGACTGCCTGGCACAAGGTTGTCGCGGAAAGCCATCGGCATAATGCGCAATGTATCGCGATGCATTTTCGACTCAAAGCGGCGGTTCCACGTATATGCGACTTTATCACGGACGGTAATGAACATGAGGTCGATATATTCGTCCTCGGCCTGCGGCACATCTATTGTAAACCGGTGCAGCCCCTTGCCATATTCGAGCCAAGACTCCTTCAACACTCCTTTTTTCGATGCAGCAATATAATAAATGTGTGTATCATCCTCGGAGTTTCCAAGCAATAACGAGGCAACATTCTTATCACTTACCGAAAGGCGGCAGTCGGGTATCCACAACGGCGAGTCAACAGGCGGTTCGGCATCGGTATCGCGGAAAATCACAATTTCAGTTTCAAGCGGCTCGGTTACAGTGTCTCCGGAAATTGTAACTTTCAGGTCGTATTTACCCGACGGCAACGAAGCAAAGTCGATGCAAGGCCGTGATGACGGGAAAGTTCCCTTTGCCTTCTCTTTTCCGGTAAGCACATAATGGCACGTCAACAATGTGTCGGCCGGGTTGGAACTGCGCACTTCTATCGGCAATTCCACCACACCGTCACTTACCTCAAAAGTGTAGTTCCCGCCCGTTAATTCTATCACGCGGGCATTTCCAAGCCAAAAGAGTTTTGCCGACGACTGTGTTTCTCCTGCATCATCGGTTACCGACGCTTCAAGATTGAATTGTACCCGGCGAGGCAGACTGTCGTCGTTAAGCACGTCGCGCGGAATAGTCAACGTAAAACGGCCATCACCGTCGATTGTCACTTTATATTTTTTGATAAAGGTAGAATTACCACCAATAAAACGGTACCACCAGTTCCATGACTGGTAACCCAAGCTGAGTGTCACTTGCGCATTGGCAACCGGCACACCGGTGAAATACACAGCCCGGCCAGTCAGCGTGACATCCGCATCACGTGCAAAGCTGCGATTATCTCCATCAAATTCCACAAAGAACGTGGGAGCCTTATACTCGCTTACCGGAAAATATTTTACTCCGCTTGCGCCATTGCTGTTCACTTCAAGGCAGAATCGGCCATTGAGGCGGTCGATGGGAATGACGAATTCACCGGCAATGCGGCCATATTCATCGGTAACAAGCGAGTCGGTCGCCACTTCCTCATAATTGTGGTCATATAATGTTACCTCCACAGGCAGCCCGTCCATCACTTGCTTGCTGTTGCGGTCGATGAGGTAGCAGATGGCCGAATAACGCACCGTGTCGCCGGGGCGGTACACTCCAAGATCGGTGAATACATCGATATTTTCAGGCTCGGCCTCATACAAATTGAACTCGCTCACATACATTCCCATGCCATAGCGGTCGTCGTCTCGCATGGCAGCCACACGCTCACGCAAGCGACTGTCACCTTCCTTTATCAGGCAATAGCCGTCGGCATTGGTGCGGTGGGCGGCAATGCGTCCCGCCTGTGGCATATCGTGCTTGTCGGCCTTGTTGATATACACACCCTTCAGCGGTTCCCCGGTAACCGAATTTACGGCAAAAACTTTCACACCGCCGCTACTCTTCACATGGAAAAGCGAAATATCGGTCACACGAAATTCTTGCGGGAAAATTGCTCTCTCGGTGAGTACATCTTCGTAATCGGGCAAAACTATATAACGTCCGTAAGCCAGCGGCTTGAACCTCACGTCAACCGTGTCGGCAAACGGCACCTCACCCGGCACGTTAACAGTTGTCTCGGCAACAAGTTGTAATTTCGAGCGATTGTTGACAAGTTTGTTATTTACTGCCATTCCGTCGGGAATTCTGTAAACAAGCACTCGGCATTCATTCACATTACCGGCTTCCACCTTCACTTCAATCGAATCAGACGAAGTGAAGACACTGCTATACGATAAATTGACTTTTTTCTGCGACAACCTTGCCATGTGATTACGCACATCGGGTGCAAATGGCGAACTCGGGAAACGAGCCACATAATCATTAAGCAAACTGTATTTCAACTTATCATCATCAACGGTCGGCAAATACGCCTCAAGTGCCAAGTAGCAAAATTCATTGCCACGATATTCATCATATAGCGACTTTGCTACCTTGCCAATGTCCTCGAAGTTGTCGGCATTGGCGCATTCAAGTATGGCAGTTATATACGGGGCGGCATCGCCTCGGTGACGTTCCACAAGCCCGGTCATGGCATCTGCCTTGAACTTGTCGGCCTGCTCTTTGGCTTCAAGGGTAATGCCTGTCCATCGGTAGCTTGCGACCCGATCCAGCGCATCTATTCCACGATACACCACCATGTCGAGCAGCGTGGGATACACGGTTGCCGACAATTCGTCGGTTTCCACATAATCGGTCACCGGAGTTGCCCACAAGGCATCTGCATATTCGAGTGAACGGCCAAGGCTCCCTGTGACCGCACCGATGAAGTCGGCCTGTGTCCATTCGCTCATGTCGGTAACACGCCCGTCCACAGGCTTGCGTTGCGAAATGGCATACGAATTATTCGAGAAATATGAACCATACACCACGGCCTTCAAGTAGTGCATCAAACCCACGGCTGCCGAATCGGTCTCGATGGCAGCCACACTGTCGATTTTATCCAAAATTCCGGGTATGTTGTCGCTCGAAATCTGAGCCTCGGCTATGGTACTTTGTATCAAGTATTTCACCACATCGGCATGATTACCTTTTTTCAAAGCTTTGTCAAGTGATTTGTCGGCATTTTTCATAACAGTCTGCGGATAATTAAAATCCGGCACATCTCCGGCGGCTACCGCATCGGGCGATACAGCAACAGCAAACACGAGTGTCGCGATCAGGTTAATCAATAAAGTTCTCATAATTCATTATGTATTGAGTTTGAACAGTTACTTATTAGAAATGGCACTTGCTTTTAAGTTAAAAAACACTCCGTGAAAAAAACTAAAAAACAAGTATCCTATAAAAACGATACACTCCCAAGCACGGCCGAGAGTAATGGCGATGCCGGGGAGATGTAATCGGTTGTGAGGAGAGTGGATGGTAGAAAAAAGTTAGTTAAGTGTATATGTATGTTTGAAGCTGTATATTCTACTGTGCATTAAGTTCCTTACTGCGATTATAATGCCTGAGCATATCGGTGGCAAAGTGCGTCTCGGCTCGTTTAAGCAAAAACATCTGCTTGTCGCTGAGTATCCGCGCAAACTGCGGGTAATATTCCTGCTCGATTTCGGCTTCGCGCACTTTCACATTCGACAATGCTTGTGCAGCCTGCCTGAAATCATCGTCGGTAGCATTATCAAAACCATCCGATATCTGCATCTCCATGCGGCGAGCCTCAAGATTTACCATGAACACCTTGTTTTCCATCTCTTGATACAACGGGAAAAACTCTTCGGCCTGTTCTTCGGTCATTTGGGCTTCGCGTTCAAGCATCTGGTATTTATAATCCTTCACATCGTTCAGCCACTTGCGGCGGCTGTCGTTGGTCTTCACCGAGTCGCCGGCTTCTTGTTGTGCAAAAGCCGAGACAAACGGGAAAATCACAAATGCAATAATCAAAGAAAAAATGCTGCGGTTCATAACTTGTTGTGTGCTACTACGTCTTAATTAATAATCGTGTCGGTTCCTGTTCCGACAAAAACGGTACCGGCCACTTCGCCTGTGGCAGCCATAGCCGTGTCACAGTCTTCATAGGTGAGGATATCATATTCCGATATGTCACCACGCATCAGCAAGTATTCGATATTGGCATCATTCTCAAATCCGGCCAATATCTCGGGATTATAAATTCCCGGTTCTTGCTGTCCCCAACCATTAAAAATCTTCATCATCAACCAAATACCGACAAACATGGCAGCCATATAAACAAACGGCCTCACACGTTGCCACTTGGTAACCGGTGTGATGGGCGTAAGAACCGGCTCAGGCAGCTCCTTGGCAAGTTTTTCGGCAAAAGTGTCGAAATATCCATCGGGCACGCTAAACCCGGCATCTTTGCCGATTTTCGATAATATGTCCGTTTTTTCTTTTTTCATTGCGTTAATTTGACTGTTAAAAATGGCAAAGGTTTAATCGACGTCGGAAAAAAATTGTTCAATTTTTTTCAATGCATGGTGGTACGACGACTTCAACGCTCCCACCGACGTACCGAGTATTTCACTCATTTGCTCATACTTCATGTCATCGAAGTAGCGCATATTGAATACCATACGCTGTTTTTCGGGCAGTGCGTTTATGGCTCGTTGCAACTTCAACTGCAACTCGTCGCCGTCAAAATAACGGTCGGCCTCAAGATTATTCACAAGGAAAGCGTCATCACCATCTATCGGAACTTGGTTACGCGCTTTTTCCCGGGCAATATAAGTGAGTGTTTCATTAACGGCAATCTTATAAAGCCACGTCGAAAGCTTGGCATCACCGCGGAAGTTGTCGATGTTATCCCACGCTTTCATGAAAGTATTTTGCAACAGGTCATTAGTGGCATCATGATCGATAACCATGCGTCTTATTTGCCAATACAACGGACGACTGAAGTAACGCATGACCTCGGTGAATGCGTCACGGCACGTGTCTGCGTTGTGCAGCCGTGCCACAAAATCCTCGTCGCTAAATCTGTCTTCCGATGCCATCTCAAATATTTATGTTGCTAATTTAGCTCAAATATTCCAATCAACCGCACCACTCCCCCATAATTTTCACAAATTCTTGTTTACAACCCCAACAAAAAACAAAAAAAACGGCAATAACTGCACACCTACGAGCACACAGTCATTGCCAATATAAGTCGATGAGGGTGTGTCGAAATGCAAATCAAGGGGGGGCGGCAAAGCCGCCCAATCTGCATTTTGACACATCTTCTTTATTTCACTTCACTACTACTTTGAACATCTCACCGCTTACGTTGGCGATATATATCCCGGGAGCAAGATTTACAATTTCGGCTTTCGAACCTACTGTGCCTACGCACACCTGCGAACCGTGCAACGTGTAAACGGCCAAACTGCTGCCTTGCGCGTTCATCACCTTCAATCCACCTGCCACACCATAACAAGCCATCTGTGCATCATTCCGTGCAACATCATCGATGCCAACCGTGGAATCTTCGACAATCTCAAAAAAGCGTTCCCAACCTGGACTTTGCTTGTATTTCTCGCGCGAACCAACAGGCACGTGCAACCGGCACGACACAAGCCTCATACCCTCAAACGAATTATCATAAGCTGCCGGTGGGTTTTCGGCAGCACAATATATATCTTCCATTCCGGCACAGCCATAGAAAGCCTTTTCCCCCACCGAGTAAAGCGACTCAGGTAGCACTATTTTCTTCACCATAGAGCAGTTATACAAACACCCCCACGGTATCTCCTCACACCCCTCGGAAATCTTGATGCTGTCAAGCCCAGCAGGCAGGTAATAAGTCTTTTGCTCGCCGTTCCGCAACTCCTGCACCACAGGTTTCATATTCTCCCGATTTTCAATAAAATCATTATTCTGATAATCAAACAGTACACCAAAATTACTGTTGATATATGGCAACGTAAGCGATTGCAGGCTGTCACAATCACTCAAATACCCCAAAGGGATAGACTGAGCCTTGTCGGTAATAATCACATCTCGGACATTCCCTGCAGCCGACAGCAATTCCGAAACATTCTTAATCCATTTCTTCGGCTTTTCCCTGTCATAATAAAAAGAAGAACAAGCATTAAACTTAATTAATTTTAATGTGTTGCATTCATTAAAGAAACCACCTCTCACACCATCGTTCAATTCAATCCTGCCATTTACAGAATTTTCTTCTGCCCCTATAACCAATTCCTCCAAAGATTTACAACCATTGAATACATTATAATAGAACGAACCGGAATGCTCAGAAATAAACTTACCGACAGCAGTATTACACCCCAACGTCACCGACCTTAAATTATAACAGCATCTGTATTTGCAACCAGTTATTACTCAATATTTTGTGAGTTATAAGTCAGAAATATGGGCATAACCTTTAGGGGTACATT
>CALUMH010000007.1 GCA_944321685.1 uncultured Muribaculaceae bacterium
AAAGGGCTGATTTCCTCGCTTGGAAGTCAGCCCTAATTTCTATTGGACATAAAAAGTTTTACCGGACACCAATATATTATTATCAAGCTTGCAATCCGAATTTTCATCTATCCAAAGATAATACAATCAATCGACATACACCCAATAAACGACATCATTTTTCGGATTTTTACAAGCTCCCCCATCTCGACCATCTATACCTTTCGGCCGCCGATGTATGCGCGGCTTATGATGGGAGTGGTGTAGGCATAGGGTATGAAATCCACCGATGGCAGCGGCTTGGTAATATAGAAATTGGCACGTTTGCCGGGGGCTATCGAACCATAATCCCCGCTTTGCCCCATTGCACAGGCGGCATTAATGGTAGCGGCATTGATGGCCTCGGCAGGCAACAGGCGCATCTTGATGCAAGCAAGCGAAACGGCAAACTTCATGTCGCCCGATGGCGTTGACCCGGGGTTATAATCACTGGCAACAGCCACAGCACACCCGGCATCTATCATCTTGCGCAACGGAGCGTATGGCATATTCAGGAAAAACGATGTTCCGGGCAATCCCGTAGGAATGGTCGCCGATGTGCGCAACAATTCAATCTCGGCATCGGTGATACGTTCCAAGTGATCGACAGACAGTGCCCTGTGCCTCACGGCCACTTCCACGCCGCCCGACGCAGCAAGCTCGTCGGCATGAATTTTAGGTCTCATGCCCCACTTGGCACCGGCTTCAAGTATGCGCTCGGTATCATCGGGGGTAAAGAAGCCTTCGTCACAAAACACGTCGATAAATTCGGCAAGCCGCTCGCGGCCAACTTCGGGAATCATTTCATTAACAAGCAATTCCACATATTGTTCCTTGCTGAAATTGCGCCCCACGGCATGGGCTCCAAGAAAAGTTGCCGACACATGCATAGGCACACTCTCTTTTATGCGCCTTATCACGTGAAGCATCTTCAACTCATCGGCAGTATTAAGCCCGTATCCGCTTTTTATCTCCACGCAGCCAGTACCTTTTGCCATTATTTCGCGCACACGTGGCATCGACTGCCTGTAAAGTTCGTCTTCCGACAGCGTATGCAACAAGTCAGCCGAATTGAGTATGCCGCCGCCACGGCGGGCGATTTCGGCATAACTCAACCCTCGTATTTTATCCACAAATTCCCCTTCACGGCTGCCTGCATACACGATATGCGTGTGAGGGTCGCACCACGACGGCAACACCGTGCCGCCACGTGCATCAACCGTTTCGTCGGCACCGACACCATCGCCGGGCAACTCGTCCATTTTGCCGAATACCGCCACCGTGCCGTCTTCTACGAGCAAATAGGCATTTTCTATGATATCGAGTTGCGACATCTCCCACCCGGCAAGCCGCATACGGCCGCGACGGTCACACACCAATGTACCTATGTTAACTACAATCAATCGCATACCGGACATTGGTTATGTTCAAGGAATTCAATCGAATGCCTGATGTGCGGATACATCACTTCGTCGTTGACGATAAACGGCACTGCCTCGCGATATTTGCTATATAATTCTTCTATCATCGGCGAAGACTTGAGCGGACGGCGGAAGTCGAGTGCCTGTGCAGCATTGAACAACTCGATGGCAAGCACGCGGCGGGTGTTCTGTACCACTTTATATAACTTGATTGCGGCATTCGCCCCCATGCTCACATGGTCTTCTTGCCCTTGGCTCGACGGGATGCTATCGACCGATGACGGAGTACACATGCTCTTGTTAAGACTCACAATCGACGCAGCTGTATATTGCGTTATCATAAAGCCGCTGTTCACTCCGGGATTGGCAACAAGGAAACTGGGCAATCCGCGTGTGCCTGAAACAAGTTTATATATGCGGCGTTCCGAGATATTGGCAAGTTCACTCAAGGCTATGGCAAGGAAATCCATGGGCAAAGCTATGGGTTCGCCATGGAAATTGCCTGCCGAAATTATTATATCTTCATCGGGGCATACCGTGGGATTGTCGGTGGCCGAATTTATTTCAGTATCGATGACCGATTCCACATAGTCAAGCGTGTCTTTTGCCGCACCATGCACTTGCGGTATGCAACGAAACGAATACGGGTCTTGCACATATGACTTGGCAGTATCCACGATTTCACTCCCTGCCAGCAGCCTACGCATAGCCGAAGCCGTGGCAATCTGCCCGTTATGCGGACGCACCTGGTGAACGGCGTCGGTAAACGGTTCCACAAGTCCGCAATACGCATCAAGCGACATTGCTGCAATCGCATCAGCCCAATGGCACAACCGGCGGCTTTCAAGCAAAGCCCACACGGCAAAAGCGCCCATGTTTTGCGTGCCATTGAGCAATGCAAGCCCTTCCTTCGAGGCAAGTTGTATGGGCTTCCAGCCCTTGCGGCGTAATACATCGGCCCCCGACATGATTTTACCCTTGTATTCCACTTCGCCAAGCCCCACAAGCGGCAACGTCAGGTGTGCAAGCGGCACCAGGTCGCCAGAAGCTCCAAGCGATCCTTGCATATATACCACCGGATAAATATCATTATTAAAGAAATCGATAAGGCGTTCCACTGTGTCGAGCTTGCACCCCGAATATCCGTAACTGAGCGACTGCACTTTCAGCAGCAACATTATCTTCACTATTTCATTGGGAACGCGGTCGCCGGTACCGCAAGCGTGCGACATCATAAGGTTGATTTGCAACTGGGCAAGGTGGTCGCCGCCTATCGAAACATTGCAAAGCGAGCCGAAACCTGTAGTAACGCCATAAATAGGAGCGCGATTTTCGGCAATCTTCTTGTCGAGATACTCGCGGCAACGCACAATGCGGTTACGAGCATCATCACTAAGTTCTATTTTATATCCCTTGCGGATAATTTCCCCGACACGCTCAATGGAAAGATGTTCGGCCGATATTTTATGTACCATAAAATGTATTGTTAGAAGGTATGAATGGATGAAAACCTCAAGTGGGTGTATCGAAATACAATTTTGTCATACGTAGAGAGACATGGCGTGCCGCGTCTCTACAATATCAATATTAGAATTTCGACACCCCCCTCTTAATGTTATTTCAATAAACTGTCATCAACAAGGTTAGGCATTGTAACTTTAAGCGCGGGGCAAAGCTGCATCGCGCGCTCTATGCTGTGCATTGAACCTGTATTACGGGCCCAGCTGCGACGTGCAATGCCATTGTTCACATCCCAAAACAGCATCTCGCGTATGTGACGTTCGCTATCGGCCGAGCCATCGACAACCATGCCGAAACCGCCGTTTATAACTTCGCCCCAACCTACGCCGCCGCCATTATGCAACGACACCCATGTGGCGCCACGGAATGCATCACCGATTACATTCTGCACAGCCATATCGGCACAGAATTGCGACCCGTCATATATGTTGCTCGTTTCGCGGAAGGGCGAATCGGTACCCGACACATCGTGATGGTCGCGTCCGAGCACCACGGGGGCTTTTAATTCACCGCTTGCAACAGCCCGGTTGAAAGCAAGTGCAATCTTAGTGCGTCCCTCGACATCGGCATATAAGATACGAGCCTGTGACCCTACCACAAGATGGTTGCGGCCTGCTTCACGTATCCAGTGTATGTTGTCATCGAGTTGCCCGTGTATTTCTTCGGGAGCTGTTTTGCGTATCTCTTCAAGTGCCTCGGTTGCAAGTCGGTCGGTAAGCGCAAGGTCGGCTGGGTCGCCCGAAGTACATACCCAACGGAAAGGCCCGAAACCGTAATCGAAAAACATGGGTCCCATGATATCTTGCACATACGACGGATAACGGAAACGTTTCCCATCGGGCGACATGATGTCGGCACCTGCCCGCCGAGATTGCAACAGGAATGCATTGCCGTAGTCAAAGAAATACATTCCGCGCTCAGCCAGTTTGTTGATTGCAGCCACTTGCCGGAGCAACGAATTCTCTACCGCTTGCTTGAATGTGGCGGGATCTTCGGCCATCATGCGCTTCGACTCGTCAAACGTCAACCCTACGGGGTAATATCCTCCTGCCCACGGGTTATGCAATGACGTTTGGTCGCTGCCAAGGTCAACGTGGATTTCCTCATCGGCAAGTCTCTCCCACAAGTCAACCACATTTCCCACATAAGCCAACGACACTGTTCTGCGTTCGGCCACGGCACTCTTTATTACAGGTATCAATTCGTCAAGGTCGTCGTGCAGTTCGTCCACCCAACCCTGGTCGTAACGTTTTTGTGCGGCTTGCGGATTAATTTCGGCTACCACACTCACCACTCCGGCTATATTACCGGCCTTTGGTTGAGCACCCGACATTCCGCCAAGCCCCGATGAAACGAAAAGCATACCATGGATATCGGTACGTCCGGGATAATCGGCAAGTTTCTTACGGGCAGCATTAAGCACAGTTATAGTGGTACCATGCACTATACCCTGCGGACCTATATACATATACGACCCCGCAGTCATCTGCCCATATTGGCTCACACCCAGTGCGTTCATACGTTCCCAATCATCGGGCTTTGAATAATTGGGAATTACCATGCCGTTTGTCACAACCACTCGTGGAGCATCGCGGTGCGAGGGGAACAGTCCCAGAGGATGCCCCGAATACATCACAAGCGTCTGCTCATCGGTCATCTCGCTCAGGTATTTCATCGTGAGCAGGTATTGCGCCCAATTCTGGAACGCTGCCCCATTGCCGCCATACACTATCAGCTCATGAGGATGTTGCGCAACGGCAGGGTCAAGATTGTTCTGTATCATCAGCATTATTGCGGCCGCCTGACGACTGCGATGCGGATATTCATCTATCGGTCGGGCATACATCTTGTAAGTCGGACGGAAACGATACATATAAATTCGTCCGTATTTCTTCAGTTCATCGGCAAACTCCGGTGCAAGCGTGGCATGGAACTTGGGTGGGAAGTAACGCAATGCATTGCGCAATGCAAGCCGTTTCTCATCATCGGTAAGTATATCTTTGCGGCGGGGCGCATGATTTACAGTCTCGTCATATGGTTGCGGCTGCGGCAATTCATCGGGAATGCCGGCACGTATCTGTCGCGAAAATTCTTCTTGTGTCATATTTATTTGATTTTTTCATTTACAATATCCAACACCTCGGCCTCGGCCTTTATGGCTTCTGCAACAAGACGATTGGCCTCGGCAACCAATTCGGCAGCCTGCTCCTTGTCGGCAAGACCAGCTGCATTAATCTTCACATTCAATCCGGCACCAAGCACGGCACTACGGGCAGCAAGCGCCCCCACTCCAGCATCACTGGCACTGGCCGGATTTCCGTTGGCAGCCATTTCACGGCATATCTCGAATACCTCGCAGGCACGCCGCATGGTTTCGAGCGGCACCCGTGCAGCCGTCAATGTGGCCGCCTCCAGTGCTTCGGCCCTAAGCCTTTTCTCTTCATCGCTGCCCTTAGGCATCGAGAGCGCATTCATTATTCCGTTAAACGCATCGGTATCTTCATCGACAAGATGCAACAAGGCTTCCTGCAACCGCATCCCTTTGTCGGCCACGTTGCTGAAGTCTTCCCAACGGTCATCCCACCCGGCTTTATGTGCCGACAGGTTGGCAACCATCGTGCCGAGAGCGGCACCAAGTGCGCCCATATATGCCGATACCGAGCCTCCACCCGGGGCAGGTGACTCGCGGGCCGTTTCATCGGCAAATCCTTTCACAGGCATTGCCGTCAACCGTTTTTCCGAACAGTTTTCGGCATCAAGCAAATATTCGATTACCTTTTCTTGCGGCTCGAAAGGTCGCAAATCGTCAAGCCCCAATGACTTCACGGCTATTTTTATTATATCTTCCTTGGGTATCCCCGTAGAACGGTGCTGCAAACGCAAATAGTGCCGCCCGGCATCAAGCAGGGTACGCTCGGGAACAAGCCCCACAATTTCGGTTCCGGTGACACGCAAGCCACGCAAGGCGGCACAACGGCACACCTCATCAAAAGCCTTGTGCAGCGGCGTAACACCTATATTGGTTATGTTCATCGACACTTGCGCAATGCCATATTCCTCGATATACCACCCTATCGCCTTGGTCGCCTTCAATGTACCCGGGCGCATGATTTTCCGCCCCTCGGCGTCAAGCTTTATCTTGCCGGTTATGGGATTTCCCTCACGCTCGGGACGCCCCTTTTCTCGCACATCAAATGCCACAGCATTGGCTCGACGGGTGGATGTGGTATTTAAATTAAAATTCACGGCTATAAGAAAATCCCTCGCACCAACCACCGTGCAACCGGTCCGCGCAATGCGTTCGTCCATCGGCCTTGCCCCGAAATCCGGAGCCTCGGCAGGGTCGGTTATACGCTCGGCTATAGCCTCATATTCACCCTTTCGGCACACAGCAAGGTTGCGACGCTCGGGCTTGAAGGCAGCCTCCTCGTAGCAATAGCATGGTATGGCAAGTTCATCGGCAATACGCTTGGCAAGTTTTCGGGCTATCTCGGCACATTCCTCAAGCGTGATTCCGCTCACCGGCACAATTGGAAGCACATCGGTGGCACCTATGCGCGGATGCGCTCCATGGTGCTGCCTCATGTCTATCACTTCCCCGGCTTTCTCCACAGCCCTGAAAGCAGCCTCGGCAACAGCCTCGGGCGACCCCACAAATGTCACTACCGTGCGGTTGGTCGCCTCGCCCGGATCCACATCAAGCAGGCGCACGCCATCCACAGCCTCTATCACGTCGGTTATCTGTTTTATAACTTTTTTGTCGCGCCCTTCGCTGAAATTAGGCACGCATTCCACAATCTGCCTTTCCATATAAAAAACAATCTATCCGGTTTTTATTCAAAGTTACAACAATTCCCCCACCGCACAAAAAATAACTCACTTATTTTTGCAACAGATGCGCTGCTATTTCATTTACCGTGGCAACAATGCTGCCAAACATTGTGCCACCGACAGTTAGGCCGCGCCTCACACATCGGTTACCACAAATAAAGTTGGTGTGCCGAAATGCAAATCAAGGATAGTTGCATCATAATTCCGACATTGAATTTGTAGAGACGATGTGCGCATCGTCTCTATGACAGCAATGATTGATTTTCAGCATTTTATATAATGTGGCAGTTGTAGAGACGCAAAATCACATTTTGATATCCCCCAATCTGCAGTAACCGGCGCTCTCAAGCCGTCGGCAAGAAAACTCGGCCTCAAAGAGGTCGAACGCATTGAACCGTAATGCATTCGACCTCTTTGAGGCCGTTCCTGATATGATGGTTTCATGCTCCGATGGTTCGGCTTCGCCTCACACATCGATTACCTCAAATTGGACGGCTTTGCCGCCCCTTGATTTGCATTTCTACATACTATCACTATATAATTTGATTGCTTCATTTCCGGCATGGCTGCAATTCTCTTACTCGATATCCCAATCGAGGCTGAAATCATCAAGCCACAATGTACTGCCCTCACCACCGGTGAAATAATCGGCATATTTACTGGCCGTGCATACTATAACGATGTGCGTGGGCACAACATCGGTGCGACGATAATCGAATTTTACCTCAAAATCGGTCCATTCCGATATGGTTTCCCCGCTTTGCACTTCGCCGTAGGCAATCACATAATCGGCATTACGGTCAAATAGTTGGCGATTGGCCGGATTAGTACGAATTTCTATCGGCTCGGGCTTGTTGATAAGAGCAGCATATACAACTGCCGTATCCGGACGACCCACAAAATCGGTATGCTCGCTGTCGGTATGACCCTCTTTGATTTTTTCGCATTTGTACTTCCAATGTCCGCGCAAACTAACCGGACGACCGGAGAACGGGCGTCCGAAATTAAGCACGCCATTAGTTCCATCGGTACGGACATACTCTCCGGCAAAAATATTACCACCGGCAAGTTTCAACACAATATAATCGGTTTCAAGTTTTGCCGAATATCCGGGTCCGCCATCCCACGTATCGGTGTCGGGAGATGTGACATTTCCACCGATGCCGAATGATGCAAATGTTGCTGCCCCATCATTACCTGTATCCCAAAAAGATGTGCCACCCTCGGCCCACGGCTGCCACAGTTTATCGTTCTCATACCACCATTCATCAAATCCCATGTTGGGCAACTCACTTATGCTTTCGGTGGTAATCGGTTCAACGTCGGAATATATCTCGCCGCTATAAGCGCGTACCTCGTAGGTGGCATCGGGGTCGAGCGGTGATATATAAGCCGAGAATTCACCGCCGAAGTGCGTCACGGCGTTATCATCGACGCGCACCCATTCTTCGTTGCCATGACGGCGGTATTCAAACCCGTTGTCCATGCCGTTGAATCCCGAGGCGTATGCCCATACCACGCCTGTCCAGGCATCAACGCGGTCGAGCGTCACTGTGCCAATCCGCGCATACACAGTCCATACCTCAGTCACGCCACCATATGCAACAGTGACTTCAAGCGGCTGCGACAGGTCGATTGTAGCATTGTTCAAGTCGGGGGTCATGGTGGTAATTCCCACCGGGCCCAACTTAATGCTTGAAATCTGCACGGCAGTAAGGTCAGAGCCGATGGGCATGGTGATAATCACCCTTTTCCCTTCCGGGTCGATTACCGTGCTGCCCAGCTGGCCAGTGACGATGCAGTTGCGTTCCACCTGCTGCGTGGCACGTATCACCCATTCATAATCCTGGTAAAGCGACACCGTGACATGGTAATCGCTCGTGAGATCGATACCGCCGGTTATGTCGGCCGAAAGCCTTGCCCCTTCGGTGATGGCATAATCGATGATATTCACCTGCGCCAGGTCGGCTGCCTCGCCCATGGTAAGCGTCACCACGCGGTTGTCACTGTCGATTACGGCAGCTGCAGTTTCGCCTTCGGCTGTCATTGCCGTGAAACCGGCCGGTATGCGCTCATGCGGAATATCGTTCTCTATGCAGGAAAGCGCAGCAACAGCCATAAACACGGCCACAACCGCTGCAATTATGCTATTGGAATTTTTTACGTTCATCATAATTATTCATCTCAAATATGCACGGCAATACCCATGCGCAGGTTGAACAAATTAAACTTGAAATCAGCACCGCTCGACGTGCGGCTTCCCTCTTCCACATGGTCGGTTGTCTGTTGCCATTTTTTCCAATGCAAGCCAAACACTCCGAACGACAAGTTGAAACTCACATAATCGTGGACAAAGTAGCAGATACCGGGCGAAAAGTCCATTCGCACTTCGGTTGTCACAGTCTCGGTTATACGAGGCACACCGTTATAAGGCCGCTCGAAATACCCGTTACCGCTCGAAAACTCCAAAGCCGTTTCATTGAATATCGCCCAACGGCGAGAATGGTCAAGTCCTATATAATGGCGGTAAAACACCGCAGCCGAATATTCCTCGGTGTGGTAGTCGATGTTTTGCAACGACAAATCAAGATCTTCGATATCGACAGTAAGGTTGCCAAGATCAGCCTTGTTGCGTGTATAGCCCAATCGCATTCCTATCGACTGGTTATGTGCGAAAAAGTAACTGATATACGGGTCGATTGAAAATACACTGCCACCGAAATCAAAATCGCCAATGAATGACAGCAACTCGATATCCTCGCTGTTAAATTCGCCATACGAAACATCAAGCCCGAACGACCATTGCCCCTTGGGAATAAACAGATAATTGAACAGTCCGCGGTCGAAACGACCGAAGTTGCGCTCGGGGATTATGATATTAACCGTGTCGTTGCCCACAATCACCTTTTCATCGTCGTTGACCGACACGTTGGGAGCCAATTGCGAAATTATTTTGCTGTCGATACTGTCCGCACCTATCACTTCGACGCGGTTACGCACCACCACATTGGTTATATCATCGCCCGAAGTTTCGGGATTAACGGCAGCCATGGCCGACGGCATGGCCGCCAACAGCGCCACAGCCGCCAATATTATATGCTTTTTCCTATTATCCTTCATAGTCATCACAAATAAAACGCCACTCCAACCGAAATGGAGAACAAGTTAATCCTGAAATTCGCATTTTTAGTATCACGGTTGGCGATATGTATTTGATCATTGGTCTGCTTGGTATGCGAGTAATTAAATCCCAGCACACCCACGCTGAGTTCCAATGCCGAATAGTTGGAAAGAAACATCACCAAGCCCGGCATAACACCTACGCCTATGTCATAGGTCTTTTCAAACGTGCCGGTAAAGTCGTTACCCGTACCGTTGGTAAGTTTCGACTCGCCAACCCCGAATTCGAGACGCACTTCATTAAACAATCCGAACCGCTTCGAGTCACCGATGCTAAAGTAATTTCTGAATGCCCCCATGGCCGAATACTTTTGGCTGATGCAGTAAAAATTCTCGTTTCGGTAATTCGACTCCGAATCAATAATCAGGTTGGCATCATCAAGTTTTACGCGACTGCGCTCATAACCAAGCCGGCCTCCGGCTCCAAGGTCGTCCTTGAACATATAAAATACCATCGGCGTCACGCTGAACGAATATGTGTCGCCATCGATACCTTCCACTATGAAAAACTGGTAATTGTTGTTATCCGACTGTGAATAGCTCACGCTCACACCGGTGACCCACTGTCCTTCGGGCACAAATGTGTGGCTGTCGATATGGCGGCTGAAACGTTCTTGCGCCGTCGCGCCTGTCACGGCGCATAGCACAAGCAGCATCGCCAGAATGCATCTTTTAGCCATTTTGTCAATTATTTGGTTTTGTGTATTTTTATCCGGTTATTGCTCCTCATCGAGCGAAAATGTCACTTGATAATATTGCCCGGCTTCGATACCCGTTAACAATTGCTGCATCATTGTGTCAACCCCGGCAACCGTGCCGGTGAGCACTGCCACAAGCGTCGTGGCCCCGGGAGCAAAATATGCATGACGTGTTTCGTCGGGAGTGAAATCCAGTGCGATTCCTTTGGCCAGTTCCACATGCACGGTCACATCATTGCCCATGACTTCGCGAAATGCAACCGAGTAGCCAACGTCAACTTTAACATTGGCAAGTGAGCATTGCATTGCCGACATGGCTGTAACCTCCTTGCCATACACACGCACCTGTGAACTTGCATAGTAATAAGGTGCATCCCAGGCAACAGGCTGCAACTCGGCATTGTAAGCCTCGACTATGTAAGTCCCGCTCAACAATTCCACTTCGGCAGGCATTTCGCCATAGGTCCACGTGGCAGCTATCTCGCCGGTATTGCTGTTGCGTACATTCACCACATAATCGGTAACATCTATCACATCCTGAGTAATTACTGTCCTGTCAACCGCTGTCAATTCAAACCCGTCGAACGACAATGCGCCTCGTTCTCCTTCGGGGTCGGGATATTCAGGGTTGTCGCAACCCGTAAGTACCGTTACGGCAAACAAAGCCGCCCAAAATATCTTAAAAATTTTCATATTGTTCATTCAAGCATAATGACCACATTATTAATATAACGGCAAACGGCAAAATCTATTGCCTGCACAATTGCCCATTATACCGTTTACAAAGTTAAACATTTTTTCTCATTTATATCACATTCGCCTCAAAAAAAAACATTTTCAATTGTATCGAAACTCAAAAAAACGCCCCACCGACTGACCACAATAAGGATCAGCAGATTTACCCGGTTGGTGGAGCCGGATAAATCCGTTGCCCCTTTTTCTCATAAAAAGAGGGTGTGTAGAAATGCAAATCAAGGGGCGGCAAAGCCGTCTAATTTGTGGTAACCGATGTGTGAGGCGAAGCCGAACCATCGGAGCATGAAACCATCATATTTGGAACGGCCTCAAAGAGGTAGAACTTGTTGATGCATAGCCTTGCCGACGGCTTGCGAACCGCCCCTCGGCGGTCGCTGCGCCGCCGGTTACCGCAAATCGGACGGCTTTGCCGCCCCTTGATTTGCATTTTGACTCACCCACTTCTTTTATCATAATAGCAAATTTTATCCGTTTTGCTTGTCATAATTTGCCTGAGAAATTTTTTCTATTTGTGGTTCTTATGATTTTTTGATTTAGATATTTGCAGGTTTATCGGCATTTATTCTTATTTTCACGGTGTTTTTTGAAATAAACAACCGGTAGGGAAATTTTTATGGCAAATATTATCTTTCGATATATTATTGCGACAATAATAACTGCAGCAACGTCATTTGCATCAATTGCCGCCACACCCAAGCGTGAATTCCGCGGGGCATGGCTCAACACCGTTTACCAGGAACAATATGCCGGGCAATCGACCCTCGACAACCAAATTTACCTTTGCCTGCTGCTCGACAAGTTGCGTGAAGCAGGGTGCAATGCGGTGATTTTCCAAGTGCGCCCGCAATCCGACGCATTTTACCGTTCCGACATAGAACCATGGAGCAAGCACCTTACAGGCAAAGCCGGACAGGCTCCCGACCCTGAATGGGATCCGCTGCAATTCATGATTGAGCAGGCTCATGCCCGCGGCATGGAACTGCACGCATGGCTCAACCCTTACCGCGTGACTCTTTCTGCCAAAGAAACACCTCCGCGCGGGCACATCTACCATAGCCACCCCGAACGATTCGTGAAATATGCCGGGAAGATATATTTCGACCCCGCCTATAAAGAAAACCGCGACTACATTGCACGTATCGTAAAAGACATTGTGACACGATATGATGTAGATGCAATACACATGGACGATTATTTTTACCCTTATCCTGTGGGCGGACGGCAATTCCCCGACAATGCATCTTACAGGAAATTGGGCAGAGGCATGAAGCGCGACGACTGGCGCAGGCAGAACGTCAACCTGCTCATAGAGCAATTGCATAAAACCATAACCGACGTAAAACCGTGGGTGCGGTTCGGAATAAGTCCGTTTGGCATTTGGCGCAACAAGAAATCCGATCCCGACGGCAGCGACACCAATGGGTTGCAAAATTACGATGACCTGTATGCCGATGCCACACTATGGGCCAAGCAAGGTTGGGTGGACTATCTCATTCCTCAATTATATTGGGAACTTGAGCACAAGGCGGCATCGGCACTCACACTGTCGCAATGGTGGAACGACCATGCCAATGGCAGGCATATTTACCTTGGCCAATCGGTAAAGGTTACAATGGACCACCCCGACATCGATGGCTCGCGCGACAAGAACCAATTGGCGCATAAGATACGCCTGTCTCGTGAATTATCTAACGTGCAGGGCAACTGCTGGTGGCCGGGATACCTCGTAACCGACAATTACAAGGGCGTGGCCGACTTGCTAAAGAAGAAATATCAATCAACGGTGGCTCTTATCCCGGCATACACTTGGATCGACGACACACCACCCGAAGAAGTTCGGCAATTGAAAGCCGATTGCGACAAGGTGACCGGCACAGTGGCGTTGCACTGGAAAGCCCCCAAAAGCCGCGACAAGATGCAGCAGGCTCGGGCATACGTAGTGTACCGATTTGACCATGGTGATGCCATTGACATCGATGATGCGACAGCAATACGTGCCGTTACCTACGAACCGCAATATTCCGAAATAATAGATAAAGGAGAATACACCTACGTTGTAACGGTGCTCGACCGCGCCAACAACGAAAGCGTCAAGGGGGAAAAAACAACTGTCAAATATTAACTGTTATGAAGAAACGCAACCGCTCGGTCATTTTGACAATCATGGCAATCATAATTATTGTAATTGCCGCAATCATCATCAACGGTTTCACCCACGACAGCCGCGACGACAAGGCATGGGAAAGTCTTGACCGCAACCCGCATATCGAGACCGACACCATTGAACCAGGCTATATGATCGACAGCACGGGCATACGGAACATGGTGCTGATAGGTGAAGAAACAGCCATGGCTGTAAAACGCCTTTCGTCACAATTCGACATTGACAGCATCGTAACCGGCGACTCCCCCACCGATGTCAATTACACGCTTGGCCGCAACGGCTCGGTCGAAATAGTTTTGCAAAACAGCCACCTTGGGCGCATCGGTGCGATTTTCATTCTTGGCAGTGACTATTTCACCGACTGCGGCATAGGAGTCGGCTCTACATTCGCATCGGTATTTTCGGCTTATCCGGATGCCGAAATGCGGCTTGGAGAAGCCGAAGACGGCATAAACGGCAGCAGCGAGCTGTGCAAGGCTGCACCCGGAATGCTGTTCCTGAAATGGCTCGACGAAGATGCCACACCATGCATAGCCCGATACAACGACGAAGGCATAGCCGTATCCCTCATACACGACCATGCCCTGCTCCGCATCGACGAAATCATCATCACTCCCTACATTTGGCAATAAAAATGCGGTTTTGCCTCTGTAGAGACGCGATTTATCACTACTCCGGGGTATCAATGAGACGCGATAATTCGCGTCTCTACAACTGCTACACCACATAAAATACTGTAAATCAACCACTACCATCATCGGGCGATGTGCACATCGTCTCTACAACCTCAATGTCGGAATTATGGTACACCCACCCCTGCACCAATAAGGGCAGAATATTATTTCCTAATTTTCCTTGTTCAGGATTGCGGCTTTATTCTGAGCGGCACGGCAGCGGGTGGCAGCTGCTTTTCATCATCTTCACCGGCAGGTTGGCCAACGACCGGAACCGGCTGTGAAACCACGGTGGTGTCGGGGCGTTCTATCAACCCTTGCTGCATCATTTGCAAGCTGTCGGCAGCAGTGAGGTTGTCGTCCTCGGCATCCTCCACCATGCGGCGCATATTCGGGCGACGATTGCCCACATTCAGGTTCGAGCGCAAGGCGGCATTTGCCCCTCGGCGCAATGCCGAATTGATTTGCTCGCGCAAGTTGATGCGGGTAGTATCCACAATCTCCACCATCTCGGCACGCAAATCATCTTCCTTATACTTGGCTCCGCCGAAACGGAAGTGCATATCGTCGGGGTTCCCGTAAATATTAATTCCGAACTTAAACGGTATAGGCGATTTAAGCACCGAAATATGATAACGGAAATTCAGGTCAAGGTCGTTATAGCCCAATACTCCAAGGCGATACCTGTCAACATTAAACATAAACGGGAAAAGCATCATTTGAGAGTTCTCCACAAGCATCTCCACCGTCATCTCGTCAATCATGTTACGGTCACGATTTTTAAACCGCAGCATCTTGGCAATCTTCTTGAATGTTTCGGCATCCATGAACACAAGGCTGTCGCCATGTAACTTCACGGCCGCACGCAGCGATGGAATGTCGATGTTCATCACCGAGTCAAGGTTGGCCGTTGTGGCAATGTCGGCATCAATGATACCGTCAACCGACTGCAACAGCGGCATCACCGAATCGATGGCAGGAATCATGTTAAGCAATTTGCCCACGCGTATCTTGTCAAGCCCCAAGTCCATGCCGAACTTTATGTTACGACGGTCGGTCGAAGCATACATGGCATTGAACTCAGCCGCCCCTACATCGGTTTTAGCCCGCAAATTATTGAGGTTTATTACACCATCATGCACAAACAGATTACCGTCGAACTTGTCGAAATTCATATCGGCAAACGTGATATTATTACTACGCACGGCTATCTTTGCCTCGATATTGCGGGGCACCACAAATGCGGCAAGCGTGGTGTCGCCATCATTCTGTGATGCTTCCATCTGTTGCTGCATTTGGTCGATGTCGGTTATAGTGCTGTCAAGGCTGTTAAGCCCTGTGGCATCGCCCGAATAAGCAAGACCATCGGCGGCAGCACCCACAAGTTGGTTCACATCGATCGAGTCGGCCCGCACTATCAGGGCAAGGTCGAGCGGACGGCGTGTACGCCCCATCATGGTCGAACGAATATTTTTCAACTTCCCTTTTACGTTGAAATTACTCTTCCCCACCTTGTAATTGAAATTCTCAACTGTGAGACTGTCGGCATTGAACTTGACATCGACATCGGTGATACGGTTACGCAACGGGAAGTAAGGTGTGTACATTGCTCCGGTATTGCTGCGTATGCGGCCATGAAACTGCCAGCGGGCGAGCAACCGCGCAAATCCACTGTCAACCGACATATCCATAACCTCGGTTTCATCAAAAACCTCAACTTGCCTGTTGCGCAGCCTGCGAGCTTTCATTGCCTCGCGACGGCTCAGTTGCATATTCTTCACTACGGCAAGCAGCGAATCGTTGCTCCAGTCGGGGTGCTGCGAACGAAGTGTGTCGATGAGTTGGCGAGTGCGGTTCATGCGCCGCCAATTTACCCGGCGGTTGGCAACAAGATCAATCTTACTGTCTTTAAGATAAACAAACTGTGAATTGTCGCGATAGAAAAGCGTATCAAGTCCGAAACCAAGATAAAACACAGGCATACGCTTCATGCCTCGGAAACGCGACACACTGCCGCTGCACGACACTCCTCGCGAGGCCAGGAAGGTACCGTCGGCCTGCCTCATGCGCACACGCCGTGCCGACACGTTGAATCCCATCGGCACCACCTGCGTCGAGTCTTGGCTTGCACGCCATGCCCCCACGGCACCGGCCCCCATGCTCACACCATTAAGCGACAAGTTCAATCCCGGCATCGAAGCATCAAGCGTGTCGATACGGGCTGTCACGCGCAACAGGTCTTCACCGGTAGTCGAATCCCGCCGCACATACGACTGTTGATTTCCAAACGACAATGTGGCATACCCGGCTCGCACGCTCATCGTGTCGAGCATATTGTCATAAATGAGGTTACGCAATCCCACATTCCCCGACAGTTTCACCTTGTGGAAATTCTCCTTGTTCAAGTTGCTCATCTTCATGTCAACAGTGGCATCAGCCTCGGCTTCTCCGGCAATTGTAAAATTAAGCGGCACATTGGCCATGCCTGCAATTATGCCAAGGTCGGTATATCCGTTAAGCGAAGCCGTGACATGAGGATCGGCAAACAAATTTGTCGCCCTGCCCGACAATTGCAATTTCACTGCCACGCCATTAAGCACCAGGTTATTAAGGGTGACCACACTCGCATTGGGTTTCTCGCCGTCAAGCTCCATTTGCGCATCAAGTGCAAGACGGTCGATGCGACCGCGGCCACCAATCATCTGCCAGTAAGCATCGGGAACAATCAACCGTGCCGACATCGATGGCAACCGCTCACCGGTCAACACATACGGATCATTAAGCCGCACATCGACCGAAGCCATGAGGTTACTGCGCACACGTCCGAACATTCGCTTATATTTCACAGGCAACTGCGGCAATACCGAAGCAAAGCGCACCGAATCGATTTTCAGCGCAAAATCACTCAGCACGGGTTCCCCCTCCTCGGCAAGCAACTCCACACTTCCCGATATGGGAATATCGAGCAAGCGAGCTTGCAAATCGGCAATGTTTATATCCATCATTCTGCGGTAATTCCACCCCAACTCGACATCTAAACCAAACGGGAAATCAGTCACAGCCAATTCTTCACCCATCTTGCAGTCGGCCGTTCCGGCCAAAGCCAGCCTGTATTTATCTCGACCGGTGGCAACAATCGAAGCAGTGTCAAGCTGCACCCTGACCGCCATGCCATCGGCAACCGAATAATATGACAAACGCGTAGTACCCTTGAGCATAATTTGCTTGCACCGTATCCACGGTAATTCCATCACTGCGGTATCGGTTGCCGCAGTGTCAAGGTCGGCACTCATCGGAACTATCGCATAATTGCTCACGGTAGGCGACAATTCAACAATGTTTGCATTCAAGTCGGTAACCGACAAGTCTTTCACATCTATCCGCCCTATCATGGCCTCGGCAAGATTTACCCCCAAATGCAATTTACCGAACGACAACAAATGCGAGGCATCGGCAGGTACTGCGGCAGAATCGGCTCCCGAGGCAACGTCGATGCTGCCCGATAATACCGTAAGGCTGTCGATATCAACATGAAGTATCGGGAAAGTGGAATATGCCGTCAATTCAAGCCGTCCTATCTCGACCTTGGCGTCAAGATATTTGTTGGCAGCCTGTTCGGCATAGCGAGTGAGATTTTCGGGAGAAATAATCCACACCACAGCCCACAAGGCAAGAGCCATCAAAACCACAAGTGTGCCCACAGTCCATGCAAGCACCTTCAATGTCTTTATCACTATCTTCCCGGCCTTCATAGCAAAACCTTCCACTTAATTATTACCCGTTTATCGTGCTGTTATATGAAAACATCCCTGCTTTATTTCATATTTCACAAGGCAACGCCCCTCGTCGCGGTAATAGTCGAGAACCTCGGCAAGTATGCCACGCAAGTCTTGCGGAGCCACCACATACGACGAGTCACAGCACACAAAACGTATGTAGCTGACATCAAACGTCGTACCGTAACGGTGTGCCGACTCCACTGTGGCATTCACATTCCCGCCGCGACGTAACCGTGCAACGGTATGGTCGGTACGCGTCACACTCGTAACCCTTATCTTATACTTCTTACCGCCACGGGCGATAACACTGTCACTGAACGAGCGGCCTATGTCGTGGAGCAGCCGTGTGGCTTGCGGCACAAGGTAAGGCAACGAATGCGTAAGCTCGTCAACATGGAAATCGTTACAAGTGTTTATCCTCATTATCGGCGTGCGCAGGTTATACGCATCATAAAGCGAAGCTATAGGCTTAATGCCTATGCGGCGGGCTTCGGCAATGTGCTCCGCATTAAGGTCGTTGAACACACGCGAATAACTGCCTATAGGACGCACCTTTAACCTGTGCACCTTTACCACGCTGTCGGGGCCTTCAATTTCTTCCATTCCCACTGGCTGCGTTTTCTGCTGCCCGTCATCATCACCACCGCAACACATCATAACAATGAGCATTGCGACCATGACCGTAAGAATTATAAATCGTTTCATCGAAATATACGTGTGAATATCCTGAAAAATCAACACACAAATTTACGGAAAAACCATGATTTATATGCCGGTGAGATAAGAAAAAGGCCATGGTACGGTTGATTTTATCGGGATATGCTTCAATTACAGCATCAAGTGTTTTTCCTCTCGGGCTTATTCCTCTTGTTTCGCCGCTACACGCAACCTTATGCCGACCGGATTTCTACAGCTGTTATTTTTCTCGGCTGAAACGGCGGGCAAGTTCACGATGCTCCTCGGCCTTGTCGTCAAGCCCTATATTCTCATATATTTCGGCAAGTTGGTTATGTACGCGCGGCGAAGTGGGAGCGACTTTCAACGCTCTGCGCAGATATTTCAATGCTTCGGCAGGCTTTTTATTCATTTTGCATATCAGCCCAAGACCGTAATTGACCGCGGCATCGTTTTTGTTGAATTTCAATATTTTCTTAAACAGCACCTCGGCATCACTTGTGCGCTTCAGCCTCACCAGCAACATCGCCTTTTCTACCATGGCATCGGTACAATCGGGGCATATGGCAATGGCTTTGTTGAAATTCGCAAAAGCCGCATTCACTGCAACTTCTTCATTACCGCCATCATCGGCTGCCGACAGCGACTCCTTACCAAGGAAAACATATTCCATTGCAAGGTTCCTCAACACCTCGTTTTGCTTGTCGATTACAGACTGCTTCTCCTCGATTTGTTTTTTTAATCTTGAATAAGTTCCCAACTTGTACCTAACGAAACGACGTACGGCGGCATCGCCAAAACCACCTTGCAAATCGACAGCCTCGGCAAAATTTTCCACACACGTCTTGAAATCAAAAGCATCAAAAGCCTTGTTGGCTGCACCCAGCAAGCTGCGTACCATGTAATCGCGCTTGGCTTCGCCGATGAGCGCGGCATCATTAAAATGGCTGCTGAACTCAATTACGGCAGGATTCACAAATATATCGCGATATGTAATAGGATTTTTAAGCGTTATGCCTTCGAGCGCAGTACTGCGCGAAAGTGCCACATAAGTTTGCCCGCATGAAAATGCACCACCTTCCATGTCGATTATCACCCGGTTGAAAGTCAGACCCTGGCTTTTGTGTATGGTCATAGCCCATGCAAGCTTTATGGGATACTGCCTGAATGTGCCGAGCACCGTCTCCTTAATACGCTTTTCCTTGTCGTCATATTCATATTGCACATTTTCCCATTGGTCACGGTCGAGCACATAATGCTCGCCGTCTTCAAGCTCCACGGTTATCTCCTCATTGTCTATACGGGCAATGCGTGCAATGGTACCGTTATACCACCGACGTTCCTTGTCGTTGCGTATGAACACCACCTGAGCACCCTCCTTCAGTGTCAAATTCAACGATGTGGGCAATATCGACTCGGGCCACGTACCTTCAATCTCGCCTTCAAAGTTATGCGGTTCGGTCGGTAGTTCATCGAGTTTGCGGTCATTTATGTAATCCACTGTGTCGCGACGTGTGGCAAGCGTCATCACAAATTTCCCGCCATCTATTTCTTCGCCTCGATTGCAACGGCTGTTTATTTTATTCAAATCATCGGCGGTAGCCTTATTCTCGCGCACCCGGTCGAGCAACTCCACAAAACGTGCGTCTTTTTGCCTGTAAGTCTTGCGCAATTCTATCGACACAAGTTTTATGCGCGAAAATGCCATGGCATTGAAAAAGAAGAAATTACTATAATACCGTCGCAATATCTCGCGAAAATCACTTTTAATCACCGGTTCAAGTTGGAAAATATCACCCACCAGCAGCAATTGCTTGCCGCCAAACGGCTCGCGATTATTACCCGAATAATAGCGCAAAACCCTGTCCATGAAATCAATCATGTCGGCTCGCACCATCGAGATTTCATCGATGATTATCAGGTCGAGATTTTTGATTATCTTGATTTTATCGCGCGAATATTTCAATGTGTCCTTTATGTTGCGCGGAGAATAATCGGGATCATCGGGCAACAGCGGCTTCAACGGCATCTTGAAGAACGAGTGCATCGTCATTCCGCCCACATTCACTGCGGCAATGCCGGTGGGCGCAAGCACAATATATTTTTTTCGCGTGGTTTCGCATATATACTTCAACAGCGTACTTTTCCCGCTCCCCGCCTTTCCTGTAAGGAATATCGACCGGTTAGTATTATTAACCATGTCGATGGCAGTGATGAAATCGGGATTGTCGAAGTCTATGTCAGGCACATTCCGTTCCATGTCGGTTCAACTCTTCTTTAAGAAATTGCGCTGTCAGCGATTGTTTATCTGTTGCCACTTCCTCGGGCGTTCCTGTAGCTACCACACGCCCACCGGCGTTACCGCCTTCAGGGCCAAGGTCGATGATATAATCGGCATTCTTTATTATATCCATGTTATGCTCAATCACTATTACCGTGTTTCCCTTATCGACAAGGCGGTTCAGCACCTCAAGCAGCACTTTTATATCCTCGAAGTGTAACCCCGTGGTAGGCTCGTCAAGTATATACATCGTGCGGCCGGTATCCTTCTTCGACAATTCGGCTGCAAGTTTCACACGCTGGCTCTCCCCGCCCGACAATGTGCTTGAAGGCTGTCCGAGCTTTATATAGCCCATCCCCACCTCTTGCAATACCTTTATTTTCGACAATATCGACGGCACTGAATCAAAAAATTCCACAGCCTGATTGATAGTCATGTCGAGCACATCGGCAATAGATTTACCCTTGAAACGCACCTCAAGCGTCTCACGATTATACCGCTTGCCACCGCACGCCTCGCACGGAACAAGGACATCGGGCAGAAAATTCATTTCTATAGTCTTGTAACCGTTACCCTTACATTCCTCACAACGTCCGCCGCTCACGTTGAACGAAAAACGCCCGGCCTTGTACCCGCGGATTTTAGCTTCGGGCAGGTTGACAAACAAGTTCCTGATATCGGCAAACACCCCGGTATAAGTAGCAGGATTGGAACGCGGAGTGCGCCCAAGTGGCGACTGATCAACGGTTGCCACTTTGTCGATATTCTCTATACCCACAAGTTCGCCATATGGCAACGGCTCTTGCGAGGATTTATAAAACCGCTGGCTTAATATGGGTTGAAGCGTACCGTTAATCAGTGAAGACTTGCCGCTGCCCGACACCCCGGTTACGCATACAAACACACCAAGCGGAATTTTCACATCTATTCCCTTCAGGTTGTTGCCTTTGCAACCTTTAAGTTCAAGAAACTTGCCGTTACCCTTTCTCCGTTCGGCAGGCACCGCTATTTCACGTTGCCCGTTAAGATACTGTGCGGTTATGGTATCACTTTCGAGCATCTGTTGCGGAGTTCCGGCAAAAACCACACGGCCACCTTTTCGTCCGGCTTTTGGCCCGATGTCAACAATATAATCGGCCTGCAACATCATGTCGCGGTCATGTTCCACCACAATTACCGTATTTCCCGCATCACGCAGTTTCTTCAATGAATTAATAAGCCTCACATTGTCGCGCTGGTGCAATCCTATGCTCGGCTCATCAAGGATATAAAGCACATTCACCAGTTGTGAACCTATTTGCGTTGCAAGCCTTATGCGTTGGCTCTCGCCGCCCGACAATGTCGCTGAATTACGGTTAAGAGCCAGATAGTTAAGTCCTACATCAACCAGGAAATTCAACCGTCCGCTAATCTCTTTCACTATTTCCCGGGCAATATTCCATTGCTGCGGGGTAAAACAGTCCTTTATATTCCCCATCCAATCCCGGAGTTCCGATATATCCATCGCCGAAAGGTCGGCTATGTTTTTACCCCCTATATAATAATGCAATGCCTCCTTGTTAAGCCGTGCTCCGTGACACTCCGGACAAGTGACACGTGAAAAAAACTGGCCTGCCCACTTCTGTGCCTGTGATGTTGCCTCATCCGACTGTTGCATCTCGATATATTTCACCAAGCCATCATAACGTAAGAAATAGTTTGATGTGCTAAGTGTTTCATTCTTTATATCAAGATGCTCGTCGGTTCCATTCATTATGTCATCGATGGCTTCCTCGGGCAATTCTTTGATGGGCGTTTTGATGGTAACTCCGTATTTCTCGCATATTGCCGATATTTGCCAGAATATAAGGGAGTTTTTATATTTTCCAAGCGGCAATATCCCACCCTCGTGTATCGACAAGTCGGCATTAGGCATTATCTTACCACGGTCGATAATATTCACGTAACCAAGACCTTTACACTTGCGGCAGGCTCCTTGCGGCGAATTGAACGAGAAGTTGTGCGGTGCAGGCTCGGCATACGACAGTCCTGTCGCAGGGTCCATAAGTTTACGGCTGTAATGTCCTATACTATTACCATCATCGGCATCGAGTATCATCAATTGCCCGTCGCCTTGCTTGAATGCAGTATCTATCGATGCTTTAAGCCGTTCCACTTGTTTTTCGTCGGCACGCAGTTTGTCAACCACAAGCTCGATGCTATGGTTCTTGTATCGATCGACTTTCATACCGTATTTAATCTCGGTAAGCTGTCCATCGACACGCACCGTCAGGTAACCTTTCTTGCGCAACTGTTCAAACAGTTCCTTGTAATGCCCTTTACGGTTCTTCACAAGCGGCGACAAAATAAATATGCGATGCCCGACGTATTTCTGCAAAATCATGTTGATGATTTTCTCGACGGTAAACTTCACCATCTTCTCGCCCGAAACATAAGAATATGCATCGGCCACACGGGCATACAGCAATCGCAAAAAGTCATAAATCTCGGTTGTGGTACCTATGGTACTGCGCGGATTTTTGTTTACCGTCTTTTGCTCTATCGAAATCACCGGACTAAGGCCGGTAATCTTGTCCACATCGGGGCGCTCAAGCAACCCGAGCATATTGCGGGCATATGCCGAGAACGTCTCGACATAACGACGCTGCCCCTCGGCAAAAATCGTGTCGAAAGCAAGCGACGACTTGCCGCTGCCGCTAAGACCGGTTATCACGGTCAACTTGTCGTGGGGTATGTCAACATCTATGTTTTTCAGATTGTGCACACGTGCGCCCAGCACCGACACGCAATCTGTTTCTTTTCCGTTAAGCTCCATCGTTCTTTGTTAATCGACAATCCAGTTTGGGTTATACACGCTATAAGTCATCTTGCTGCGATACAGGCTGTCTTGCACAGGTATCTTCACCGTATATGTGCGCCGCTCCCTGTTGACAAGTTTCGACGATCTTATCCACGGGTTCATGTCCCGCAACTGCGAATAGGTAGTTCCATGCTTTTGCGCCCATTCGCTCCAACTTGCCACACCACCCGATACCTTAACCTCGGTATATTTCACCGGCTGGTACAACTGCCGCTTGGTGATGAAAAAACCATACTTTTTGGGTTGGTCAATTATCAACTTCATAGCAATGAAGCGAAACACATACCGCGAAGTTTCCTCATTCAGATACAAATCAAACGAATTTTCGGCAAACTGCCGCTCCAACTCCTTCGATATGCGCCCCATGCCTGCATTGTAAGAAGCTGCCACAGTGGGCCAGTGCTTATATTTTGCATATGCATCTTTCAAATAGCGGCAAGCGGCCTCGGTCGATTTCTCCGGATCATAACGTTCGTCCACCTCATCGTTCACAATAAGTCCGTATTGCTTGGCCGTGCCTTTCATAAACTGCCACATTCCCACTGCCCCGGCATAAGAACGAGCCGTGGGGCTCAAGTAACTTTCCACCACGGCAAGGTAAGCAAAATCTTCGGGCACACCATTCTTTTTCAATATAGGCACTATCACCGGGAAATACCTGTTGGCCCTTTTTATCGAAAGGAACAAATTGCTGTGTCCGTAAATGATTTGCGTCATTTCACGGTCGAGCCGTTCATACATGTCTATGCGGTCGAGCAACACCTGTTCTCCGGCAATCATCACTGCCATCGGCACATCGGGATTTGCCGAAATGGGGTGAAGTCCGGTTATAAACGGCCCGAAGTTCTGTTTGTCTTCGGCCTTCAATACCACACACGATGCCGCCACAAGCAACATCAACGCCAAAAATATCTTTTTCATCCTCGTGCTTTTTCTCCTATTCGGTCATGCCGCCCGAACTGCTGCGACCGGTACCGGTGTAATTCAATATGTTTATGTCGCCCTTCAGTTTATATTCCACGCCGTCGGCACCGCGAGCCTCTATCACATAGAAATATGTTCCTGTCTTCACATATTTCCCTTTGTATTTTCCATCCCATCCTTGGTCGGGGCTGTTCAGCTCGCAAATTTTAACGCCCCAACGATTGAAAATCCAACAATGGAACTCCACAATCGAGCGGTATGACACTCGCCACTCGTCATTGATGCCTTCACTCGCTTGCGGTGAAAACGCATTAGGGCATTCAAGGCTCGATTCGCCTATGAATACAGTATATGTCTCCCCTATCGCTTCACACTCGCCCGAGCCGTCGGCACCATAAAACCTGAAATAAAATGTTCCGCCTTCGTTAAACGTTTGAGTAATTTCCGGTTGGTTGAAACGGCTTTCTATGTTGTTAAATTCCTGGTCGCGCGACATCTGCCACTCGTTGTGCATCATTGCATCGGTGCAGTAAGCTGTGAACGTTATTGTCGCCGGAGCCGAACCGCCCATAGTGGAGCCGTCTTCTTCGCCCGAACCTTTTTCATTGGCCACATCGCGCTCTTCCTGTACCGCCGTGGTTTCAACGGCAACAGCACTCGTCATGTAAGTGCTGCTCGTCACGCTTTCTTCCATTCCCCAAAAGCGCAAGAACCTATCGCCATGCAACGTGAACTCGGTATTGCAATACGGTGCAGGCACAGCTATGGCCGTACCGAATGTTTCTATATTTTCCTCGACCTCGGTCTCTTCCCACGCTGCATTTTCATCGTTCCATTCAAGAGTGCGATAAGCCAATGTCAACCCTCGGTCAAGCTGTTGCGGCACACCGTTTATGGTATAATAAGTCATTTCACGGCCACTGCCATCGACAAAAATCCGTGTCGTGCCGCAGTCGCGCTGTGAATCGAAACCTAAGGCGCTTAACGACAGTGCATAACCGGAATAATCCATCACCCACACATATGTCCTGTCGGTTCCTTCCTCTATGATATATCCGCAATCAGGCACCACTTGCGGCAACCGCGTCACACGGCTATCGACACGCTCCACACCCGAAACCACCTCGGCATATCCGCCGCCGCGTTCACCATAGGTGTACCAAGTAACAGTAGCGCTTGTGTTGCTTTGTGTGTAATTCATCGACACGCCGTCGCTGTCATATATTACATATATACGGTCGAGTCCGGTCGAAGCGGCAGGTTGTTCCTCAAATACAGCCCTGCTGCCGCCGGTAAAAGAAACCTGTTGCGGCATAACTTCAAGAAATGCCGCAAACAGGAATATCAAAGTGACAAATAATGACTTTTTCATTCAATTTTTTTATTCCAACTTATGGATCACAAGCCCCGACCGCAATTTAGGCTCAAACCAAGTTGTCTTCGGCGGCATTATGTTGCCACTGTCGGCAATAGCCAGCAACTGGTGCATGGTTACCGGGTAAAGGGCCAATGCCATGGCCATTTCGCCGCTATCGACACGTGCCTGCAATTCGCCAAGGCCGCGAATGCCGCCGACGAAATCAATGCGCTTGTCGCGCCGCAAGTCGGTTATGTCCAATATCTCGTCAAGTATATATTTCGACGATACCGTAACATCGAGGCAAAGTATCGGGTCGTTGTCGTCGTAAGTATCGGCATGAGCCGTGAGCGAATACCAATTGCCCCCGACATACATCGCAAAATTATGCAACCCTGCCGGATGATAAATCTCCTTGCCCATGAACTGCACGTCGAAATGCTTGCCAAGCAAAGTTATAAATTCCTCTTCGCTGTGCCCGTTCAAATCCTTTACCAGGCGATTGTAATCGATTATCTTAAGGTGCGATTCGGGGAAGCATACGGCAAGGAAATAATTATACTCCTCATCTCCACGATGACCGGGGTTGTTACGAGCCATCTCGGCACCCACAAGGGCAGCCGCAGCCGTGCGGTGGTGGCCGTCGGCAATATACAATGCAGGCAGCGTCTCAAATGCCCCGGTAATGCGGCCGACGGTGTCGCTGTCGCTTATTACCCACAATTCGTGCCTTATGCCGTCTTCACTTGTGAAATCATATTCCGGTTTCCCGGCAGACACCTTGTCGATTACGCTTTGCAATTCCTCGTTGTCATGGAAAGCAAAAAACACCGGTTCTATGTTGGCCCGAGTGTTGCGGATATGCTTCATTCGGTCCTCTTCCTTGTCGTGGCGCGTCAATTCATGTTTCTTAATGCGCCCTTCCAAGTAATCGTTCACATTCGATGCCACCACAAGTCCATATTGCTTATGGTCGCCCATCGTCTGGGCATACAGGTAATAACATTCCTTGTCATCCTGCACAAGCCAGCCTTTTTCTTGGAACATGGCAAAATTTTCCACTGCTCGCTTATACACCTCGCCGTCATGTTCATCGGTTCCTTCGGGGAACTCTATTTCAGGCCGGGTGATGTGATATAACGATTGCGCATTGTCGGCGGCTTCTTTTCGCGCTTCAGTCGAATTCAACACATCATACGGGCGTGCAGCCACTTTCTCCACAATCTCCCTTGGGGGGCGCAAACCCTTGAACGGTTTTACCTTTACCATAGTCTTATCGGTTATTTCGTAAATCTATAGTCTGCTTCCTGTCGGGGCCAACCGAAATGATGGTGATTGGCACATTCAATTCCTTTTCAAGGTAACTGATGTAGTCCTTGAACTGCTTGGGGAATTGGTCGGGTGAAGTGATGCTTGTCATATCCACGTTCCAACCTTCCATTTCGGTATATACGGGTTCTATGCCATGCTCTATGTCATAGGGGAAATCACGTGTTTCCACACCGTTCACACGATAAGCGTTGCACACTTTCACGGTCTCGAAACCATCGAGCACGTCGCTCTTCATCATTATCAACTGGGTAACGCCGTTAAGCATTATGGTGTAACGCAATGCCACCAGGTCGATCCATCCGCAACGACGCTCGCGGCCTGTGACAGCTCCGTATTCATGTCCTATGTCGCGTATCTTCGCTCCTGTTTCATCATGCAATTCGGTAGGGAACGGGCCGCTGCCCACGCGCGTGCAATATGCCTTGAATATGCCATACACCTCACCTATTTTATTCGGAGCCACACCAAGTCCGGCACAAGCACCGGCGCAAACGGTATTGGACGAGGTGACAAAGGGGTACGAACCGAAATCCACGTCGAGCATACTGCCTTGTGCTCCCTCGCACAATATCTTTTTGCCTTCGGCCAAATATTTATTAACTACAAATTCGCTGTCGATTATGTCATATTGCTTGAGGTATTCTATGGCACCGAGCCACTTGGTTTCGGCCTCGGCAATGTCAACCGCCTCGCCCAGTGCATTAAGCAAATTCAAATGGCGATTTTTGGCAATACGGTACTTTTCGTCGAAGTTGCAAAATATATCCCCTATGCGCAAACCGTTACGGCTCACCTTGTCGGTATATGTGGGGCCTATGCCTTTGCCCGTGGTGCCGATTTTTGCATCACCTTTAAGTTTCTCATATGCAGCATCGAGCAAGCGGTGCGTAGGCATTATCAAATGTGCTTTTTTCGATATTTTCAACACGTGCTTCAAGTCAACGCCGCTGTGCATAAGCGACTCGGCCTCTTCCATAAACAATACCGGGTCGAGTACCACGCCATTGCCTATGATGTTAACCTGCCCATGCTGGAAAATGCCCGAAGGTATCGACCGCAATACATATTTTTTCCCTTCAAATTCAAGGGTATGGCCGGCATTAGGCCCGCCTTGGAAACGAGCCACCACATCATAATGCGGCGTTAATACGTCCACAACCTTTCCTTTTCCCTCGTCGCCCCATTGAAGGCCTAGTAATACATCCACTTTCATAATTTTGATGGT
Organism: uncultured Muribaculaceae bacterium; assembly: GCA_944321685.1. GTDB lineage: Bacteria > Bacteroidota > Bacteroidia > Bacteroidales > Muribaculaceae > Avimuribaculum. The sequence continues at coordinate 28,697 of CALUMH010000007.1, forward strand.
GTTATATCTTTTTTGTTAGTATTCAATTTGCGCTTTACTTTGCGTGCGCACGCATTGCACACGCCGTATATATACAACACATAATATGATGCCGTAAACGACGGATAACGCTTCGAATTCATGTATTTCATTAACTCGGCATCCTTTATCTCCTTGATTTTGCCGCATTCGGTGCAAATCAAGTGGTGATGATTAAGCGTGTCGGCCATGCACTCATATTGCGACTGGTTGCTGCCGAACCGGTGCCGCCGCAATATTCCGCAATCGGTAAGCAAGTCGAGCGTGTTGTAAATCGTTGCACGGCTCACATGGTACGAATCTTCTTCCATTCGGCGATAAAGCACATCGGCGCTGAAATGCTCGCCAAACGACATGGCCATGTCCAATATGGCAAACCGCTCGGGCGTTTTGCGCATCTTGTGAGCTTCCATATACATGGCAAACTTGCTCTTGGCATTCAATTTCAACTTATCGTCAATCATCGTAATTTCTTGCATGGACGCAACCATATCATTCGCCCAAGCCCAACTGCAAAGATAATGCAACTTAAACTCAATTGCAAATAATAAGCCACTCACTCCACACTATATAAATTGTATTAGAAGTCGCAGATTTTATATCCTTGATTTTTACCCATATGCTGCTCCCTCAAAAATCATTTTTACTGTTCATAATTCCGTGGTGCAAGCCCGCGCCGTGTAACATCCGACCAACGCGCCGACCTATGGGATACAGGCCGCCTGCCGATATAAGCAAAGCGGCAATGGCTGCACACCGGGTGTGTGACCATTGCCGCTTATATTAGGTTAATATGATACCTTCCGGAAGGGGAAGATCAAGTTACTGCAACTTTGCAAGTACCGAGGCTATGCGTTTTGCGGCCTCGCGGATATTATCGTCGCTTGTGGCATAACTCAGGCGAATGTAACCGGGGGCACAGAATGCCGCACCATCGACGGTGGCCACATGAGCCTCGTCGAGCAGGTACAGGGCCAGGTCGCCCGACGTGGTTATGGTGTGGCCGCCGTGGCTCTTGCCTATATAAGCCGACACTTCGGGGAACACATAAAATGCGCCCTCGGGATTGCCTATTTTCAATCCCGGAATTTCTTTCAACAACGAAACAATCAAATCACGACGACGCTCGAAGGCTCGGCGCATCTCTTCGACACAATCCTGCGGACCCACATAAGCCTCTTCGGCAGCCTTTTGGGCTATCGATGACGCCCCCGATGTGTATTGGCCCTGCAACTTATTGCAAGCCTTGGCAAGCCACAGTGGAGCGGCAAGGAACCCAATACGCCAACCCGTCATTGCATATGCCTTCGACACACCGTTAACAATTGCCACACGGTCGCGTATATTTTCAAACTGGGCGATGGAATTAAACTCGCCGGTGTAATTGATATGTTCATATATCTCGTCGGCAAGCACCAAGATATCGGGGTGAGCGGCAATCACATCGGCAAGTGCCTTCAATTCTTCACGCGAATACACGCTGCCAGTGGGATTCGACGGCGAGCAAAGCAGCACCATGCGGGTGCGCGGCGTGATGGCCGCAGCAAGTTGTTCGGGAGTAATCTTGAAATTCTGTTCAAGCGAAGCAGGCACAAGCACACATTTACCCTCGGCAAGTTTCACCATCTCCACATAGCTCACCCATGCCGGAGTGGGGATAATCACCTCGTCGCCGGGATTGACGGCAGCAAGAATGCAGTTGCACAACGATTGCTTTGCACCGTTTGACACAATTATTTGCTCGGGAGCGAAATCAAGGCCGTTTTCACGTTTCAATTTCGCACAAATAGCCTTGCGCAACGACAAATAGCCGGGTACGGGAGAATAAAACGAGAAATTGTCATCGATGGCTCGCTTTGCGGCCTCTTTTATATGGTCGGGGGTGAAAAAGTCGGGTTCTCCCACCGAAAGGTTGATCACATCCACACCTTGAGCCTTCAGCTCGTTGCTCTTCTGCGACATCGCCAACGTTGCCGACGGCGACATTGCCTTAATCCTTTCAGATATATGCTCCATGTCTATAAAATTAATTTGCTGCAAAATTACACATAAAATCGGCAAAATGCCAATTATCGCGCCCACTATTAATGCCAACCGAGCAAGTCAAGCACCTCGTGCCGCACAAGTGTGTCGAGCGAATACCACGGCAGCGACACCGTAACGGCCCCTATGGCCCACGGGCCTATTTCATATGGGTTGAAATAAAACACCACATTGCTGCCATCGAAATAGAACATAGGCGACTGCAATGAAAAATCTACGGCTCCAGCATTTATGCCTGCCAATTCAAGAAGTTGCTCATCGGTAGTGGCATTATATTGCTCGCGCAATGCACTCTTAACGGCCTCCGTCAAATCGGCTGTCCGTCCGGGCAGCACTATGTCGTCAAACCCCAGCACCTTTCCTTCGGCAACATCAAAATTCACAAACGAAGACGAGTAAACCGGGTGCGCACCGCCACCATACATATACCCATATATTTCAAATGCGGCATAACGGCTGTTGACACTGAGTACATTCACGTCGATGCTGCGCTCCAATATGCGCACATCAATATCGACATCGGGAACGGAATCCACACGCACAAGCCGGCTGCCGTCGTCCATGGTTACAGGATCGGCCACATAACGGCTCATGGCCTCATCAACCGACGTCGGCCGTTCATTACCGAAACACCGTGCCAACAAAGTGTCTTGCAAGGGCTTGACATCGGCATTGCCGAGTTTTTCGGGCCACTGCAAAGTGACATGAGTTCTCGTATAAAGTTTCACACTGTCGCCAAAAGTCGCATCGCCTTCACACAAGTAATCGGCAGTCAACGATTTTTCAACAATACCAATCTCAAAATCAGTAACTCCCACCCCGTTGTTGCCGGTCACAGTTCCGTTTTTTCCCGAACAAGCGGCAAGCACAATTGCCGACAACACCACAACAAAATATTTTCCCATTTTCATAAACATTTTAATAACTCCACAAACATACAAAAATTTCCCTTTAACATACCCAAATGCCCCGACAAAAGTTTTTAAGACTAACCACTAAGGGCAAAAAACAGCGAAACACCGCACACTTGAATTGTCTGCGGTGTTTCGTTGCTTTGCGGAAAGACAGGGATTCGAACCCTGGATACAGTTACCTGTATAACGGTTTTCGAGACCGCCCCGTTCGGCCACTCCGGCATCTTTCCATTGCACTTTCGCAATTGCGAGTGCAAAGTTAAGGGTTATTTTTCAATATCGCAATAGCCGATGCAACTTTTTTTGCCATTGCAATATCACATTACAACTGTTTCAAGCCGTGAATTGCGGCAGCAGGGTCTTCGGCACTGAACACATAATTGCCTGCGACCAATATGTCGGCTCCTGCCACGGCCAGCAACTTGCCCGTCTCCAAGTTCACGCCGCCATCAATTTCTACAAGTGCTTTCGATCCTGTTTCGGCTATCAATGCACGCAAGTCGGCAAGCTTGCGCAAAGTACCGTGGATGAATTTCTGTCCGCCGAAACCGGGATTTACCGACATGAGCAACACCAAGTTAAGCTCGGATATTATGTCACGGAGCATACACACCGGAGTTGCCGGATTAAGCGTCACACCGGCTTTCATCCCGGCAGCCTTGATTTGCTGCACAGTGCGGTTAAGGTGCGTACACGCCTCATAATGCACATTCATTATCTCGGCACCGCAATCGCGCACTTCACTCACAAACTTCTGCGGCTCCACTATCATCAAGTGCACGTCGAGCGGCTTGTGGCACACTTTCTGCACATATTTCATCACAGGAAAGCCGAACGAAATATTAGGCACAAACACCCCGTCCATCACATCAAGGTGCAACATATCGGCCTCGCTCCCATTAATCATGTCGAGGTCGCGGTTAAGGTTGCCGAAATCGGCCGAAAGCAATGAAGGTGATACTAACATGACTATATTATTATTTTTCGGAAATCTCTACGGTTGCAGGCTTTTTCTTTTTGAAAGCATGGTATAATATAAACACCACTATCAATGCAATTATGGCATAGCCCACATAATTGAGATATTGATTGTAATGTTCGATTTGTGCGCGCAACTCGGGTTCCTCGACAAATGTGCTGAGCCAAAAACCCAGTGCTGCAAGCACCGCGTTCCACAGACCTGCACCAAGCGTGGTATATAGCAAAAACTTGCCGAAGTGCATACGCGCAAGTCCTGCAGGAATTGAAATCAGCTGACGAATGGCCGGCAACAAGCGACCCACAAATGTAGAAACAGCCCCGTGACGGTCGAAATAATCTTCGGCCTGCTTCACTTTCTCGCCATTGAGTAGGCAGATATGCCCGAGGCGGCTGTCGGCAAACTTGTAAACCAGCGGACGGCCTATCCACAAGGCAACATAATAATTGAATATCGCTCCTATCATAGCACCAAGCGTGGCAAATACCACCACCAAATAAATGTTCAGTCCGCTACCGGGCTGCATTGCCTTGAATGCGGCGGGCGGAACGACAATTTCGGAGGGAAATGGAATAAACGAACTCTCGATTGCCATCAACAGGGTAATCCATCCATAGTTCATGTTTTCCATAAACCATTCGTAAATTGCAAGTGTATCCATACCTATTTTTATTGATTTGTAAAGTTTTGTATTGCGCCGCAAAGATAGGCACTATAACCGAGATACGCAAACTCCCGGCAAAGTGTGCAAAAAATAAAGTCGCCTTGCCCTTATAATCCGAGCAAGACGGCTTATATTTTCTCGATTTGTTCCAAAAGGAATTTGCCGACAATGTCAACAGTTCCCCTCGACCGGAACAATTTAGTTTTCTGCAACAGGTTCGGCTGCAACAGGTTGCACAGTTATGTACTTGCGGTTGTTTTTAGTTACAAAAACCACAGTACCGTCGATAAGGGCATACAAAGTGTGATCCTTGCCCATACCTACGTTTACACCAGGGTGGTGAACCGTACCGCGTTGACGCTTGATGATGTTTCCGGCTTTAACGCTTTGACCACCGAAAATTTTAACTCCGAGTCGCTTGCTTTCCGACTCACGGCCGTTCTTAGAACTACCTACACCTTTTTTATGTGCCATTTCTTTCTAAAATTTTTGTGGATTTTGTGTGCTGTCTCAAGCAACGACTTCTTTAATCAATACCTTTGTGAACAATTGGCGATGGCCGTTTTTGCGGCGATAGCCTTTGCGACGTTTCTTCTTGAAAACGATTACGTGTTCACCCTTGAGCATGGGGGTCAATACCTCGCATACTACCTTTGCGCCATCTACCGTGGGCGCACCTACTTTCACATTACCATCGGCATCAACAAGCAACACGTTGTTGAATTCCACTGCGTCGCCCTCTTTGGTATCGCCGAGGTACTGAACATACAAATACTTGCCAGCTTCGGCCTTGAATTGCTGTCCTTTGATTTCTACAATTGCGTACATCTGTATAAACTTTGTTATTTTTACAGGTTAAGTCCGTGAGGCGGACAGCCATGCGGCTGTCACTTAATCGAGCCTATTCGGAACGAGCGCACAAAGTTAGCAATTATTCTCGTAACCGCAAAGCACATGCCATATTTTTCCACAAACTTTTTTTTCGTTCAATTCCAATAATAATCAACAAGCCACGCCCGCATTTGCTGCCAGTGTGCCACACTACTTTTTTTCAATCAGCACCGTTGCATATGCGGCAATGCCTTCGCCGCGACCGGTGTAGCCGAGGCGTTCGGTAGTGGTGGCTTTTATCGACACGCAATCGGGGTCACAACCTATGCACCGCGCCAGTTCGGCCTGCATGGCGGGTACATGCGGGTTCAGCTTGGGCTGTTCGGCACACACGGTCACGTCGGCATTGCCGAATTCATATCCCTTCTCCCTCACAAGGCGCATCACCTCGACGAGCAACTTCCGGCTGTCAATGCCCTTGAAACGCGGATCGGTATCGGGAAAATGAAAACCTATGTCGCGCAAACAGGCCGCCCCAAGCAAGGCATCACACAGGGCGTGGATAAGCACATCGGCATCGCTATGGCCAAGCAATCCCAACGTGTGAGGAATTTTCACGCCGCCAAGCCATAATTCACGCCCCTCAACAAGGCGATGCACATCAAATCCCATTCCTACACGTATCATAGTCGCATCACCTCCTTCCAAGCAATTCCTTGATACCGTCCATGTCAAATGTAAGCGAGAAACGCAGCGTCTGGTCGAGCGGGCTGCTTTGAGCCGTGGCAATCATGTATGCGGCATCAAGCCTTATCACATTCAATGCAAAACCCGCACCCAGGCCGAAATACTTGCGGTCGCCCTTCATTGCGTTTTCGTAATAATAACCGCCACGCAAAAAGAATTGCTGGTTATAGTTATATTCAAGCCCGAATGAGAAATTTATCTCTTTCAACTCCTCGCTCATTCCGCCCGGGGCATCGCTGAACGAATTGAAAATACCGCTTATAGGCGACATATCGCGCCATTCTTGCAATGCATCTTGATATGCCACATCATCTTCATAATCCGAAGCACGCGGACGCGTAGGCACAAGCAACTTGTTCAAGTCGAGCGACACGGCAAGGTTGTGATAATCAGCAAGCGGGAATACGAATGTCGTACCGAGCTTCAAATTGGTGGGCAGGAATGCCGACTCGGTACCGCCGTCATACGAAATCTTTGAACCTATATTCGAGATGTTAACCCCCCACGACCATTGGCACTCGTTACGTCCTATGATAGGATAGGTGGTATAATATCCCGAAATGTCGGCGGCAAACGCCGAAGCACCGCTCAACGCCTGATCCGACCCTTCATTGAAACCAAGATTTGAATATATGTAGCGTAACACAACACCCATCGAGAACTTTTCACTCAACTTGCGCGAATAGCCCACATCAAAAGCCATTTCATAAGGGTTGACCGACGACAATTGGTTACCGCCGTCGTCATAAGTGCCTATTTCGCCAAGCGTGAAGTAACGCAGCGATGCACTCACGGCCTGATTGTCCTCGCTGCCGAATTTCCAGTAACCGGCTACATTGAGCAAAGCAATATCGTTGACAAGTTTGCGCAACCACGGCGTATATGACAGCGACACGCCGGCCGAACTATATGCAAACGCATACTTCGAGGCATTCCAAAATTGCGAATTCACATCGGGGTCGGTGGCCGCGCCTATGTCGCCCATCGACGCACCGCGGGCATCGGGCGCAATACTGAGCGACGTGACACCGGTGGTAACAGGGTTAAACTCATTTTTCACATCGTTTTGTGCCATCGCCGTCACTGCAAAAAATGCAACCAACGCAAGTGTTATTGCTATTTTCGTACTTTTCATCAATCAGTTTTTATAATTACCTATTTTACATAACTGCAAAACAGCCTGGTTTATTGTGCAACCGAACTATACGCGTTGCAAAAATACCACCATTTTATTTTACTTTCATCTTTAACACTTCACGCCCGGCAAGCGTGGCCGAAAGACGGGTATCAATGCTCAAAGGTATCCCCTCGGGCGGACGGCTTACATAAATATAATCGCCTATTTTCAAAGTCATGTAACGGCTAACATACTCTATAAGGTCGTCAATGCCGTGTTGCAGCGCGGCAGTATTGCCCGAAAAGCATACCTGTCCGTCAACGGCAATGTCATAGGCCAAGCCGTCAACGGCAGGTGCCAATTCTCCCCATTCCACGAAATCGCCCAAAATTGCCGCACCGTCGAAAGCCCGACCCAGTGCTCCGCCAACACCTTCGGCCTCGACGGCAAGCCCCACGGTGAAGCAGTCGTAATAGCGTGAAGCAAACTTCCGTGCTATATTTTTCCCCAAGCGGCACACACGTGCCACCACCGTGGGATAAGCCACGAAACGAGTGGCAAAATCAGGCACAAAAAACGGCTTTCCATCCTTGAGCAACGACGAGTCGCCCATAAGGTAAACTTCAGGCAAAGCAACGTTACCGCCGCTGTGCCCGTAATTTCCTAAAATACCTATTATCTTCATTTCAAAAATCTGTGTCGATCATCAAGTCGGTTATACATCACGGCAAGGTGGGCATAAATCGACGTGTTCTGTATCACAATGTCGCTGCTCGCCTTTATTCGGAACGGCGTGAAGTTCCATATCGCTTGCAACCCACAGGCAATCATGGTGTCGGTAGCGTCTTGTGCGTGTTCCACAGGAACGGCAAGCACGCCTATCTCGGTATCAAGCTCCTTTTGTTTCATGCCCAGCTTGTCCATGCTGTACACCGGCACACCGCGAATACTGCGGCCTATCACAGCCGGGTCGATATCAAATCCAGCCACAATATTAAGCCCGTATTGCAACAAGCCTTGATCCTGTATCAACGCCGAACCCAGGCTGCCCACCCCTATCATGAACGCACGGTGCTCGATGCTGAAACCCAGGAAGTCGGCAAGTTCGCTCACAAGCGTGTCCACTTCATAGCCGATGCGCGTCTTTCCCTTTATGTTCAGGAACGACAGGTCCTTGGCTATCTGCGAAGCATCCACATTTATCTCCTTGGCTATCTGCGTCGATGACACATACTCCACCCTTTGCGACCGCAACAGCCGCACATAGGCAAGATACCACGGCAAACGGCGCAACGTGGGTTCGGGCAATATAATCTTTGCTACATTCTTCGACTCCATCGCACTGTGAATTTTCTTGCAAATTTACAAAATTCCACACAAAAACACACAGCAATCTGCACCGGCAATATTTTTCCCAAAAGGCTGCACCCTGATTAAAAACATACGACAAAAATGAAGCGGCCAACCCATCCGGCCGTACCCCACCGACAAGGCTCAAGCCACACGACATTAAACCGCGATTTCACGAATAACAATTTATGTATCAACTCCTTGTTTTTACCAATGAATGCGCAGATTAAACTTCGATATATTTAAGTATTGCGGTATTTTCACGTACGTTTCTATATTTCAATAATTATTTATACTTTTGCATATGCTATCGGTTTCATACCGAGAGACCGACAGACGATGCAACAGTGTTGAGTATGATGTTGAGCATTTTATATCTATTTTTTACCTATTCTACCAAACTCATATACCGGCACAACGTGCATCAAGTGCAATTATTTTATTAACAAGCAGTTGTGCCCGACACACATTTAGGGTGGAATTAACTATGAAAATTATTAAGGACTTTGCCATGCTAATCATGGTGGCAACGATGAGTTTGGCTCTCGCAGCCTGCGGCGATGACACAAAAAACGAACCCGATGATCCAAGCGATTCAGGGAATGGCAATGGTGGCGATAAGCCCGGAATGACAACAGAATCGATTGTCGGCACTTGGGAATACACCTTGGAATATGATCATTTTAAAACTTTTGAAACTTATACATTTAACGCCGATGGTACTTTTTCATATTATATGTATGAAATCAATGATGGCGTAAAAAATGAAGATAAGAGTAACGGAATATATTCTTTCAAACATGGTGTACTGACTTTAAATTGGGTTGACCATGATACCGAGGAGTACCCTTGTTCATTAGACGGACGCAAGTTGACCATAGGCTCGCAAGAATTTACCCGCACCGACGAGTCTGAAATCCCCGATGACCCGGTGGTCGCAAATCCATTAATCGGTAGTTGGGAATACTCCGAGACGGGATATTATGAAGTGATAACATTTAATGCCGACGGAACATTTATGATGTACTTCCGCGACCCTTCATTCAACGATACAGGGTATGGCACTTACAGTTACACATCAAACCGCATAATATTAATGATGTACGGTGAAGATGAAATAGAAGAAGCCGCCTATTCAATTAACGGAAAAACTCTCACTATATGGGATCCGTCAGACCCAAGCGACATACAAAAATACACTTATACCACCAACCCTGACATTCGCTCCTAAGTCTGGCAATATGGAGTATATCAGCTACGATGGGTAAATAATGTACATGTATGTATTCTCCAATCGAAATTTCGACATTGATATTGTAAAGACATGGCGTTGCCGCACCTTGACAACAGTAACAATTGATTTACAATATGTTATATAACACAATGGTTGTAGCAGTAGTGCGGATTTACGTACATTCACATAAAAATTTAATAAAAACATCCTTTTATTTTAGAAGTTGCGCCCGACACGTACTTAGGGCATTTTTACAATGAAAGCGTTAAAACATTTATCGGCATTTTTATTCGTTTTTGCAGCAACATTGTTGCTTGCAGCTTGTGACGATGATGGTGGCAGCGGTTCGGGCAAAGGCAATGGAAGTGGCGGCGGTATCGTCGGCACGTGGGGAGACAGCGAAGCTACCGAATACTGGCTTTTTACATTCGACAGTGACGGTTCTTACTCGTGTGAAGTGTATGATTATTTTGAGAAAGATTACTATACCGAGGAATGGGGCAGCTATGAGACCGACGACAACAAACTCACATTGTCGTGGGAAGATCGCCTCGGGGATTCGGGCGTATCTGTAGGCACATATTCCACACGAGGAGACGAACTGACCATAGAATGGTTGGACGAATATGGCAATTATGACGGTTATAACAAATGGACACGTTTCACCGATGAAAGTGTGCTTGAAGATAGCAACGATTTACTCATAGGCTACTGGGAATGCCGTGATGGCGGACATTTTTATTCATACGCATTTCAATCGGATGGTACATATTATTATGAATATATGTTTATTTCAAGCAGTGGCACAATCAATAGCGTAAGCGAATATGGCAAATATGTATATCGCAAGGACATACAAATGTTATATATGGATGTGACAAACACGACAAGCCAATTGGGTGAAATGGAAAAAACTGCCGAATGCATTCTTTCGGGCAACGGGTCGTTCCGCATGGGCGAACTCATTTATAAACGAAAATAGTACGTTAAATATATAATACACCTTCTTCTTTTTGCAACAATCGGCTTCGGAAATACCCCCGGGAACATCAGCTTTGAAACTATTGTTACCGGAGTCATTTCCGAAGCCGTAATGTGTATGTATTATTCTTTTTATTCCTTTACGACTTTATTGCCTAAAGATACATCATTCAAGGATATATAATGCACGTGGGGCAAACTGCATATTGGGCAGGATGGTGACTTCTTCTCCGGTGACTACATCGCGCAGCGACATACCCGGCTGCATGATTTCACGGTATATCGACATATCAACGTCGAGGCTGCGGTCGGTACCGTTCATAATCACTATCACGCGCTTGCAGTCAAGACTGCGTTCATACACATACATCCCGTTTTCGGGCATGAAATGCTTCAACGCGCCGCGGGCAATCACATCGTTACCGCGACGCCACCCGGCCAGGCGGCTTATGAAGTCAAATGCCTCGTTTTGCAACTCACTGCGACCTGCCGCCGAGAACTCGTTACGGCTGTCACCAGGGAAACCACCCGGAACGTCAAGGCGAATGTCGCCGTCGGAACGCTTCTTGTTGCCGTGCATAAGCAACTCGGTACCATAGTAAATTTGCGGTATGCCACGAGTGGTGAGCAAGAAAGCCACACCTTGCTTCCACGCACCCAGGTCGGCAGGCATTTCAAGCAAGAAACGGTCGGTGTCGTGATTGTCGAGGAACGTGAGCACCTTATGCGGGTCGGCATACAGGTAATCGAGCGAAAGGCGGTTGTATATCTCGTTCAATCCTTTTCCATACTGCTGCGTGTCACCGTTAAATGCGCTGTTGGCCGTGAGCATCGTCGGGAAGTCCATCACCGTCGGCAATTCGGGGTTGCCTTTCCCGTTCAGGCTGTTGCCACCCTGCCAGAAAGCCGTTCCTGCCACGTCGCCATACCAGCATTCGCCCACAATGTTGTATCCGGGATATTCAAGTTGCACGTCCTTAATCCATTGCGCCATGGGCATCATGTCGGCATACGGGTAAGTATCCATGCGGATACCATCGATTTTACTGTATTCAATCCACCACACCGAGTTTTGTATCAAATACTTCATCACGTGCGGGTTGCTTTGGTTCAGGTCGGGCATCGACGGAACAAACCACCCTTTCACCGTGCGCTCGTAATCATAGTCGCTCACATACGGGTCGTTGATTGTGGATAAGCGGAAATTTGTCATCAAGTCACCATCGGGGTGGTTAAACCAGTCGCGCGACGGCATATCGTGCATCCACGGGTGTTCGCTGCCACTGTGGTTGAAAATCATGTCCATCACCACCTTCAAGCCGCGCTCATGAGCCTTGGCAATGAGGGCGGCATATTCCTCGTTGGTACCCAGGCGCGGATCCACGCGGTAATAGTCGGTGGTCGCATAGCCGTGGTACGAGCCGCCGGGCATATCATTCTCAAGCACCGGATTGAGCCAAATGGCGGTCATGCCCAGAGAGTCGATATATCCCAAGTGGTTTTCAATGCCTTTGAGGTCGCCACCGTGTCGCCCGCTCGGGTTGCTGCGATCTACAGGCACCGGGAACTTCATGTCGGCCACGACATTATTGGTGGTGTCGCCATCGGCAAATCGGTCGGGCATTATCAGGTAAAGCACATCGGCCGATGTGAACGGCGTGGGCAACACGCCATCACGCTGCTTCAATTCATATTTCACCGTCATGGTCTTTTTGCCGGTTTTGAAGAAGATATCCATTTTTCCGGCTGCGGCAGCCCGTGCCACATTCAGGTAAATTATTTGATAATTGGGGCTTCCCGGGCGAACAACGCTGTCGATAGTCACACCCGGATAACTCACCGACGGCTCTGCGTCACGTATCTGCGGCGCATTGACAAGCAATTGCACGCTCGTGTTCTTCATACCCGCCCACCAAAACGGAGGGTCGATGCGAACGTCGATGTTTTTCTCTGATTTCTTGGCCGAAACACCCAAGCCGCACAGCAGCATAAGCATCACGGTCACTACAGTTTTTAGGTTTGTTTTCATGTGATTGTAACAATATAAGTGAATACTATGTGTGTTATTTAAAAACAAGCGCAAGTTACAAAAAAACCGCCACACGGGCAATAAAAAAATCCACCGTTCGAGCTACAGAAACAAATAATTCTCGTATTTTTGCATACGAAGATTTCACATTTCACGCTTTGCGCATAAAATTGACACGAGGCTACTCATACACAAATGTTAAAACGTTACATTATTTACACATTAATACTGCTTTGCACATCGGCAACGCAAGCCGCAGGCAACGACACTGCCGTGCTGCCCGACAGCCTGCTCACCGAGGACAAAGAAAGTGTATGAACTCACATTCACCGACCCAGAACTGGCCGGACAGATAATTGATGAAATGCGCCGCCGGCAAATGCAACCCAAGCACGAACTCGACATACTGGAAGGCGACCTGCTGGTCAACAACCATTACTTCGACGAAGCCGCCGCCTTTTACCTCGCCGCACTCAACGACGATTCGGTAAAGAACGATCCCGACACCCACATGAGCCTGCTGCACCGGATGATAACGTGCTGCGACGGCATACACGACGACAACTCGACCACGCAATACGTCAAGCAGCTGCTCGAAGAAGCACGGCGGCACGGCAACAAGCCTATGGAGTCGGTCGCGCTGTTCAACATGGGCAAACTCACCTATTACCAGGAAGACAAGGACCTTGGCTACGAGCTTATAGACGAGGCGATAAAATTGATGGAACAAAGCGATTATGCCTATAAATACGACAACCTGCGATACAATTACAATACGCTGCTGATAATGCAGCAACGCGACGAATTGTATGACGATGCCCTTGCCACGCTTTCAGCACTTGAAAATATAGTGACGGCATCGACCAGTGCCGAACCCGAAATAGCATCGCTCACAAGAAAAGAACTCAAAACCCTGTATGCCCAGCAAGCAATAATACTGCACGAACTCAAGCGGAACAACGAAGCCGAAGCGGCTTACCGCAAATGGCAGGCAGCCGCACCCGAATACACCGCCGATGACTATATCATAGGCCCGTACCTTGCAAACTCAGGGCGCTTGAACTAAGCCATAAAAGTTTATGGCAACCACGAACAGCAATTGCGACTGCGCGGAGACACCATAAGCTACCATATGCGTTCGTTGCTGCGTTCTTTGGGGCTTGTATATTACCGCACAGGGAAGTACCAAAAATCTGCAGAATATTTCCTAAGGCTCGCAGAAGTAACCGACAGCCTTAAAACGCGCGAACAAGCCAGCTCGGCACAAGAATTGGCCACGGCATATGAAACACACAAAAAAGAAGCCGAACTGGTGGAACGCGCCAACAGCATAAAGGTGCGCAACGCATGGCTCGTGGGAACCGCGGCTGCACTTATACTGCTACTCGTACTCATGTGGAGGCAGATGCGATATGCCCGGCTTATCAAAAAGAAAAATTCGGCACTGGTGGAAAATATCCAGGAACTGCTATACTACAAAACCGAACTCGACTCCATAAGGCAGCAATCGGCAAATCCCGATACAGACGAACCAACCGCACCGACCGATACAACCGACACATCGGACATTGAAACCGAAAACCGCTACATATTCGAACTGCTCGACCGAAAAATAAATGAAGGAAAAATGTTCCTCAACCCCGACCTGACTCGTGACGACCTTGTACATATAGCGCATACCGACAAGAACCGACTTGCCAAGATAATGCAACAACACGAGTTTGCCAACACGTCGGATTACGTGAACCGCAAACGACTTGATTACGCAGCCACCGAACTGAAATCACATCCCGAATACACAATCAACGCCATAGCCGAATCGTGCGGACTGCCCAATGTTCCCACGTTCAACAGGTTGTTCCGCAAACGCTTCGGAATGACGCCGTCGGAATTTCGCAAGACATTGAGCACTTACCGATAACAATCTGCATTTCAACGACATACCACACAATTCTGACAAAATAGTATATCTTTTTGACAAAACAGTATATCTCTACATCTCGATTTCTTGGCGACTCACGGTCGCATTCCTATTTTTGCAACAGCAAATAGGAAGTAGTAGTAAAACGACCTGAATTGCCATGGGAGCACTTCATCAAGAAAAATAATATCCCGGACAAGCTCCGGCAGAAGGCTATACGAAAAACGAGATGTTAGATGTTTGTTTTTTTACCCCGGAGTCGGTTATGACCAACTTCGGGGTAACTGTTTTTTCATAACCATCTATATTGTATGGCATGGATTGCGTAGGGAAAACATCCGGGTAACCCGCAAGCGCGGTTTAATTCTTCACCCAGAAGTGTGATGTGAACAGCACAAGGACGGTAAACAATTCCAAACGGCCAAGCAGCATCATTAGCGACATGAGCCATTTCGCAGCCTCGGAATATGTGGCATAGCACCCGCCGGCGGCCTCACCTACCCCAAGCCCGACATTGCTCAATGCCGACAATGCCGAAAAGAAAGAATCTTGCATGGGAATGCCGAGTGCCGTCAGCGCCAACGTGCCCATGACAGTTATGCACACATATATGCCAAGGAAAACAACGGCCTTGGTCACAACTTCTTGCGGCACAACTTTATGGTTGATGCGCACATTCACTATGCTGTTGGGATGAAGCACACGGTAAAGTTCGTTCTTTATATTTTTAGCCATCAGCTCCATACGGTCGATTTTGGCACCTCCCGAAGTAGAACCCGCACACGAGCCGAAAAACATGATTATGCACAATACCATCACCACAAATTGCCCCCATACTTCAAAATCGGCGACAACAAACCCGGTGGTACTGATTGCCGATGCACACGTAAACAAGGCATCGACTACAATATGCCCCACACCACGCCCGTCGGTGCCCATTATCAAGATATAAACCACGCACATGGCCGCACCCGTAAGCACCGTGCCTATAAACCAGCGGAAAGTGGCATTGGAAGTGAGCATACGCACCCGGCCGCAAGCGGCATGGTAGATAAGTGCGAAGTTCACGCCTCCTATAAGCATGAAGGCCGTAATGGTCAAATCGACATACATCGAATCCCACCATGCAATGCTGGCATTCTTGGTGGAAAAGCCTCCGGTAGATAATGTGCTCATGGAGTGGCACAGGGCATCGAAGAAATTCATTGGGCCGGCCCACAGCATCGCGCACAATATTCCGGTGAGCGAAATATACACCAGCCACAAGCTCTTGGCAGTGGAACTGATGCGCGGCCGCAACTTGTCGTGGGTTATGCCTGTAACTTCGGCATTGAACAGTTGCATTCCTCCTGCATGGTTAAGCATGGGCAGCACCGCAAGCGAAAACAGTATGATACCCATACCGCCCACCCAGTGCATCACCGCCCGCCAAAACAATACTGCCCGGGGCAGAACCTCGACATCGGCTATCACGGTAAGCCCCGTGGTGGTAAACCCCGACATGGTCTCCATGAAAGCCGCCGCAACATTATCGATGGAATGAGTAAAGAAAAATGGCAACATACCGAATGCCGAATAGAAAACCCACACCATAGGCGTGAGCAATATCCCTTCACGCTTGTGCATATCCATGCTTTTGGGGTGCAAGCCGAAAGTCATCACGGCTCCCACACCGGCAGTAATGAGCACCGAGAACAACATGGCCTCGACGGCATCCCACTCTTCATATACCAACCCCACGACAAGCGGTGCAACCATAAACAATGCCTCCATGATGAGCAGCAACCCGAGCACCCTTAAAATCGCAGGCAGGTTTATCGTTGACTTTTTCTTGAATATCGAATACATGATTTCGTGACGTGTGTCATTTAAACAATTTTTCCATCTTGTGCAAAGCCCCCTGCAGGCAGAAGATCACCACATGGTCGCCCGGCTGTATGCGTGTGTCGCCCTTCACAAGCAATCCTTTCCCGTCACGCACCAGCCCGGCAATGGTCATGTCGCGCGACAGGTTCAAGTTCATCACCGCATCGCGCGTTATTCGCGAGCCTTCTTTCACCACCAGTTCGGCAACTTCGGCATCGGCAAGCGCAAGGCACTTGGAATTGCTCGAATCACGGTCGAGCATCAACTGGAAGATGCGGCTCGAAGCCAACAACTTCTTGTTGACAACCGACCCTATGTTAAGCCCCTCGGCCTCGGAAATAAATTGGATGTTCTCCACTTCAGCAACAGTCTTCTTCACGCCATATTCCTTGGCGGCAAGGCATCCCAGTATGTTGGTCTCGGAACTGCCCGTCAATGCCACGAATGCCTCGCAGTCGCTTATCCCTTCTTCCTGCAACAGTTCTACATCGCGCCCGTCGCCATGCACAATGTTGCAATCGGGCAGCAACTCGGCAAGCTCATGGCAGCGGCCACGGTCGCTCTCTATGATTTTAAACTTATATTTCCCTACAGCCGCGCGCACCAGTTGCACGGCAATGCGGCTACCACCCATTATCATCACCCTTTTTACTTCCACGGGAGCCTTCCCCGTCATTTCAAGCACATTGGGGATATAATCCTTGGTAGTGGCTATATACACGATATCGCCTTCACACACGCGGTCGCCGCCACCGGGAATAATGGTCTCGTGGTTGCGCTTGATGGCCGAAATGTGCATATACCCCGACTGCATTGCAAGGTCTTTAAGTTGCATCCCCACAAGCCTGGCATTTCCACGCAATTTCACCCCGACAATCACAAGATGCCCATCGACAAGTTCAAACCAGCTGCGCACCCATGTGCGTTGCAGCGACGTCAATATCTCTTGCGCGGCAAGATACTCGGGATATATAACATCATCGACACCCAAACCCGAGAAAAACGGGCGGTTGTCCTCTTTCATGTATTCGTAATTATCAATACGTGCCACAGTGTTATGCGCCCCGAATTTCTTGGCTATGGCGCAAGCCATCAAGTTTCGCGACTCGAAAGGAGTAACGGCTATAAACAAGTCGCACCCCTTGGCTCCGGCTTCACGCAACGTGGAAAACGACGTGGGCCGACCCGTGCACGTAAGTAAGTTGTACATTTCAAAATCATCGAGCTTTCCCTCATCTTCATCGACAAGTATTATATCTTGCCCTTCTTCCGACAGTAGCTTTGCCAAGTGGCTTCCCACTTCTCCGGCTCCTGCTATAACGATTTTCATAATTCCTACTTATATATATGTGTCTTCCTATCCTATTATATCAAGAATTTTCGCTTTTATGCTGTCATTGTCCATGCCGCAATACCGCCGCAACTGCGCTATGGTGCCTTGCGCCACGAATTGCCCCGGAATGCCGAAGCGCGTCACGCGCACAGCCATGCCGTGGTCGTTGAACCAGTCGATTACAGCCGACCCCAATCCGCCATGTATCACACCGTCTTCCACCGTTACCACTTGGCTGAAACGCTTGCCCACCTCGGCAAGGATATCTTCATCAATGGGATTGAGGAAAATCATGTCGTAATGCGCCACATGGCAAGCCTTGTCGCCAAGGCTGCGTATCACATCCTGCACATCGTTGCCCACAGGCCCTATCGTAAGCACAGCCACACGGTCGCCGTCGCAAAGTTTCCGTCCTTTTCCCACCGGCAACTCATGCATAGGGCATTGCCATGCCACAGTAACACCTGCACCACGCGGATAGCGAATGGCAAACGGCCCGTATTTCCCTGTTTGGGCCGTGTACATCAAGTGCCGCAAATAATGCTCGTCCATAGGCGAACTCACCACGATCCCCGGTATGCAACTCAGATAAGCCATGTCAAACACGCCGTGGTGCGTCACACCATCGTCGCCCACAAGCCCGGCACGGTCGATGCAGAACACCACCGGCAAGCGTTGTATGGCCACGTCGTGTATTATCTCGTCATACGCACGTTGCAGGAATGTGGAATAAATGCAGCAAAAAGGTATAAGCCCATCCTTTGCCATTCCGCCCGAAAACGTAACGGCGTGTTCCTCGGCTATACCCACATCGAATGCCCTGTCGGGCAATTCTTCAAGCATGAAATTAAGCGAACACCCCGTAGGCATTGCCGCCGTGATGCCCACTATCCTTTTATTCTCACGGGCAAGCTCCACTATCGTATGCCCAAACACATCTTGCCACTTTGGCGGCTTGCCTGCGGTATCCTCCACAATGCGTTCGCCGGTAACAGGATTGAACCGCCCCGGCGCATGCCATGTCACAGGATCCTTCTCGGCCGGCTCATATCCCTTGCCCTTACGGGTGCGCAAGTGCAACAGGCGCGGCCCGTCCATCTCTTTTATGTCGCCAAGCACCCTCACAATGCGTTCCACGTCGTGCCCGTCATAAGGGCCGAAGTAGCGTATGTTCAGCCCCTCGAATATATTCTGCTGCCGCGTGAGCAACGCCTTTATGCTGTTGTTGAAGCGCAATATCAGCCCACGATGCTTCTCATCGATAAGATGGAACCGTTTCAAGAAATGATACACCTTGTAACGCAAGCGGTTATAGGCCTTTGAAGTATTGATGCGAGTCATGTACTCATTAAGCGCGCCCACATTTTGGTCTATGGCCATATCATTGTCATTGAGAATGATAAGCAGGTTGCTATTTGACAACGAAGCATTATTTATTCCCTCAAAAGCAAGCCCGCCGCCTATCGAGGCATCACCTATCACAGCTACCACATTGCGCCTGCGCCCCGAACCGGCAAGCTTCGACGCCACCGTCATACCCAATGCCGCCGATATGGAATTGGACGCATGACCTGCGGTAAAACTGTCGTATTCGCTTTCGTCGGGATTGGGGAAACCGCTCAGCCCGCCCCATTTACGCAAAGTGTCGAAACGGCCACGCCGGCCGGTAAGCACCTTGTGGGCATATGCCTGGTGCCCCACATCCCACACGATGCGGTCATAAGGGGTGTCGAACACATAATGCAACGCCACGGTAAGCTCCACCGCACCCATGCTCGAAGCGAAATGCCCCGGGTTGCGCGAAAGCGTATCGATCAAAAACTTCCTAATCTCGCTGCACACCTGCGGCAATTGCTCAAGAGGCAACCGGCGCAAGTCGTCGGGCGTATTTATTCCCGACAACAACGGACATTCTTCATTTATATCAAATTCAGGCACGCTAATCATGAATTATAAAAAAATCTCATCTTTCCGTTTCCACGGTCACTGTTTACGGTTACGCACATATTTCTTGTATAACGGTACAAATACCACGATGCCCGATGCCACTATGGCAAACAGCACCATGAAATCGACCCGTTCCACCCTTGCGAGCAATATGACACACAACGCCAACCACAACAATGCCACGCAGGCAAAGCGGAAGATTTGATACTTTGTCATACTATGATGTCCTTTTTTAGTTTTGCAAATATAGTGAAAGTCGAGTGCAATGCAAAAAAAATGAACCCCTTCATTTTCTTTTGTATTGCCGAGACGCATCCTGTATTATCAAAATATAGTGAAAGTCGAGTGTATGCAAAAAAATGAACCTGCATATTTCCAGTTGCTTCATGGCATTTCCCCTAAAAGTCCAATAAAGACTCCCTTTGCCCGACCGCTGCACAACGCCCGTGTCAAAAGGAGTCCTTAGCAAAACGCCATGCATACTCACTAAAGCATGGCTACCACATACCACATTCAATACTATTTTTTTCCCAAGGCAACAAAGGGTTACCCCTTCTTTGATGCCGTTACAAAGATACAACTTTTATGAGATTTACCCCCCCCCGATTTATACTTTAAACACATAATTTAAGTTTTATAAACATATTACACTTGGTCGTTACCATTATTTCATATTTAACAACAATAGTTTAGCATAACAAAACAATAAAAATAACTAATTTTGCAAATGAGAATAAGAAATTAAAAACGCTTGTTTGCAAATGGATTTAAAGCAAAATCCATAACGACTTAAACAATTATAACACATTTGTAATATATATGTCATCAAAAGTTACTAAAGAAATGGCTTTGGCCTACCATAAAAATAATGGCAGGCCGGGCAAAATTGAAATTGAACCTACGGTTCCATACTCATCACAATCTGACTTGTCGCTTGCCTATTCACCGGGCGTTGCCTTTCCATGCAAAGAAATCGAAGCAAACCCACACGATGCCTACGAATACACCAACAAAGGCAACCTCGTAGCAGTCATCTCCAACGGCACCGCCGTACTCGGACTTGGTGACATAGGCGCACTCGGAGGCAAACCTGTAATGGAAGGCAAAGCACTGCTTTTCAAGATATTCTCGGGCCTTGACTGTTTCGACATCGAAGTCGATGAAAAAGACACCGAAAAATTCATTCAAGTCGTAAAAGCCATAGCCCCCACTTTCGGCGGCATCAACCTCGAAGACATCAAGGCTCCGCAATGCTTTGAAATCGAGCGTCGCCTGAAAGAGGAATGCAACATACCCGTAATGCACGACGACCAGCACGGAACGGCAATCATTTCGGCCGCCGGACTGCTGAACGCCCTGGAAATACAAGGCAAGAAAATCGACGAGGTGAAGCTCGTTGTCAATGGCGCAGGAGCTGCCGCCGTTGCCTGCACCAGGCTTTACATTGCACTTGGCGTAAAGAAAGATAATGTGGTGATGTGCGACAGCAAGGGTGTGCTCAACCGCAAGCGCACAGGACTTAACCCGCAAAAGATGGAATTTGTCACCGACCGCGAAATAAACACACTGGCCGAAGCCATGGTCGATGCCGACGTGTTCCTCGGACTGTCGGTCAAGGATGTGGTTACACCCGAAATGCTTAAATCGATGGCTCCGCGCCCCATAGTATTCGCTCTTGCCAACCCTGACCCCGAAATAGATTACAACACCGCAGTTGCAACACGCGACGACATTATCATGGCCACAGGGCGTTCCGACTACCCTAACCAAATCAACAACGTGCTCGGCTTCCCATACATATTCCGCGGAGCTCTCGACTGCGGCGCCACCGCAATCAACGAGGAAATGAAGCACGCCGCCGTAAGGGCCATCGCCGCACTGGCCAAGCAGCCGGTACCATCGGTGGTGAATGCCGCTTATGAAATGGAAGGCCTGAAATTCGGCAAAGACTATATATTGCCCAAGGCTCTCGACCCGCGCCTCATCACCACCGTATCGCCCGCTGTTGCACGGGCAGCCATGGATTCGGGCGTGGCCACCAGGCCCATAACCGACTGGAACGCATACCACGGACATTTGCGCTCGATCATGGGCTTTGACAACCAGCTCATGCGCCGCCTCACCGAGGAAGCAAAGAAAAATCCGCAACGCGTGGTATTTGCCGAAGCCAACACCAACAATATGTTGCAGGCAGCAGTGCTTGCACGCAACGAGGGCATTTGCATCCCCATATTGCTTGGCAACGAGGAAATGATCGCAAAACGCGCCGACAAATTAGGGCTGAACATCGACGGCATAGAAATCGTGAACTTGCGCCACGACCGCGAAGCCGACCGCCGTGAACGCTATGCGCACATTCTCACCGAAAAACGCCAGCGCAGCGGCGTAACGTTGCCCGAAGCCCGTGAAAATATGTTCGACCGCAACTACTTCGGCATGATGATGGTGGAAACCGGAGAAGCCGACGCGATGATCACCGGCAGCTACCCGAGCAACCGCCGCCAAGTGGCCGAGATTGCAAAAAATGTGATAGGCATACGGCCAAGCTACAAGCATTTCGCCACCCTTCACATCATGAACACCAAGCGAGGAACATATTTCCTTGCCGACACTTCGATAAACGCCGATAACGACACCGACACACTGGTCGATATAGCACGCCTGGCACGTACCGCAGTAGAATATTTCGCCCAGGAACCTGTCATTGCGATGCTGTCTTACAGCAACTTCGGCTCAAACATGGACTTGAAGAGTCCGCGCATGGTACACGAAGCGGTGGAAATCATGCAGGAACGCTACCCCGAATTGCTCATCGACGGTGAAATGCAAGTGCACTTCGCTCTCAACAAGAAGTTACGCGACAAGAACTTCCCGTTCAACCGCTTGAAAGGCAAAGACGTGAACACGCTTGTATTCCCCAATCTGAGCTCGGCCAACACCGCTTACCGCACTCTGCTCGAAATGGGGTCGGCCGAAATCATCGGCCCGATACAGATAGGGTTGAACAAGCCTGTGCACATGACAACTATCGACGCATCGGTACGCGACATTGTAAACCTGACGACAGTTGCGGTAATGGATGCCGCCGTTTACCAAAAAATGGGTTCAAGCGCGTCCAACGACAAATAACCCCGGAATAAGCACACGATTATAAAGCAAAGGAGGCCTGCATCAAACGGTCTCCTTTGCTTTTTGGCAGTGAACAAGCCTGCCGCATATTGCTTCTGAAAAAGTAATTTCGTATTT
The DNA here is from genome assembly GCA_944321685.1 of uncultured Muribaculaceae bacterium. Taxonomy (GTDB): domain Bacteria; phylum Bacteroidota; class Bacteroidia; order Bacteroidales; family Muribaculaceae; genus Avimuribaculum. The sequence continues at coordinate 51,917 of CALUMH010000007.1, forward strand.
TTGTAAAAAATTATTCCACACGACATGGATAAAGTTACTTATAACGGACTCACATTCGAGCCTTACTTGACAAGAGACGAGATAGCCCGGCAAGTGAAACGCGTTGCCGAAGAGATACGGCGCGACTACGCCGACGACAACCCGCTGTTCCTTTGTGTGCTTAACGGTGCCGCCATATTTGCGGTTGACCTGTTCCGCGAATGCCGCATCAAAGGTGCCGAAATTTCATTCATACGCTTCAAATCCTACGAAGGCACTTCGACAACCGGCACGGCAAAACAGGTGATGGGGCTTGACGAAAACATCGAAGGACGCAAAGTAATCATAGTGGAAGACATCGTTGACACAGGCATCACGGCTCAACAATTGCTGAAAACCCTTGCCGACAAAGGTCCGAGCGAGGTGAAACTGGCTTCGTTGCTGTTTAAGCCCGAGTCGCTGCAAACCAATGTCCGCCCCGATTACATAGGATTCAGCATTCCGCCGAAATTCATCATAGGCTACGGACTCGACATCGACGGACAGGCTCGAAACCTGAGCGACATATTCGTACTTAGCGAAGAAAAATAAATTTACATAAACCCTCACACTTAAATTCCAACTAAGATGTATAATATCGTTATTTTCGGAGCCCCGGGGTCGGGCAAAGGCACTCAAAGCGAATTCCTAATCAAGCATTACGGGCTATTCCATATTTCAACGGGCGACGTGCTTCGCGACCACATAAAGCGCGGCACCGAATTGGGCAAAATCGCATCGGGATATATCAACGACGGCAAACTTATCCCCGACGACCTGATGATAAGCATACTTGAAAAAGTGCTTGACGAAAATCCCGAAAAAGAAAAACAAGGCGTGATTTTCGACGGCTTCCCCCGCACTACCGAGCAAGCCAAAGCCCTGAAAGAAATGCTTGCACGCCGCGGCTCGAAAGTTGACATTGTAATCGGGCTTGATGTTCCCGAGGAAGAGCTTGTTGACCGCCTCATCAAGCGTGGCAAGGAATCGGGCCGCAGCGACGACAACCTCGAAACCATCAAAAAGCGTCTCGCCGTTTACCACAGCCAAACAAGCCCGCTGCGCGACCACTACGTTGACGAAGGCATATACGCCGCCATCAACGGCCTTGGCTCAATCGAGGGCATATTCGAAAACATCAAGCAAGCCATCGACAATTGCCGTAAATAATTTTCCCCGAATAACTAAGGGATGTGATATCGATTTTGTAGAGACGCGATTAATCGCGTCTCTAATACAATGAAGGTATATCAATTTGCAGCGTTTTATGTAATGTACAATTGTAGAAAGTGTATCAAAATTCCAACATTGATATTGTAGAGACGTGGCGTGCCGCGTCTCGATAACAACAACGATTGATTTACAATATTTATGCAATATTACTTGCTACGAGACGCGGCACGCCACGTCTCTACGTATGACAAAATTGTATTTTGACACACCCCCTACAGAGTTAAAATTGCATTTTGATACACCTAATATAATAATTTCGGCACACCCTCTTCCCGTAATCCGTCATTTTCGCAAAAACAGCCGGCCATAAAACATATTATGCCCCACACGGGCAAAACATTTTATTTCCCCAAAAACCTCACGCATTATTATGAGAATAGACATACTTACAGTGTTGCCCGAAATGCTTGAATCGCCCCTGGGCTGCTCGATACTGAAACGCGCACAAGACAAGGGGCTGGTTGAAATAGTTGTACACAACTTGCGCGACTACACTCACGACAAGTATCGCAAGGTAGATGACTACCCTTTCGGCGGTGAAGCCGGCATGGTAATGAAAATCGAACCTGTCGATCGCTGCATATCGGCACTGAAGGCACAACGCACCTACGACGAAGTGATATTCACATCGCCCGACGGCGAACAATTCTCACAACCGCTTGCCAACCGCCTGTCGCTGCTTGACAACATAATAATACTGTGCGGGCACTACAAGGGCATAGACTACCGAATACGCGAGCACTTGGTGACAATGGAAATAAGCATAGGCGACTATGTGCTCACCGGCGGCGAAATTCCCGCAGCGGTGATTGCCGATGCCGTTGTGCGGCTTATTCCCGGTGCGCTGGGCGACGAACAATCGGCACTTAGCGATTCGTTCCAAGACAATCTGCTTGCCCCACCTGTTTACACGCGCCCTGCCGAATACAACGGATGGCGGGTACCCGACATACTTCTGTCGGGGCACGAAGCTCGCATCAACGAGTGGAAGCACGAGATGGCCCTGCAACGTACCCGCCAACTCCGCCCCCATCTCCTCGACGAATAGCCTACATTGGGGGCGCAAACGTTTCTCCCAAATCACAAAATATCCGCAAAATGCCCAAAACACGGCATATTGCGGATATTTTATAATAACAGCATAGCTGTAATTATAAGGCTACTTTGCATATACATTGCCATTTACCGAATCCCAAATATAATAAGCATATCCCTTGCTTTTGGCAAGAGACTCTGCTTCACTTTGAGATGACACATTACCTATAAATATGTATCCTTCATGTCCGGCTGCTGCACCCACTACTGCACCACGTGCAGCCTCTCGGTATGACGATTTATTTGAAGCCGATGATGCAGCCATTAAAATAAACGCACACACGCCAATTATTTGAATGCCCGCAAAAAGCAGTCTTTTAAATTTAATTTCCATAAACATACTATTAATGTAATTATATAAGAAATAACATCCATAACATCGAAAGTGCCTTTCAACAGGTGAAAATACTGACCTGCTTCCAAGCAAAATGGCAGAATTACTGCAAAGCACAAAATATACCGATTACAACAATCTTTCTCGACAAATATCGACATAAACACCAGTAAGGCTGCATACCATAATGCATCGGGCAGGTTGTATATAAAAAATTGCATCAACACATTAGGATTTGCTACTTTGATGCCCGGAAATGAGAATGGTAACATTTCTACAAAAATTATATCCCGCCTGAACAGCACATATATAGCCGTTCCAAGAGTCAACAGCAATAAAATACAGACAACCTTTGAAAACACATAAAATCGATGCACCGTGGTTATATCATCATCGTGGCTGCCAATTGTTTATATTATATTTTACGCCATTGGCATAAAAATACCAACAATTTTCGCCTTGATACAATACCAATTCTCCATGCCCCGGAACTACCGCTACATATTGATTGCCGCTTTGGTATATTGCAATACCTGTAATAGAATTTCCACTAGTTACGGGCTTCCCATCTATTGTGGCACTCATGTTGGTGGCAAGACAGCGCTTACCCTCAGGACAATAAGTTTGAGAAATGGATACTACCGCTTCATTTTCTGTTTGCGCTAAAGCAACGCCTACATTCATTGCAAAAACACTTGCTAATACAACAATAATCTTTTTCATTCTTGTGATTTTTTGATGATTATATTACTCTATAATGGTATTTCGGGAGAAACACCTATGGTTATCAATAATGATAATGCAAAAAAATGACGGAATCTCAATTATACATTCCGATTGGCAAAAAAATAAGAATGTTAAGGCAGGAAAAGGGCATGACACAACAGTCATTGGCCGATGAATGCGATATTGAGAAACCTAATCTTTCCCGGATTGAAAACGGCAACACCAATCCCACAATAAAATCACTTTGGAAAATAAGCAACGCACTCAATATAAAACTAAAAGACTTGCTCGACATTGAATACTGAAACCGCCGGACAAATCAAGTAACCCCATAATCATGCCCCAGAAATCATAATCACACACTCGAATATTGCAAATACCGGTATAACACTACATCGGCCTCAAATAGATAAGACAATTAATACGCAATGCCTATTTGAGGCCGTCTTTAATATAATGCCATGCAAAATCTAACACAAAAGCATAAAACCAAGGCCGAAATTTACACTTCAACACATTAAACCGGTCACGGTTACAGGCGGTCGAGGACAGTTGCTATGAGGTCACGAACGGCCGTCTTATAATTGGAAGTCGCATCGCAAGTGGTGCGATTGGCTATTATCGCACACACAGTCATGGCGCGATGCCCCATCAGGCGGCACAATCCTTGCAGGGCCGCACTTTCCATTTCATAATTGGTGATGCGGCGGCCTTCATATTCAAATGCTTCGATTTTATGATTCAATTCGGGGTCGGCAAGCGGCAGGCGCAAACGGCGACCTTGCGGTCCGTAAAAACCGTTGGCCGAAATGGTGCAACCACGCTTCATGTCATTGCGGCCTATTCGTGCCACAAGTTCGGCATCGGCATCAGCCACGTATGGCTTCGCCCAAAGTCGGTTCCACCCCACTGCCTCGCAAAAACGATGCTCGAAATCAAGGTCGCACACATCGTTACGCCCGGCATAGAAATTAAGCACGCCGTCAAAGCCGATACCTTTTTCGGCAATCACGAAGCTGCCTACGGGAAGGTCGGGTTGTAACCCGCCCGAAGTTCCTATGCGTACTATATTCAGCTGCCTGAAGGTGTCCTTTACTTGCCGCGTTTGCAAATCTATATTGGCAAGTGCGTCAAGCTCGTTGACTACGATATCGATATTATCACCGCCAATACCATGTGACAGGCACATCACCGGTTTTCCATGATAAGTTCCGGTAATGGTGTGGAATTCCCGTGCCGTGGTTTCAAACTCCACAGTATCAAAGAATGAGGCAACGATGTTTACACGAGCCGGATCGCCAACAATTATAATATTATCTTTAAGATGTTCAGGACGCAGATGCAAGTGGAAAATGCTGCCGTCGCCATTGATTATCATTTCCGAATCGGGTATTATGCGGTTATCGTGGTTCATAATGGTAAAGGTGTTTAATGTTTTTCTTATCAACGAAGGCTTTTCAGAACGGTTTTTATTTTCTCGTAAGTGGTGATGCGGGTGGGCACAAGCGGCAAGCGCAATTCGTTTTCGATGAAACCCATGGCATTAAGCAGGCACTTCACACCGGCCGGGTTGCCATCGACGAAAAGCAGGCTGAAAAGTTCGGTAAAGCGATGGTGTATTTCGCGTGCATGGTCAAAGTCGCCTTCGAGAGCGAGCCGCACCATGCGGCTGAATTCTCGCGGGAACGCATTTCCTATAACCGATATCACCCCCACCGCCCCAAGCGTGATCAGCGGGAATGTTATTCCGTCGTCGCCCGAAATCACCATAAAATCATCGGGCTTGTTCTTGATAATCTCGTCCATCTGCGAAATATTGCCCGAAGCCTCCTTCACGCCTATGATGTTTTCAAACTCTCGCGCAAGTCGCAAGCAGGTTTCGGGTGCCATGTTCACACCGGTGCGCCCGGGCACGTTATACAGTATCACCGGCAACGGGCTTGCCGTGGCAATGGCCTTGTAATGTTGGTATATTCCTTCTTGCGAAGGTTTGTTGTAATAAGGCACAACCGACAGAATGGCACTGAAATCCGACAAATCGAGTGTTTGCGCTGCCTCGACGATTGCCATGGTATTGTTGCCGCCAAGCCCAAGGACAAGCGGCACACGACCGTGCACACGTTCGGCAACAAAGCTACGCACTTGAGCCTGTTCGTCGGGCGACAAGGTTGCGGTCTCGGCTGTAGTTCCAAGTACGACAAGGAAATCGATGCCACTATGTATTTGATACTCAAGCAAGCGGGCAAGCGAGTCAAAGTCGATTGATTTATCTTTGTGGAACGGTGTAATCAACGCCACACCCATTCCCTTTAAGTTGATACGAGCCATTTTAGTATGACAACTGTTTTTTATATTGTTACATCGGCCCGGGAAACAGGCACAATGTTTGTAATTTATATAGTGTAAACTCTTAAAAGCGAAATGACAATGAACAATTTTGAAACTCTTATTTCAGACAACAAGCCGGTACTTGTGGACTTTTATGCCGACTGGTGCCGTCCTTGCCAAATGATGGCCCCGATACTCGAAGATGTGAAATCGCAGATTGGCGACCAAGCGACAATCATTAAAATCAATGTCGATGAAAACCAGGCCCTGGCCGCACAATACGGAATACAATCGATACCTTCGTTGCTGATTTTCAAGCAAGGCGAAGTTGTGTGGAGGGAAGTGGGCGTGCATCGCCCCACCGAACTTATGGCTGCCTTGAAGAAGTTCCTCTGAACATCATTTACAATGAAAATGCGGAGCCCGCTTGCTCATTGGCATGAGCTGCGAGGCTCCCTTATTCATTTTTTTGTCATTCTCTTGAAAAGTGCGACAAGGGCAACCGGCGACAATTATATTGCATCGACATCACCTCGCCATATGCCCCTGCCGAGCGCAATGCCAACAAGTCGCCTCGTTGCGTTTCGGGCAACGATTCATCGGAAGCGAATTTGTCGCTCGACTCACATATCGGGCCTACTATGTCGTATTTTGCCGTCTCAACAGACTCCGATGTGATGTTTTGCACCACATGGTGCGCCTGGTAGAGTGCCGGGCGAATGAGGTCGGTCATGCCGGCATCCACGATGGCAAAATTGCGCGTGGTACCGTTTTTCACATACAGCACACGGGTGATAAGAGAGCCGCATTGCCCCACTATGGCACGACCAAGCTCGAAGTGAAGTTCCTGCCCGGGGCGCAATTTCAAGTTCTCCTTGAAAGTATCGAAGTATCCATTGAAATCGGGAATGGGATTGGCATCGGGGTTGGCATAGTCTATACCCAAGCCACCGCCCACATTGATTATCTTGAACGATACGCCTCGATTCTCGAAATGTTCCTGAAGCTCGTTGATGCGTTCACACAGCATCTTGTAAGGAGTAAAGTCGAGCAGTTGCGAGCCTATGTGGAAGTGAAGCCCCATGAGATTCACGTCGGGCAGTGACAATGCTTTATCCACAGCCGCATCGAGCAGTTCAAGGTTGATACCGAATTTATTTTCGCTCAACCCGGTCGTGATGTATTTATGGGTGTGAGCATCGATATTGGGATTTACACGCAGTGCCACATTGGCCTTTTTACCCTTGGTGGCGGCAATCTCGTTGATTACGTCAAGTTCGGGAAGCGACTCCACATTAAAGCAGAATATGTCGTGGTTGATGCCAAGTGCAATCTCGCGGTCGGTTTTTCCCACTCCGGCAAATGCTATGGCATCGCCTTTAAACCCGGCAGCAAGTGCTGCCACAATTTCGCCGCCGCTCACGCAATCAATCGACAGCCCGGCCTCCCTTATTTCGTGCAGTATGCGAGGATTGGCATTGGCCTTAACGGCATAATGCACCTTGTAGGGCAGCCCCTTGATGTGCGACTTCATTTCTCGAAGCGTGGCTTTAAGCAATTCGAGGTCGTAATAATAAAACGGCGTTTCGCAATGCTTGAAAATATCTATGGGAAATTTTGTCTCGGTCATTTCGAAATTATTGGTTCTTCTTGTTTTTAAACAGGTGGTCGCTCAATAGGTTCAACGCTTTAACCTTGTCTTGCTTGCTGACAAGGAACGAGATGTTGAAATTGCTGCCTCCATAAGAAATCATTCTCACCGGAATGTCTTTCAGAGCATCGAGCGCGGCAGCCTCGATACCCCTGTTTTGCCATTCAAGGTCGCCAACCACACATATTATCACCATGTCGCGGTCGATGGTCACGGTACCGAATTTCTTCAGGTCGTCGAGTATGTGGTCAAGGTTTTTCTCGTTATCGATTGTCACCGACACGCCCACCTCCGACGTAGCAATCATGTCGATGGGGGTCTTGTAGGTCTCGAAAATTTCAAACACCTTGCGCAAGAAACCGTAAGCAAGCAGCATACGTCCCGATTTAATCTTGATGGCGGTGATATTGTCCTTGGCTGCCACGGCCTTCACGCCATGGGGCGTGGTGGTATTGTGGATAAGAGTACCACGCGCCGACGGGCATAACGTATTGAGCAGGCGCACCGGAATATTGTTCAACTTGGCCGGCAACACACAAGTGGGATGCAGGATTTTTGCCCCGAAATATGCCAATTCCGCAGCTTCCTCGAAGTGCAGTTCATCAACAGGGTCGGTACCTTCCACAAAGCGCGGGTCGTTGTTGTGCATACCGTCGATGTCGGTCCATATTTCTATCTCCTCGGCATTGATGGCTGCCCCCACGAGCGATGCGCTATAGTCGCTGCCTCCGCGTTGCAGATTGTCGATTTCGCCATAAGCGTTGCGGCATATGTACCCTTGCGTGATATACAGGTCGGCATCGTCAAATTTTGCGAGCAGTGCCGTAAGTTTCTGTTTGATATATTGGCTGTCGGGTTCACCGTTTTTGTCGGTGCGCATATAGTCGAGTGCGGGCAACATGGCCGATTTCACTCCTATCGATTGCAAGTAGATGTTCATCATTGCCGTTGACATCAATTCGCCTTGGGCAAGTATCTCTTTTTCCTCGAATACGGTGAACAAGTCCTTGGTAAACGAGCGCATATAGTTGAAGCAAGCCTTTATCTCGGTGGTAGCGGCTTCAAGGGCTGCGGCGTTGTCGCCAAACAGCTCGGCGAGCGTGGCGTTGTATTTCTTCTCAAGCGCATTGATGGTTTCCTTTGCGCCGTCGATGTTATGCTTGTACAAGTAATCCGAGATTTCGACAAGCGTGTTGGTGGTTCCCGACATTGCCGACAGAACGACAATGTTTTTTCCCCGTTCGATGATAAGCCGGGCTACATTTTTAATCCTCTCGGCCGAGCCGACAGAAGTACCTCCGAATTTAAGAACTTTCATTGATCAGTCAAATAGTTATTTCCGTAAATAATTATCAGAGTGCAAAGTTACTACATAAACTCCCCACAGCGTCAAACAAGACGGCAAAAAAAACTTAATTACGGCCATCGAAAATTGAAGCGGAATGAATATATACGCTAATTCGGGATAAACCAAAGTGGGGAAAAATAATTCCGCCAAATTTAATATCACCCATAATCCAAGTCTATTTGTTGGCAAAAATACCCAAAACCACGAATAGTGAAAATATTGCCCAAAATAATGCAATAACAGAACAATAGGAACTCCATAATTTTGCATCAGAAATCAAAACTCATAATGTATATGAAAGATGTAAGATTGAACAATGGCGTAATGATGCCGGCTATCGGTTTCGGCGTTTATCAAATTCCCGAAAATGAAACGGAACGTGCCGTAAACGATGCCATCGAAGTAGGTTATCGTATGTTCGACACAGCCGCTTCCTATTTCAACGAAGAACAAGTAGGCAATGCCATCCGGCATAGCGGCATCAAGCGCGAGGAGTTTTTCATAACCACCAAACTGTGGGTGCAGGACTATGAATATGAGGATGCTCTCCGTGCTTTTGACAAGTCATTGAAGTTGCTCGGGCTTGATTATATCGACCTCTATCTGCTGCACAAGCCCTACGGCAACTATTATGCCGCATGGAGAGCCTGCGAACGGCTTTACAAAGAAGGACTTATCCGCGCCATAGGCGTGACAAGCTTCTCCAATGAACGCTTGCAAGATCTATTTCTGCACAACGAGGTGAAGCCTGCCGTGAACCAACTTGAAACACATCCGTTTTTCCAACAGCAAGCCGCCAATACATTTTTGCAGAAAGAGGGCATCCAGCATGAAGCATGGGCACCTTTTGCCGAAGGACAAAATGACATTTGGAACAATCCTGTGTTGAAAACCATAGCAGAAAGACATGGGCGAACAGTGGGCCAAGTCGTTCTCCGCTGGCTGAACCAGCGCAATGTGGTAGTCATTCCAAAGACAGTACACAAGGAGCGGATGATCGAAAACTTTTCTATCTGTGATTTCACACTGACCGAACAAGAAATTCAAGATATTACCGGACTGGACACAGGTAAAAGCCCGATTTATGACGATATGGATTTGGCAACGGTGAAAGGCATCGGATTACATAGAATTCACGAATAATCAATAAGCATATTAAACCAAGGCAAATCAAGAGTTTACAAGTTCCACAAATCGAAATGAATACATCAAGCAATATGGAAACGAAATACATCGACACTCCCGAATGGGACAAAACTTTTGTTCTCAGTGACAAAGTAAACCACAAGAAAGTCAGCTTCACCAACCGTTACGGCATCCGTCTGGTCGGCGACCTGTATATACCCAAGAACCATACAGAAAAACTGCCGGCAATCGCTGTCTGCGGTCCTTACGGGGCGGTAAAGGAGCAGGCTTCGGGCCTTTATGCCCAAACCCTTGCCGAACGAGGTTTCATCACTCTTGCCTTTGACCCGTCATTTAGCGGGGAAAGCGGCGGACAGCCTCGATATATATCATCGGGTGAAATCTACACCGAGGACTACAGTGCGGCAGTAGATTTCTTCATGCTCCGGCCGGAAGTTGACAGAGAGCGCATAGGCATCCTTGGCATCTGCGGCTTCGGAGGCATCAGCATCAATGCTGCCGTGCAAGACACCCGCATCAAAGCCACCGTTTCCTCCACGATGGGAGCATTCGACCCTTACGACAAGGAACAGAGGTATGAAATGCGCAGACAGCTCAACGAACAGCGCACCGTCGATCTCCTTGCCGGACGAACCAATAAACGAAGCGGCGGTGTACCGGCAAATCTGCCCGACGATGCGCCCGACTTTATGAAGGATTACCGGGATTATTACAAGACTGCTCGCGGCTTCCATCCCCGTTCGGTGAACTCCAACGGAGGTTGGGAAAAGATAGCCGACCTGCCTTTCCTCACGTTCGCCCTGCTCGACCATGCCGACGAAATCCGTTCCGCCGTGCTTGTTGTACACGGGGAAAAGGCCTATTCGCTTCCGGCTTCCCGGGAGGCTTTCGGCAAATTGAAAGGAGACAACAAGGAGCTGCTGATTATTCCCGATGCAAATCATACCGACTTATATGACAGGATGGACATCATTCCGTTCGACAAAATTGAAGCGTTTTTCAGAAAATATCTGAAATAAAATCGGAGAATAAACTATACGTACCAACAAAACGGTGTTGCCCAAAAGTCTTGTACTTTTTCAGCAGCACCGTTTTTATTGCCATAAAAGTTTATTTTGCCAATTCTTACAAAAGCCCATTGCCGCAATAACTATCAACGGGGAAAAGAGCCAGTAAATCGACGTTTTTTCCGTTGCAATTATTATTCGGAGAAATAGATGTAGGGTAATTTTTGCGTCTCTACAACTGGCACATTATATAAAACACTGTAAATCAACCATTGCCGTCATCGAGACGATATGCACATCATCTCTACAACTTCAATGTCGGAATTATGATACGCCTTCACCAATATAAAACTATACTGAACTTCAAAACTTTTCGAGATTAGCCGATATGAGGTATCGCAAATCCCGATTATTCTGTGTAAATTTGCAGTGGCTTTATAAGACTGTATGATAGAACGCATAATAATTGTAGATAATGTTGACCCTGTGGTGTTTTATGGTGTCAACAATGCAAATATCCAATTAATACGCAATCTTTTCCCGAAGTTGCGCATTGCTGCCCGTGGCAGCATCATAAAGGTGATAGGGGAAGATGCCGAAACTTCGCTTTTCGAGGAAAAAATCAAGAAACTTGAAGAATATTGCGTCAAATATAACAAGCTGCCGCAAGAGGTGATTATCGACATGGTGCGTGGCGAGGTGCCGCAAGAAGTGAAACTCGACGATGTGATAATCTACGGCGTGAACGGGAAACCCATCACCGGACGCACTCCCAACCAGCAGCGGCTTGTAAAAGTATTCCAGGAAAACGACCTGACATTTGCGCTCGGGCCTGCTGGTACTGGCAAAACTTATGTTGCAATCGCCCTTGCCGTGAGAGCCTTGAAAAACCGGCAAGTAAAGAAAATCATACTTTCGCGCCCGGCTGTCGAGGCCGGTGAGAAGCTGGGGTTCCTGCCCGGCGACATGAAGGAAAAAATCGACCCGTACCTGCAACCGCTTTACGATGCGCTCGAAGACATGATCCCAGCTGTGAAATTGAAAGAATACATGGAGTCGAACGTCATACAGATTGCCCCGCTCGCATTCATGCGCGGCCGCACACTCAGCGATGCTGTAATCATCCTCGACGAGGCTCAAAACACCACCACGCATCAAATAAAGATGTTCATGACGCGACTCGGGCTTGGCTCGAAGATGATAATCACCGGCGATGTCACACAAATCGACTTGCCGCGCACCGTCACTTCGGGGCTAATACAGGCAATGCACATATTGAAAGGCGTGCCGGGAATAGGCCGTGTGGAATTTGACCGCCGCGACATAGTGCGCCATAAATTGGTACAACTGATTGTCGATGCTTACCAAAGTTTCGATGAAGAACGTCGCGCCGCGGCAGCCCTTGCCAAGCAACAAGACGAAGAAAATGAAGAATGAACAAAAATCTTATTTTTAAATACAATATATTATGTCAAAAACTCTAACACACACCGATTTCCACTTCCCGGGGCAGAAAAGCGTTTACCACGGGAAAGTGCGTGACGTATATGATATCAACGATGACCTGCTGGTGATGATTGCCACCGACCGCATCTCGGCATTCGACGTGATTTTGCCCAAGGGCATTCCTTTCAAAGGACAGGTACTTAACCAGATTGCAGCCACCTTCCTCGATGCCACGGCCGACATTGTGCCAAACTGGAAACTCGCCACTCCCGACCCGATGGTTACCGTGGGATTGAAGTGCGAAGGCTTCCGTGTGGAAATGATTATCCGCGGATACCTTACCGGAAGCGCATGGCGCGAATATGCCGCAGGCTGCCGCGAACTGTGTGGCGTGAAATTGCCCGACGGTATGCGTGAAAACGAGCGTTTCCCCGAACCGATAATCACCCCGACCACTAAGGCAGAGGCCGGCCACGATGAGAACATCTCGAAAGAGGAAATCATCGCACAAGGCATCGTAAGCCGCGAAGATTATGAACAGATGGAGCGTTATACCCGTGCACTGTTTGCACGTGGCACCGAAATGGCCGCCGAGAAAGGATTGATACTTGTCGATACCAAATATGAATTCGGCAAGCGCGACGGCAAGGTGATACTTATCGATGAAATCCACACCCCCGACTCTTCGCGATACTTCTACAGCGACGGCTACCAAGAACGTTTCGAGAAAGGAGAACCGCAAAAACAGCTTTCAAAGGAATTTGTTCGCCAATGGCTTATCGACCACAATTTCATGGGCAAACCCGGACAAGTGGTACCTGAAATGACCGATGAATATTGCCAATCGGTTTCGGCACGTTACATTGAACTGTATGAGCATATCGTGGGCAAAAAATTTGTTCCTGCCGAAGATGGCGACATCATGGCCCGCATAGAGCGCAATGTGAACGAATACCTTAATAAGTAATCAAGAATAATGTGAAAGGTGGAATTATGAATGAGGAAACAGGAATTATCATGAACCGATAATATACCAATTCCTCATTCATAATTCCACATTCATAATTCCCTTTAAGAAGTGGATTACAAGGCAGAAAAAATAACCCCGTATGGCAGCGGGGAAAGCAAAACCGGACAAGTGAGGCAGATGTTTGACTCCATTGCTCCGGCCTATGATTTCATGAACCGCGCCATGACCATGGGAATAGACAAATGGTGGCGGCGGCAAGCAGTGAAAATCGTTGGCCGATACAACCCTGCAAGCATTCTCGATGTGGCTACAGGTACCGGCGATTTCGCCCTTCAATTATGGCATACGCTGCAACCATCTGGCGGCATTACCGGCATCGATCTTTCACGCCAAATGCTTGATGTCGCCGTTGAAAAGGTTGGCAAAGCCGGAGTGGCAAGCCATTTCTCATTTGCCGAAGGGGATTGCATGGCCTTGGACTTTGCCGATGAAACATTCGATGCCGTAACAGTGGCTTTCGGTGTGCGCAATTTCGAGCATCTCGATCGCGGATATGCCGAGATGTACAGAGTGCTACGTCAGGGTGGAGTGTTGTGCGTGCTTGAACTTTCCACTCCTGTCAATCCTGTGATAAAATGCCTCTACGACATCTACACCCGCACGCTCATTCCTTTTGCAGGCCGCATGATTTCACACGACAGCCGTGCATACAGCTACCTGCCCGAAAGCATTGCCGCAGTGCCGCAGGGCGATGAGATGTGCGGAATAATGCGCCGTGTGGGATTTGTAAATTGCAATTTCCGCCGCATGACTTTCGGCACATGCACCATTTATGTGGGAGAGAAACGTGTGTAAGAGCACGAATATTTTTGCAATGCGCACGACTTTCACTATATTTGCAATCAGAAAATCAATTAACAAAAAATATCATTATGGCAGAGATTAAATGTATTGGCATTCTCACTTCGGGCGGTGATGCCCCCGGTATGAATGCTGCAATTCGTGCAGTGACGCGCGCCGGTATTTTCAGTGGCTTCAGCGTGAAAGGTATTTATCGCGGCTACCGCGGACTCATAACCGATGAAATTGTCGATTTCAAGACGCAAAATGTTTCCAACATCATCCAAATGGGCGGTACGATATTAAAGACTGCCCGATGCAAGGAATTTGCCACACCCGAAGGCCGCCAGCTCGCCTATGACGTATTGAAACGTGAAGGCATCGATGCTCTTGTGGTTATCGGTGGTGACGGTTCACTTACCGGTGCAAGGATTTTCGCAAACGAATTCAATTTCCCCATTGTGGGATTGCCGGGTACCATCGACAACGACTTGTATGGCACCGACAAGACCATAGGCTACGACACAGCCTTGAATACCATCATGGAATGCGTCGATAAAATTCGCGACACTGCCACTTCCCACGAACGCCTGTTCTTCATCGAAGTAATGGGGCGTGATGCCGGATTCCTCGCCCTGAACGGTGCTATAGCTTCGGGTGCCGAGGCTGCCATTATCCCGGAAATTTCAACCGAGGTTGACCAACTTGCCGAGCTCATCAAAAACGGTTTCCGCAAGAGCAAAAACTCATCGATAGTGCTTGTTGCCGAAAGCCCGATTACCGGCGGAGCAATGGGCCTTGCCGAACGTGTAAAGAACGAATTCCCTCAATACGACGTGCGTGTGACCATTTTAGGCCACTTGCAACGCGGTGGTTCACCCACGGCAACCGACCGCATCCTGGCCTCGCGCATGGGTGCAGCAGCCATCGATGCCTTGCTCGAAGACCAACGCAACGTTATGATTGGTATCGCCAACGATGAGATCGTTTACGTTCCGTTCTCGAAAGCAATCAAGAACGACAAGCCTATCAACCGCGAATTGCTCAATACACTGCGCCGCTTGTCGATATAAAACACATAATGCCGCATCTATCGGCAATTATATAACACAAAAAGCTAAAAATACACCCCACCAGGCAAAGACCTTGGGGTGTATTTTTTTGATTAACCGCTCACACTCAACTCAAGGGGGCGGCAAAGCCGTCCAATCTGCGGTAACCGATGTGTGAGGCGAAGCCGAACCATCGGAGAGCATGAAACCATCATATCAGGAACGACCTCAAAGAGGTCGAATGCATTACGGTTCAATGTGTTCGACCTCTTTGAGGCCGAGTTTGTTGATGCTTGGTCTTACCGACGGCTTGCAACCCGCCCTCGGCGGTCGTTGCACCGCCGGTTACCCCAAATTGGACGGCTTTGCCGCCCAGCTCACCAACCGGGAATATCCGCATCAAGGCTCTCCGCACACACTTCAGAGGCGTGGGCGACATAGGCTTCTTCATGTTCAGGCTTGCCAAGCTATATTCCTGAAATCCCCGCTCCACCAATCGGGAAAATCCGCTGATCCCAAAATCCGCTGACCCCCATTTTACCGGACAACAACATAAAACAAGAAAGGCTAAACTACCTTTGAGTAATTTAGCCCTTGCATTGCGGAGAGAACGAGATTCGAACTCGTGGTAGGATTACTCCTACGGCAGTTTAGCAAACTGCTGGTTTCAGCCACTCACCCATCTCTCCAGTGTATGCGCTGATTTCATCTTTGCGAGTGCAAAGTTAGGCATTTTTATTTAATCTGCAAACTTGGAAGTAAAATATTTTTCTTATTTTTGTAAAAAATGGAATGCAACAATCAACAAGCCTCGAAAAATCGGGGAATTGCAATCAGGCTTGACCGCCACAATGTAATATAAAAATTTTATGACAAATTCAAAAACGGGATACAGGACCATAGCTATTTGGGCAGCGATATTGGCTGTAGCGGCAATAGCCGTTGCATGGGCAATACCATACATCTACGGCAACGCAGGTGTGAGGTCGATGGTGTATATCCGCCCGGGAATGGACATCGTGGCGCTGGGCGACACTTTGCAAATTTATCACAGCGACGGTTTTGCTCGACGCACGGCCCGGGTACTGGCATGGCTCGACGTAGATTTGTCGGCTCGCTACGGGGCTTATGAGATAAATCCCAATGACAATCCGATTGCCGTGGCAAAGAAAATACGCAACCATGAACAAACTCCTGTAAAATTCACTTTCAACAACCTGAGGCTCAAAGAACAATTTTCACAACGTGCATCGCAGCAACTTATGATGCATGAAAACGATATCGAGACTTTGCTCAACGACAGTGCAACGTGTGCCGCATATGGCAAGACCCCTGCCACAATCACCAATATTCTGCTGCCCGACACTTATGAAATGTATTGGAATATTTCGCCCGGTAAGTTACTCGAAAGGCTGCACAGCTACTACGAACAGTTTTGGAACTCCGACCGCCAAGCGAAAGCGAAAGCACTGGGGCTGACTCCCGACGAAGTACAAACATTAGCCTCGATAGTGGAAGAAGAGAGCGCCAAAACCGATGAATACGGCAAAATTGCAAGGCTGTACCTCAACCGCATTGAACGTGGCATACCTCTCCAGGCCGATCCTACCATAAAATTTGCCATCGGAGACTTCTCGATACGCCGCATCACTCGTGCAATGCTTGCCGTACCATCTCCTTACAACACCTACGCCAACACCGGCCTGCCTCCGGGCCCCATACGCATTGCGTCAAAACGGGCTATCGATGCCGTGTTAAATGCCCCACAGCATAACTACCTGTATATGTGTGCAAAAGAGGATTTCTCGGGCTACCATAATTTCACTGCATCTTATTCGCAACACCTTGCAAATGCCCGCCGTTACCAAGCAGAACTTAACCGCCGGAACATAAAATAAAAAAGAATGGAAAAAGAGAAAGAAGACAAATTGGTCGTATTCGGGGAATATGCCAACGAAGCCGAAGCAAGCATCGTAAAAGGTGTGCTTGAAACCAACGGTGTACCATGCATCATCACCAACGGGTTACTGTCGTCACTGTTACCAATGGCACCACTGCGGGCAGGGCTTGTAAGGCTCATGGTTTTCGATTTCGACCTTGAGCAAGCCCGGAAAATCATGGCATCGGCTCCCGACATTGCCGACAACGAGGAGCAACAATCATAGCATGACAAGTATAACCACCTGCGCTATGATGACCCGTGCGAATGTACACACGGGATAAACCGTGGCGTAGGCTACCGACGGGTGGTCGCCGGGCAACGTGTCGTTGCTGTAATTCAATGCCATGGGATTGGCCATTGCGCCACACAACATTCCCGATACCGTGCCGAAGTCGATGCGCATCAGCTTCAAAGCCAACAGGCCAACAAGCAGCACCGGCAAAACCGTCAGCAGGAAACCTGCCAAGATCCACAAGGCACCCTCGGGACGCATGACAACTTCAAAGAAGTGCACACCGGCATCAAGTCCCAGGCAGGCAAGGTAAAGAGCAAGGCCAAGGGCTCGTAGCATCAGGTTGGCACTTTGCGTGGTATAAGTAATCATGTGCATTCGCGGGCCGAATGTACCTATGAGTATGCCCACAATCACCGGGCCGCCCGCAAGCCCCAGCCGCACCGGCGTATCCATACCCGGAATGAAAAACGGTATCGACCCTATCACAAGTCCTATCATCATGCCTATGAACACCGAAATCAAATTAGGCTCATTAAGGCTCTTCACTGCATTACCAAGCACCCTTTCCACATTCTTCACCGATGCGGCCTCGCCCACCACAGTCACGCGGTCGCCGAGTTGCAACCGCAACCCCGGTGAAGCCAGCAATTGTACGCCCGAACGATAAATGCGGCTTATGTTCACACCATAATTGGTGCGCAACTTCAATGCGCCAAGTTTTTTCCCGTTCAATTCGGGGCGTGTGATGAGTATCCGTTGCGATATGAGTTGGCTGTCGATGGCATTCCAGTCTATGTCATCCTTATTCCAGTCGGTACTTTCCTGTTCTCCGAAAAGGAATGTGAGAGCCTTGTTGTCCTCTTCCGAAGATATCACAAGCAACCTGTCTCCCTCTTCCAGTACACTGTTGCCGGTGGGTATCGATACCTTGCCATTGCGCCATATGCGCGATATGACAAACGGGTGATTGATAAATCGAGATATTTCCCTCAAGTTTTTCCCGAACACTGCCGGATTATGCACCTGATACGACGATATGTAGGTTGCACTGTGATCTTCTCCATCCTCGGTTATCTCGGACGGTTTCACAAAGAAACGGCGCATAAAAAACAACGCAAGTATCACGCCCACCACGCCAAGCGGGTAAGTAACGGCACAACCGAGTGCGGGCCCCGAATTGGGCAACCCGAGCTGCTTCAAGGCATCTTGGGCTGCGGCAAGTGCCGGGGTATTGGTCACGGCACCGCACAACACTCCCACCATGTCGCCTATGGGAATTTGCATGACGAAACTCAACGCTACGGCAAAAAGCGTACCCACAATCACCACGCCCATGGCAAGTGCATTTAGCGTAAGCCCGTCTTTGCGGAATGCACTGAAGAAGCCCGGTCCCACCTGCAATCCCAAAGCATACACAAACAAGACAAGGCCGAAATTCTCGGCATAAGAAAGCATTCGAGGATCAATAGAAAAACCCAAGTGCCCGGCAAGAATACCCACGAAAAACACGAATGTCACGCCAAGCGAGATGCCAAGCACCTTGATTTTACCCAAGGCAAGCCCCAAGGCACATATCACCGACAGCACCACCATTGCTTGCAGTGCCGAATGCTCGAAAAATGCGTTATACAGCCATTCCATATCCATCAATAATGACGAAAAACGGTGCAAAGGTAAGAAACTGTTTTCACATGCGCACAAAAAAGTACCCACTCACTTGCCGTCATCAAGGCAAACGATAGAACAATATCTCATCGATGCTGAT
This sequence comes from uncultured Muribaculaceae bacterium, assembly GCA_944321685.1. Classification (GTDB taxonomy): domain Bacteria; phylum Bacteroidota; class Bacteroidia; order Bacteroidales; family Muribaculaceae; genus Avimuribaculum. The sequence continues at coordinate 71,053 of CALUMH010000007.1, forward strand.
TTTTTCGTTATAATTCACACTTCCACCTCTGCTCAAAGTTCCCACCAAAATCATCGGTTGCGATTTTGGGTGATGGAATTTCATCACATATCCCAGTGTCTCATCACCCGTGTTCCTGAACGAGCAGGAATCTTCGGTCTCAAACCGGTCGGCGAGACTATCGTCCCTTACTCCAAACGCCTTGATACCCTTCAACTTGTATTTATGGAAAACCGTGGTTTTCAATTCCTGTTCCCCTTTCTTCACGTGTGGGTAAAAATCACTTTCACATGTTTTATAGCCGTCGTAAGTGGCATCGAAGAACACAAACACGCTATCCTCATCGGCACGGCTGTCGATGGTAAATTTATAGGTATGAAATTCCGAAGTCGAGTCGGTCAAATGCAACGGCTCCACGATTTTTATGGCTTGCGAAACCTGCACGGCTGCTTGCGGCTGACCATAAATCTCCATCAATTCCCCGGTAATGGCAGTATCAAGCACACCTTGCCCTACAGTGGCTACGGAGCCGGCCGCAGGTTGCGAGCCGGCCGTGACATATTCGCCTGCCCCCAGTCCGGCTATGGCAGCCACCACAATCACCGCAGGCTTAAGGAGCGTCCATGCCATACTTTCTACTTTTCCCATTCCGTTGACTCTAAGGTCGATATATGAGGGAATATTAGTAATTTTGCCGCAAAACGCTGTTAACGGAAGATAGAAAATCAGCAAATATACATTAATGGCAATACCCGACCAAAAAGCAAGCACCGCCACTATGGCCACTTTAAATCCATAATACTTGCTGTCGCCGCCATTCAAATAAATTATCATCGAGAATAAAACCGTGTTTATCACCGACAACAGGTATGACTTATCGGAAAGCGCAGATTGAAACAATTCATTGACGACACTTGCCGAAATACCGGCATCGGCCACCAGTGCATCGAGAAACTCCACACCGCTCAGCGAGAAACATGAGGCAAGCGACAACCCGCCAAGCAGCAACGGTATATCATACACCAACGCCAATATTCCCGGCAGCAAGCCTCTAATCACGTTTCGTCTCTCTTTGTTGTTGCTTCTGCGATATAGTTGCACCATGGCATGACGCACCGCAAACATTATAACAGCGAACAACAACACATATAATGCAACCGACAAGTAGAAATTTCCGGTAACATTTAATGCCAGGATAAAAGGGTACTGAATGGGGCGCAAGATATATCGATAAAAGAAACCATCGCTCGGGCTGACTATTGCCGCCACTTCTCCAAGCACTTCACCTTTTATCTGTGAATACAAGAAAGCCATATTATTAGCTGATGCCACACCCATATCAACCATCCCAAGCACCTTCTGCGCCGGGGCTATACCATCGGCTATCTGCAACCGGTAATATTGCCGCGAGGCATACGGCAAAGTGAGATATTCCACTTCATCGTAATACGAACCCATTTTTATCATAGCCACATTGGGCCGCGCAGAAGCCAGTACAAGCACGCCATAAGCCGAAAAATTCTCATCGGCGGCCGACCTTGCCGTAAATACACTGTCGGCGACACCCGACAAATCATATAATGCCACCGAATCGACCGTAACTATAGCCAATGGCATATTGTTGGGAAAAGCATAACAAAGCGAATCTTCGATAGTCGAATCGAGCAATCCGGCATTATCTTCGATATACACATGCTCTTTCGCTCCATCTTGCGAACAAGATGCCATACCAAGCATCAACAATAAAATTACAACTATAATACCACTGAACCTATACATAAAGCTTTAATTTACTTACTGATTTTACGTTTGAAAATATAAGAAATCACTTCTTGCTGTATGCGAGAATGCAGCATACTGTTTATCCCGATGAAAATCACGGCAAACACTACAAGTTGCACCGGCAGCAAGACAAGCGGTGACGACAGCTCCTGCGGCAACAACACCACCGGCACAAGTGCCACAAGCGAAATACCCACATAAGGCATGGGTTCACGCAATATCATGCGCACGCCATAACCGGTGGTTGACGCCGTGAGCCACACGGCATACACATAATGCAGAAACGAGGCTGCCACCTGCCCTGCCACAAGCCACCACACTCCAAACGGAATGGTGGCGACAATTGCCACAATGGCAAGCGCGTCTTTCACTGCCTCGGAATACACCAACCGTCGCGCAGCACCGAGTGCTATGATATGATTATGATAAAGTGCCGTCATCACCACAAATATGCCACGCACCACAAGCATTTGGAAAAGCGGTATCGCTTCATCCCACTTGGTGTCGAAAAGCAGGTGGAATATCGGCGTGGCCACAGCGGCAAGCAACAACATCGACGGAATAGTGACGTATGCCGTGAATTTGTGAGTTTTCGATATCATGCGGTGAAACCGTTCACGGTCGTCCTGGCAACCGCTCAATATGGGAAGGAACGATGCAGTTACCACTTGCGACAACGATGCCACACCCATCTTGCTCCATTTGTCGGCCTGCGTGTAATAGCCCAGTTTCGACAAGTTATAATACGCACCTATTATAAATGAATATATATTTTGAAACAATATATTCAGGAACGAAGTTGCCATGATGCCGGCACCCACATTGAATATAGAGCGCAATGATGCCATGCTGAAACGTTCACGCGGCCACCAGTGCGATGTTGCCCACAGCAGTGCCGACTTCACGGCGGCAAGCACTATCGTCTGCCACACTATTGCCCATGCACCCATTCCGGCTACGGCAAGCCATATGCCCACTATGCCACTTACGACAAGGCCCGCAGTATTGCTCACGGCTATCATCTTAACATCCATGCGCTTGGTGAGGCGGTTGGTTTGCACTATCGCCGTGGCATTGATTACAAAAGCAAGAAACATCACCCTGGCCGGAGCCACAAGCCGCCCTCCGGCACCAAACCAATCGTCGATAAACGGCGAGCAAAACCACAGCAACACATATATCGCCACGCTCATCGCCAAATTGAAATATAGCACCGTGCAATAATCGACCTCGGTAGGCAACTTTTTTTGTATAAGAGCATTGGAAAACCCACTATCCACAAACAACGCCGCAAACGCCTGGAACACAAGCACAGCCCCCACCAGCCCGAATTCTTCGGGCGTAAGCAGGTTGGCAAGCACTATGCCGGTTATGGCATAAAGCACTTGCGACGACAGCCGGTCGATAGTATTCCACTTGAGCGTCCGGGCAGTCTTTAATTTCAAGCTCTCTTCTTCCACCATGCAATTTATATCAGGTGCAAAGGTAGTAAAATATCCATTCCAAACGACTTGCATCTGCCGATATTACATTTTTCTGTAAATATATCACATTTGGCGAGTATGCTGGTCTTTTAGCGCACTTTGCACTACATTTGCAATGCTATAATTCACATATCATCGTAAAATAAATGCACATACAACGAATTACGACAACCTTGCTCGCGGCCGCCGTGCTCACATCATGCGACCTTATCGACTACCACCCATATGACGTACATATCACCGGCGACACCGATGTAAATGCTAAGAACATTGCCCGCATCGAAGCCGGTTGCCTCAACAAACAGCAAGTGCGCGTGGCAGTAATCGGCGACAGCCACCGCTGGTATGACGAGCTGAAGCTCTTCGTGAAAGCGATAAACCGGCGCGACGACATCGACTTTGTAATTCACGACGGCGACTTGAGCGAATATGGTTACACACAAGAATTCCTATGGACACGCGACTGCCTCAATGGTTTAAAAATACCTTACGTGGCACTTATTGGCAACCATGACTGCCTCGGCACAGGACGTGATGCTTACAGAGCCGTTTTCGGCGACACCGACTTCTCATTCATCGCCGGACGCATAAAATTTGTGTGCCTTAACACCAACGCCCTCGAATATGATTATTCCGACCCGATACCCGACTTCAAGTTCATTGAGTCGCAATTCACCGACCGCGCCGACGAATTTGACAGTTCGGTGGGAGTGATGCACGCACGCCCGGGCGACGATGTTTTCAACAACAACGTAGAAATTGTATTCCACCGCTACATGACACAACTGCCGCAACTGATGTGCTGCATCAACGGACACGGACACTCCCTGAAGCACGACGACCTGATGGGCGACGGCATAATTTACCACCAAACCGCAAGCCTCGACGACAGGCTTTACTTGCTTTTCACATTCAACGACGATGGAACCTACAGCTATGAAGAAGTTGCTTTTTAACCTGATATGCATATTCGGCACGGCATTCGCAACTTTGGCACACAACACCGGCATCGACTTCGACACAATCCCGTCGGACAGCCTGCAACGGCTTATTCGTTACGAACGACGGCTCACTCGTATGCAGGAACACTGGCAACGGCTTATCCCGTCGTATGGAAAAATACAATATGCCGGCAATATGGGCTTCATGTCGGTCGGTGGAGGTTGGTCATACGGAAAAAACCGGCAATGGGAAACCGACTTGCTTATAGGCTTCATTCCTAAATATGAGTCGGATGCAGCCAAGGTGACACTGACGCTTAAACAAAACTTCATGCCTTGGAAGTGGCACTTGAACAAGCAAGTTTTTATCGAACCACTCGCCTGCGGATTATACCTCAACACTGTGCTGCACAACGACTTTTGGGTACGCCAACCCGACCGTTATCCCAAAGGCTATTATTGGTTTTCGACACGCATACGCACCAATGCTTACATAGGCCAACGTATAACCGTCAAAATTCCGCCACATAAGCGCTTCTTTGCCAAGTCGGTGACATTGTTTTATGAAATAAGCACCTGCGACTACTATATCCTAAGCCACGTCGGCAATAGCGGCTATCCTCTCCATGAATTGATAAGCCTCTCTTTCGGGTTGAAGATGCAACTTTTCTAATCAAAAACAATATACGGCATGAACCTAATTTGCACAAGGCACATGGCAGCCGATTTGCCTGTTTCAATGATTTTTATTATCTTTGCTTATTCAAAGACTTATAAGAAAAAATACAGTTATGTGCTTGATTTCCACTATATGAGACAGGAATGACAGCAGGCAAAAGGGAAAATTACAACTATGTCATCAGAAGAAATAGCAGAACAAAAGTATTCGGCCAGCAACATACAAGTCCTTGAAGGACTTGAAGCTGTGAGGAAACGCCCCTCAATGTATATAGGAGACACAAGCACCAAGGGTTTACACCACCTTGTGTATGAAGTTGTCGATAACTCCATCGACGAAGCCATGGCAGGATTTGCCACGCACATCGAAGTCACCATCACCGAGGACAATTCGATAAAAGTGGTTGACAACGGGCGCGGCATACCGGTGGACATGCACGAAAAGCTGCACAAATCGGCACTTGAAGTGGTATTGACCGTGTTACACGCCGGAGGTAAATTCGATAAAGGTTCATATAAGGTATCGGGCGGTCTGCACGGCGTGGGTGTTTCATGCGTAAACGCCTTATCCACCTATTTGCGTGCCGAAGTGCGCCGCGGAGGCAAAGTGTACATGCAGGAATATAGCTGCGGACACCCCAAGGCGCCTGTCGCCGTAATCGGGGAAACCTCGACCGACGACCACGGAACCACAATATTTTTCCACCCCGACCCGTCGATTTTCTCGGAAACGGTATATAGCTACGAAATACTTGCAACCCGCCTGCGCGACCTCGCATTTCTTAATGCAGGCGTGAAAATGACGCTCACCGACTTCCGCCAACTTGACGAAGAAGGTAACCCCAAAAGCGAACAATTCTACTCGCAAACGGGTCTTGACGAATTTGTACGATACATCGACTCAAATAAGGAACACCTTATCAACGACGTGATACACATCAGCACTGAAAAACAGGGAATACCTGTGGAAGTGGCTATGACCTACAACACGTCGTTCAATGAAAACATATACTCTTTTGTCAACAACATCAACACCATCGAAGGCGGTACGCACCTCACCGGTTTTCGTCGCGGCCTTGGCGCAACGCTAAAAAAATATGCCGAGGACAACAAGTTGCTCGAAAAGGTGAAAGTGGAAATCAGCAAAGATGACTTCCGCGAAGGACTAACCGCCGTAATATCGGTGAAAGTGCTTGAACCGCAATTCGAGGGACAAACGAAGACCAAACTCGGCAACAACGAAGCCATAGGAGCCGTTGAAACAGCCGTGCGCGAAGCTCTTGGCAACTACCTCGAAGAACACCCTCAACAAGCCAAGACAATAGTAGAAAAAGTGATACTTGCCGCAACAGCACGCCATGCAGCACAAAGCGCACGCATGAAAGTGCAACGCAAAAGCCCCCTTGGCGGCGGTGGGCTGCCCGGCAAGCTTGCCGACTGCTCGTCGCGCATACCCGATGAATGCGAACTTTTCTTGGTCGAGGGAGACTCGGCAGGCGGTTCGGCCAAGTCGGGTCGCGACCGTGTGTACCAAGCCATACTCCCATTGCGAGGTAAAATCCTAAATGTGGAAAAGGCCATGGAACACAAGATATTCGACAGCGAAGAAATTGTGAACATATTCAAGGCGTTGGGCGTAACCATAGGTACCGAAGACGACCCCAAAGAAGCCAACCTCTCGAAATTGCGTTACCACAAGATTATCATCATGACCGATGCCGATGTCGATGGTGCACACATCGCCACGTTGCTCATGACATTCTTCTTCCGCCGTATGCGCTCGATTATCGAGAATGGATACCTTTACATCGCCACGCCTCCGCTTTACAAGTGTTCAAAAGGCAACAACACCGAATACTGCTGGAACGACCAGCAAGTGCGCCAGTTCATCGACCGATATGCCGGTGGCGACGAACGTCAAATCAAGTTGCAACGATACAAAGGTCTTGGTGAAATGAACCCCGAGCAATTGCGCGAAACCACCATGGACCCGGCCAACCGCATACTCAAGCAGGTGTGCATAAGCGACGCAGCCGATGCCGACCGCATTTTCTCGATGCTCATGGGCGAGGACGTGGCACCACGCCGCGAGTTCATCGAAAGCAACGCCACCTACGCCAACATCGATGCCTGACCTGCCTTTTGGAGGCTTCTTCCGGCATAACCATATGAGATATTACACGAAAAAAACGACTTTGGCATATAACCAAAGTCGTTTTTTTGTATCGGTATATCAAAACTTATATTCGCGGCATTCACGCAACAGGCTCCACCCAGTCGCCATTAGCCTTAATCAGAGCTATGAGGCGTGGAATGGCATCTTCCTCGGGAATATTCTTCTCAACGCACTCCTTCCCCTTGTAAAGGCTTATGCGACCAACCCCCGCGCCCACATACCCGTAATCGGCATCGGCCATTTCTCCGGGACCGTTCACTATGCAACCCATTATGCCTATCTTCAAGTGCGACAAGTGCGAAGTGGCTTCTTTCACACGGCGGACGGTGGCTTGCAAGTCATACATTGTGCGTCCGCAACCCGGGCATGAAATAAATTCGGTCTTGCTTATGCGCACCCGAGCCGCTTGCAATATGGCAAACTCATATCGCACAATGTCGCTGAAATTCTTGTAATTGGGTGTTTCCATCCACACACCGTCGCGGAAACCGTTGAGCAACAGTGTGCCGAAGTCAACACCGGCTTTCACTTGCAACCACTCGTTGTCGCTGTCGGGGTAACGATTAAGCGGTATTGCCGGGGCATCTATGCCTCGGTCGATGAGTGCGTGCATGAAAGCCTGCTGGCAACCGGTCACATTTACCGATGTCGGTGTCACTACAAGCACTACATCATTGCGACCAATCAGGAAATCGAGCGTGCCACCGGCTACATCTGTATCGGCAGGAACACGCAACCATTTCATGCAACTGTCGCATTGCTCCAACTCGGCAACCTCTTCAATGGTAAATAGCGGAAAAACATTGTCGCCACCTTTATATTTGCCCCATGGCACTATAAAACGGCCTTGTGCATTGGGAATTTTTCCATCGGCTATATAATAGAAATCGGGGCGAGGCTTGCCATACACATTCCCGGGCAGGCACGAAACCACCGTTACAGGCACTTTGTTGCCTCCCACCAAGCCTCCTACTACGGCAGTACGTCTGCGCACAGGCCTTATGGGGTCATAACCGCGACTCACACCGCCTTTAATAGGTTCATGCCCCAGGCGCATTGTAATATATCGCACAAGTTTTTGCGCCACAGGCACTTCAAGTTCGGGATCTTCACTTAACGACACACGTATCGTGTCACCTATCCCCTCGGCAAGCAAAGTGCCTATACCCACTGCCGACTTTATGCGGCCGTCTTCACCGTCACCGGCTTCAGTCACGCCAAGGTGCAACGGATAGTGCATATTCTCACGATCCATGGCGGCCACCATCAGGCGCACAGCCTCGACCATAAGCACCGTATTCGATGCCTTCATTGAAATCACCACGTCGTGGAAATTCTCGGCTTCAAACACGCGCAGAAATTCCATCACGCTTTCCACCATACCCTCGGGAGTGTCGCCATAACGACTCATTATGCGGTCGCTGAGCGAACCGTGGTTCACCCCGAGGCGCACAGCCGTGTGATGCTCGCGACATAAGTCGATAAACGGTGTAAGGGCATCATGTATGCGCTGCAGCTCGTGTGCATATTCTTCATCGGTATAAGTAAGCACCTTGAATGTACGAGCCGCATCGACGAAGTTTCCCGGATTTATACGAACCTTATCGACGACCCGTGCTGCCGCATACGCAGCCGACGGATTGAAATGTATATCGGCAATAAGCGGCACCGAATATCCTTCATTGCGCAATATCTTGCGTATTTCCCCTATGTTATTGGCTTCGCGCACCCCCTGTGCCGTAAGCCTCACATAATCGGCACCGGCATCGCAAATGCGACGGCACTGGGCTACGCTGCCCGAAGTATCCATCGTAGAAGTGGAAGTCATCGACTGTATTCTTATCGGAAATTCCGACCCGAGCGGAGTTTCACCGATGTTGACACGAGAAGTTTTTCGGCGTGAATAATCCATATATCGGTCACTTAAATTTACACCCTCGATTTCCGAGATTTCTTATCAGAAACACTAATTGGTTTTAAACTTGAACTGCACTTTGTGCAATTCCTCATTGGCTGCGACTATCTTCCCGGCAAGGCCTTTTTTATAGGCATGGAACTTGGCCGACAAGGCTTCATCGCCCAAGGCAAGAATTTGCACGGCAAGGATGGCTGCATTGAGCGCGCCGTTTATGCCCACAGTGGCCACAGGTATGCCCGGAGGCATTTGCACTATGGCAAGCAAGGCGTCCATGCCTTCGAGCGACGATTTTATAGGCACTCCTATCACCGGCACCGTGGTCGATGCGGCAATCACGCCGGGCAGGTGCGCCGCCATACCGGCGGCAGCAATTATCACACGTATGCCACGGCCTTCGGCCTCGGTGGCAAACCGCGCCACCTCGTCGGGCGTGCGGTGTGCCGACAAGGCATTCATTTCAAACGGAATCTCCATCTCATCGAGCAACTTTGCAGCCTTCTCCATTACCGGAAGGTCGGAAGTGCTACCCATTATAATACTTACTATCGGAGTCATATTTTGCTTATTTATTATATTAGTCTCTGATTAAACTGACTATTCATGAAAACAATTTGCAGGCAAGGAACACCACCACAAACCCGTTGGTAAAACCTGCCACCACTTGCATGAATGTGTGCCTGCGCATGAATATGCGGGAAGATCCAAGGCATCCGGCAAGCAGCACCAACAGGCATATAACCGGCTTCATGTCGATTACATTGTACCCATCGATATAAACATGTATAGCAAAAGCAAGCAAACCGCCTATCCCGGCCATGTGCGCGCTAATTTTCCACCACAGCGTTACCACAGTCGAAACCACACAGGCGGCAGCCCCGCCGGCCATGAACACCACCACCCATTGCGGAGTGTGAATGTGGTGCAGATATATCGCCGAACATATATAACACAACACCGTGGCAATATAAGGCAACCACCGTTCTTCGCGTTTCACCAGGCGCTTATCTTCAATCACCTTCAGATTGTGCAGTACCGCTATCGCAACCATAGGCATGATGCAGGTAATACCAAACACCACCAGCAGCACCACCAGCCGGGTTCCCGACGGGATATAGCACAGCACCGTGGCCCACAAGGCTATGAAAATGCCAAACGTGGGCATCAGCAGCGGGCTGAGCAACGTAGAGAAAAAACGGGCGAAAATATATATAACCGAGTCGGCATTGATCTTGTTCATATTATCTCATTCAGTTTTAAGGTAATTTTTTAATAGTTATATTTCTTTACGCAACCTGGCCACCGGTATCGAAAGGCGTTCCCTATACTTAGCCACCGTGCGCCGTGCTATTTCGTAACCTTTTTCTTTCAATATCTCGCACAACCGCAAGTCCGAGAGCGGATGCTTCTTGTCTTCGGCATCGACCACCGATTTTATTATCGACTGTATTTCACGAGACGAAACCTCCTCACCCGACTCATGCTGCAACCCTTCGGTAAAAAAGAATTTCAGCGGATATACACCCCACTGGGTGGTGACATATTTATTCATAGTCACACGCGAAATCACCGACACGTCATAGCCTGTATCATCGGCAATGTCCTTAAGTATCATAGGCTTGAGTTGCATCTCATCACCCGTGAGGAAAAAATCACGCTGCCGCAACGTAATGGCACGCATTGTTTTAAACAATGTTTCCTGCCGCTGCTGCAACACCTTGATGAAATTCGATGCCTTTTCATACTTTTGCTTGATGTCGGCGGCCTCTTCCTCTTCACGCCGTCCTGCAGGCTTCTTGCCGCTATACTTGTCATATAACAACGAATAGCTTTCCGACACCTGCAAATCAGGTATATTATTAAGCAACGTCAGGTTGATGGTATCACCCTCCACATCGACATTGAAATCAGGTATTATCTGTTGGCTTCGACTCTCGTCGGCAATGCCGGTCACAGTGTTCCCCGGCTTGGGATTAAGCTGGCGTATGGCATCGACCACCCTCTTCATCTTCTCGCTATCAATGCCCAAAGCCGAAATAATCTTGTCGTAATGTTTTTTGATAAACGGCTCGAAATAACGGTCTATCACCTTGTAGGCAAGCAAGTGTATCTCGTCGCCTTTCTTGCGTTCAAGTTGCAACAGCAGGCAGTCACGCAAGTCGATCGCCCCCACACCGGCGGGGTCAAGGTCACGCACCACCTGCAACACCTCTTCCACCTCGTGTTCATCTATGTCGTTACCCGTTTGGAACACAATGTCATCGGTAATTGCGCTCACTTTCCGTTGCAAATAACCATTATCATCGATGTTTCCTATTATATATTCGGCAATAATGCGTTGGCGGTCGGTCAAGTCCCTTTCGCCTATCTGCCCCATAAGGTAATCCACAAGCGAGCCCTCGGCAACCACCACGGCATTGGGAGTTTCATCGTCGGCACTGCGGTTCGACACATTCATGCGATAATACGGTATATCGTCCTCGTCTTTATAGTCGGCAGCCTGCATCTGCTCGGGAGTCTCGTTAAACACCTCCCCATCCTCATCTTTATTAAGCATTTCGGTTTGAGGGTCTTCCGATACCTCCAAGGCGGGATTGTCGTCCATTTCACGACGCACCTCCTCTTCGATTTCACCACGGTTCATTTGCAACAACGGCACAAGCAGCAATTGCAACGGCGATAATCGCTGCGTCAATTTCTGTTCTTGTGCCAAAGTCTGTTTACCTGCCATCGGCAATATTCTCCTTTTAGAGGCAAAGATAGTGCAAGTAGAGCGCAAATGCAAATCATGCCTGCATGAATTTGCCAATTTACCGTGACGCGGCCCATATTCACATTAGATGCAACCTCAAGTAATCATGCATGGTTGACAAAGCCGCCTCATGGAAACAGAAACTGCCATCGGCAGGACGCACCACACAACGAGCCTGTTCCACAACCGCCACAGTGCCGGGCTCCACCGAATACAGCACCAAGCAATCATCGTGCAACACCGCGACAGGCGATACTGCATCGCCACGCAAATATATGTTTCGCTGGCACATGGCCTTATATGAACCGGGAGCATGAAATTGCACCACACTGTTCTTCCATCCTGCAAGTTTCCATTCCACCGGCCTGACGCACCCCGGCGGCAATTGCACCATCACAACTCCTTCATCATCGGTTTCACATTCCGCTTCATGCGACAAGTCTTCAACAGGCAACCAACCCGCATTGCCGCCTACGAGCAAACGAGCATACCATTCACGAATATCGAGCATCAACACGCTGTAGATGTCAATGCCGTCGTCACGTTCTATGGTGCAATCACGTCGTGCAGGCAACAAGCGCAACCGTGTTTTCCACAATTCAAGCATCTCTTCTTCGGTAAGGTTCATCATGTAATTCTTCATGGCATCATATTGTATTAATGCCGCAAAATTACATTATCGCCTATCATGGCGACACCATCAAAAAACAGAAAAGCGGCCTCGCCGCTACAAACGGGAGACCGCCTTATATCTAATCAAAATCAGTGATTTACCATTCGCAACTTACATAATTGCTCGGTATGTTCGGGGTGGCATATCCGTCGGGACGCAAATACCAGTCGGCATTGCTTTCGCCGTTGCTCTCAAACCATGCCTCAAATTCGGGATAAGCCAAATGGAACGGCTTTTTCTCATATGCATGGCGCGTCATCACAGGCACTTTCATGCCGTAAATGCTGCCGTCGGCACCACTGTAAGTGGTTGAATTATCCTTAGCCACACCTATGGCATTATGTGCGTCATACGATGTATAATCGGGTGTCGGATCATACCCTTTCATGTGAACTTCCAAATAGTTTGCAAACTCGGTATGGCAACCGATGAAGAAGTTTTGCTTGTTCACGTCCATAGTGGCATTGATAAAGTGTTCTATCTGCTTCTGTCCTTCCTCTGCCGAAAGTTCATTACGATCGATACCCTTGAAAATCACCGTAAGAGTAAACAAGCTGCCGCCTGTGTTGATGATACCAGCATTCACATTATAGAAAGTATCGGCAATTTTATCGGTATAAGGCAGCGGATTATTGTTGATTGCAATTTTCGACGGGTCACGCGGGTTGACAAACCATGTCTGTCCGTTCTTTTCATAAGTAGCTGTCTTTGCCTCTTCCGAAACCAACCATTGCAAATTGTTGAAAGTGATGAGAGGATGCTCACCATCCAAATTCACATCGTAGGTTATGCCCATGTTTTCGGCATTAAAGTCACCCATATTACCGAGCGACAATGAGGTTTCAACATTTGTAATATACTTGGTATCGAGACTTTCGAGATACAGTCCGGCAGTCGTGGGATATTCACCACCCATAGAGCGAAGGTGCATAACCACTTTCACCTGCTCACGCCAAGCCTGGTCGGGAATGACGCTCATGTCCACATATTTGGTCTCGATATCGTAATCGATAACCACGTCGTTATAATCTTCGTCTTTTGTATAAGTCTTAGGCCAACTGTCGTCGAACATTGCCACACCGCTCGAATGATAAAATATCTGGTTGGCATCGCTGCTTACATAATTCTTCACAGCATCTTCAGGCATCATCGTGGCCCCGGCTACAGTTCCATCAACAGCAGCCACAGGCACATTCTTCGCGAGCAAAGTTCCTTGCATATCATACACATTGACCGTGGTGGCAACAGGCGAAGCAAGTTTGATTTCGCCGGTAGTGATGGCACAAGCGCCATAACGCTCAGAATAATTTACATCAACATCAATAGGAACATTCATACTATTCATACCGTCGGCAGTGGGATATTCTACCCTCACAGCCTCCGCGCCGCTCGGAATTACAACCTTGATTGTGGTGGCAACACCCGTTCCTTCAGCCACAGGTTCTTCGGCAAGACCCACAGCTTCGTCGGCACAAGATGCCAACATCAACCCGGCAGCAGCAAACATCATAAAAAATAAACTTCTGACTTTCATAGATATAATTGTTTATATTTTTTGCACTTTTATGTTACAAAGATAATAACAACTAAACAAATCCCATGCAACATTACAAACAAATATTGCATGGGAATATAATATTTAACACATTTAACTAATCAACACCCGATATTTAACAACAAAGTTTTATTTTTCAGGCTGAACAACTTTCAACCTGTCGCCCGATGAACGCACCACCGAACGATAATAATCGGGAGTATAACCGGGGAAATCGGGGTTTTCGGGAGTTCCATAAGGATTACGCAAAAATTTGCCGTCTTTCTCCTTCTTAACGTTGCCATCAAGGAACTTGACAAACAAATATTCGCCCAATTGCTTATATCTCAAAGTGGCATAATCGGCCGTCCGGCACGAATAGTCGGTGAGCATGGCCACAGCCTCGGCAGGCGACTGCTTGTATTTTTCGACGGCAACACGCTCAAGTTCAGGTTGCATGGCCTCATAACTGCCTTCAAGCGCATCGCGCACTGCAAAGATATCGCCTATCATCAGCGAATAGCGGTTATAAGCCTGGTTGGCCACCCAATTGTTTACCCAAAACGACGATTCCCAGTTTAGCGTGTAAAGGTCGGCAGTCGATACATCATAACTGCGCGGCACGCGTGTCATGCAGCAGTACATCGGCACGAAAACCGCCGTATTTGCATCATCCACGCCAAACCAGTGCACTCCGCCGATGGCATCGGGCAGCCACGAGCGCATTTGCGACACAAACACGAAACCCGTCTGCTGCGTGGCCGTGGCCCGTTCTTGCGAATATTCCACACCATCCACATTAAAATCCATCGGGCGGTAACGGTAAGGAACGCCCCACCATTCGGCAGCACCGGCATCCACAGTCATGTCGAAAGGCGTACCCTCGAAGTGGTCGCGCATCATGGCTTGCATATCTCTCACCGACAATTTCCGTTCAGGCTTCACATACAGCGGCATCACCTCGGCATCTTTCTTGCCGTTGATATAAGGCAAATATTTGTCCATATCTGCCACCAAATGGTTGAAAAACGCCCACACACGGGCATCGCAACCGCGAAGTGCCGAAAAGTCTTGCACCGAATATGCCAGGGCAAAATCGAAATCCTCATCTTTCCCGGAAAAATAACCTTTTTCCCGTGCAAACGAAATCACGTCGTCAGAGTACAGGCAATTTTCCTTGTCACCGAACGGAATGCGGTGAATGCGCGGATTGTTGGCATGGCCGGCAATGCAGTCATCGGGAATGCGCACAGCTACCCACACGGCACCCTTGTTTCCGGGGCCTTTGCCTATCATGTCCATTATCCACGCCTCATCGGGGTCGGCAATCGAGAACGATTCTCCCGAACTATAATAGCCATACCGCTCCACGAGGTCGGTCATTGTGGCAATTGCCTCCCGGGCAGTCTTGCTGCGTTGCAAGGTTATATATATCAGGCTTCCGTAGTCGATGATACCGGTGGTATCGACAAGTTCGGGCCACCCGCCCCACGTCGATTCGGCAATTGTGAGCTGGTGTTCGTTCATATTTCCTATCACCGAATAAGTGTGCCGAGCCTCGGGTATCTGCCCAAGCGGCTTGCCTGTATCCCACTCACGCACTTCACGCATGGCACCTTCAGGATGGTCGGCGGCAGGCAGGTGTTGCAGGAAACCATAAAGCGTATGGCTGTCGGCGGCATAAGTCACCATCGTCGAGCCATCGACAGTAGCATTCTTGCCTGCCACAAAGTTGGTGCAGGCATCGGCATAATCAACAACAGCCACGGCGACCGCCGCAGCCAAAATCTTTCCAATAAAGCTTTTATTTAATTTCATCTACGTAATTTTTATTACTTTCAAAAAATACTATTCATCTAAACAATATACCTGCTCTCAACAGCCAGCGACAGCACAGCCCCCGACATCACTTGCGACACCACCGTCAACGGCTCGCCGGGCAGGCAGGCGGCCTTGGCAGGACGCACCACATAGCCGCAGTTAATCACCTGCACACATTCACCTACCGAGTAATGGCCGCTAAGGCTTGCCCCGCCTTTGCCCAAAAACAGTTTGTAAAGGGCCTCTTTAGCCGTCCAGGCAAGTGTATTGCCCATAATATCGTCAGGCGGGATTGCCGCCTGCTCCTCGGCATTCAGGAAACGTTTCCTCACCCCCAACACGCGGCTGTCGCATCGTTCTATGTCGATACCTATGCGGTGCTTGTCGTTACGGGCCATGCCCACCCACCCGCGGGCATGACTTATACTTATGTGGCAACCGGCGACATCTATGGTAGGCGCACCGTCGGGAGTGTGGCCAAGCAATCTGCCTTTGCCGAATATGCGATGCACAAGCAATGCCTCGGCAAGTTTCTCGCCAAGACGCTGCTTGCAACACTTAGCATCGGCAGGCAACGGCAATTCAAGACGACGGCAACTTTCCATGAGTTCCTCGACTGTCTCGGTCAGCCACCACAAATGCAGGGCTGTTCCATCGGGGTAATGTACGGTATCAAGCAACGGCATAACACAGCTCGAAGATTATTCATTTGTCAAACTTACGCAAAAATTTGTGATTTTCACGCATCATGCCGCACAATTCGCGTTTTTTCACTATTTTTGCAATGCGAGAA
This sequence comes from uncultured Muribaculaceae bacterium, assembly GCA_944321685.1. GTDB lineage: Bacteria > Bacteroidota > Bacteroidia > Bacteroidales > Muribaculaceae > Avimuribaculum. The sequence continues at coordinate 87,581 of CALUMH010000007.1, forward strand.
AGTACATTTGTTGTGCTTTCGGGGAGATTACACTACCATCAGGCAATTCGCCGCACATACCATGCGGTGAAAGTAGTGGGACGGCTCTTCTCTCCTTACAAAAATCACATCTCTGCGTCCCGTCTTGCAGAATATCAAAAACAGGTTGCCGTGGGTTGCCAAGCAACAACCCATGCAAATGTTATATGCAAGACAAAGAGCCATGGGACTACCCTCACAAAAAACACATAACTCATTTCCGGCTGTTGGGAGTGTGTCAAAATGCAATTTTGCATCTCTACAGCTGTCACATCATATAAAACATTGCAAATCAACCATTACCGTTGTAGAGACGATGTGCCATCATCTCTACAACTTCATTGTCGGAATTATGATACACCTACGGGAATACCATGCACCAGCCACATTTCACCACATAAACCAACGCCCACGATAACATACCCCACGGAAAAAAGCATCACAAGTATAGCTCTTAGGGAAAAAATAGATGCGTCTGACATAATTATCGAATGAGTGAATTAAGCCGCCAATAATTTTTGCGCGGCTTTTTTTGAAAATAAATTATGTTTCCCTTTGAGCCACTCAAAGGAAGATAAGTTCCTCTATATAGCAAATTTATGTTTCGGTATGCCCAAAAACTCTTGCAGTTCTCCCGTTGATCACCTATCCATGTCAAAAGCATCGTTTTTTTCCTCTGACCAGCTCAATAGACTCCTTGCCCGTCATATGTTCAACCGTGATTTCCACCATCTGCAAATGATGGAAACCTTTGGCTATTTCTGACTCTATACCGGTCTCGCCGCGCGAATACTTGTCTGCCAATAAACGCAATGCGGATAGTTTTTCGCCATCGTCTTCTAAAATGCGAGCTTTACCAAAGGCTATCACGCTGCGGAAGTAAGTGGTAAACTCGGCAGACTTAATCTCATCCTGCTCCACCACGCAGAACGAGACTTTATCATTCCGCAAGATAGCATCCACTTTGTGGCCTTTCACTGCAGTGTGAAAGTATATCTTTCTATCTGCATACACATAGCTGACAGGAACGGCATACGGATAACCATTGTCCCCATGAAGAGCCAACGTTCCATTCGTCATCTTTTCGAGGATAGCGACGCTTTCTTCGATTGATAACAATTGCCGCTTACGGCGCATTTCCCTAAACATATCGCTTTATCGCTAAACCATTTTCAAACCTACAATTGAAGCTATCAATGTAGTGATGAAGAACAACCGTAAGAATGATACCGGCTCGTGGAAAAACACGATGCCCAACACAACCGTACCCACTGCGCCGATACCCGTCCACACCGGATAAGCTGTGCCAATAGGCAACGTCTGTACCGCCTTGGCAAGCAGCACCATGCTGAGCGCAAGGCTTATGAGAAATCCGGCTCCCCAAAGATACCATTCGGTTCCCGACACTTCTTTCATCTTCCCCAAACAAAAAGCAAAACCGGACTCAAAGAATCCGGCAACAATCAGAATAATCCAGTTCATACGGCTTTCTTATTTCTTTCAATAAAATATGTAAAATGTGTATGCAAAAGTAGTGCTTTTCTATCATTTTCCATTTTACATTTGATAAAAAAATGCCATATATATCCTCTCTCATCATATTTCTTACACCTTTGCACCAAACAACGGATTGAAATCACCTGGAACTAAAACCGCTCCAAAGTCTTGATTATCAGCCCTGCATTCCTGGCAATAGTTCCAGGCTTTACAGTTCCGGAAACCGACAACCTCACAGTACGCACCGGCGGACTCACAAGCCTCGCCGTCAACGGGGCGGCAATCCGTCCGCTTGCCTTTAACCGACACAACATAGCACCATGGCAACTCGCTCCGTTTTCGCCATTTACCGCAAGCGACAATGATGCATCATCGGCAAATATTTTCCACGACACAGACACCGGCACGGCTGCCACATCGGCAATCACCACGGGGCAGGTGAGCAATTCCACCCCGACAGGCGTTGCCTTGTCTTCACATAATATGTCGAGCAACTGTCCTTCGGCAGTGGCGGCATAGGCTACGGTTGACGACAAGCCGAACAAATATTTATAATCGGCATCATTGCGCATATATGTCCGCCCCGACTGCATGAGAACCGTAACTCCGACATCCGACAACAACCATAATTCACATTCGTTACAGTTCCATGCCATTCGGGTCGGCGCAACGCCTTGCAACACTGTCTCAACCGTATAACGGTTTATTCGGCACACATCACCGCGAGAAGTAGCAAAATACACCGCCGCATCGGCCACGACAGGAGGCACTCCCGGTGCTGCCGCACGGCGCGACACAATCACGGCCGGCGAATAACACGACGTTGCCACCCTGTAAGGCATGGCATATGTGCCATCGTCGGCAAAAATGTAAAGCGGCGTTCCTATGTTATCGTTGGAATGGTGGTCGGCCGCAGCAATTGCCCGTATCACACAACCGCACACATTGTGCACTGCCGCCACGGCGAGCGGATTGCCATCTTCATATTCCAACAACTGCCCCGTCGTGCCATCGGCGACAACCGTCGTTGACGGCACCGGCAGCATATCGCTCCCTGTATCCTCGAATTGCAACGGTTTCAATTCACCGGCCGCCGAACAAGCCGTGTCGCATCCAAGTACGCCATGCAATTGCACCGTCACCCTTTTCAAGGTGCCGCCGGTGGGTAATATCGAGACAACCATCGACACGGCACGGGCATCGGGATAAGACACAACAGGTGTCAATTCCTCGGGCACAAACTCCGACATACCCTGCCAAATGGTGGTTACAATTCCCGAATCGGTCATGATATCAGCCTCTACAAGTATGCGGCAAGAACCTGAAACAATTTTCCCATGCCAAAATTGCGACGGATGCCACGAATTGACAAGAATTGCCCTGTCGCAAGCAGCAAACAGGCGACGATTGTGGCAGCAAAGTGCAGTGTGGCAATAATGGCGCGACGATGCCGTGATGCAACGGTCAATGTCGGCAGCCTCAACCACATCGGCCCCGTTTCCGGCAATTTCATAGCGATGTACTCCGGCAGGCAGATCGGTGGCGTTGGCCGACGGGATGCAATTTGCGGCATTCACCCTGCCCTGCCTCAATGCATCAAAGTCGCTGATACTCGCAACCACATGCCAACGCTTCGCCTCAAGCAATCTTGCAAGCAATGTGCCACCTTCGGTTACAGGCAGCTCAAATGCAAAATCATAAACGACCGACCCGCCTGACGTGGAACGTGTACAAGAATAATCGACAAGCGACGAGTAATCCACCGGGTCGATTTCGTCGGTCATCAATATGTCGATCGACTTTATAAGGCGGTCACAAGCAACATCGGTTCCGGTTTCAACAACCACCGACAGCCTGTAAGTCTCAACTTCCACCGGTGCGGCATTTATGCCGGTGAATGTGCTACCGTCGGACGTTGCCGTCGTTTTCCCGGATAACGATTGTATGCCGTTGCCTATCAACAACGGAGCCGACACCCACAAGTAACTGTCGTTCCACAACCTTACGGCATAACGCGCCAGCACCGGCTGTATCATATACCCCTCGATGGCAGCACGCCCTGCCAACCGCTTATAAGCATCGCCCACGTTTGCCGAGATACGCTCCACATCGCCCGTCGGCAAAGGATGCTGCCACCGGGTGAGCGGTGCATCAAATTCTTGTGCGGCAACAGTATCATTAATGCCATATTTTCCCGAAGGCGACAACAACAACCTTGGTACAGCCCCCGAAATATCTTGCCATGTATAACAGCCTGCCACAAAATCATATTTCACCACCATGCCGGTCCCTTGGGTAGCGCACACCAAAAAATCCCCCACGGCAACCACCGAAATTATATCCGCATCGACCGAGGCTATGGCCACCCCTTTCGGTGTGACAGTGCCATCGACAGCTATTATACTGTGCCAATACAAAGTGCCGCCGATGGCACTTATCATATTACTTGCTCCCACCACGCAATGCACCGCCACGATTTTCTCCCCTGTAGCAAGCGTTCCGACCCGAAGGCAACGCCCCACTGCCGACACCGCATCACGCTTTTCACGCATATTCACAAGTTTTTCACACATTCCCGCCGGAGCGTTTTCCACATCGGCATAATTGCCTATACCGGCAAATTTCACCGTCACACGTTTGTCACTGTTTTTCATCTATGTTTTTCTGCCAAAATTAATCGACCGACAGCCGCTCTTTGTCAATCAAAAATCACAATTATCCAACTTGTCAAAACACTCATGCACTTACAAGCCGCCAAATCAGCATTTTATCAGACATCGCGACATAAACACAAAATTTTATTTAAATTTTTCTTTGTAAAGATTAAAATTATACCTAAATTTGACACACAGATGATTCTAATTCTGAAATATATATGTTTTTATAGATTGTAGATTAAACAAGAGCCGACGCTGTGAAGCATCGGCTTTCGTTTTTTACCATACTATAATAAAAAAAGGCGGGGTGGACATTTGGGGTGATGAAATCGTTGTAATGGATTGAAATCCATATCTTTGTAAAGATTTTC
>CALUMH010000008.1 GCA_944321685.1 uncultured Muribaculaceae bacterium
AACATTCGTTTCATATTTAAAAAATAATCCTATGGCAGTTCCACGCAGCACTCCTGCGTGGAACTTTTTTTGTATTCACTTGCTGCAAGCAGGCCTTCCGTAATCTTTTTATCTTTATTCACAAGAAACGGCGGATAATCACTATTATTTGCAATATCATAAACATCGAGTTACACAATATGAGAGCAACAATTTCATTAGACAGCCTGAGGGAAACCATACGATCGACGTCGATCGACAACCAACGGTGGCTTCTCGACAAATTACAAAACAACATCGACAATATGTGCAATGTAGTGGCCGAAGACCGCACCGAATACATCAGCAAGCAGGAAATACTTGCCGGCATCGATGCCGGCCTGAAAGAACTTAAGTTGAAAAGAGAAGGGAAAATAAAACCTGTTTCGGCCGAAGAAACCGAAATCGACTTGCTGTATATCTACGACAAGGCAGAACGAGCCTCAATCTCACGCAAAGAAATCGAAGAGCTGCTCATCAGGAACGACATGAAGCAACGGTAGCGGCAAGAGCCTCGGCACAACGCTCACCGTCGATGGCCGCCGACACTATACCGCCGGCATATCCCGCACCTTCACCACAAGGATACAACCCTTTTACCGCAATATGATGCATTGCCGCCAAATTGCGCGGAATGCGCACAGGCGATGATGTACGAGTCTCAACGCCTATCACAATGGCATCGTTGGTGAGGAAACCGCGAGCCGAATTACCAAACACACGGAACCCCTTGCGCAACCTGTTGCCGATAAACGCAGGCAACCACATATCGAGCCGCGACGGCTGCACTCCGGCCGGATAAGACGACGGCGGTAAATCCACGCTGTTGCGTCCTTCCACAAAGTCAATCATGCGCTGCGCCCCCGCCCGTTGCGTCATGCCCGCCGCTTCGTAACACCGGCGTTCAAGCCGTTGCTGGAAACGCATCACGCAAAGCGCATCTTCGGAACTGTAGCCCGGCACATCTTCGGGATGAATTTCCACTACCATTCCGGAATTTGCCCATCGGGAATTGCGACCCGAGGCCGACATTCCATTAACCACAAGTTGGCCGGTGCTGCTTGCCGCCGGCACAACTACCCCACCCGGACACATACAAAACGAATAGACCCCTCTGCCATCGACTTGCGTCACAAACGCATATTCCGCCGCGGGAAGATACTTTCCGCGCCCTTTAGGGCTGTGGTATTGTATCTCATCGATAAGCCGCTGCGGGTGTTCAAGCCGCACCCCGACGGCAATTCCTTTTGCCTCGATGCATATATGCTGCTTATAAAGCATCTCATAGATATCACGAGCCGAATGCCCTGTAGCAAGTATGACAGGCCCCAAAAACCGTTCTCCCGAACTGCATTCAACACCGGTGACTTCGCCTCCATCGACCAGCAACGACGTGACTCGAGTTCCGAAGTACACCTCACCGCCACACCTCAATATAGTGCGACGCATGGCTTCAATCACACGAGGCAACTTGTCGCTGCCTATGTGCGGATGCGCATCCACCAATATATCTTGCGATGCTCCGTGTTGATGGAATATGTTTAAAATACGCTCCACCGAACCGCGTTTTTTGCTGCGCGTATATAACTTGCCATCGGAATATGCCCCTGCACCGCCTTCACCAAAACAATAATTGGAATCGGGGTCGATGATGCCTTCCCGTGAAATACGCGCAATGTCGATTATGCGTTCCGACACAGGCTTGCCGCGCTCAACCACAATCGGCCGCACTCCCAGCTCTATGAGCCGCAATGCGGCAAACAAGCCACCCGGTCCCATGCCGACCACAACAGCCTGCTGAGCGCAATCGGGCAACGGCACATAATCTATGGGGTGCGTAATGGGCGAAATTGCAGGTTGCGGCTCATCGACGTATGCAACAACACGCAGGTTTACCATCACCCTGCGTTGACGCGCATCAATCGACCGCTTGGCAACCACCACGCCACACACACGGCCAACCTCGACCCCCACATTCCGTGCAACTTCCTTACGCAAATTCTCATCGACGTATGCCACCTCGGGCAAAACGCGCAATTGCAATTCCTTGACCATAAATATATCAACGAGATAATATTTCAACAAAAGTATCGGGCAGACAAACATTTTCCATCTCCATTGCCCCACCAAACAACGGAGCTATATCCGCATCGCGGAAACCTGCAATACCGCACCCTATGCGAGTAACGAAAAAGTATTTATCGGGATTACGGCGAGCAAAGTCGATAAATTCATCAACGTATGGCTTGATTGTTTCCACTCCGCCTTGCATGGTGGGTATGGCATAACTTTGCCCTTGCAACCCCACGCCTTTGCCCCATTCGGCACCAAACTTGCTGAATGCCACACGCGCGGCACCGCCGCCATGAAACCCGTCCAAGTTGCTTCCGAACACAAACACCTCGTCGGGCTGCAACGAACTTATGCACAATGGTGTGTATGACGGCTTTCCTTGCCTTGTTTTGTATTCATTCATAAGCCATATATTTATTAAAACCTTACACCTGCCGTCAACGACAAATTTTCAATTGAATTAAAGAAATTGTATTGGCGACTTGCATACCAGTGCCCGTCCATTTTCCCGTGCAGCCCCACAAACAAATCGCGGTGGCTGTAAACCAAGGCAAACATACCCTTCACGTTCAGCGAGAACAAGTCGGTATTGCCCTCAACCGAATTATCAAGGCAATGCTTGAACCCAAAGGAAGGCAATGCCGATACGTTAAAAAGCCAATGCTTTGAAATCACCCAATTATAACCATAACCGGCAAGAAAACAATAATCGAAATAACGGAACCGGTAATTCATGTTATCAGGCTCAGGCAGATACATTTTCATGTCATAGGGCAGGCAACCGAAATCTATATCGACATCTTGCGATGATATGGTTATACCTGCTATCAACGACCCCGCACTGCGCTTTTGGATTTTCGAGAAACTGTAAGCGGCTCCGTGCGAATATCGCCTGTTATTGAAGAAATAATACACATCGATACCATAAGATTCCAGTCGCAAGCCTGGAAAATCATACTTTAACCACTTGCCCTCGTTGTAATCACCGAGTCGCCGCAAATTAGTGCCTCCGGTATTCTTATTATAATATATATTTGCCGAGAGCAATGCACACGTAAAATTGAAATCAAACTTATTATGCGTCACTGGCTGGCCGAAAAATATATATCCCACATCGAACATATACCCAAGGCTGACTGCCATATAAGAAATATATCCGCCAATATTACAACACGGATCAGACATCATCCGTACGGGGGTACCACCTTGCTGCAAATTCATTGCGTAACTATCAAGCCAATTGTCACTCTTGAAAAAAAGTTTCCATCGCTTGCCGGTTCCCACAACGTAAGCCGAATCATATGAATTAAACACCCTGTCGGCCCAGTTATATGTATCCACGCAAAACTTTATGAACTTGGGATAATTCACATCCTTGTCTTTCATGTCGAGCTTTCCACGCAACATGGCACGATACCAATAGTCTTTGTCCTTTTTCATCATCTTTTGCACCATTCCCCGCTCGTTGCCGAATACTGTAGTATCTTCGGCACTTATCGACAATGCATCGACAATCGATGCGCTGTTCACGTCTCTCACCTGTTGCCCGTGCACAACCAATACGGATGCACAAAATAATACGACTAATATATATTTAAACAATCTATTAATCATAACCTCTCAATCACCGGCCTCCACCCGTTCCCGTATAAATTCATCATTGCTTCTTGTTACAGTATCGGCAGGAGCCGCATCAGCTTCCCTATTAGGTTTCTTTCGCCACAAGAAATCATATATATCATCGAAGTCATGTTTGAAAACCACACCCACTCCCTGGGTAGTCAATGCACTGCGCACATAATAGTTTTGGTCGTTATAATGATTATAAGCTTTCAACCTTATATTTCCATTTTTTGTCAACAGGTACTCTATATCAAAGTCGCCTATGAAATTTGAATTCCGCGTATTAAGTGCATTGTCACGATACCCGAAATTTCCGTTGAACAACAGCCTGTTGTTAAGCAACTGGCTCGACAAAGCAAGTTCCACTTCTATATCGGAAAAATCCCCGTTATCGCTCCTGAAATTAGGCGATATGCTCCAATTCTCGCTCATCTGCCCGAGCAAATTAGACAATTGTGAAGAAATAGTTGATGATGCCACCGATGCCAATTCGTTACTACGGCTGTTTTCTGCCATATAATCGGGAGTATAAAAACTATTCAACGCCAACAAATATATAATTTGCCTGTTCATCATGTCCTCGGTGCTTATTATGCTCATCACCTTACGGTAAACATCCGACGTAAGTGTGGGAAATTCCAAATCGAAAGATATTTCAGGCGCACTTATATCGCCTTGCAGGCGCAACAGCGCATTCACCGGCACATTGGTGCGGTTAAGCTCGCCATCGGTAGCAAACGACTCATCAAGGTCGGCAATATTGGCATGAAGCGAATACATCGCCTCTATGTCCATCACAGCCGACAACGGATTGCCGTTAAACGTAAGGCTGCTGCCTTCCCTTATGGTAAAATCTTTTATGATGATATCTTGCAATGTGAAATTATAGTTACCTCGGGTAAGGGTGTATGTTCCAAACATCGTCATCTCCTCGTCGGCACTGTTATAGCCTATGCGCAAGCTGCCGTTTCCTGCCGCCCTAATCCTGTCGCCTCCCGACGGATCCATGATAAGATTCATTTGAGCCTGTGGCGTGGCATCAATCATCAAGTTGATATTGAATTGCGACGAGCTGCCATCTTCGACATTCTTCTGTCGCTTCAAAAATTCCTTCACTTTTTCGGGACGCGAATCCAATTGTGACTCATCGGCATTCGCCCCACGATTTCTATCGACAAACGTTATAAAATCGTACTCGGTTGCAACCTTGGTATCAGAAAGCACAAATGTGAAACTGCTATTGTCGGCCGTAGCCATATTCACATCTATGTTCACAAATCCCGGCCGCCCTGTTATGAATGCCGAACCGTTACAAAATATCCTGCCGTACCATTCGGGGCTCATTTTTTGCGTGACATCGAAGCTCAGGAAATTCGCAGCATTGGTCAGGCTGAAATCGAAAGTTGCATCATGGAAATAATCATGCGTCACCTTGCCCGACAATCGTGCCGTATGCCCCATCGGGTCCTTGATTTCTATATCGTCTATCAATATCAATCCGGGTAACATTTTTACCGAATCGCGGGCCGTGTAATATACATTGGTGTAATCTATTTTCATTCTCAACGAATCGGCAAATACATCTCCCTTGAGATTAATATTCTTGAATGTGCCGTAAAGCTCCACGTGCCCCGAGGCTTCACCTTGTATATCCGACGAAAACGCCTTCATAAACGGTTTCAAGAAAGCAATGTTCACACGTTCGGGCTTAAAATCAAAATAAAGCGAGTCTCTTGCAATGAATATACGCCCGTCTATCAATGTCTGCCTGCCGTTTTGCTGTGACACGTCGGCTTGAATGGTCACACACTTCTCTTCATTTTTCCACGAACTCAATATCTTCGCGTCGCCAAACACGGCTTGGTTATACGACAGTGACTTTACGAAAAGCCCCTCGGTGTACATTCGTGGAACACCCGAAAACAGGTCGGACGCATAAAACACTCCTGTTGCACGTCCGCCGAATGTCACATTATTGATGGCAAGTGTTTCAAACACATAATCAAGATTTATATCATTCAATTCCACCACCATCTCGTCGTCGGGGTTACTGCTTGCCGTCCCGTCGATTTTCAAGAATTGCTTTTCACAAGTCACATAAAAATCATTCACGCCTATACGACCCTTGTCCACGTCTATGTGTGCAGGATGCACTCGCCACACCGTGTCGTTAAACATCAATTCGGTGGGGTTCACATCGATATGTATCGACGGTCCGGCTGCAACTGTGTCGCGAGTGAAAAGCGACGACAGGCTCACCTCCCCGCTATATGATTTCTTGCCGTCAACCGTCCACGACACATCACTGTCGATGCGGTCGTTCACCCCGTTTGCCACCACCGTAAGTGCAAGTTTCCCTTTCTTCAATGGAATAATCGAATACGCATCAACCTGTAAATTATCGTCGGTATTATTCAACGATGCTTGCAAACGAGTTCCTTCAATCAACTTGTTTTTTTGCTGCAAATACGGTGCATCCACAAGTAAATACATGGAATGGTTGCTATCGGTTATAAAACCGTCTATCGTAACCGCACTTAGCGGTTTTACAGGCAAGTTAAACATATCGGCCACCTCTGCAAGGTTGTCGATGTTAAAATTGAAATACACATTATTCGGCACAATCTCACGTTCCCTTTCCTTCTTGTGCCGACGACGCAATTTATGTTTATCATGTTCCTTCTCCACTTCAATCGTATCGCCGAGCAGCACAGGGAAAGGCCTTGAAAGCATTGTCTTGACCGACCCGGCAAGGCTATACACATCATATTGCCCCGATATGCTGCCATTTAATATATCGGATGTCACTCTCACGACCTTAGGCTGCGAATTATTGTCGGCCTCCACAAGGAATTTCGATATGTGTACCCCGTCTCCCACCGAATCACAGTAAGTCAAGTTGTTGCACGACACGATACCGGTGATATTGTTTATGTCATTCCCTTCAAAAGCCGCATCAAGGTCGAACGATAATTTCTTGCCAGGGAAACGCTCCGTAAGGTGCAACTTCGACAAATCGGCATTGTCAACCGATGCTGTTACATCTATTACAGTATTGGTTCCGTCCAATATGCCGGCACCCTCGACAGCCAACGAACCATTCTCATCATCAATTTCAACACGCCCCTTGACGTTCTTTTTATCAAGCTCTATATTGGCAGTAATATCATTATACCGATATCCTTTTATATCGATATGTCCGAATTTTCCGATTACCTGCCCGCTTAACACCGAATGGCGGTTTGATACATTTACATCGATATTGCAAGCGAGCGTTCCCACCACATCTTCTTTCGCCAATAATTTACCCACGTCAAACCCTGCGGTCTCCAATTTTCCCGCATAACTGTTGACAGCACCGTTACCCCTGTTGGCAAATACTCCGTTAAGCGACATCTCCCCCACCGAAGTTGATATCATGCCATTAAAATCTACAAACTTCGGATTACCTTTCAACTTACCGTTCAAACCTATGTTTCCACAATTGGTTATGATACGGCGCACTTCCCCACTCGCACCGGCAGTATTCGACAAAATGGCGGCCATGACATCGGCATCGGCCGAAAACCTGAGGCGACTTACTTCACCTTGCACCGAGTCGGGCGACAAAACATCATTGAACCTACCGGCCATGTCGATCTTCAGTCCGCCGCCTGCCGACCGCAATTCAAATTTTGGCACATTCAATTCACGCAATGTACCGCTAACGGCAAATGTGAAATTCAAAGGATCGTCAAAAGTTTCAAGCACCGGCACAAAAGCCTTGAAATCGGCCGGGGTGATATAATTATCAGTAAATGCTATATCGATGGGCAAATCGGTAACAGAACCGGCAAGCCTCGTTATACCGTCTATCCGCAAAACCATGTCATCGGGGGCGATGTGTGTATTGGGCAATTCGATTCTTGTATTGCTCAACATTATGCAACTGTCATTTACGACAGCTTCGACCGATATATTTTTTACTTCAAATCCACAATGTTCCCTAAATGACAACCGCTTTAACTTCACTTCATAATCATTATTCCTTATGCGCGGTAACGAAATATCGGCCCTGAAATCTTCAATTCTCACATGACTGGCATTAAAACGATCGGTCGCCATGGTATCTGACAATGTTCCGACATCATAACTGAAACTACTGCGGCGCATAACTATGTTTTGTATATTCAAATCATATTGCTTCGGCTTGCTGTTTTTTTGCTTTGGAGACAACGCATCAATCAGGAACTGTATGTTCAACTCCCCATCGGGCGATTGCCTGCTCAAATGCACATCCACATTGATCAACTCAGCATAAGTAAACACCAACCGCTGGTGAAGTATCAAATTAAACACGCTGAAACCCACTCCTACTTTATCGGCTTTCAATATAATGCCGCCTTGCCTGTCGGGCAAAAGCACATCATTAATCACCAGTTGGTTGAATGGCGTGATGTTCATATCGCCTACACTCACTTCCGTTCCGAGCAACCTGCTTAATTCCCGGCTGCCTATCTGCCTTATTTTATCCTGAACCGGCGGTATCGATATAAACAGGTACAAGACAACATACGTCATGGTGACAGCAAGAATTGCCGCCACCAGTATGCTGCGTATTACATTATAAATCCTGTACCCCGCTTTCTTCATTACAGCTTGTTACAACTCGTCACATTCTTTTATCCACTGCGCCGATGCGGCATCACTTGGCATTCGCCAATCGCCGCGTGGAGAAAGGCTGACACTGCCAACCTTGGGGCCATCGGGCATACACGACCGCTTGAATTGCTGATTAAAGAACCGGCGCATAAAGGTTTTAAGCCATTTTTTAATAGTGGCATCATCATAATCCCCCTCGAATGCCCGGCTTGCAAGCCAATATATCTTCCGTGGCGAAAATCCATGCCGCAACATATTGTAAAGGAAGAAATCGTGCAATTCATACGGTCCCACAAGGTCTTCGGTCTTCTGCTTGATTTCTCCGTTTTCTTTAGCCGGTATCAATTCAGGGCTTATAGGTGTGTCAACTATGTCATGCAATGCAGGAGATATACTCTCGTTACCTGCAAAATACACATCGGCAAACCACTTGACGAGATATTTGACGAGCGTCTTTGGTACACCTGCGTTCACTCCATACATCGACATATGGTCGCCATTATAAGTCGCCCATCCCAAGGCTGATTCCGACAAATCGCCTGTGCCGACCACAATGCCGCCAACCTTGTTGGAATAGTCCATAAGGATTTGCGTGCGTTCGCGTGCTTGCGAATTCTCATACACCACATCTTGCACGGCCGGGTCATGCCCTATATCGCTGAAATGCCTTTCAACGGCTCCTTTAATCGAAATCTCCTTGATTGTTATTCCAAGAGCCTGCATCAGTGTAACGGCATTGGCATGGGTACGCCCAGTGGTTCCGAAGCCGGGCATGGTTATTCCTACAATTCCTGTACGAGCCAACTTCAATCTGTCAAATGCCATTGCAGCCACAAGCAGCGCAAGCGTACTGTCTAAGCCGCCCGAAATTCCCATGACAACACTCTTGCAACCTATTGCCGACAATCGGCGGGCAAGTCCCGATACTTGAATGTTTATAATTTCTTCGCAACGCTCCGAGAGCAATTTGCCGTCGGCCGGAACAAACGGATAACGGTGCAACGGCCTCAGCAGTTTATCGCAGGCCCCTACCGAATCAAGTGTAAAATTCACCAAGCGGTATGGCTTACGATTTAATTCCATGCTATCGGCAAAACTCGTGGTAATCCTGCGGTCGTTGGCAATTCTTTCAATATCGACATCGGCAATAGTCATAACCGGCCCGTCGGCAAACCGGTCACTCTGCGTCAGGAACGCACCGTTTTCCGCAACAATTGCATTACCGGCAAACACAAGGTCGGTTGACGATTCTCCGAAACCTGCCGATGCATACACATATGCCGCCATGCAACGTGCTGATTGCTGTTTCACAAGGCTGCACAAATATCCATGCTTGCCTATCACCTCGTTTGATGCCGAAAGATTTACTATCACATTGGCACCAGCAAGCGCGGCATAGCTGCTCGGTGGTATTGCAGTCCACGAATCTTCACATATCTCGGCACCGATGACCAAATCTCCCGATCTGAACAACAAGTCGCATCCCATAGGTACAATCTCACCGCACAATTCCACTTGGTCCTGCACAAGCGACGTTGACGACGCAAACCAACGTTTTTCATAAAACTCCTTATAATTGGGCAGATATGTTTTAGGCACCACACCCAATATGTGCCCGCGGCTCAATGCAACGGCACAATTATAAACGGCATTTACGCCACGCACCGGCATACCGACAAATACTATGGCATTCACCGACTCGGATGCCTTCCTGATTTCACCAAGGGCAGTTTCGGCTGATGCAAGCAGCTCTTGCTGGAAGAACAGGTCGCCGCAAGTGTATGCAGTCAACGACATCTCGGGAAAAACCACCACTTGTGCTCCCTTATTGCCGGCATACAACATTTGTTCGACAATTTCTTTTGCATTAAAGCTGCAATCAGCTACATTCACCCGTGGCACAACAGCTGCCACCCTTATAATATCATAATCCATATACCGATCCCGTTTTGTGTTAGTATGCAAAATTAGCCATTTTTCCATTAGCAACGGCAGCTACTTGCCACATATTTCCTTTTTTTGCACATTTAATAGCCAATTCGGACATTCAAAGCATTTTTTTACTCGTAAATTTGAAATAATCGAAAATGTTGATTTAACTTTGAATATAAAATTACTGAAAATAGCAATGAAACGATTTCTATTCATTATCATAGCCTTAATTACTGCTTCGACAAGCCTTATGGCTCAAAAAGGAGAAAAGACAGTGGGATTACTTGCAGGATACACAACCGAGAGCCATGCAGCAGTGGCCGGATTGTTTTTCCAGTATCGTTGCAACTCATTGTTGCGACTTGCCCCCGACTGCCAATTCGTTATTAAAAATAACAACCGCAGCGCATTCATTTTCAACGGCAATGCACAATTTCTTATTAAGACGTCGGAAAGAACCAATATTTATCCCCTTGCCGGTATCACCTACCATAACTGGAAAACTTACAATACTGGTATTGGCAACCAAAACCGATTTGGAGCAAACGTAGGTGCCGGTTTCGAGGTTATGGCCACAGCCACGCTGAAACTCTCGGTCGAGGCCAAATACTCCTTGATAAAAGATTTCTCATCGGGTAACTTTTTTGCAAGCATAGGTTACCTATTCTGAAAAGAGATGAACAACGAATTGCCATTGGTGTCGGTCATTGTTCCCGTTTACAATGTAGAACGCTACATTGAACAGTGCGCACGCTCCATATTCGAACAAACCTACCCTCGCCTTGAAATAATATTCGTCAACGACTGCACTCCCGACGGCAGCATCTACCTGCTTAAGACCTTGGTAACCAATTACCCTGCCCGTATGAGCCAATCAAAAATAATCGACACGGGGAAAAATAGCGGTTTAACTGTTGCACGGAGCATCGGCATCAAGAAATGCACTGGTGATTATGTGTTGTGCATCGATAGCGACGACTATATAGAGCCATGCATGGTTGAACAATTAACCGAAATCGCCATTACTGGCAATCATGATATTGTCGCTACACCTTATTTTACAAACAGCAATGGTAGCGAAAAAATAATTGACATGGGCGACTGCGACAAGTTCTTCTGCCTTAATTCAATGCCTATCGACACATTGCACTTTTCACTTTGGAACAAATTAATAAACAAAAGCATCATAGACCAAATACCCGAAATACCCAATGCAAACTGTTGGGAAGACCTTGCCATGACATCACGGGCAATTGCCTTGGCCAAAAATCCTAAGGCCATAAATGTGCCTCTTTACCATTACCGAATAGGCGAGAACGCCAATTCACTCACATCGCAGCCTCATGAAAAACGGCTGCACGACCAGCTCACCGTGGCACGGTTTGTCGAACAATGGTTCATCGACAACAATCTTGACACAAAATATGCACCTTTCCTGCGCAACATGAAATTTTCGGCCAAAATAAAATTCCTGCGCGGACCTAACCGCGACTTTGCCGCATGGAAACGCACCTTCCCCGAAACCAACAACGGCATACTTCACTACCGCCACATACCGCTCCATTACCGCCTCCTTTTCTTCATGGCCGACATTCTGCCCACCCGGCTGTGCCAACGCATCTCCGACGCCATTTCCAAGAAATAAAAAAATCCACCTCGCTAATTCACGAAGTGGATTTTTCCTAATATATCTTTTATTTTAGTAAGCAAACATGGGGTACTCGTTCATGATGCTGTTGACTTTTTCGCGTACCGACTTGATTACGGCCTCGTTGTCAACATTCTGGAGCACGGTGTCAATCATTTCCACGATTTCACCCATCAGATCCTCCTTGGCACCGCGAGTGGTTATGGCAGGCGTGCCAAGGCGTATGCCCGACGTGAGGAACGGCGAACGAGTGTCAAACGGCACCATGTTCTTGTTTGCCGTAATGTCGGCAGCCACAAGCGCCCTTTCGGCAACCTTGCCGGTAAGTTCGGGGAACTTGCCTCGAAGGTCAAGCAAGATGCAATGGTTGTCGGTTCCGCCCGATGCTATCTTATAACCCTTGTCAAGCAATGCCTGAGCCATGACTGCGGCATTCTTCTTCACCTGCATCTGATATTCCTTGAACGACGGCTGCAATGCCTCGCCAAATGCCACGGCCTTGGCGGCAATGACGTGTTCGAGCGGGCCGCCTTGTACACCAGGGAACACGGCCGAGTCGAGCAGCGACGACATCATGCGCAATTCACCCTTGTTGTTCTTCTTGCCAAACGGGTTTTCAAAGTCCTTGCCCATCATTATCACACCGCCGCGCGGACCGCGGAGCGTCTTGTGCGTGGTGGATGTGACTATGTGCGCATACTTCACGGGATTGTCGAGCAGGCCTGCGGCGATAAGTCCTGCCGGGTGAGCCATGTCGAACATGAAGATAGCCCCTACCTCGTCGGCCACGCGGCGAATGCGAGCATAATCCCACTCACGAGAATATGCACTTGCGCCGCCTATTATCAATTTCGGACGCTCACGGCGGGCAACCTCTTCAAGCATATCATAGTCGATGAGATTGGTATCGGGAGTCACGTTATACTCAAGCGGCTGGTAAACCAACCCCGAGAAATTGACCGCGCTGCCGTGCGACAAGTGCCCCCCATGCGACAAGTTCAAGCCCAGGAATTTGTCGCCCGGTTTCATCACTGCCAGGAACACAGCCATGTTGGCCTGTGCACCCGAGTGAGGCTGCACATTGGCCCACTCGGCACCGAAAAGCTGTTTCAGGCGTTCGATGGCAATAGTTTCGGCCTCGTCAACCACTTGGCAGCCGCCATAATAACGATGGCCGGGATAGCCTTCGGCATATTTGTTAGTAAGGCACGAGCCCATTGCCTGCATCACTTCATCGCTCACGAAATTCTCGCTTGCTATGAGTTCGATACCCTTCTTCTGGCGCAAATGTTCACGCTCAATGATGTCGAATATTACTTTGTCTCTCTCCATTACTTGTTACTATTGTATTTATTATTGTTATTATTTATTCTTCTTCACCGACCAGCCGAAATGGCCTATCCTGTTCCCCAATCCAAAGTATTCGCCATGGCAATACACAAGCATCCCGGCCTGTTTCATGTCGAATTCCCCCGTTTCGGGATTGATATACCGGTCGTCGGCCACCACGTTAAGCACATCGGCGATAAACATATCATGCGAACCGAGCGACATAATTCCTTTCACGCGGCACTCTATCGACAGCGGAGCCTCGGCAATGTAAGGCGAGGCGACCTTCACCCCCTTGACGGGAGTCAACCCCATCTCCTTGAACTTATCATAATCGCGCCCGCTGCGCACTCCACACCAGTCGGTAGCCCGTGCAAGAGCCTCGGTGGTCAGGTTTAAAGTAAATTCCATATTGCGCTTAATGATACCGTGACTGTAACGTTCGGGTCGAATCGAAACATAACACATGGGCGGATTGGTACAAACAGTTCCTACCCAACTCGCAGTAAAAACGTTATAATCTTCGGGCGAAGAACCGCAACTCACCAATACCGCAGGCAGCGGATAAACCAGCGTTCCGGGTTTCCAATTTTGCTTCATCTCTTATTATTCAAGCACGATATCGTCTTTTTCCACTGCTCTTTCGCAATAATGGCACTTTAGCACCACATTTTCGCGGTCGATAACATGGAAATGTGTCCGCATAGGCTCGTTGTTGGTTATGCACTTGGGATTGTTGCACTTCACTATGCCATATATGTCATCGGGAAGTGAAACAGTGTGCTTGTCCACCACCTTATAATCCCTTATGATATTTATTTTGGCATTGGGGGCTACAAGGGCTATGCGGTTTAGCGTGTCTTCATGCAAAAACACGTCGGCAACTTTTATTATACCCTTCTTGCCACATTTCTTGCTATTGAGATTGAAACCTATTGTCACACTGCTTTTCATCTTGGATATGCCAAGCAAATCGACTACTTTGAAAAGCGACTCGGTGGGAATGTGGTCGATTACCGTACCATTCTGCAAAGCAGCCACAGCCAATTCTTCATTTTTTATTGTCGTCATGTTACATTCCTCCCTTTTTATTTATTATCGATACCCAATACTTTGCATATGATGGCCTGACGGGCATAAAGTCCGTTTCGGGCCTGTTGGAAATAATATGCCTTAGGGTTACTGTCAACATCATATGAAATCTCGTTCACCCTTGGCAGCGGATGCAATACCCGCAAATTCTCTTTACTGCCAAGCAACATCGAGTTTTTAAGCGTGTACAGGTTTTTAACACGCTCATATTCCATGATATCGGTAAAACGCTCACGTTGCACACGGGTCATATACAAGATGTCGGTCTGGTTTATCACCTCCTCCGAGAAATCGGTATATTCGTGGTACTCTATGCCATGCTTGTTGCAAAATTCTTTATACTCGCCCGGCATCTTCAATTCATCGCAAGCAATAAAATTGAACCGCGGCTTAAAGTAATACATGGCCATGAGCAACGAATGCACCGTGCGGCCGTATTTCAAGTCACCTACCATGGTAATGGTGAGATTTTCAAGCGAACCCTGCGTCTTGTATATCGAATACAAGTCGAGCATCGTCTGCGATGGGTGCTGGTTGGCCCCATCGCCGGCATTGATGATAGGCACCGGGGAGAACTCGCTGGCATATCGTGCGGCACCTTCAAGATAATGCCGCATTATTATCAGGTCGGCATAATTGCTCACCATCATTATGGTGTCGTGCAATGTCTCACCTTTCGACGAACTTGTGGTATTGGCATCCGAGAAACCTATCACTCTGCCACCAAGACGGTTTACTGCTGTCTCAAAACTTAACCGGGTGCGAGTTGACGGCTCGAAAAACAGCGTTGCCACCACTTTTCCTTCCAGTAAATTGCGGTTGGGATTAGCCTCAAACCGGCTTGCCGATTCAAGCAATGACAAAATTTCGTCTTTCGTGAAATCTGAAATCGAAACCAGACTTTCGCTATTCATAATTCTTTATCGTTTTTATGTATGTTGAACAGGTTTATGCATAACCATTCACCATGAAAACGGCATACAAAAAAAGCCAATCACACTTGCCACCTCGACCGAAGCGACTTAATGACTGACTTCTCACGGCTGCGCTCTTCTTGTCGATTGCACCGACATAAGGCGTGTGGCAATGTATGTGTTGTATGCTCGATTTTCATTGCAACAAAGATACGCATTTTTCAGCATTCCGACATTACCACCGCATGAATTTATTTTATTCAATTACAACGGCTCATTCCAATTCAAAACGCAACCCTATTTGCATATTGAAATTAAACGGCTTATCCTTGTATATCGTCAACACGTCGTTACCATCGTCGAAATAATACCCCACCCCGGGTTCTATGTAAACGCCTAAGTTTTTTATGAAATTATATTGGATGCCCACTGCCCCCGAAACCGACCACTGCAGCCTGTCGATCTCGACATCTTCGGAATGGCTGCCAACCGATTGACTCCCCGTTACATATGTGGTTTCAACCTTGGCCGACAACGGTATCTCCATCATTCCCCCGGCATTTGCATACACCCTGAAACGACTGTTTTGCCACACCGTAAAATGCACCTTCAGCGGAATTCCCAAGTAATGAATAGTTTGTTCCGATGTATAGTAGTCTTGCGCCTCGCCCGATGTAAGTTCCGACTTCAGCAATGTGTAAGCCACGCCGCTTTCCAAGCCCCAACGGCTCGTCAGTGAATACTTGACATTTGCACCGAAACGCAACGGCAAGTGGTGCTTGACTTTTGTTTCGGGGACCTTATTTAAGTTATTGAACATGATGTTTGCCATGGCATTTGTGGTCCAAGTTTCTTGTTTTGGCATATTTCCAAACGGATTGGTTCCCATTCTGAAATTGCGGTACCCTATTGCCGAAGCGTCATTGCCGGTCATGTTTGAAGCATAAATTCCGGCACTCCATTTGCCGTTACTACCCTCACTGGTCTTATCCCCTCGGTACATTCCGGGGATTTCCCGTCCGGCATGCCGTTGCCTTTCGGCATAATTGTCCATCACCGAGTGCGCGTTTCGCACATCTTGCTCTTCAACGGACTTATTTGCCACATCGCTATCCTTAACCACAAAAGTACTGTCACCAAATTGCTGTTCCGGCGCTTTTGTTTCTTCCGCAGCCATTTGCACATATTTGCTGCTTCTGTCATTTATAATTGGCTGTTGTAATGCCAATGTATGGTGGACAACTTCAACAGATGCCGTTTTCTCGACACTCTCGGTTTCGGCAACGGCTTTGCTTTCTTTCGGCATATTTTTTTGCAACGATATTTCATCATTATGCAATACAACAAAACCTATAACTGCCGACAACAGCACGGCAGCAGCCACCATGCCGCGACGCAATACAAGCGGCATGATATTTCTCTTTTTCCTGACAACACCACGCTCCTCCAACGACTGCATCACGCCATCCCATAACCCATCGGGAGCTTTCCGTTCAAAAGCCTCGGAACGTTCTTTCAAGTTATTTAGCCATTGTTCTTTCATTTTCCTTCGTTTTTATTGGTTGTCAAGTATTCTTTGATATTAGTCGCCAACAAAGCTTTTGCCCGGTGGAACTGTGAAGCCGATGTACTCTCTTTTATGTTCAATATTTCGGCTATTTCCTTGTGGCTTTTTCCTTCAAACACATATAAGTTAAACACGCTGCGATAACCCGGCGGCAAATGCCTTATCATTTCATATATCACTTCAATCGGCACATTTTCCACTTCCGGCTCTTCCGGAGGCTCTTCCCGCCCGCAATCATCCGTTGTTTCAGGCTCAAGAGGCTCTATACATTTGCGGCTGCCCATGCAGTCGAGCGCTTCATTTATTACAATCCTTGTCATCCACGCCCTGAGTGAACCTCTTCCCATATACCTGAATTTCGCCATCGATGTGAAGATTTTCACAAAAGCCTCTTGCAACACATCCTTCAAGTCGTCTTCATCGGGCACGTAACGCGAAGCCGCCGCTGTGAGGTATCCCACATGGCAATCATACAAATACTTCATGGCCGAGGCATCGCCATCAAGTATTTTTTTTATCAGCTCTTTCTCTCTGACTTCTTCGTCCATACGATTTGCGCCACCCGATAATTTTATTTTTAAACAAAGTTGCATAATGCGGTGCCTGCACTCACATCATGCAACTTTTCTCTAATTATCTATCCTCAAATTATAACTAACATATTCCCTTTATTCAGGCAAAGCTGCAACACAGCTATTTTTTTAACAAGTCAAAATCGTACTTGAGGGTACTCGGTATATGCACATCTTCACCATCCAATGTCACACTTTGCAGCAACAGTTCAAATGACAGCGAATTATCCATGCCGTTATAGTTCCCGCGCTTGTCGGTATAAAACACGGCATTCACTTCGTGCGGCAATCCTCCGTACTCAACTTCAAATACAAGCGGAGACAAATTTAATTCAATGAACAAATTCAACCCGAATATCCCTGTCGTGTATTCCACAGCGTATTCCTGTTTTTGCAACGATGCCACAGCTTCGCTGAAATTGCTTTCGGGAACTGCGATCTTTATAATCGAATCAACCGGGAAATCGCTTATGACTATTCTATCATCCACTACAGCCACAACCGACGACGGTTCGCCTTTCCCCACAGTCAATGTTCCGCCGAAATCTCCTTTTACGCTGTCGGCCGTCAACGGCTCGATTGTTTCCTTGTCATCATCGCTGCAAGCCGTAGCTGCAAAAGCACACAGTGCAATCGTTACAAACAAATAATTTTTGATTTTTTTCATTTCCAAAAAATATGATTTTTCGTATTTAAATGTCAGTCATATAAAAATGCGTTGTTCCAAATCATCGGCCTGTTTCCCCGTTCCACTGTATGCTTGGGTAAAAATCAATCCACATTCAGCGACAGCGACTGCACATCAATCGGCACATTGGCAACATTGCCGCCCGAACTGCGACGAGTGCAATAATCAAACGTAGTTGACTTATCGCCGCTGTAACTTTTCCACTTTAATGTCAATTTCACTATTTCGCCATCAGTGTCGGGCAACGCTCCCAAGTTAAATGCAATTATACCATCGGTTTCTATACCTGTCACATCACCTTTGGCATCATGTCTAAGTTCCACCGTATATGGATCATTTTCATCCACTCCCGTCACAAGGTTCACATAGTGTACATGGCCGCTGCGATTCGACAGAGTGCGAAAACGTAATGTCAAATAACCATCTTCGGCTATGGTCACCCAGTCATTGACAATTTCAATGGGATCGGAGCCATAAGTTTCATCGTTCAAGCTGCCGAGTGTAGGTACAGTCGATTTAGTTCTGATACTGTCAATCCAGTTGACATATACATCACGCGAATTGCCAGTATGGCTGTCCATATAACTGTAATTGGTCAGCGCGCGCACTTCTTTGCCGTCGAATATTGCGCCTTTTATATTAACCGGATTGAGCGTAGTATTGTCATCAAGCTGGAAATAGCAACTGTCGGTTCCTACCGGCTTCACAGTGACAAGGGCATTGGCTGCCGTATATCGATACAAATAATACGCATTGTCGTCGTTATTGCCACACGACACCACAGTCATCGACACCACTGCGGCAGAAATAAGCGACAGCAATAATTTAGCATTCTTTTTCATCGTCATTTTCTCATTAATTGTTTCAATCAATAAACCGGGAAACGATGAAACCTTGCACCGGGCTGCCGGCATTTAACACGCATTAACTCAAACCTATAAAAAACATGGGTGTACCAACTTTGCACTTGGCACACCCGTATTTTATAAATGAAAATTGTGTATTACAACAACTGCTTCATTACTTCACAATGTTGACACGACGCTCCTTGATACGAGCTTTCTTGCCGGTCAAGCCGCGAAGGTAATACAATTTTGCACGACGAACTTTACCGTACTTGTTGATTTCAACGCTGTCGATAAACGGCGAGTCCATCGGGAAAATACGCTCAACACCGATGTTGTCGCTCATCTTCCTTACGGTGAAACGTTTCTTGTTTCCTTCACCGGTTATGCGGATAACAACACCGCGGTATTGCTGTACACGCTCCTTGTTGCCTTCCTTAATTCTATAAGAAACTGTTATAGTATCTCCCGGACGGAATGCAGGGAGTTCTTTTCCGCTTTCAAAAGCCTTTTCTACAACTTTAATTAAATCCATTGTTGTCTGTAATTTCATTGCCACGCAATATTAACAAGCAGCACGGAACAACTTAACATATGTCCTTTTGTCTTGCCAGAGATTGCGGAACAACATAAAGTTAATACTTAATTTTATTCTCTGTGATTGCTGTTTTTTTGATTGGTTACGACACAATCCCGATTAAGCAACCGGAGTTTTCACCTTGTCAACAACAGCCTTGAAAGCCTCGGGATTGTTCATGGCCAAATCGGCAAGCACCTTACGGTTGATTTCAATTCCGGCTTTATGCAAAAGTCCCATCAGCTGAGAATATGAAAGGCCTTCCAAGCGGGCAGCTGCATTGATACGCTGTATCCACAATGCACGGAAGTTGCGTTTCTTGTTCTTGCGATCGCGGTAGGCGTATGTTTGACCTTTTTCCCATGTGTTTTTGGCAACGGTCCAAACATTCTTGCGAGCACCGTAATTTCCCTTTGTAAGTTTTAAAATTTTCTTTCTACGTGCTCTTGAAGCTACATGATTTACTGATCTTGGCATTGTAATAATGTTTGTGAATGTCAGCGGCTTTTATGCTCTTTTTGTGTGCTGAGACATTCGGTTAATAAATGAAACTGATTTCTAAAAGAATAACTGTTTACTTTGCAACATCGGCATTACTTCATTGCAAGCAACTTCTTCACATTCGAGTGGTCAGCTGTAGCAATTTCTGCGAAGTAACCAAGATTTCTCTTGCGCTTCTTCGATTTCTTGGTCAAGATGTGGCTTTTGTAAGCATGTTTTCTCTTGATTTTACCTGATCCGGTAAGGGCGAACCTCTTTTTGGCACCGGAGTTAGTCTTAATCTTTGGCATTTTTCCTTTTTGTTTAAATTAAATTTATATTAACAGGGGCATGGCACTTACAAGCCATGCACCCTTTTTTATCAAATGCGAATATGCCACTTTTAAGTCTGCGCACCGTAACGGCTGTGTTCCCGTCACTTCGATTTCTTGGGCGTAAGCAATATTGTCATTCTTTTCCCTTCAAGAATAGGCATTTGCTCCACTTTTCCAAGTTCCTCAAGGTCGTTGGCAAAACGCAACAGCAACACTTCTCCTTGCTCTTTAAAGAGTATCGAACGACCGCGGAAGAAAACATATGCCTTCACTTTTGCGCCTTCTTTAAGGAATTCCATTGCGTGCTTCAACTTAAAGTTGTAGTCGTGGTCATCGGTTTGCGGACCGAAGCGTATTTCCTTCACCACAACTTTCGTCGATTTGGCCTTTTGTTCCTTCAGCCTTTTGCGCTGCTGGTACAGGAATTTTTGATAATCCAGCACACGGCATACAGGCGGATTGGCGTTAGGCGAAATTTCTATAAGGTCAAGACCTTGCTCATCGGCTATTTTCATAGCCGCGGCAATCGGGTAAATACCCGGTTCCACATTGTCACCCACGAGCCTCACCTCTTTGGCGGTAATATCGTCGTTGATGGCGTGCGAGTCTTTGTCCTTGTCTCCTTTCCTTGCGCCCTTTGCCTGCGCGTTGTTATCGCTGCTTGGCTTCCTTGGGCCTGTCCATGACGGTTTTTTATCCATTCAGTTAACTTAAAAGTTTGTCATTTTCTCAATTTCTCGAGCAAAATCGTCTGCAAAGGTAGTAATTTTTTGCGAACCTTTATCACCTTCACCCTGTTTTCTCACAGAAACTTCTTCATTTTGTGCTTCTTTCTCGCCTACAACGAGCAAATAAGGAATTCTCTTAAGTTCGTTGTCGCGGATTTTTTTGCCTATTTTTTCGTTTCTGTCATCGACAAAGGCGCGAATATCCTTTTCTGCCAATACCTTCACCACCTTTTGTGCATAATCGTTGTACTTCTCGCTGATAGGCAGCACCACCACCTGGTCGGGGGCAAGCCACAACGGCAAGCGTCCGGCAGTATGCTCAAGCAGCACGGCCACAAAGCGTTCCATCGAACCGAATGGCGCACGGTGAATCATTATCGGGCGGTGTTTTTGGTTGTCGGCACCTGTATATTCAAGGCCGAAACGCTCGGGCAGGTTGTAATCCACCTGAATTGTTCCAAGCTGCCAACGGCGGCCAATGGCATCTTTCACCATAAAGTCAAGCTTAGGCCCATAGAATGCGGCTTCACCTATCACTTTCTTGGCAGGCAGGCCTTTTTCTTCACAAGCCTCTACGATGGCACGCTCAGCCTTCTCCCAGTTTTCATCAGTACCCACATACTTTTCCTTGTTGTTCGGGTCACGCAGTGAAATTTGAGCTTCGTAATTGTCGAAATGCAAGGCCTTGAAGATATAGAATATGATATCCATAACCTTCAGGAACTCGCCCTTGAGCTGGTCGGGAGTACAGAAGATATGGGCATCATCTTGCGTAAAACCGCGCACACGCGTCAATCCGTGGAGTTCGCCGCTCTGCTCATAACGGTAAACCGTGCCGAACTCGGCATATCGCAACGGAAGATCTTTGTATGAACGTGGCGACACCTTGTAAATTTCACAGTGGTGCGGACAGTTCATAGGTTTCAAGAAGTACTCTTCACCCTCTTCCGGCGTGTGTATGGGCTGGAACGAGTCCTTACCATATTTTGCATAGTGACCCGAAGTAACATAAAGCATCTTGTTGCCAATGTGCGGGGTTATCACTTGCAAATATCCGTAACGCTTTTGAATCTTACGCAAGAATTGCTCCAGGCGGTCGCGCAAAGCAGCTCCCTTAGGCAACCACAAAGGCAACCCCGGGCCTACATTGGCCGAGAAAGCAAACAATTCCATCTCCTTGCCCAATTTGCGGTGGTCACGCTTCTTGGCCTCCTCAAGCATTGCAAGATACTCGTCAAGCATCTTTTTCTTTGGGAACGTGATGGCATACACGCGCAACATTTGCTTGCGTTTCTCATCGCCGCGCCAGTAGGCACCGGCAAGCGACAGCACCTTTATGGCCTTTATCTTACCCGTACTTGGCAAGTGCGGGCCGCGGCAAAGGTCGGTGAAATTGCCTTGCGTGTATGTTGTTATATGACCATCTTCAAGGTCGTTGATAAGTTCGCATTTATAAGTCTCGCCACGGTCACCGAAGTATTTTAATGCATCGGCTTTTGAAATGTCGCGGCGCACCACCGCCTCGTCTTTAGCGGCAAGTTCGGCCATCTTGGCTTCGATTTTCGGAAACTCGGCACTTGTTATCACATTATCGCCCGGGTCGATATCATAATAGAACCCATTTTCGATAGCGGGGCCGATGCCGAATTGCACCCCTTTGTAAAGTTCTTGTAATGCCTCGGCGAGCAAGTGTGCCGATGTGTGCCAATAGGCGTGCTTGCCTTCGGGGTCATCCCACTTGAACAGTTTTATCTCGCCATCGTTACAAATCGGCCTTGAGATATCCCATTCCTCGCCATTGAATGTAGCGGCAAGCACATCTTGTGCAAACCGCTGGCTGATACTCTCGGCAATTCCAAGCGGCGTTATCCCGCTCTCGAATTGCTTTACGCTTCCATCAGGAAAAGTAATGTTTATCATAAGTTTATTACAATTTTTCGCTGTGCCATACAACAACACAGCATTAGTTTAAATCGACCGCAAATTTATATATTTATTTAATACATCGATGATGATTGCAAAGTTTTTTTGACTGCGCGACGCAAAATTATTGCATAATAAACCTACCTTTGCATGTAGCTAAGAAATAAGACACGGAAACAGACCTCAGGCATGAAAAAATATTTATATTGCGAAAATGGTTTCGATGAAAAAGCCGAATATGCACCCGGCTGCTGGACGAGCGTGGAATATCCCGATGACAGCGACCTTGACTTCCTGACAAAAAAGCTAAATATCCCGAAATCTTTCCTCGAAGATATCGCCGACACCGATGAACAACCGCGCATCGAAACCGAAGGCAATTGGTTGTTGACTATACTTCATATCCCGATGGAAAGCCCACAATCAAACGTGCCATTCCTGACCGTTCCAATAGGTATCATCACAGACTCAAGGACAATGGTTACAATATGCTTCCTGCGCACGAAATTCATATCAAATTTCATCCAATATTCCCACCGTAAAAACATATCTATAAAAGAAAACACCGATTTAATTCTTCATTTGCTATACTTTTCTACAGAATGTTTTCTAAAACATCTTAAACAAATCAATCAATTCGTCAACACAAGTGAGCAAAAACTTGAAAACAGCATTCGTAACGAGGACCTGCTAAGCTTGATGAACATACAAAAGTCATTGGTATATTTCAACACATCTATTCACAGCAACGAAGTTATGGCAGACAGGTTGAAAAGCCATCTTATAAATAACAACTGCCTTAACGCAGCCTTACTCGAAGACGCGACCATCGAACTCGAACAAGCAGGCAACACCGTAAACATTTACAGCGAATTGCTGACGGGAACAATGGACACTTTTGCGTCTATCATATCGAACAATGTCAACGCTATAATGAAACGAATGACAAGCCTCTCAATCACATTGGCCATTCCCACGCTTATCGCTAGTTTTTATGGCATGAACGTAAATATACACGTAGGCGGCAACCCTTATGCATTCGTTCTCATAATCTTGCTATCTGTAGTTATTTCTACTCTCGCATTCTTTTTATTCCGTAAAATCAAATGGTTTTAAAAAGCCACTTGATTTTAACAAACAATATGCTGAATCGCGACAATGCGCAACTCGTTAATTGGTCATGCGCTTAAGCACGTTGTACGATGGCAGTATGCCCAGCTCGCCGGCCTTGCTCAGGTCTTCAATGCCCTTATCCTTGTTGCCGAGCCGCAAATACACAAGACCACGATTGTAATACGCCTCGCCGAAGTCGGGCTTTATGTTTATGGCTTCGGTGTAGCAGCTTATGGCGGCAGTGAGGTCTTGCATTCGCATATATATGTTACCCTTGTTGAACATCGCATATACATTGCGTGGCGACAGTTTTATCACACGGTCAAGGTCTTCTATTATCTGCTGCATGGCCACACTCGCCTTGCGTTCGCCAAGCGTGGGCAGTCCGCCGACATTTCCGCCCGGCAATGCCTGTTTCCCTGGCGTAATGTTACCTACGGAATGTACATCTGTACTTCCGGCACCGGTTTCGTCACCGGTTTCATCGATTTGCATCTGCATATACCGGGCATACGACCGCCCCATATAAGCCAACGAGAAATCGGGGCTGAGTTCTATGGCACGTGTAAAATCATCTATCGCACCGGCCGGATTTTTCACCATCATGAAATCCATGGCGCGGGCAAAATAATCGATGGAACGAGCCGACGAAGTTGCCAGCAACCCGTTATAATACTCTATCGACCTGAAATGGGCTTCTATCTGATCCTCATACAAGCGGAACTGCGAATTGGTAAGCAACAACATAAACGGCAACAAGCGCAACGAGTTTAAGTCGGTCACTTCTTTTATATAGTATGTGTTTTCCACAACGTTGTCGCTGCGGTCGTAATACGACAAGAAGAACATAGGCTCAAGATCGATGTGATAATTAAAATCCTGTATCCGGCCTCGCGTGCGGTTTTCGTATTTCGGTTTTATTTCATTGTCATTTTCCACCGTCAGCAATGTATTGAACTTGTTCATCACAGCCTCGGGCGACTCCTTGCGTGTTTCTTCGGCTTGCTTTCCGTCATCGCCTTGTGCCAAAGTTTCATCGTTCTCATTTTCTTTTTGCCGTTCCTTGTTTTCGCGACTCAATTCACGGGCTCGGTTGTAATCCTGCTCCCCGCCTGCCATGTCGCCCATCTTGCGCTTGCACTCGCTGCGGGCAAACAACACCGCATCAAAGTCGGGGTAGGTTTCCAGCACCGCGTCAAAATCGGCTATGGCATCACGGTACTGCCCCGTCTCGGAATACAACAATGCGCGGTTATACCGTGCAGCCATATTGCCGGGGTCGCTGCGAAGCACATAACTGAAGTCATAGATGGCCTTGTTGTTGTCACCCACTTCGGTTCGCAACAAACCACGATTGAAGTGTGCGGCCATGCTCGTTGGGTCGAGCTGAAGGGCATAGTCATAATCGGCCATCGCACCGAAGTAATCATCTAAGTTGTACTTCATGAACGCACGGTTTATGAAATACCCCGAGAAGTGCGGCTCAAGTTTTATCGCCTCGTCCATGTCGGCAAGTGCAGCCTTGAAATCTTTGTTGTAATCCATGTTGATTTCAGCTCGCATGACATAAGCGCCCGGAATATTCTTGCTTATCGATATGCTTTTGTCGATATCGGCCATGGCTGCTACCGTATCGTGTTGCTCCATGCGCAGCTGCGCCCGGCCAAGGTAACCGTTGGCATAACCGGGATAAATCGACAACAACCTGGTATATGTAGAATCGGCCTTGCCATACTCCCCTATTTCGCATTCACTCACGGCCTTGTTCATCAGGAACACACGATGCTGTGGCATTTGCTGCAATCCTGCTTCATAATCGGCAATGGCACCATTGTAATCTTTAAGCGTCTGCCGCGCAATACCTCGCACTTGGTAGGCGTCCACTATGAATGGATTGCGCTCGATAGCCATCGAACAATCTTCCTCGGCACCTTTGTAGTCCTCAAGTTCCAACTTTGCAATAGCCCGATAGAAATAAGGGTCGGCAAGATAAGGCTTAGCCTTTATTACTTGGTTGAAATACTGTATCGACAAAATGTAATCCTCAAAATACAGTGCATTCCGCCCAATATTCATCACTTGGTCGGTATTAATTTGCGCATGGCACTTCATGCTGCCGCTCACCATTACAGCAAAAACGGCAACAAGCATGACATGGAAACATATGTTAATGCGAAACAATTTCATTTGCAACATTTATAACGGTATAAAATTACAGCCGACGCAAAGTTAATACTAATAATTCTATGCACAATCGGCACACCTTGTTTTTTAGATTTTTCAACCAACAGGCAATTCTTGGCAAAATAAGCTATAATTTCTTACATTTATGATAATCATACCGCAATCGATAACAAGTAAAATGCGTAACTTTGCACAAATTGATTTTTATGCCTAAAAAGATTATATTTATAGCAATTCTTTTAATATCCAACCTGATTGCCGCGGCACAGATTGTCAACAACAAGGCTGTGGGCAGCTTTAATGCCGACAGCATACGTGCACAGTTTGACAACGGGCCGTATTTCACATTGTTCCGCGACAACTATTTTATTCTTGGCACTACACTTGGCGTACGACCGACGAGGACAAACTCGGATGTGAAATTCCAAATAAGCATAGCGCAACGTCTCACCAAGAGCACACTGCCCTTCAACACCTATTTGTTTCTCACATACTCGCAAAAATGCATGTGGAACGTGTTTGAAGAATCATTGCCGATGCGCGACCTTAACTTCAATCCGGGTATAGGTATCGCAAAATTGCTTATCGTCAAAGACAAACTGATAGGCAAGGCCATGCTCATGCTTGAACACGAATCCAACGGCCGCGACGGTGAAGATTCCCGCAGTTGGAACAAGGTGTCATTTGCCGCAAACATATATATCGACCCGCAATTCATGGTACATGGCAAATATTGGATTCCCATTATCGATGGAAAAAACAATAAAGACATTTTAAAGTATTCGGGTATATACCAAACGGGGATACAAGTAACGTCGCGCGACAGGCGGTTTGGCATGGCTGTGACTGTTGTAAAAAGGCAAGGGTGGAACTTGAATTGCAACTTAATTGTGGAACTGAATTACCGGCTGTTTAAAAAAGACAACCAGTTTCTGTTCCTGCAATATTATAACGGATATGGCGAGAACCTGCTCGATTACAACAAATTTCACTCTCGCCTTCGCGCCGGGATTGTCATAAAACCCGATTTCTTCAGCGACTATTGACCGATGATTGTATATCTCGACAATATCATATTCAGCCTGCAACCTTCAGGCTGTGAATGCAGCAGGCAGTGGGCAATAATGATACGCCACCTTCTCCCGATACCCGATGTCAAACTGCGTTTCATTGAATACCGCAATGCCTGCGACAACGACGAACGCTCCCTCCTCGACCTTGCCAGGCGCGGCCACTTATACTTCATGCGCAACCTGTGGCTCACACGCTACCTTGCCGTGCGCATCGACGGATACGACGGCAAGCCTTTCATATTCCATTCCTCGGGTTACAGAATATGCGACAATCCTTGGGCCGTGAACATAATTACCGTAAACGATGATTTCAAGCCCACATATCACAGGCTAATGTCATTGCGCCGCTGCGACCTTATAACATGTACTTCGCGGCAGGTTTTAAGCCTGCTTCCTGCCGACTGCAAACACAAAGCGACAATCGTGTCAACAAAAAAGAGCAACAAAAACATTGCTCTTTTTACCCTTAAAGCATATCGCATGGCAATTCGCCGTCATGGCAACAAATAATCCACAAGTTTCTTAACGGCGCGGCCACGATGGCTGATGGCATTTTTCTGCTCATGCGTCATTTCGGCAAACGTCAATCCGCCGCCACCTTCAGGCTCGAAAATGCTGTCATATCCGAAACCGTCGGTACCTCTCCGCTCGGTTAATATCCGCCCGGCAACTTCACCCTCAAACGTCACTATATCGCTACCTGTGCACAAAGCAATGACGGTGACAAATCGGGCCCGGCGGTCGGTTTTCCCGTCCATGAGCCGCAACACCTTGTCTATATTATGCTCGCTGTTACAGTCTTCTCCCGCATATCGAGCTGAATACACACCGGGAGCACCGCCCAAGGCATCAATCATCAAACCAGTATCATCGGCAAAACAGTCATAACCGTAATGATCCTTTACATATCGTGCTTTTATAACGGCATTTCCCTCAATGGTGTCGGCATCCTCCACAATATCCTCGTGGCAACCTATGTCGGCAAGTCCCAGCACCTTTATGCATCCGCCTGCAAGCATTTCCTGCAATTCTCGTAATTTATTCTTATTATTGGTGGCAAAAACTATTTCCATAATCAATTTTTAAAACCTTATTCCAAGTGTCCAAACTATTTGGTTGTCATAATTGTTGATACGAGCCATCGGCGGCAAATCACATCCACCATCGGTATAATATACCGGAGAATAAGCATGATAATCGGTCTGCCTGTCACGATGAACAAAAGCAAAGTCGGTATAAAAACGTTTATACTTATATCCCAAACCGAATGTTATGTGTTGAATATTATTTTCAGTCTCATAGCTCGCAGGCATATGTGTTGTATAAACATATTCAAGATTATCACGCACACGGTCGGCCGAACCCGAAGTTTGGTAAGAATATCCGGCACGAATACTGAAGTTATCGGTCAACCTGTACTCGGCACCCACCTTAAATATATGTGAAGCCTTGTAATAATTGTCAACATCGGTATTCAGGTCGATA
Organism: uncultured Muribaculaceae bacterium; assembly: GCA_944321685.1. Classification (GTDB taxonomy): domain Bacteria; phylum Bacteroidota; class Bacteroidia; order Bacteroidales; family Muribaculaceae; genus Avimuribaculum. Next base: position 28,841 of record CALUMH010000008.1, read on the forward strand.
AAATCATTGCCATAATCATCTTCAGCCTCCATCGTCTGGTTGCCGATGTATTCATAATCAAAACTCAAAATTCCACGACCGCCAATCACGGCAGCTGCACTTGCCACAAATCTCCACGGTGTGCGCAAATTATAATTGAATTCCGATATGTAACCGTCATCGGTAAACATCCTCTCGGCATTAATTATTCCGTCGGCTTCATAATGATAATCGACATCGGCATAATATTCGTTACACAGCGAATAATAAGTAGGCGTGTGAAATGCAAACCCCAATCGCAACTCGTTTATAGGCTTGAGGATTACTCCGAGGTTGAAATTAACACCCGTTCCTGTGGTACGGCTGTAATTGTGCACCCCATAATCGGCAACACCCCGCCTTATCTCTTCATAATCGTTACCGTCGGTAGGATCGTTGTAAGTAACCGACACATATGCATTCTGCAAATTCTCATCGTAATAAGTGTCAAGATTATGCTCTATCGAACTTATGCCGAGGCTCATGCCCCAATATAGCGTATTGGCAACATTGCCGCCGAAATTAAATGTAAAATCATCAATTCCGCCCGATTCGAATGTCTCAAACGCTGCAGTTCCTTTTGTGCCATCACCCCAAAGGCCCTGGATGCTGTTGTCCACAACATTTGTCACATATGAGTTATAAGCAAGTATGTCCATCCACCCGGCACTGCCGTCAAGATAAGGATTGAACCCCTTGTAATAACTGTCATATGTCAAATCATCGAGCGAGACACCGCTACCGGCTGTCACTCCTGCCATATAATTGGAGAACGACCCCGACAAATTGTTAATCGTTCCACGGTAGTGGCGATTAAACGATGCCGCGCGGTTATAAGTAAATCCCCAATTGATATTTGGCATTATGTCGGAATCAAGCCGCATTGCACCCACATAACCGGCATTATTGCAATAAAACTTGAAACGGTCGGTGGCGACACTCGAACTGCCACTCTCGGCTGTGGTGCTGCCTAAGTCGAAATCAAACGTAATACCGACATCCGAACTGCGATATATACCTATACCGCCGGGATTAAGGTTTATAGCCGACAAGTCGCCTCCCAAGGCACCGAAAGCACCGGCCATCGACATATACCGAGCCGTGCCTCGCATTTCACGTTGCGAGAATTGATAAATATCGAAAGCCGACTGAGCCATCACCGATATCGGCAATAGCAACAGTGAATATGCTAAAATCTTCTTTTTCATAAGCACATCTGTTTTTTATGGTTATTTTAAATTTTGTGCCGTCACACACACTTCGCGGACGGCACAAATGCGTTTCTTAAATCTTTTCCGCCACATCACCTGCGGCCACGACCGCCACCGCCGCCACCGCGCATGGCTCCACTGCCACGTGAATATCCACTGCTGCGGGTGGTGCCGCGATAACTGCTACCGCTACGGTTATAGGTCGATGTACTGCGGTTAGTGCTGCGATAGGTCGATGTGTTGCGACTCCTGCTGTAACTTGGAGCCGTGCCGCGATAAGTCGATGTGCTGCGGTTAGGACTGCGGTAATACGACGTGCCGCGGCTTGTCGGGCGATATCCTGTCCTTTCAGTGCCCAAAGTCGATGTCGAGGCGGCTGGGCGGCGGTTAAGTTGGTTGGTTCGCCGCACCGTTGTTGTCGGTCTGCGTGTAGCAGAAGAAACCGAAGGTGTGCGATTAATCCTGTTACTTGTGACGGCATTCACACGGTTACCAGTTGTTCTTACATTATTTACACGGTTACCCGTAGTCACGGTACCGACACGGTTTGAGGCCAAATTGCCGACAGAAGCATTTACCCTATTTACACGAGCCTTGTACCTATTAAGCGAATTACCTGTTGCAACACCGCTTCCAACCCTTCTATTTCCGGCCGAAGTTACGGCTTGCCTTCGTACCGGGGTATTTACACGTCCGCCCACGGTTGCAGGCCTGCGGTTGCCTGCCGCCATCATGCGCCCGCCACCGCCACGTGTTGCTCCTGCGGAATAACCGCGATATCGTCCCGTGTTAGCATACAAGCGACGACCTCCGGCCGAATAATGTCTCGGCGGAGCCGGACGCCACCAATCGTGATAATGATGATGGTGATGATAAGCATAATATGGTGCACACCAGCCCCATCCCCAATATGGACGATACCATGATGCATAATGCCAATACGGGCGATAGTACCATGGATCGTAATACCATGGGTCGAACCACGGGTCATACACACTCACGCCCCACCCCCATGTACCGACTGAAACCGTGGCACCCAACGGGCTGATATATGTCGTTGCGGGAGTACCTACGATAATATTAACATCGGGACGTGTATATACATACAAGTCAACAGCTTCTTCGTCGGCGCAACTGTCAATGACTTCCGGGTTGTGGAACCGCCTTATGCGTTCGGTGTAACGGAATGTGTCGCCATCGGCAAGCACAGTATCGATGCTTGCCGTGTCACTTGTTATCGCCGCATAATGGCGATTATACTCGTCAACATCGCGCACGTCAACCACGCTGCCTTCCCACCCCGCCGTTTGGTCGGCGGTATAATAGTCGGCAATCATTTCGTCGTCGATTTCCTCCTCAACAGGAGCGGCAGGCGGTGTTGTAACTTCGACAGTCTCTTCCTCCTGCGAACTGTCGTAATAAATATCATCATAATCTTGCGCCGCCACCATGGCAGTTGTGGCACAAAATATGCTCATCGTTGCAAAAAAGCGTAGTTTCATAACAGCATTCTCCTTTTTAATTCTAATCATTAGATATACAATGTAGCCACAAGTTTAATTTCCAAAGATAAAATTAGTCATTTGTTTTGTTATAACAATATAAAGTGGTACATTTGTAGCATAATTTGGCATATCTTAACAGCCATAAGGTGAAGTGCTCTGTGCTACAAATAGTATGGGTATGAAACTTATTCAGTGACTTATTTTTTAATACAATACATATATGTTCAAATCTACACGTATTTTATCCTGCGCGGTAGCCTTGTCGGCTTTATGCCTCGCTGCCTGCGATGAAGAGTACGACCTGTCGAAAGACATAAACACCGATATCCAAATCGGCAACCGGTTCAAAGTTCCGGTAGGTCGCACCGACACCATTTATGTGAGCCGTATCATCGAAGAGTCGGAAACACTCACCGAAAACAACGGAATTTATGAAGTAACTTCCGACGGGAACACCAACACCGGCATCGATCCTTTCGATGATGTTGAAATCCACAATTTCACCCCGGTACTCGAAAACGTGACTATCAATATTCCACAAGGAGCAGTTGCGGGAACCGAAGTCAATGCCGGTTCGGTGAAATCATCGGGTACCTATAACATCGATGAAGAATTACCTCAAGAGGTTGAAGAACTGTATTGTGCCGGCTTCAAGGGTGGCGCAATATCAACACATTTGGAATTATCGCTCGGCTCATTATCAGGAGGAGTTGAAGCCGTGACACTTACCAACCTCACCATGACTTTCCCCGACTTTATTCGCCTGGCCGACGGTACAAGCCAATACCACATTGATAAAGTGGAACTGAACACCGCACAACAAACAGCATCTTTCACCATCAATATTGAAATGCTTGAAATAGGCCGCGATGAACAAAGCCGCTACATAATCGATGGGGCAAACGAACGCAAACACCTTATTGTAACCGAAACAATCGACATTACAGCCGATGCTTCGATAACTCTCGGTGAAAGCACATCGGCTCAAGACCTCGAAGTGGTATTTGAATACTATATGGACGATGAAACTGCCAACTTGGAAAAAATCGCCGGAAAATTCAACACCACCGCCAACATAAGCTCGAATATCGAAATCAACGACATTCCCGACTTCTTGCGCAGCGAAAACACACAATTGTCTCCTCAAGAAGTGTATGTTTACCTTGACCTTGACAACCCGGTAAACATCACTGGCAACTTCTCGCTCGACATGACTTCGGCCAATGAAACTCAAACAAGCAACGCCTCGGCAAGCATCGAGGTGCTTCCGGCCGCAATGAATAACATTCTCGTCTGCAACTTCGATGCTTCGGTACCCGGTTATACCACAGTCAAAGAGCCGTCGCTCGTAAACCTGTTCCAATTTGTTCCCGACAACATCGGAATAAACTCCGACGACCTCACTCTCACCAGTACCGACAACTCACAAATGATTGAGTTGGGCCGAAGTTATGACATTGCAGCCGACTACCGCGCCGTAGTTCCGTTCAAGTTCAACAACCTGAACATAGAATACACCGACACCATCGACGACTTGCTCTCAGACCTTGAAGACGTAGCCGACAAAACCGACCGGCTCATTGTGCGCGGCGTGGGTGTGACAAATATCCCGACCGACTTGGTGACATCGGTGAAACTTTATGACATAAATGGCAACGAACTCGACGGCATCGATGTAGATTTGTCAAAATTCCGCTTCACTGCCGCTCCCGATGGTGAAGAATCGACCAACGAACTTGAAATGATTCTTACCGAACGTGAAGGCTCGGACGACCTCGAACGCCTCGAAACGATAGTTTACTTTGTCAACGCGGCTTCTACCGAAAACATTACGTTGCGACCCAAGCAATACCTGCTCGTCAAAGATATTTTCATAGAAATACCCGACGGAATTAATCTGACACTATAACACCCCCGAAATCATGAACCGAATAAAAAAATATATACTGGTGGCAGCTGCAATGCTCGCATCCACCGCAGTTTGTGCCCAAACGCTCAATTCGCTTTATTTCCTTGAAGGAAACAACCAACGCCACAAGCTCAACCCCGCGTTCACCTCGGACCACGGTTTTGTGACTTTCCCATTATTAGGCAACTTGAACCCGACACTCAACTCAAATATCGGACTTGGAACTTTCCTTTATCCGCAAGGAGATGAAATGGTCACATTCATGCACCCTTCAATATCTAACGAAGAAGCCATGTCGAAATTCAATTCGATGAACGTGTTTGAGTTTGACCTTAACCTCGACATCGTAACCGTAGGCTTCAATGCCTGGGGTGGTTCCAATACCATAGGCCTGGCTTTGCGCAGTCAAAGCGGTTTTTACCTTCCCAAAGGCATATTCCAATTCTTGAAAGAGGGTCAAACCGCCAATGAACAAGAATACGACATCGACAATTTGGGTGCACAGACGCAAAATTACGTGGAATTTGCACTTGGCCACTCGCGCCAAATCACCGACAAACTTTCGGTAGGTGCCAAAGTTAAATTATTGGTGGGCGCATTATATGCCAAAGCAAGTGCCGAAAATATGCGAATATATATGTCGGACAATGAATGGCGAATTACCGAACGCAGCCGCTTGATTGCCTCAAAAGGCATGAATTATGAATTTGACGAAGACGGCAACCTGTCAAACCTCGACTTCAACAACTTCGGCGTTGCTGGTTACGGCCTCGGTTTCGACCTCGGTGCAGTTTACCGCATCAACGATGCCGCAACCGTGTCGCTGGCAATTACCGACATCGGCTTCATTTCATGGAAGGACTGCTCTATTGCTCAAAACGACAATGAAGAATTTGTATATAACGGTTTCGACAACATTGGTGCCGAAGACAATCCCGATGGCAGTAACGACTTTGAAGATGCCGCCGATGATTTGGGTGACAGTGCCGAAGGATTGGTAAACTTTAAAGATGGTGGAAAGCAGGGACACACATCTTCGCTATACACCACAATACGTGCCGCCGGTGAATATGGCATCCTGAAAAACAAAATTTCATTTGGCGCACTTTACACATTACGCGTGGGTACACCGAGAGTATATACCGAAGGCATGATCACGGCAAACTTCCGACCCACTGGTTGGTTCAATGCCGCCATCAACGGCTCATTCTCCAACGTGCGCAGTTCAATGGGTGCCGTGCTCAACTTCCATCCGGGAGCGGTCAACTTCTTCATCGGTACCGACTATATCCTTGCAAAATTCAGCAAACAAGTAATTCCCGTAAATGCAGCAAAATTCAATTTTGCCATGGGATTGAGCTTTAACATTTGATGAAAATATTTTCAGCACCTTTACAAGGTTACACCGATTGTGCTTGGCGGAATATCCATTCACGGGTATTCGCCGGCACAATCGATTGTTATTACGCCCCTTTCCTGCGTCTTGAAAAAGGGGCTTTTCGCAACAAGGACTTACGTGACATTACCCCCGAGGCCAATTCCTCATATCGGCTCGTACCGCAAGTCATGGCCTGCCCACGCGAACACTTCTCGGTTCTTGTGGAAAAAGTCGCATCGATGGGTTATCGCGAAATCGACATTAACATGGGTTGCCCGTTTCCTCCGGTGGTAAAACGGCATTGCGGGGCCGGTGTTTTACCTTACCCCGAAGAAGTGAAAGCCATGCTTGCCGTCCTCTGCGAATATCCCGACGTGGCATTCTCGATAAAAATGCGCCTGGGAGTGGAAAATTGTGAAGAATGGAGAACATTAATGCCGATAATAGCAGCCGTAAATCCCGTTCATGTGTCATTGCACCCCCGCACCGCACGGCAACAATATGGCGGAGAAATCAACATGGAACAGTTTGGTCGTTTCTACGACGAGGCCCCCTTCCCTGTGGTGTATAACGGAGACTTGCGCACCGGTGACGACATAACCTCGGTATCCACACGCTATCCACGCCTTTGCGCAATGATGATAGGCCGCGGACTGCTTTACAATCCCGCATTGGCATACAGCGGCAACGATGCGCGGCATAAGATCATGGTAATGCACCGCCTGCTGTTTGAATACTACCGTAACCACTTGTGTGGCGATGCGCACCTGCTTGCAAAAATGAAATCATTGTGGGAATATTTCCTTGCAGAAACCGGCGACCGGAAGTGCCGCAAGAAAATACTCAAAAGTTCTTCGATCGAAAAATACAATGCTGCCGTTGAAGAATTCTGGCATTCACTCAATAACGACTAACGATTTTCTTCCCACACAACAGCAGGAATAAAACCGTTGTCACAAGACTCAACAGTGCCACCACGGGAAACTCCCCGACACCGGGAACTCCGTAGGAGTCGATATCGGCAAATGCCGGGCTGTTCATTGCCAAATAACCAAATACCACGGCAAGCGAATTATTAAGAGCATGGGCAATCACCGGCAACCATATCGACCCACCTTTCCATGCAAGATAGCCGAAAAACGCCCCCAGCAGCAAACGCGGGAAAAAGCCATAAAACTGGAAATGCAGCGCACTGAAAATCACAGCGGTCACCCACACCGCCACATGACCGTTGATGCCTCGCAGTAAAAAAATGCGTTGCTGTGCCCCGCGAAAAAAAAGCTCCTCGCCAAATCCGGTAAGCACTCCCGCAATCAACACCGAAACAGCAAGCGTTCCCACCGACCGGGTAGCAAGCAACTCGTCGGTCACTGCACGGGCAGCAGCCTCGGTATTGCGGAACCATTCTTCGAGGGCCGAATCGGGCAAATCGATCGATTCATTCAAGTACACAAGGTAATTCATCGCAGGCATCGACAATATCAACGTCATCACCACGATAAATATTTGCCACCGGCCGGGCTTCTTGTCAAGTCCAAGGAATGCTGCAGGTTGAGGTGTGATATAATACGCAGCCATCAAGGCCGGCAAAATAAACACACATATATTTTGCAACGCCGATGACACGAAAATCAGCGACAAGCGGTTACCGATTATACCACCAAGCCATGCCGTAATAATGGTGGTAAAAAGCAGGCACACTATGAATGCCCCCCACAACAAAAGAATACGTTTATAATAAGGCTTAAATTCATGCCTGTATATCAATCCTTCCATATTCATCAAAAACTTTCTACAAAAATACTAAATAATGCACAAATCATAGTTGCAATCAAAAAACTAATACCTAATTTTGACAATACATAAAGGAGAATTTGATTATGAAACAGACGATGAGAATTTTAGCAATGCTGGCAATAATTGCCATTTCGGCACATACTTTGCCTGCACAAGAGTTGCGGCAAATTACCGGTATCCCCGAAAATGAAACCAAAGAAGAACGCAAGGCGCGTGAAAAGAGGCTCGAAGCCATGCGCGACTCTATTGCATTTGTCGAAGCACAAATGGCTCTCGATTCAAGTTATTTCGTAATTACTGCCGACCGCATAATGCTCGACAATCGCGTGAATATCATGTCGCCCGAAGCCGGAACCAACTTCGTGCTTGTACAAGGAGACAAGGCCGTAGTGCAATTGGCATTCAACACCGGCTTTTCGGGGCTTAACGGGCCGGGGGGCATAACCGTGGAAGGAACCGTCGGAAAACGTAAACGAAAAGTCTCGAAAAAGGGCGACATCAGCTATGACTTCAGCGTGAACGGCACAAGCATTTCGGCGCAAGTGTATATAACCGTCTATAAAAACTCCAACCAAGCAATGGTTTACATCAACCCTAATTTCAACTCAAACTCGATGACGGTATATGGCCCGCTTATCCCCTACGACCACAACGGCGACCGTTACGGCAACAAGGTGTTCCAAGGCCGTACTATTCCATAATAAGCCGACGATGTGCTGCACATAATATTGCAATTACAACAACTTCACGCCTATGCCCGGGCGGTCGAGGGGTACTGTGACTTGGCCGTCTATGATTTTTATCCCGTCGAAGCGGTCGTTTGAAATAAGCAAATTACCGTCAAGGTCGGCCCAATCAACCAGCGGAGCCAGTTGCGCAGCAGCAGTCACGGCACACGAAGTTTCGGTCATGCACCCTATCATCACTTTCATGCCCAGCGCACGTGCAAGTGTCACCATTTTGTAAGCCTCGTGCATACCGGTACTTTTCATCAGTTTTATATTTATACCATCGTAATATTCGGCAAGCCGCGGTATATCGGGCAGGCGTTGGAACACTTCATCGGCAATTATCGGCAGCGGGCTGCGTTCCCTCAACCATGCAGTCTCCTTAAGCATTCCACCGGGCATAGGCTGCTCCACAAACAGGCAATTCTTGTCGCTCAGCCATTCCACCATTTCAAGTGCATACTGCGGGTCGTTCCACCCTTGATTGGCATCTACGCAAATAGGCACGTCGGTCATGCTGCGTATTATTTCCACAAGTTGCTTGTCGTTGTCAAGCCCCATTTTCACTTTTATCACTCTATACGGCTCGGCTTCCTGCATCTTCTGCCTCACCACGTCCTCGGTGTCGATGCCTATCGTGAAACTGGTGCATGGCGACTTTTCGGGCGACAATCCCCAAATACGATACCAGGGCTGCCCCATTATCTTTCCCGTAAGGTCATGCAACGCAATATCTATCGATGCTTTGGCAGCACGGTTCCCCTCTTCTATGGAATCGACATACTGCAAAATCTCCTCCATGCGGAACGGGTCGCCGAATTGTCCCAAATCCACCTTTCCAAGGAAGCGGCACACACTCTCGACACTTTCGCCCAAATATGGCGGCATCGATGCCTCACCATATCCCACTATGCCGTCATATTCTATTTCAACCTGCACATCGGGTGTAGTGGTACGGCTTGATTTCGCGAGATTGAATGAATGCTTCAATTGCAACTCATATGGCATATACGACAAATTTAACCGTCCCGACCTCCCTTTTATGTGGTGGGTGGCATTGCCAAATGCCGAAACCGATATTGGCGATGCAGCCGCCATCAACCCCATGCCGGCCAACCCTATGAATTTACGCCTGTCCATTATTGCTTATTAAAATACCACGGATGCAATCTCACCGGAACAATACCCTTGTTGGTACCGACATTTCCGGCAACGCGCCGTATCGAATGTAACGGTCTGCCAAGGTAATCGGCATCATCGGGGTCGATGCTGTTATACTTCACCATTCCCGAACAATGTATGCACTCGCCATCGGCAATGTACAACCCGACATGGGTCACCTGACCTGCCGAATTGCCCCAAAACAGCAAATCGCCTTTCCGGGCTTCCTTCCAATCCTCGGGCCTTATGCTTGTTCCATATAGTGCCTGTTCAGAAGCGTCGCGTTGCAATATTATGGCATTGGCAAAATAACAAGTTTTTGTAAACCCCGAACAATCAGCCATTTTAGTCGAAGTTCCGCCCCATAAATAAGACATTCCAAGCATACTGCGGGCAGTACTTATTATCAAATCGGCATCGAAAGCCTGCCGGGCCCATGTGTCAAAATCGGCTACATCTTGCTTACGCACATATCCCACACGGCCGTCGGGCGTGGCTGCTTTCACCCATGCCCCGGCATCGCCCTTGTATTCAAGTATGCATCCAAGCACAAGGTCGCTTACGGCAAAATTTGCTAATGTGTCGGCGACAAGCGTCGATTGCATAGCAGTGACAACCACCCGGCGCGATTTACGCCACACTTTCATCTGTTCTTCGGTTACTGTTCTCACCAACGATGACGGAACATATGCCACATAATCATCAGGGCCTTGAACATAATACCACTCCCCTTTTTCTTTTAGGATTTTCAACGGGGTACCCATAATCGCCTGGGTTGACATCTCGGACGAATGTCGCCCCTCGGTGCGCATTGATGCAACCGCTACATCCACTATTGCCCATCGGCCATAGCCGGGCACGGGCAGGGCAACGATTGCCAAAAACAATATTATGCCGAATATTTTTCTATTCATAATCTTACCTCAATCAATTGCAACAGTGTTGACGCAGTGATTTCATACATAGCACTTTTGGCTACCTTCACCACATCACCGGCCGACAATTCATTAGTGCCGCTTCCAGCAATATTAATAATTCCATGTCCCGACAGCACAGTCAATACACAGTTATGCCCTTCTTCACAAAATTTCGCGGTCTTGCCTTGGAACACCGTCATGTGTGAAGTCTCGGTTCCATCAGTTGCATCAACAACCCGACGGTTGCCCCAACCAAATTCCTCATATCGCGGTTCTTGCGGCAACTTATCGACGAAAGTTTTCAACTGTTCGCAATGTTCCTTATCGGCAACCAATATGCCATCGGGACTTGCCGCTACAATCAAATTACTTGTACCTATGCACAACAACGGTAATCCTAATTGGTTAACCACTTGCGACCCGCATTCGGGGTTATCAACCACGGCATTGCCTATGCAATGGCCGGGCAACTCGTCAGCAAGAGTATTCCACGTGCCCAAGTCGCGCCACACGCCCGAAAACGGCAATACGGCAATCGACCGAGCTTTCTCGGCTACCTCATAATCAAAACTTATCTTTGGCAACTCTCCATAACGGCTGCGCACCTCGGCAAACGACCCGGCTTGCACATACCGTGCCGTAATCGCCTTCATATATCCTAACCGGAACGCAAACACGCCGCCATTCCACAATGCTCCGCTTTTTATAAGTTCGGCGGCTCGCTCCTCGGTAGGTTTCTCGGTAAACCCGGCCACACGCATTACAGGTTTGCCGGCCTCGCCTTCTTGCGGCACCACATATCCGAACTTTGATGATGCATATGTTGGGCATATACCCATCAGCACCAAATCACCATCTCCTGCTTCAACAGCCTCGGCCATACGTCCGATAGTGGAAAAATAGCCTTCATCGGTAAACGGGTCACAAGGCATCACCACGACCACTTCATCATCACCGCACCCTTTCTCCAATGCAAGATAAGAAGTTGACAAAGCTATCGCAGGGAAAGTATCGCGACGTTCGGGTTCGGTCACGATGTCAACACCTTTGCCCAACTGGGCTTCTATCACACCTCGCTGAGCAGCACCGGTGGCAATTGTCACATCACAACCCAGGCCGGCCTCACGTATCTGCCTGACTACTCGTTGCACCATCGACTCCACATCACCTGCAGGAGATGGCAACACACGGACAAACTGCTTTGACCTTGCATTATTCGACACCGGCCAAAGCCTCTTTCCCGAACCTCCCGACAACAAAATAATCTTCATACTATTTTATTTATTAGATTTGTCATTCCACAAAATTAATACTTTATACCATTACGGCAAATTTTTCAACCCACATTGATGCCCCATTGAAATGGTTTTATCGAAGATTATTCGTAACTTCGTGCATTATAAATGCAAACCAAGAAACATGAGTAAAAAATTCTTTGCCATAATCACATTACTGTTATCCACAATTGCCGTAAATGCAGCTTCACAACAATGGATGCGTTTCCATTGCGAAAAGGACACCGCCGTCATAAACCAATTGCTTAAAAGCGGGTATGACAGCAAAATCACCGACCCCGGCAAGCTGATGGCATTCTATGGCAACAAACTTTTAGGCACACCATACGTTGCTCACACGCTTGAATGCGATGAAGGTGAAGAATTGCTTACGATAAATATCGAGGAACTCGACTGCACCACTTTCGTGGAAACACTTTACGCCCTTACTCGCACCACGCTCAACGGCCGCTATTCATGGCGCGATTTTGCCAACAACCTTGAAAGCATAAGATACCGCAACGGCCAAATCGACGGTTATGCCGGACGATTGCATTACATAAGCGACTGGATTATCGACAATGCACACCGCGGGCTGGTTACCGAAATCACATCGTCGATACCCGGTACACGATATGAAACAAAAACTCTCGATTTCATGACTTCGCACCGCGACCTGTATCCGGCCCTTGCCGACAGTGCCACATTTGCACAACTGAAATCGTTTGAAATCGCATACCGCTCCCACAGATTCCCTTACATTAACAAGAACTCGGCCGGCTCAAAAAAAGTTACCGAAAAATTAAAAAACGGTGACATAATAGCATTAGTCACAAAAACCGACGGCCTTGACGTTTCGCACATGGCAATCATTGTCGCCGATGAAAAGGGCGTTTTCCATATGCTTCATGCCTCATCTGCCAAAAAAGAAGTGATACTTGAAAATGACGACTTGAAAGAGACATTGCGACGCAACCGCAGTTGCTCGGGAATACGTGTAATCAGAATTAAGGAATAAAAAATTATGGAGAACTTTGGCTGCCTCTTCGATGTTGACGGCGTGATTATCGACAGCGAAACACAATATTCAGCTTTTTGGAACGAAATTGAAAGCATATATCCCACCGGAATACCAGGATACTCGATGAAAATCAAAGGCTCGACATTACCGGTAATTCTAAACCGATATTATGCTTCCGAGGCAACAAGGCAAGATATTTTGCGCCGCCTTGAACAATTCGAGGACACCATGCCTTTAGGCATATTTCCAGGTGTCATCGATTTCCTTGACGAACTAAAAGCCGCCAATATACCGTGTGCCATAGTCACCAGCAGCACACGCGCCAAAATGGAACGCCTGCACTCACTGCACCCCGAATTATGGCAATACTTCACAAGCATAATCGACGGAGACATGGTAACCCATCCGAAGCCCGACCCCGAATGTTACCTGAAAGGTGCGGCGTCGATAAATGTCAGGCCGACACAGTGCGTGGTATTTGAAGACTCTATCAACGGCATCAAAGCAGGCAAGGCTGCCGGCTCATATCTTGTGGCTCTATCCACCACACTGCCTGCCGATACTTTAAAAACAATGGAACCCGACATGATTATTCCATCATTTGCCGGATTCCACGTTTCGACGTTATTAAGCAAAGGCATTAACAAGCCTTGAAACTCATATCCAACCCTTTCACCGAATGGGTAAGCGCACCCACCGAGATGTAATCTACACCACACTCGCCATATTGGCGCAAATTGGCAAACGTTATACCGCCCGACGACTCGGTTTCATAACGACCGTCAACCATCTCCACAGCCTTCTTGGTTAATTCGGGAGTGAAATTGTCAAACATTATACGGTCAACGCCTCCAAGGTCGAGAACCTGTTGCAATTCATCGAGATTGCGCACCTCGATTTCAATCTTCAAGTTCTTGCCCGTACGCTTCAAGTAATCGTGGCACTTATTGATTGCATTGGCAATTCCACCGGCAAAATCCACATGATTGTCTTTCAGCAAAATCATGTCAAACAAGCCTATGCGGTGATTCATGCCACCACCTATCTTCACTGCTTCCTTTTCAAGCAATCGCATTCCGGGAGTAGTCTTGCGAGTATCCAGCACCTTGGTTTTCAAGCCTTTCAATTCCTCCATATACTTATGCGTCACGGTTGCGATGCCGCTCATGCGCTGCATTATGTTAAGCATCAACCGCTCGGTTTGCAACAACGACTGCACACGGCCTTCCACCTCGAAAGCTATATCGCCCGGTTTCACGTGAGCACCGTCACCAATGAAAACCGTCATTTTCAAATCCTTGTCAAAACGGTCAAACACCATGCGGGCAATCTCCACTCCGGCCAAAATGCCTTCTTCCTTTACCACAAGATGCGATTTCCCCATCTCGTCGGCAGGAATGCAGCACAATGTAGTATGGTCTCCATCGCCTATGTCCTCGGCAAAAGCCAAGTCGAGCAATTCATCTATAAGTTCTTCTCTTGTCTTCATAATATTCTAAAACAATTTCTTATTTGTTGTGTTGCAAAGTTACTGCAAAAAAACCAAACAGCAACCATTTTTCAAGCCTTGTCGGCACCGGGAGCCGAAGATGATTGCTTGCGGTTTTCCGATATAACCAGCAACTTATCACCGGCGTGCAATTCAAGGCTGCCATTGGGTATCATAAATTCATTTCCACGCTTAACGAGCATCACAAGTGTGCCGGCCGGAAGGTTCATGTCGGCAAGCCGGTTGCCGTCGAGCAAATCTTCGGCCGAAAGTGTCACATCACGTAATTGAGTATCTATCTCCTCGGGAATTTCCACGCCAAACTCGCTGCCCTCTCGCTGCAAAGGCAGGTCGAGCTTTAACCATCGAGCCACGGTAGAAATAGTCATGCCTTGCAACAATAATGACAACAGTGTTATGAAAAATACTACATTGAACACCGAGTCGGCACCGGGAATGTTTGCCACAACCGGATAAGTGGCAAAAATAATCGGTACTGCTCCTCGCAACCCTACCCACGACACAAACAAGCGAGCCTTGCCGCTCATTTTCCTGAATGGCAACAGACAGGCAAAAACGCTCAACGGACGAGCCACCACTATCATAAACACGCCTATTAGCAACGCGCTGCCTGCCATGCCCAACATTTCATGAGGATTAACCAGCAATCCGAGCGACAGAAACATGACTATTTGCACAAGCCACGTAAGCCCGTTCATGAAAGTGTTGATTTCCTTGCGGTTAACTAATCGTGCATTGCCTACTATCACACCGGCTATATACACGGCAAGGTAGCCGTTACCCTTTACCAAATCGGTGAGTGTGAATGTCACAAAAACAAGGCTGAGCAACAAAATGGAATACAACGATGCATTCGACAAATTCACTTTATTTATCAGCCAAACGCTGAACTTGCCTGCCGCATAGCCTATCACGCCGCCAAAAAGGAATTGCAACCCCAGGTCGCGGGCGACTATGCCTAAACTCCAGTCGCCACCGCTGCCTATTACTTGAATTAAAACTATGGTAAGCATATAGGCCATAGGATCGTTACTGCCGCTTTCAAGTTCAAGCATCGGCCGCAGGTTATACTTCAGGTTCATGCGTTGAGAACGCAACAAGTTGAACACCGATGCCGAGTCGGTCGATGACATTGTGGCGGCAAGCAACATCGACGTAAGCAGGCTTAACTGTATGCTTGTACTGCTCCAACCCGAAATGTAATAGATAAACAATCCCGTGAGTACTGTGGTGAGCAGCACTCCTACAGTCGATAGCAATACCCCTTGCACAAGTACGGGCCTCACTTCGCTGATTTTGGTATCCATACCGCCCGAGAACAGTATGATGCTCAATGCCATCATGCCTATCAGCTGCGCATCTTCGGCACTGTTGAACTGAATACCAAGCCCGTCGCTGCCGAAAAACATTCCTATAAGCAGGAACAAGAACAATGTGGGTATTCCAAACTTGTAGCCGGCCTTGCTTATCAAAATACTGATGAATATCAATACCGACCCGATTAATAGAAAATTTTCGGCTGTAATCATGACTTTACTTTTATGATGTCTCTCTTATTCTTTTTCGGTATATCCGTTACGCTCGTTAAGCATTTCGGCATAAATGCGGCAACCAAGGCCCACCATGCCCACGCATGGCCGCTTGCGGTAATATTCGTTCGTGCGGGCACTCGGCATGGTACCTTCTTTCACTCCGGGTTTCAACCCGAGCAACTCGGCACATATCAATGAGCCGGTTTCCTGCTTGAACCTGGCGGCAAGGTCCTGCACCAATTGGTAATTGTCGCCTCGGCCTTTAAGGTCGCCGGCAACCACCGACCCGTTTTCAAGCCCTGCAAGCAGGAACATCCCGTTGGCTCCGCCGCAAGTCAGCCTCATGCGGCCTATGCCGGCACCAAACGATGCCGAGACACGCAATGCCATATCCTCGCTCAATCCATACACATCGGCAAAAGCCAATACCACCGATTGAGCACAATTATACCCTTTCTTGAAATTCTCCATTCCGCGCCGTTCGCGCTCTTCAACATCTAATTTTTCCATTATGCTTGTTTTCCTAATACTTTCTTATAAACGTCCATTGTATTCTTTGCTATCGATTCGCGTGTAAACCGGTTTGCATGGCTATATCCCTGTTCAATCATCGACTTGCGCAGCCTGTCATCGCTCAAAATCTCACCAATTGCCGTTGCCATTCCGGCTTCATCGTCGGGGTCAACATAACGGCTTCCCTCGCCCCCGGCCTCTTCAAGGCACGACCCTGTAGCAGCCACCACAGGAACGCCGCAGCATAAAGCCTCAAGGACTGGTATGCCGAATCCCTCGTAACGCGACGGATATACAAATACAGCCGCCGACTGATACACCGCAGGCAAATCGTTGAAATGTATCTGCCTGAACAAGACATTGCTGCCAAGATTATACTTAGCAACATATTCTTTCACTTTTTGGGCATAGCCGGTTTCCCGGCCCACTATCACAAGGGGCAAAGCCATGTTACCCATGACCCTGAGAGCCTTCACCGCAAGCAGCACATTCTTGCGCTCCTCGACCGTACCCACATATAGCATGAATTGCCCCTCGGGCAGATTGTATTTTTCCCTCACCGATGCCAATTCCTTTTGGCTGCGCTCAACCCTGAACCCATCGTCGCATCCCTGGTACACCACATCGATTTTATCGGCACTGATACCATAGCTTCTCACTATGTCACGCTTGGTGCATTGGCTCACGGCAATTATGCGGTCGCTGTTTTCACACGCCCGCCTGAACTTGTAATCATATATAAGCCTGTCGGCCGGCTTGTAACAATGCGGATAATATAAAAATATCAAGTCGTGAATGGTTACAACCGTTGGCACTGTGTTATGCGAAAGCGGCAATTCGTTGCTGAGCCCGTGGAAGATATCAATCCCGTCTCGACTGTAATCTCGCACTATGCCACTACCCACACGCCACAGCCCCGACAGCATCCTGTCGATGCCTCGTTGCGGACCTGCAAGATTTATGTTTTTCCGACTTAGTAACGGTTCAAGCCGGTTGTTATATCGCAATTTAGGGGCATACAACACATATTCGTTTTCGGGATAATATTCCGAAAGCACATCCACAACAAGCCTGCTGTAATTGCCCAGCCCGGTCTTGTTGTTCACTGCACGCTTGGCGTCAAATCCTATCTTCATTGTCTGGGTTGAGCTATGTAGTTTCCGCAAAGTTACGCATAATTCGGGAGTAATACACATAAAAAAGCCCCGTACAATCACTGCAGGGGGCTTTCTCATAAACGATATTTACAGAATGTATTGCGATTGTCAATACACCATTTTCTCGTATTAACCAACTCGTATTAGAAGGTGTGAAGTATCAAGCCTTTATTATTGAAAATATAGAACTCGGTTTTATTACGTTGCAAAATTAAATCCCGATTATTACAAACCGGTAACAATCCCGTTAAAATAGCAATACAAATGCCGGCGCATATTTCTTATTCTCATTATTGTATTTTATAGCCGAGCAATGAACTGAAACGATAGCATAACCGTGGTATCCTGCCAAGGATTTGACCAAAGAAAAATCCCCACCTGTGCCGGAAAAATTTCATATAGTTTGCCTGGTCGATAAGCTGCAGTGCTGGCTCCCAACGTTCAACTTCATGCCCGTCGTCTATCCCCGATAAGATGCGGGCCTGTTGCCGCTTCATCGAATCGGGTTTCACGCCACGCTTGCTCATCATTGTACCGCACACGTCAAACCACAATTCACCTCCGCCGAAGCGCATGGCTATATTATGCAAAAACCACCGCACCTTCACCACAGGAAAATACATAAGCACACCTTCGGCTACAAATATGAAGTTGCAATCCCGGTGTACATCGCGCAACTCATCCATCCACCCGGTTTCGAGCAACGATGCCGCAATGTAACAATCATCAGGTTGCTCGGGAATGAATTCACGGCGCAAAGCAATGACTTCAGGCAAATCGAGTTCATAAAACATAGCGCCAGTATCACAGCCTATGCGTTGATAGCGCGTATCAAGCCCACAACCCACATTGACGACGACCGTTTTCTCATGTGATGCGACAAAACGCCTCACGGCATCATCAAAATACCGGCCTCGCACCAGACACCCGACTTCACTCAACGGTGCCCTGTCGAACTGTGAATAATCATACTCGATACTTTCCACAATGCGTTCCGCAGCCTTGTCGTCAAGAATGGGATTTTTGCGGTGACTCTCTTTGGCACGCATATAAAGCGGTATCAGCAGCGTCTCGGCCACAACACTCTTAAATTCATGTTTTTGTTTCATATTTCTTTTATTATTAATGAACATTCTTCGATTCGTTCATGAAAAAAAGACTTTATCTGCAAAAGTATCATACCGCTACTTCACCGGCAATCCCCATTAATAGGTATTTCAAACATTGCCATATACCAACAAAAAAAGGTTGCCGCCTCCAAGCAATCGGGAAACGGCAACCACAAGTTGTTGCGTATTTCTTCAGTATCGATTAATAATCGGTGTTGTTAGGATCGAAGTTTGTCCAACCGTCCATCCAGTTGTCATCGGCGGCAAAAGCTCCAATGTAGCTTACATTGTCCATGCCGTCAACTCCTTCAAACGAAGCGGCTGTCAGCAACGGGCTGCCTGCTTGCGGCATATAGCCGGCACCTATATTGTCGGGATCGGAAAGCATCAGCGAAGAAGCATCATCATATACTTTATTACCCGATTGCGACAAGAAGTAAGTGTGAGAATAAGATACTTGATTTGCATCGATTACCGTATCGTTAACAGCATCGTAAAGGACATCTTCATATATGCCGTTGAAATCACTGCCAAGAATATCCATACCGGCAAACCAAACGTTTTGTACCTTTACAGTACCGTTCTTTGCCATGTCAACAGTGTTGCCGCGCTGACCGTCGATGATGATACCAACGGGGAAACCTACTGCTACCGAATTGTGGCAGTTCAAGCGGCTGCCGCGACGAATTTGCATGGCCGACTGGAATTGGCCGAGGGCAGAACCGTTATTCGGGAAGTAATCACCACCGTTGATGAATTCATTGGCAGTATTTGCAAAATTGTCACGACCGCACGGGCCTACGAAAGTAACATTGCTGAATGTGCAAGTGGTATAAGGCTCGATATCGGCACCATCGCTGCAGTTATCCGACTCAAAACCATTCGACCTTGAAGTATCGGCAATGCGGGGATCTCGGAATGACAGACAGAACTGAACGTTTCCGCTGAAACCGTTGTCGGTATCGAAATCATCGTCCCAACCCCTATAAGCAATAAGATACTTGCAATCGACAGTACCGCCAAACCACTCGAACGAATCGTCGTTGCTGAACGATACCTGAACATGGTCGATCTTTGTGCCACTACCCACCGAACCGAGTGTCAATCCGTTGATTTCCTGATCGGTTTGGAAAGGATAACCGGCAAACTCGATGCGAACATAGCTCAATACACCCGAGTTGTCGTCGTCGATGCTACCACCGTGATGACTGCGCGGGCCACCTTCGATTTGCATATCATCCTGGTTGTTGCGAGCCTGGCCGCAGATGATTACACCACCCCAGTCACCCGGCTTGCGTTGTCCTTTCGGTGAATTAGAAGTGAACACAATAGGTTCGGTTGCCGACCCTTGGGCAATCAACTTACCGCCTTTTTCAACGATGAGCGATGCCATTGTGGTCTTGTCGCCCTTGATAACCGTACCCGGTTCTATGGTCAATTGCGCTCCGTTGGCTATATACACCCAACCTTTAAGCAAATATGTTCCTTTTTTAAGCGTTTGGTTGCCGGTAAAAACAAAATCTTTATCGCCATTACCAATAACAGTTCCTTCAGGATTTTCAGTACCATCTTCGTTAAACAATAGGTGATCACAGCTTACGGCACCATTGTCTGTTCCCCACACATAATCACCTTCACCGGGTTCCTCGGTTCCCGGACCCGAAGGTTTCTCCTCATCATCACTACAAGACACCGAGAACATAGAGATACCGGCAATGAGTGCATAAACAAAATAACTTTTAAACTTCATGTTGTTTTGATTTTTGAAAATGTTTAACAAGTAATTATATTTCTCTCTTTTATAATAGTAGTTAGAACGAATAGCTTACACTTACCGAATAGTTGCGTCCGGGATCGAATTGACGCGTAACCTCTTCAATTTCGCCATGCGATGTTTCTTCAAATTGCTTATAGCAAATGTCTTCCGACAAAATGTTGCGCAATGAGAGCTTAACCTCGAAGTGGTTGCCGAATTTCTTCGATGCGCTCAAGTCAAGTGTGTTGCGTGGCATTTCATACGAATCGGGTATATTCACCACGTTGTCGCCGCTGCCAAGGCTGCGCCCTACTCCAACAATGCGCTTGCCAATACGGTTGTAAAGCAACGCCACATTCAAGTCGAGGTTGCGGGGCTGATAGAAAATCCCTGCATTGACAAGATAAGGCGACTGGCCTTGCATGGGACGGTCTTTCTCTTTCGACCCTTCGGGGAAAACCACTTTACTTTTAATCAATGCGCCATTGAAATTGATGCCGAAATCATTCAGGCCGATAAAATCAAGGTTCTTCTTTATCTCGACTTCAACACCGTATGTGTCGGCACCTTCGGCATTCTCATACGAGTAGGTAAGACTCGTGCCGCCATTCACTGTATATGTCCATTCTATAGGGTTCTTGAAGTGCTTATAGAAAAGCGATACCGATACCAGTTCACCCGATGCGGGATAAAACTCATAACTCAAGTCAACATTGTCGATATATGCAGCTTCAAGGTCGGTGTTACCCTGCACGTTGCTGGCAAGGTCGAAATCATAGTAAACCGACGGTGACACTTCACGAAACTCGGGGCGGTTGATGCTGCGGCCGTATGACACACGAGCCTGGTGCTTGTCCGAGAATTTATATGCTGCATTCACCGAGGGAAAGAAATCGCTCGTCTCATAGAACAGGCTTCGCGGGCTTTCTTGATAATCACGAGTATTGCTTATAAGTTCCATCTTGTTATATTCATATCTCACACCGGCATATACATTGAACTTGTTAACCGGTATGTTTATTCCCACATAACCTGCCATGAGCTTGTTGTTGCCATCGTAATTGTTGGTCCAACGCACATTTTCAAGCATATACAACTTGTCGGCACCGTAGTTTCCATCAACGAGCAATTCGGTGGGTATATCCATATACATGAATCCCGAGGGGAGTGTGCTGTTTACCGGGTTATAAGAGTAGATGAAATCCCTTGCCCTGTAACTGCGAGTGCGATAATCGCCATATAAGCCCACCCTGAGTTCGGGCTGTATTTCACCAATCCAATATTTGTCACGGAAATTCACGTTAAGCGATGCCGTGTGCTCGTTAAGGCGGGTAAACTCCCGTTCTATGTCATTGGCACTCGACAATCCAAGGTGACCGCGATCAAGTGCGTCGTTTATCACATAACGGCGACGGTCGGGCATACAATTGTTGGCGTAAGCGTATCCCACGCTCCAGTCAAGGCGGCGGTCATCGGTAAGTTGATGGCGACCCGTGAACTGCCCGTTATATGTGGTGCGGCTCATATAGTAATATTCGGCACTCTGCTCGTTATTGCTCTGAGCATCGATTCCCACACGCGAGGTGTAACGGTCGCGACCCACTTGGTTGAATATATTCTTGAACTCATAACGATTGTTGCCGTCGGCGCTCAAGTAAGTCAGGTTAAGCATTGCACCTATCTTGGCATAATGGTTATACTGGTTATCCCGGCTGTTACGCAGATACACAGGGCGGTCGTTTGCCACATCGTATGCACCAAACAGCGAGTTTTCCATATTCAATATTGTACGGTAACTGTTACCATAATTCAACGTTCCAAGCAGGGCAAACGTCTTTCCTTCATCGCTTATCCAGCGTCGGTTAAGTTCGGCGTTGAACGACACGTCGGCCACCGGCTTTTTATTGCGAATGCGCCAGTCGTTATTCAGCCCGTTCTTTTGCAAATCCACACTGTTGTCAATTCCCGGAATACCTGTAAGCGCACCGTTGATACCACCGTCAAGACTGCGGAAACCGCTGTCGAAGCCAAGGAAATCGGTACTGCTGCCAAGTGCATACCTGAAGTCGCTGAAGTGTGTATTATCGTTGATGCTGCCACCAAGCGAAATCTTGAAAAAATTGGTGGCAGGTATGTCCTTCGTATTAATCATGACAAAGCCACCACTGAAGTCGGCCGGATACTCGGGCGACGGCGACTTGATGATAATCATGTTATCAAGCTGAGACGACGGTATCATATCAAACGAATATGCCCGCGAATCGGCCTCGCTACTGGGGACGGCGCTGTTGTTAAGCCACACATTATTATAGCGTTGCGACAATCCGCGCACCATCACAAACCGGTCTTCGATAAGGCTGATACCCGGAACGCGCTTGATAACTTCCGACGCATCGCTGTCTTGCGTGCGGCTGATTTGCTGCGCCGACACACCCGACTGCACCACAAGGCTGTTTTTTTGCAAATTGACAATGGTTCCTTCCGAATCGCGGCGGGCTTGCGCCGTAACCACCACTTCGCTCAGCGTTTGGCTCTCCGACTCCATCACAAAGTCGGTAACCGTCAATCCTTCCACGTTTACCTCTTTCGATTGTGTCTTATAAAACACATACGATGCTTCCACCACATACTTGCCATTGCGCAACCCAGGAATTTCATAATTCCCGTCAACGTCGGTTGCCACTGTTATGCCCGCACTCGGCAGCGACACAGTGGCACCTATCAGCGGCTCATTGCTCTCGTCGGTCACCCGGCCTTTCAATGCAGCTGCATCGGCAGCCAACGCAACCAATCCTGTAAATATCAAAAGAAAAAACCTCAAACAATTTCTACTTCTCCCCATTACTGTTATACCTATTGTTTTACAAATTTTTCACGGTGCAAATTTCCGCCTTTGGTGTAACAACGGTTTTTCATAGCTGTGACAATTCGGTTACGGGCGTAACAATCCCTTTACACCCCGGTAACATTACTATAACACTCGCCGCGCAGGCAAACAAAAAAGCCTGTTGGCCGCTAAGCTCAACAGGCTTTTACTAATTTATATGCGTAATCAGATGTTTGTTTTCTTCATACTATTTTCACTCTTATATAATTTCATTTATGCAGATACCAGTCGGTATTAGTCGTCGGGTCGGCAACCCAACCGTTAAATCCGGCATAGTTGCCCTCGCTGCCGATTCGCACGCCTTCATCCACAGGAATCCAGTTGGTTACGCCTTCTAACTTGATGGCAAACGGATACTTGCCATCTTCCGAGATATAATAAGCATCATGCCCGCCTTCGGCAAGTGTTGCGTTTGCCCAACCGGTCATGGCATATCCCGGCAAGTGTATCTCGACGCGGTTCTTTGCCCCGGCAACATATTGCGATACCACAAACGGATTGAAATGGTCGTCGAAATTGGTATTGCTCAGTGCCCCGTCGGCAAATGTGCGGTTCAGCGTGTAGGTATTGCCTATCGCAGCCTGTCCGTTTTCAAACATTATGAATTGACCCGGTTCTTCCTGCTTCGCATATCCCTCGACAGAACCGACCGCA
Source organism: uncultured Muribaculaceae bacterium (assembly GCA_944321685.1). GTDB lineage: Bacteria > Bacteroidota > Bacteroidia > Bacteroidales > Muribaculaceae > Avimuribaculum. The sequence goes on from CALUMH010000008.1 coordinate 52,878, forward strand.
GCGTTATCCACCGTAAAGCCGAATGCATCGATATAGTCGGCACTGCCCTTCAAATTAGTCACCTTGAAAGCATCTTCAATCTTGGTAATATCATTGTCGGCATTGTAATATACCGTGCGAGTATGCTCCACAAGCACGTCGTTCAAGTCATAGTCACCGCCATCGGGCCAAATATCCTCGAAACCGAGTGTCGATGTTTCTTGATACGGTTCCGGCACAACAGGTTCCGGATCGGGAATTACAGGACGGTCGGGATCATAAATCGCAGTTGCCGGATCAGCCTCCACATAGAACAGTATGTCGTTATACGACTTGTCGCCGCCACCTTCTTGGAAAGCATCGTCTTCAAAACCTATAACCACACGTCCTGTGTCCGGGTCGGTCATAGTTATGCAACCGTAATGCCCATAATTGTTACATTCTTTATTGGAATATACTGCCTCACCATTGCCATACACTTTGGCAATTTGGCCGTTTATTGCATTCACTGCAAAATCGCTTGGCGGAGTATCGTTGGGACGCAAGTCTCCGGGATATATATTCGGGAACAAAATCCACCCGATAGTGTAACCTGCCGGGAAATCATCGGTACCCGGTTCATCATAATTGTCGCCAAAGTATTGCAATCTCACTTTAACAGGAGAGTCGGGAGTTCCATTATGTGTCAATGGGTAAACCACAAATTTAGGCATGGCCTTGATTTCGGCAGCCGACGGGTTCGACTCCGAAGGATAGTAATAATAACCCATAGCATTTTCATACGTTCCGGTAGCATCAAGATACACAATATCGATATGCGCACTCGTCACGGTTTCACCACCGTCGGTGGTCTCGATTATCTTGACATTAGTTATATCCGAATCTTTGCATAAATAGGAATTATCTTGCTTCGGCAAACTTGCATTTATCCTTTGCACCAAACCGGCTGTTTCTTCATTATCCACCACTTGATACAGATTATCTGTTTTGCTGTTGTATGCCCACCATTTGACTCCAGTAACGGCATCAAACTCCGAGAACGAATCATACAACCCATACAGATTATATTGCTCCGATACCACTATGCGGTTTGCCGCAATATCTATATGCGACTCATCACCTGCCGCCCTTGTTGCAACCATGCCCGGCAATACCGGCATTTCATAATGATAAATTACCGAATTATTTTCAACAGCCAATTCCATACACTTGGGCACACCCACGTAATCGGAGCATACATAAACGGCACTCACATAAGCGGGCAACTTTATCGACCCGTCAAACTTGCTGTTGCCGTCGGTAAACGCCCCGTAAATCGGCCGTAAATTCTCTTTGCGTGTACCGTCCTCGTTATAAGGATTTTCGGCATACACCTCAAAGTTTACCGAATAGTCGCTGAAACCATAGTCAAGCGACAAGTCCACTACTTGCTCGGTCGAGAAATCAAAAACCTCACCCGGCATTCCCGTTCCCGGTTCATTGCCTGCACCGGGTTCTTTGTCAACGCACGACGGCATCGCCATCATGCCCAAAGATGCAATTGTCAATAAAAAATGTGATTTACGCATTGTAATTAAGTAATTAGTAGGTAATTAAATCTGCACTAAAAAACATGGTAAAATTAACTATATTATTCCATGTATACAACTTTATTCACACCAATAAACACAACCAATCGACATATTTCATTATTTCACATACGAAATAAGCGCATTATAGAATTGCACCGACCTCAAAAAAAACTTCGTAGATGCCGAATGGTGTTTATTCGGCATCTACGAAGCCATAATCTGCCTCTTTAGAATTCTTTACGCAGATTTTTTATTTCTTGTTTTTATACCAGTCGGCATATTGCCCCGATGTTGGGCATCCGGCCTCTACCCAATTGTTGTAAGTCGGGTACTCGCCTTCGCTACCAATAGTAACCGTTTCGGTTACAGGTTCCCAACCGGTAACGCCGGCAAGGCTTATGGCAAACGGATATTTGCCGTTTTTGTTTACATAATAAGCGTCATCGGCCTGGCCTTGTTGTGATGCATCGGCCCAACTTGTGGCAGCCATCTTGGGCAAATGCACTTCCTTGCGGTTCTTGCTGCCTGCAACATAGTTGATAACTATGAACGGATTGAATTCATCATCAAATCCCTTGTGTGCAAGCTCGCCGTCTTTGAACGTGCGGGTCAACGTATATGTCTCCCCTATCGAAGACTGAGCATCGGTAAACATGATGAACTGGTTGCTCTCTTCTATCGCAGCTGCACCGGTTACAGCACCAACGGTACTCGATGTCACGGTAAAGCCAAATGCATCGGTGTAATCGGCACTACCCTTTAAGTTAACCACCTTGAAAGCATCTTCAATCTTGGTAATGTAACCATTGCTGTTGTGGGTTACGGTGTGGGTTTGCTCCACAACCACGTCGTTAAGGTCATAGTCACCGCCGGTAGGCCAAATATCCTCAAATGCAATTGTGGCAGTCTCGGTGTATGAATCCTCGGTAGGTTCTTCCGGCTCTTCGGGTATATCCGGACGATCGGGGTTTTGAATTACATCGGGATTTGACTCTACATAGAACAAGATGTCGTCAAACGATTTGTCGCTGCCTTTCGGATTATTAGTCTGATCTTCAAAGCCTATGATTACACGACCCGAATCGGGATCATTAAGCGTGATGCAACCTTTCTTTTGACTATGGTTATATTCGCTGTTGGAATATATAGCCATATTATCACTGTAAACCTCGGTAATACCTTTGTTGATTACATCTATGTCCCATGAGTTCTTTCCACTGCCAAACGGCCACCAAGAATCAACCGTGCGATCGAGATTCGGGAACAACACCCAACCTATAGTATATCCACCCGGGAAATCATCGGTTCCTTTTTCATTATAGTTCTCACCGTAAAATTGCAAACGAGCCTTCACAGGATGGTCAGGATTGCCATCGGTAGTCAACGGGAATACCACATACTTGGGAATATTTCTTACATCGGGCGTGGTACCTGTCTTATAGTAATAATACCCCATTGCGTTCTCATATTCGCCGGTAGCCGAAAGGAACACAAGGTCGAGGTGACAACTTTCAAGTTCCTCTCCGTTATAAGTGGCAGGAATAGTAACATTGGTGTCTTCCGAATCACTCGTATATTGGCTGTTATCTTTCTTATTGCCACGCTTGTCGGTCAAAGAATTTTGTACCCGGCGAAGCAAGTTTGCAGTCTCGTAACTGAGATCTACGGCATACAGCCCTGATACATTCTCATTATATGCCCAATAACTTGTTTTATTTACATATGAATATCTTGAAATATCGGTATATAAAGCATACAAATTCTTTGAAATACGGTCGGCCTTGCTGACGCTGTAGCAAGGATCTTCACTGCCTGCACGTGTTACCAATGTACCCGGCAGTTCAGGCAACTCATACTTATAAGTTACGGCATTGTTTTCAACTTTCAGTTCCAAGCAGCGCGGAATACCGTAAGAATTCGAGCACAGATACACTGTCTCAACATAGGCAGGCAATGTAACCGTGGCTTGATAACGGCTGTTTTCATCGGTGAAACCTCCGTAATACGGTTCTACATCTTTCTTGGTTCCATCTTCGTTATATGGGTTTTCAATATACAGTTTGAAATTGGCACTGTACCCCGCATAACCATAATCAATGTTAAGCGCTACTTCATTCTCGGTCGAGAAATCAGAAATCTCTGCAGGAGTAGGCATCCCGCCACCCACCGCAGTCGGTTCTTTATCAACGCACGAAGCCATCATGCACAACAAAGCACCTGAAACTAAACAAAGTGATTTACGCATAGTATCTCGATAAATTAGTAGTTCGATGTAATAACAAAAAACAATAGTATGTTTTTTCCTTGCGCAAAACTATGCTAAAACAGCCATTAAAACAAACTTTTACCATTAATGTACGTTAAAATGCACAAAAAGTGCGCTCCCGACTATTCGGGAACGCACCTTTATGACATATTGCAATTCAAACTAAGGAATTACAACCACTTAACATATGCGAAATCTTGACGGTGCGGAAGATCGCTGTTGTTGGGATATACGCGGAACGAATAACGGAACGAACCTGCATACTTGATCTTGTCCTTCACATAATATGTGAGATTGTCACCATCAACATTGGTAATCGTAAGCGGAATTCTATCAACCAACTTCGAATCACGGTCGGCATCGCTGTAAACAACGAGTTCCACGCCAAGGTCTTTGCCAAGACCTGCAGTATAGAGCACCACCGTAGCCTCAAATTCGTCACCGTTAACGGCAGTCGTCTTCAATGCATCCGATACTTGGATGTCAACGGCATGAATATCGTTCCACTTCGATGCAACGTTTTCCTTCCACGCAACTATTTCCTTGGCCTTGGCATAATTGTTTGCCATAAGCTCGGCCGAACGCTTGCCTTCCTTGCAGTAGAAACGGTCGATGTAATCGTTAATCATGCGCGTCATGGTGTAGTGAGGCGCAATGTGAGCGATAGAATTCTTGATATATTGTACCCACTCGGGCGAATAACCCTTGCTGTTCTTTGCAAAGTAAAGCGGAATAATCTCGTTTTCGAGCATCGAATAGATAGTGGCAGCATCGAGCTTGTCTTGCTGGCCCTGGTCGGTGTAAGTGCGTTTGTCGGTCAAAGCCCAACCTGCACCTTCACGGTAGCCTTCATACCACCAACCATCTTTTACCGAGAAGTTAAGCACACCATTCATTTCGGCCTTTTCGCCCGATGTACCCGATGCTTCGAGAGGACGGGTAGGTGTGTTCAACCAAATATCAACGCCGCTGACAAGGCGCTTTGCAAGAATCATGTCGTAGTTTTCGAGGAAGATAATCTTGCCAAGGAACTGCGGCATACGAGAAATTTCGATGATGCGCTTTATCAAGCCTTGACCGCCGCCATCGGCAGGGTGAGCCTTACCGGCAAAAATGAATTGCACGGGGAACTTCTCGTTGTTTACAATCTTCGACAAGCGGTCGAGGTCGGTAAAGAGCAGGTGAGCACGCTTGTAAGTTGCAAAACGGCGGGCAAAACCTATCATCAACGCATTGGGGTTGATTTTCTCCACAATCGACAAAATGCGAGTCGGGTCACCCTGGTTCTTAAGCCATGATGCGGTGAAATCTTTCTTTATGAACTCGATGAGCTTGTTTTTCAACTTCATGCGAAGTGCCCAAATATCTTCGTCCTTGGCCTTGAGAATGGGAGCCCAGGTCTTTTCGTCGCTTTGAGCTTCAAGGTAACCTTCACCGAATATGTCGGCATAGAATTCCTTCCACTCGGTGGCTGCCCACGTCTGCATATGCACACCGTTGGTTACATACGACACGTGCGACTCTTCCCAAGTATAACCCTTCCATATGCCTTGGAACATCTTCTTCGACACTTCACCGTGCAACCAGCTCACACCGTTGGCTTCCTGGCAAGTGTTAAGAGCAAATACGCTCATGCTGAAACGTTCGTTGGTATCGGGATTTTCACGACCCATGTTCATCAAGTCGGCCCACGAAATACCCAACTTTTCGGGGAACTCGCCCATGTACTTGCCAAACAACGACTCATCGAAATAGTCGTGGCCGGCAGGAACCGGAGTGTGAACAGTATAAAGCGAAGTAGCGCGTACCACTTCAAGAGCCTGATTGAATGTGAGGTGCTCGTCTTGAACATAGTCAACAAGACGTTGCAAGTTGAGCAATGCGGCATGACCTTCGTTGCAGTGGTAAAGTTGCGGTTTGATACCAAGTTTCTTGAGCATCAACACACCGCCTATGCCCAACAAGTATTCTTGCTTGATGCGGTTTTCCCAGTCGCCGCCATAAAGCATATGGGTGATTGAACGGTCATATTCCGAGTTCAAGTCGATGTCGGTATCCATCAAGTAAAGGTTCATGCGACCCACGTTTACTTTCCAGATGCGGGCATAGATTATGCGGCCGGGATAAGGCACTTCGAGCAACATATGGTTGCCATTCTCATCAAGAACCGGCTCGATTGGCAATTGGTTGAAGTTCTGCGGCTCATAGTTTGCAATCTGCTGGCCGTCCATGGCAAGCGTCTGCGTGAAGTAGCCGTAACGGTAAAGGAAGCTCACTGCCACCATGTTGATGCGCGAGTCTGAGGCCTCCTTGATGTAGTCGCCGGCCAATATGCCAAGGCCGCCTGAATATATCTTTAATGCGCCGCACAAACCGAATTCCATGCTGAAATAAGCAATCGAAGGAACATCGGTGCGCATAGGCACTTTCATATACTCCTTGAAGTCGGAATATACCTTCTCGATGCGAGCCATCATTGCCTTATCCTTGAGGATGGCTTCATAGCGGTCATATCTCAATTGTTGCAAAAGCATAACCGGATTTTGCCCTGTTTCCCTCCACAGGTCACGGTCAAGGTCGTGGAACAATGCTTTGCCTTCGCTATTCCAAACCCACCAAAGGTTCTTGGCCAATTCTTCCAGCATTTTCAATTTTGCGGGAAGTTCTGATTTAACAGTCAAATCCCTCCATGCAGGGGAATTGGTGTTACTAACTTGTAGTTTCATTTTCGATTTTGTGATATTTTGGGTTAGTTAATTTTTCTTTTAGATATTCGCACCTTGGTTGTTCACGTTGGCCAAGGCTTCGGAATATGCCTCATAATAGAACTTCATGAATTGCTTCCATTGTGCCTGCTTCGAGGTGGCCGATGCTGCCGCTCTTATGCCGGCAGTCGTCTTGGCATCGGTCGAGAGCAGTTGCAACACATTGCTTGCTATTTGCGATACCACATCGTTGTAATTGGAATCGTTGCGATGAAGCACTTTCACACCGCAAGTGGTGAAGCCGTTTTCAAAATCGTCAAGCACCCATTGCCCGAAACCTGCAAGGTCGGTGGTGATGGTCGGCACGCCGAATGCTATACTTTCGAGCGGAGTGTAGCCCCAAGGCTCGTAATATGATGCAAACACGGTGCAATCAAGCCCGGGCAACAAATCATAATAAGGCATATCGAATATGCCATCAGTTCCATTCAGATATGACGGCACATATATAATCATGAAATGGTCATCGTTAGCATAATGCATTCCAAGGTAATTGATTTTACCGTAAATGGCATCTTGGGAATAATTATGCAACGTGTGTGTTATCATCGAATTTTCAAGACGTTCGCACTTGCCTGTCTTCATGGCAGCCATAAGGTCGCGGCGAGCCTCATCGACCCACGCCGGCACAAACATGAACGCAAGCACCTTTTTACCTTCGCGTCCGGGCGTGTTGCGAATACTGTTCATTGCATCGATAAACACATCATAACCTTTATTCCTGAATTCGTTACGGCCGGCCGTGGCAATGATGAAAGTATCATCATCGGCAAGGTCTATTCCCGTCAGCGCACGAGCCACCTGCAACATCTTTCCGCGAGCGGCGGCACGCCTTGTGGGATAATCTTTCTTTGTAGGCACAAATGTTTGTTCAAATCCGTTGGGAGTAACCAGCGGTCTGCGCCCGAGCAGCTGTACACACTCCCTTGCAGTGACTTCACTCACAGTGGTAAAGCTGTCGGCATTCCATGCGGCGGCTTTCTCAAGCGAATGTTTCGACTGCATATTAAGCTCACCTGCCATTTGATCGCCGTTATATCCGGCAAGATAATCATACAGTGGCTTATTGTTGCAGCAAATGCTGCGGCCTATGCTTGTGGCGTGGGTGGTGAACACCGTTGCAATGCTCGGCATATGCGATTTCAGGTAGAGCAGCCCCATTCCGGTGGTCCACTCGTCGAAATGAGCAATCACCTTGCTCTTGCCGTCGTTGTATTTGTCGAGATATATGCTCTCTATAACCAACGCTGCAGCATAAGCAAACATGCAACTGTCGTCATAGTCGCCGTAAGCGTGCAACGAATCTACGCTGAACTTATTCCACATTTGGGCATAAAGTTCATCCTTGTAGGTAAACAACGCCTTGTAGTCAACAAGTATCACTATCGGGTTGCCCGGAATAGTCCACCGGCCGACACGTATTTCCATTCCAAGCGGAAACACGGCCTGCTTGCGCCAATCCTGCAATAATGTCTTTGATTCTTTGAAGCAAGGACACGGATTGTCCTTGCTCCATATATCAGGTCCTATAAAAATAACCTTGTCTTTGAAATCATTCTGTAAAGTCTTTGCTTTCGTGGAAAGGACGGCATATATGCCGCCTACTTTATTACACACTTCCCAGCTTGTTTCAAATATCAAATCCGGCTTTTCTGTGTTTTCTAACATACAGCATCTAATCCAATCTAATTATTTTGACGGGGCAAATATAGTCAAAAAAAAAGAATTATCCTAAACAGCCCCCTGCCGCTTATTGCCCTATCCGGGGTGAAGTTTATTAAAATCACCCTATTATTTCTCGCTTGGCAAAGCCGCAGTGGCTTATTTTCCCACGTCGGGAAACGGCTATTTGCAAAAATGTTAAAGTATCCTAATACTATAATGTTGCAATGCTGCAAACCAATGAATAATATCACGTTTGCAGCATTGCAACATTAAAGTGAAATCAATTCTTAACCAATATATAAGATGTGTGCGGCTTTACTGTTCCGGTGAGCTTCCCACCTTTCACGGTGAATTGAGTTCCGTGAACGGCATCTTTATATTTACCGCCGGGCAACGCAGTATCGATCGACAAGGCAACTTCATCACCGCTCACATTCACTATGGCTGCGCCTTTTTTGCCTCGGCACACTTCGGCAACCTTATTGTCGGCACTGAAATATAGTGTTTCAGCCTCACCATGCATCAGGCGGCGGAATTTATTGGCAGCAACCACTTCGGGATGGAAAAATTCATCACTGCCACGTGCGCCCACAATGTTGTCGCCCCACACATTTTCGGGAGAGCTGTTGTTGGGGCGTGAATAAAACAGCGGAGTACCATTTTGCCGTGCGGCAAGGAACACCCACCCCATGCGTATCTGCTCACTCGTAAGCCCGGCCGACTCGTGCGCATTGCAATAGGTATCGTGTGACTCCACCCAAGTCACGAGGTTATAAGGATTTACCGGGTGGCTCCAATTGGTAACATCAGCAGCACCCCAACTGCCGTTTGCAAGCACTTGGCGCAATGTGTGGCCGTAATTGCTGGCAGTGAGGTTGATATATTGCCCATATTCGGTCTCTTTCACATTCCGATCTTGCAGCACTTCGCCATACACAAACAGGCTGTCCATGGGCAACGCCAATCTCAACCCCATTACTGCTTTGCGACCGGTAGCAACATCCCAAAAGTCGTTTTGCTTCGACTTTTCATCAAGAGGATCGCTCGGCAAACCTATGTGCTTGGCCGTATCGTAGCGGAACCCACGGGCACCGCAAGCCAACAAGTCGTTGACATACGTCATGTAATAATGCTGGAAATAAGGGTTCTCGGTATTTACATCAGGCAGGCCGCCCATTTGCCCCGTTGTACATTCGCGACGGTCGTTATAATCACGTATCTCGGTAAAACCCGAGGCGTGATACAAATTTTCATGCCCGCCCACAGCGGCATCAAGGTCGTCGCTCACTTTCGTGTCGTCAACAGCTGTATGATTGGGCAAAACATCCACAATCACTTTCACGCCATATTTTTCGGCTTCGGCACACATATCGATGAAATCTTTGCGGGTACCCATCTGGTAATTGCCTATCTTCCAGTCAACCGGTTGGTACTGGTAATACCACCTACCGTGGCCGAAGAGCTGGTTGCCTCCGCCCTTGTCACCTTGCACCTCGGTGACGCAATGCTGCGCAGGAGAAGTTTGCACATAACGATATCCGGCATCGGCTATCTGCTTCATGTTTTCCTTGATTGTGTTGAACGACCAGCACCATGCGTGCAATATCACATCGTCGTTGGTAACTGTTTCCGAAGGCTTGTCGCCTGCATAACCACTCAGCCCTAAAGCTATGGCGAGTGATGTCAAAAATAAATGTTTCATAAGTTAGTTATGTATTGGTATTAAAACAAATAATCGCCGTAAAGTTACATAAAAAATCAAAGCCGACGCAAACATTTTCTTTGCAACTCACCATATTTTTTATAACTTGCGGTTGATTGATAATTAAAAAAACACCTAACGCTTATGAAAATCAAAATCACACTCGTGAGATATTCTGAAAACGACTGGGAAGGATACTCGTCACACGTAGAAGATGAAAAAATTTTGCCGGTCAAAACAGGCATAGTAGAAGAATACCCGATATTCAAAATCACCGAAATAAACGATAATTCAATAAAGGTAGTGTATAACGACGGTTGCCACGCAAGCATCGGTACTTTTTCATCGGTTGGAGAAGCCGAATGGGAAAACGACTATGCACAAGAGAAAGAAATAGGAATTAACGAGATGGTTACCGCAAGCCGCAGCACACAGTATAGCGAAAGTATGCATGGAGAATCGTTAAGCCTGCAACTCATCGAAGATTAAAGCTCTCTGCGGCGCATACGCATCACTGCTTTTCACTAAGTTCAAGCCAACGCATTTCTTTCTCGTCGAGCAACTGCCGCACCTCGTCATATCGAGCCGATTTCTCGGCAATGTCATTTATTACCTCGCCACTGTTAAACAGTGCGTCAAGTGAATTTTTTTCTGCCGTCAGTTGCTCTATTTCAGTTTCGAGTGCTTCAAACTCTTTTCGCTCCATGAATGTCATCTTGTTGGCATTCCGTTGTCGAGGCTGCGGAGCCGTTTTAGGCTTCTCAGCCTCTTTGCGTCTCGCATTTTCCTGTCGTTGCTCTTCTTGCTTCACTTCGCGGTAATCGCTGTAATTACCCGGGAAGTCGCGTATCACACCGTTCCCCTCAAACACAAACAAGTGATCGACCGTGCGATCCATGAAAAAGCGGTCGTGCGAAACTATTATCACGCAACCTTTGAAACCTGCAAGGTAATTTTCGAGCACTTCAAGTGTCTTTATGTCAAGGTCATTGGTAGGCTCATCGAGTATCAGGAAATTAGGTTTCCGCATAAGCACCGTAGCAAGGTAAAGCCTGCGCTTTTCCCCACCGCTGAGTTTGGCAATAAATTTTTGCTGGTCGGCAGGCGTGAACAGGAAAAGTTGCAGGAATTGAGATGCAGTATATGCCGTTTTCTCGTCAAATCTCACATATTCGGCAATCTCCCTCACGGCATCAATCACCTTCTTCCCTTCGTCGAAACTTATACCTTCCTGGCTGTAATAACCGAATTGCACCGTCTCGCCCACCTCGAAACTTCCGCTGTCAAGCGGCTCAATCCCAAGCAGGCATTTAATGAATGTCGATTTGCCCACTCCGTTGTTGCCAACTATGCCAAGTTTCTCATATCGGGCAAATATGTAATTCAAATGGTCAAGTATCACCTTGTCGCCATAACGCTTGCAGGCATCATGGACCTCGAAAATTTTTGAGCCTATATACGAAGCCTTTACGTCAAGTTTCACGTCTTTTTCATTACGCGTTGACCGGGCTTTCTTTTCAAGTTCATAGAAAGCATTGATGCGATAACGAGCCTTGCTGCCCCGTGCCTGTGGCTGGCGGCGCATCCATTCAAGCTCGGTACGCAGCAAGTTTTTTGCACGTGCCACCTCGGCATTTTCGGCATCTATTCGTTCCTGTCTTTTTTCAAGATAATACGAGTAATTTCCGTCATATTCATAAGTGGCACCGCCATCTATCTCCACAATCTTGTTGCACACACGGTCAAGGAAATAGCGGTCGTGGGTAACCATGAGCAGGGTCATGCGCGAATGCGACAAGTAATCTTCGAGCCATTCTATCACATCCACGTCGAGATGGTTGGTAGGCTCATCGAGCAACAGCAAATCGGGATTGTCGATAATCACCTTGGCAAGGGCCACACGCTTCAACTGTCCGCCCGAAAGCTCCCCTACCCGCTGGTAATAATCATAGATTTTAAGCTGTGCAAGCACTTGCTTAAAATTGTTTTCGTAATCCCACAGCCCCAGTGTGTCCATCTTTACCATATACTTGGTGATTGCATCGGCATCACCCAAAGCCACAGCCTGCTCATACCCTTTTATGATCGAGGCCCGTTCACTGCCATCGTCGAGAAAAGTATCAATTACCGACAAATTTTTGTCCATTTCGGGTACCTGTTCCAGGTAACCCATCCTCACCCCGTTACGCATCACCACCTCGCCACTGTCGGCCGGCTCCACGCCGGCTATGATTTTCATCAATGTCGATTTGCCGGTTCCGTTCTTGGCTATCAGCCCTATTTTTTCACCTTCGCCGATACCCAAAGTGACATCGGCAAACAACGTACGGTCGCCAAACGACTTGGTTATGCCTTCTATCTGCAATATGCTGTTCATTCCAAGTATAATCAAAAAAAGTAACACGCAAAATTACAAAAATAGATTCACCTCTCCAATTTCATTTTTTATGCATAACGTGCTGCGATATTCCACATTTTATGTGTATTTTTGTGTCGTTAAAATTTTATTATCAAAGGAAAGATGCTTATAATCGGAATTGCAGGCGGAACCGGATCGGGCAAAACCACAGTAGTCAACAAGATAATGGAACGGCTACCGGCAGGGGGCGTGGGTGTTATTTCACAAGATTCATACTACAAAGATTCAAGCCACGTGCCTGTCGAAGACCGGCAGAAAATCAATTTCGATGAACCGGCCGCATTCGATTGGAGCCTGTTGTTCAAGCATCTGAATATGCTCAAGGAGGGGAAAGCGATAGAAATGCCCACCTACTCGTTCCTAACTTGTACCCGCCAAAAAGAGACCGTGCACCTCGACCCTCACGACGTGGTTTTGCTCGAAGGCATACTTGTGTTTTCCGAGCCTAAATTGCGTAACATGATGGACATAAAGGTATTTGTCGATGCCGATGCCGATGAACGCCTTATCAGGGTAATATACCGCGACTGCATAGAGCGTGGACGCACCCCGCAGATGGTAATAGACCGATATGAACGTGTGCTGAAACCTATGCACAACCAATATATCGAACCTGCCAAGCGCTATGCCGACCTTATTGTCCCGCAAGGCGGAAACAACGAAGTGGCAATAAACCTGCTCACCGATTACATTAAAAGCCGGCTGAAAGGCAACAGCCTGTAACCCACCATACTACAACGACGACATAATAATATGGCATTCAAGTGGATAGATAATTTATTCGACAAAAAAGAACGATTAGAAGAAGAACAACTTAAAGCCGAGTCGCAAACCGAAGACGGTAACATGGTGTTGCGTACCGAAGACTTGGTGAAAAAATATCGACAACGCACAGTTGTCAACCATGTGTCGATTAACGTGAAACAAGGTGAAATAGTGGGATTGCTCGGGCCGAACGGTGCCGGGAAAACCACAACTTTCTACATGACGACCGGGCTTATTACTCCTAACGAAGGCCGGATTTTCCTTAACAACCACGACATCACAAAATACCCGGTTTACAAACGGGCAAAATACGGCATAGGATACCTGCCGCAGGAGCCGTCGGTATTCAGGAAACTGAGCGTGGAAAACAACATACGCACAGTGCTTGAAATGACCAACACCTCGGCCGAATACCAGCGAGAGAAACTTGAAAGCCTGTTGTCGGAATTCCGCATACAGAAGGTGAGAAAGAACCTTGGCGACCAGCTCTCGGGTGGTGAACGCCGCCGTTGCGAAATTGCCCGCTGCCTTGCAATCAACCCAAAGTTCATCATGCTCGACGAGCCGTTTGCCGGGGTTGACCCTATTGCAGTGGAAGATATACAATATATCGTGTATAAACTGAAGGAAAAGAACATAGGTATCCTCATCACCGACCACAATGCGCCTGAAACACTCAGCATTACCGACCGTGCCTACCTGCTGTTTGAAGGCAAAATTTTATTCCAAGGCACAAGCGAGGAGCTTGCCGAGAATCCCATCGTTAGGGAAAAATATTTGGGACGAAATTTTGTGTTCCGCCGCAAAAAATTCGATTAATCAATTTTTATTGTACAAGAAGCATATTTTTTCATGGTATATCCAAAGAATTTCGAGAGCAAAATCGACTTTGCCTCGGTAAGAAGTATGCTCGAAAGCAAGTGCCTCGGCCCACTTGGCATAAAATGCTGCCGGGCAATGCATTTTTCGAGTGATTTCGACACCGTCAAAAAATTACTGGAACAGACCAACGAATTTTTATCAATCATAACTTCGGGTAAGGAATTCCCTCTCAACGGGTATCACGACCTTTCCGAACCGCTCAATTCAATCAAGGCACAAGGTGCTTACATGACAGCCGAGGAACTGTTCAACTTGCGCCGCTCGCTGCAAACCATAGCCGAAATATCGGCATTTTTCAACAACGCGACCGTCAACGATGCTCCGGCCTATCCACGGCTTGCCGCACTCACCGCTTCGATGGCCACATTCCCGCAAATAGTGGCTCGCATCGACGGCATTATCGACAAATACGGCAACATCAAGGACAATGCTTCGCCCGAACTGCTTAACATTAAGCGCAACCTCGCATCGGCAATGCAAAGCGTAAACTCGATAATGAAACGCATCATGTCGCAAGGCAAGGAACAGGGTTATATCGATAGCGATGTGGCTCCCTCGATGCGCGACGGCCGCCTTGTGATTCCCGTAGCCCCGATGAACAAACGTAAAATTCGAGGCATAGTTCACGACGAGTCGGCCACGGGGAAAACCATCTTCATCGAACCGGAACAGATTGTCGAAGCCAACAACAATATCCGCGAGCTTGAAAATGAAATGCAGCGCGAAATAATACGCATCCTCACCGAAACGGCATCATTCATCCGCCCGCACATCAACGACCTGCTCAATTCTTACTCCATAATGGGCATAATCGACTTCATCAGGGCCAAAGCCTTGTTTGCCAACGAGACAGGAGGTAATATGCCCGTCCTCGAACGCAAGCCTCAAGTGGAATATTACCATGCCGTGCACCCTACCCTGCTGCTGTCGTTACGCTCACAAGGCAAAGAGGTGGTGCCGCTCAACATCAACCTTGATTCGAAAAATCGCATCTTGCTGATTTCGGGCCCTAATGCCGGCGGGAAATCGGTGTGCCTGAAAACGGTGAGCATAGTACAATACATGACGCAATGCGGCCTGCTGCCGCCGGTTTACGACAATTCGCACATAGGGGTTTTCAAGAACCTGTTTATCGATATCGGCGACGAGCAATCGATTGAGAACGACCTTAGTACCTACAGCTCGCACCTCACCAACATGAAATTTTTCATGAACAACGGTGGTGGCGACACATTGGTACTAATTGACGAATTCGGAGGCGGAACCGAACCGCAAATTGGTGGCGCAATAGCCCAAGCCATACTGAAACGGCTCAACGAGAAGCAAATTTTCGGTGTAATCACCACTCATTACCAAAATCTGAAACATTTTGCCGAAGACACCCCGGGACTGGTGAACGGTGCCATGCTTTACGACCGCCGAAATATGCGTCCGCTTTTCCAGTTGTCGATAGGCTATCCCGGCAGCTCTTTTGCCATTGAAATAGCCCGCAACATAGGCCTGCCCGGCGAAGTGATAAAAGATGCCGAGGAGATAGTGGGCAGCGACTACATCAATATGGACAAATACTTGCTTGATATTGCGCGCGACAAAAAATACTGGGAAAACAAGAGAACCGAAATACATAATCGCAACAAGCGGCTGCAACAACTCGAAGAGCAATATGAAAACGAAATAGAACGCCTTGGCAACGAGCAACGCAACATCATAAAAGAAGCCCGGGAAGAAGCCCGGCAAATATTGTCGCAGAGCAATGCCACAATAGAGCGGACAATCCACGAGATACGCAAATCGCAAGCCGAAAAAGAGCAAACAAAAGAATTGCGCAAGCAACTCGACGAGTTTAAATCTCAACTCGAAAACGATGAAATACCGCTCACCGATTTGCGCCGAGGCAGCAGCATAAAACCGCGCAAGCCGAAACAGGCCAAGCAGGCTCCGCGCAAAGAAGAACCGTCGGAACCGGTCAAAGTGGGAGACTACGCAGCCATCGACGGCAACAACACTCCTTGCCGTGTACTTGAAATATCGGGTAATATGGCAACAATTGCAATGGGCAACTTCAGGTCGAGGGTGGCAATAAACCGCCTGCGCAAGGTAAATGCACCTCAAGCAGCATCGCAGCAGCACTCAATAAGCGTTACCATGAGCAACGACATTCGCCGCCGCCAACTCGACTTCAAGCCCGACATCGACGTGCGCGGAATGCGTGCCGATGAAGCCATACAGGCCGTGACATATTTCATCGACGATGCCATTCAATTCAACGCCAAGCAAGTGCGAATTCTGCACGGCACGGGAAACGGCATTCTGCGCCAGCGAATACGCGAATACCTCAACACCGTAGCCGGAGTAAAATCCTACCGCGACGAACACGTGCAATTCGGCGGTGCAGGCATAACCGTGGTGGTTTTGGAATAATGCAGGTTACTTCGCTTTGTCGCAGCGGGATTTACAAGTCTTGGCGAGGGAACATCCGGCACAAAATGGATTTTCGGGAGTATGTGTGTGGCGCGTACGGTATATCTTGTATGCTATTGCTCCTGCAACCGCAACCAGTATCACACCCACTGCCGCATATTGCCACATCATAATTCCAACGAATTTTTCAATCGGGCAAATTCTTGCTCGAAATTGGGTGTAAACACACCTTGCCCTATTGCAGCTTCTATTTCGGCAATAGTCCAAAAGCGACCCTCATCTATTTCGACGGGGTCGAATGTTATTACATCGGCACCGCCTATCACAGTCATGAATGTGTTCACAAGTTCTCGTTCCACGCGGCTCTGAAACACATAACGAAACAACAAGCGCGGCTCAATGTAGTGCAAGCCCAGTTCTTCACGAGCCTCGCGGCGCAATGCAGCTTCAATGTCTTCACCATAATCCACATGGCCGCCCACCGAGGTATCCCACTTGCCCGGTTGTATGTCTTTCGACATCGAGCGTTTTTGCAAATACAATTCACCGGTACTGTTAAACACGTGCAAATGCACCACCGGATGCAAAAGCATCGAACCTGAATGACATTCGCGCCGAGTGGCTTTACCTATGACATTACCGGCCTCATCGACCAACGGAAATAATTCTTCACTACTCATCATTTCACACTGTATTTTGCTTTTATCATATCTCTCAATTCTTCGGGAGAAATCGTGACCGGATATTCGTCAAACGGCAACCGCAACGAGCAACCGTTCTTATACTCGCTGCACCCGTATGCAGTGCTACCCTTGAGCAAATGCCCTTTGCCACACACCGGACACACTATATCGGCAATCGAAGCCACGGCGGCCGACTCGCTTTTCTTCGATTTGCGCGACTTCTTTGTCTTTTTCGACGTTTCTTCTTTCTCTATTACTATATTATTGTGGCTGTTATCCGACAGCACATTTATAACAATTGAGTTTACCATCTCCTTCAATTCGGCGAGGAATTGCCCTGCGTCATATTCTTTACGCTCGATTTTGCGCAACTTGTTTTCCCACAATCCGGTCAATTTTGCCGATTTCAGCAACTCCTCTTGAATGGTGTCGATGAGTGCTATACCGGCCGCAGTGGCAACAATGCTTTTCTTTTCACGCCTTATATATCTGCGCTTGAACAGTATCTCGATTATTGCCGCACGGGTTGATGGGCGACCTATGCCATTTTCCTTCATTGCATCGCGCAATTCCTCGTCATCAACCGACTTTCCTGCGGTCTCCATTGCACGCAACAGCGTTCCTTCGGTGTACAGCTTAGGCGGCTGGGTAGTTTTTTTCAACAATGACGGCTCGTGCGGTCCCTCTTCATCAACCACAAATTGCGGCATGATTTGGTTCTCGTCATCGTCATTGCTGCCTGCATTTTCTTTATCGCGTTCATATATCTCACGCCACCCTTTTACCAAAATCTGCTTGCCTGTGGCTTTAAATTCCACTTCCCCGGCCACGGCATTGACAGTGGTTTGTGAAAATTCGCAATCGGGATAAAAGGCTGCAATAAATCGCTTGGCTATCATGTCATACACACGCTTCTCTTCGGCAGTCAAGGCAACCGTCTGTGGCGGCACATTGGTAGGTATAATGGCATGGTGGTCGGTAACCTTTGAATTATCGAAAACCTTCTTCGACTTTGGGATTTTCTTCGACAAAACCGGCTCGGTAAGAGCCGAATATGGCGACATGGCTTGCATTATGCCACTTATTTTGGGGTATATGTCATCACTCAGATAAGTGGTATCGACACGTGGATAAGTGGTGACTTTTTTCTCATACAACGATTGTATGTAACGCAACGTTTCCTCGGCAGTATAACCCAACTTTTTATTGCATTCCACCTGCAACGATGTGAGGTCGAACAACCGCGGCGGAGCTTCCTTCCCTCGCTTGGTAGTCACTCCTGTTATATGCAACAACGATGCCTTAATGGCATCAATCACCGCCATGGCTTCGGCTTCGCTCTTATATTTGCCTTTTACCGAATTAAATACCGTGTTGCGATAAGTCGTTTTTATTTCCCAGTAATCTTCAGGAACAAAACAGGCAATTTCCTTTTGCCTGTTCACTATAAGTGCCAGTGTGGGAGTCTGTACCCTCCCTATCGACAAAACATTACCGCCACCTTGCGAATACTTCAGCGTATAAAGCCGGGTGGCATTCATGCCAAGTATCCAGTCGCCTATGGCTCGCGACAACCCTGCAAAATAAAGCGAATCAAAATCAATCTGCGGGCGTAAATTCTTGAACCCTTCGCGAATGCTTTCATCGGTAAGCGACGAAATCCACAACCGCCTCACAGGTTTGGCACACCCGGCCTTTTGCATCACCCACCGCTGTATCAACTCGCCTTCTTGCCCGGCATCGCCACAGTTTATCACCTCGTCGGCTTGACCTATCAGAGTCTCTATTACTTTAAATTGCTTTTCAATGCCTTTGTCGGCAATAAGTTTTATGCCGAAACGTTGCGGTATCATGGGCAATGCGCCAAGACTCCACTTCTTCCAGGCTTCGGTATAATCTTGCGGTTCCTTAAGCGTACACAAATGCCCGAAGGTCCAAGTCACACAATACTCCGAACCCTCGTAATAGCCGTCACGCCTCACTTCGGCACCAAGAATGCTTGCAATGTCCTTGGCGACACTCGGTTTCTCGGTAATGCAAACTTTCATTTACCCTCTTTCTCCTGCGCCTTGGCCTCGTTCCAGTATTCATCCATTTCAGCAAGCGTCATTTCATTCAACTTCCTGCCGTTTTCATGCGCACGCTTTTCCACATGGTTGAAACGGGATATAAATTTGCGGTTGGTCTTTTCTAAAGCCGTATCGGGATTGACGCCATACAAACGGGCTGCATTTACGATACTGAAAAGCAAGTCACCAAACTCCTTCTCCTCGTTATCGGTATCACCCTTGCGCATCTCGGCCTCCACTTCGCCAAGCTCTTCTTTTACTTTGGCCCACACATCCTCGCGCTGTTCCCAGTCGAAACCCACATTGGCGGCTTTTTCCTGTATGCGGTAAGCCTTGATCAGCGATGGCAGCGACGATGGCACACCGGCAAGCACGGTCTTGTTGCCACCTTTTTCCTTAAGCTTGATTTGCTCCCAATTTTGCGTTACTTCATCGGCTCCGTCAACATGAACCGAACCAAACACATGCGGATGCCTGAAAACCAATTTCTCACGCAATGCATTACACACATCGGCAACATCAAAACGGTCCTGTTCATCGGCTATCTTAGAATAAAATATTATATGCAATAACACATCGCCAAGTTCTTTTTTTATCGATTGAACATCGTCGCCAAGCAAGGCATCCGACAGTTCCATCACCTCTTCCACGGTATTAGGGCGCAAGCTCTCATTGGTTTGCTTTGCGTCCCACGGGCATTTCACACGCAACTCGTCAAGCACATCAAGCAACTTGCCGAATGCTTCAAGTTTTTGTTCCCTTGTGTTAGACATATCTTTTTTTTATTTCTTGTAATTTTTAATTCCGTCGTTCAAGAACGTTGTGAAATTTTCCACATTTTCGTCAAAATAAACAGGCCCGGCAGCAAGCGACCCGTCGGCATTAAGCACCACATAATACGGTTGCGAATTGGCCCTGAACTTGTAACGCTGCAAGTAACTCCACTTGTCGCCCACGTTGCGCAACTTCACTTCTTTCCCGTTTTCGGTCACTACAATAGGTTCGGGCAATTCAGCCTTATCGTCAACCATCAGCTTTATCATCACGAAATTCTCTTCAAGCAAACGGCGCACTTCGCTATTGTCGAGCACGGCTGCCTCCATTTTACGGCAATTCACACAACCGTAACCTGAGAAATCGACCAATACTGGCTTCCCCTGCTTGGCACCCTCGCGCATTCCGGTTTCGTAATCGTCATATTCGACAAATTCACCGCCATACAGATTGAAATCCTGCGTGTACAACGGCGGCACAAATGCGCTCACACTTTTAAGCGGTGCTCCCCACAAGCCAGGCAACAAATATACCGTGAAAGCAAGCGATACCATACCCAAAAACAGACGGAACACGCCGATGCCTTCATTTTCGGCATCGTGCGACAGTCGCAATTTCCCCAAAAGGTAAATTCCCAAAAGCCCGAAGATTGCTATCCATAACGAAATAAACACCTCACGGTCGAGAATACCCCACCCATAGGCAAGATCGGCAACCGAAAGGAATTTAAGCGATAATGCAAGTTCTATAAAACCGAGTACCACCTTCACTGTATTAAGCCAACCGCCCGACTTTGGCACACTTTTCATCCACGACGGGAACACCGCAAACAGAGTGAACGGTATGGCCAGGGCTACCGCAAATCCGGCCATGCCTACGGCAGGCCCGGTGATGTCGCCAAGGCTTGCTGCCTCCACAAGCAATGTGCCTATTATGGGTCCGGTACATGAAAACGATACCAGTGTCAATGTGAATGCCATGAAAAATATGCTCAATATTCCGGTGGTACGCTCAGCTTTGCTATCCATCTTGTTTGCCCACGAATCGGGCAATTTTATCTCAAACGCACCGAAGAATGATATGGCAAATACCACCAGCAGCAAGAAGAATATAATATTGAAAACGGCATCGGTTGACAAAGCATTCAACTTGCTTGCACCGAAAATTCCAGTCACAAGCAATCCGAGAAGCAAATAAATCACCACAATCGACAAACCGTATATCACAGCATCCCTAACCGACTTGCCTCGCGATCCGCTCTTTTTCAAGAAGAAACTTACCGTGAGCGGTATCATGGGCCACACACATGGTGTGAGCAATGCCAACAACCCGCCAAGGAAACCGGCAAAAAAGATATACCACAGCGAATAAGACGACACATCGCCCACCACATCGCCGGCATTATGCACGTCAACCGGTTTCCACAGGTCATCGGTAGTAAAACCGGCATCTTTTTCCTCTTTTGGATTGGCTTTGCCTAC
The DNA here is from genome assembly GCA_944321685.1 of uncultured Muribaculaceae bacterium. Classification (GTDB taxonomy): domain Bacteria; phylum Bacteroidota; class Bacteroidia; order Bacteroidales; family Muribaculaceae; genus Avimuribaculum. The sequence continues at coordinate 74,320 of CALUMH010000008.1, forward strand.
AACCGATTTATCCGGTACCGGTTCTGCCACGACCTTTACTTCTTTGATAAACTTGAACTCCTCACTTGCTGGAGCCTGGCACGTAACGTTGTTGCATACCATATATCTCACATAGCCTTCTATGCTATAACCGGCATCCATATCTTCGACTTTGAACCGTTGCGTGATGGTCACATTATCTTCCCACCAACCCAATTTCAAGTTAAATACCTTGTCGATCTCTTCATGCGGATTTCGGTCGGGCATCGGCTCACCTTCAAGTTCAATGCCTTCCACCTTGTCCCAATTAATGGCAGTAGCCACAGGCCCCCCTTCTGGAATATCCATCGAATAAAGATGCCAACCTTTATTTATCACTGCGGCAAATGTCATCACACCGGTTCCGTCATCTTCAACCGATATGCTTGTCGTCCATTTTACAGGATTTAAAATCTGCCCCATTGCCGACACATACACCGACACGAGCAAAACCATGCTTAACGCTATCTTTTTTACCATATCCGCTTCTTTTATATTGATGCCTTGCGATACAAGTATATCGCGATAAACGTATATAATATATTAGGTATCCACATAGCCACAAATGGTGATGTGTAACCCGAAACAGCAAATGTTGACGTAATTGTCGTAAACAATATATAGGAGAAACTGAGCACAAGCCCTATGCCTATATTAACCCCCATGCCGCCTTTCACCTTGCGCGACGACAATGACAAGCCTATAATCGTCAGGATGAATGCCGCCGCCGTCGAGGCATACCGGCGTTCCAGCTCAATTTCAAAATTCTTTATATTAGCCACCCCGCGGCTCTTCTGCCTGTCGATGTAACTTTTCAATTCAGGCAAAGTAAGCATTTCTTGCGCATTTGCCGCAATCAGGAAATCTCGCGGTTCTATTTCTATTATAGTGTCAAGGCTAGCTCCACGCACAATGGTTTCACGCAACCCTTCAAAATTCCTTATTGTATAATTCTTAACCGTCCAGTGATACAGTGTATCATATAAAATCCGCTCGGCCGTCATGCGCGATTTCAGTATCTTGTCGTTAAATTTCTCAAGTGAGAAACGGAACCCCGCCTTCGAGCGGTTGTCATACCTCGACATATAGGCTATCACGCCCGGCGACACCTGCAACTGTATATTGGTTCCGTAATTTACTTCTTTGTTCTTCACATATTTATTGGTATATGCAATGCGTTCCACATTGGCCGGAGGAATTACATATGCCGCCAAATAAAATGAAAATATCGCTATCACCGCTGCCGACACCATATAAGGCACCACAAGCCTGCGGTAACTGATACCGCTCGACAACATTGCTATAATCTCGGAATTGTCGGCAAGTTTTGATGTAAAAAATATTACCGCGATAAAAGTAAACAAAGGGCTGAACTGGTTGGCAAAATATGGCAGGAAATTGACAAAATAATCGAAAATGGTTTCTTCGAGCGGTGCGGTAAGCATGGCATCGAGCTTTTCGTTGATGTCAAACATAACCACTATGGCAAGCAACAGCACAATCGAAAACACATATGTTCCCAAGAACTTGCGAATGATGTAGCGGTCAAACATCTTCACAAGCGGCTTCCTTGCTTGCTTTTTATCATTGCCTTCGCGGTTAAATTTGCCTTTTATCTTATAAAGCAATCCCATTATGCATTGTCTTAATTAATATGGTCACAATCTGCGAGTTACGCATTGAACCATCTCATCCTTCCACGACTTGAAATCGCCTGCTATAATATGCTTGCGAGCCTCTCTCACAAGCCACAGGTAGAAAGCAAGATTGTGAATGCTGGCAATTTGCAACGCAAGCAACTCGCCGCTCACAAACAAGTGCCTCACATATGCCTTGCTGTATGCCCTGTCCACATACGACGGGCCGTCTTCTTGCAACGGGCTGAAATCATCGGCCCACTTCAAGTTGCGCATATTCATTATGCCATGGCGCGTAAACAACATCCCGTTACGCCCGTTACGGGTGGGCATCACACAGTCCATCATATCTACGCCGCGGTCTATGGCCTCAAGTATATTGGCAGGCGTTCCCACACCCATCAGGTAACGAGGACGGTCGGCAGGCAATATTTCATTAACCACCTCTATCATTTCATACATTTTCTCGGTCGGTTCGCCCACTGCCAATCCGCCAATAGCGTTACCTTCGGCTCCAAGATCGGCTACGAATTTAGCTGCCTCGCGCCGCAAGTCGGGATACACACACCCTTGCACTATCGGGAAAAAAGCCTGCTTATATCCATATCGGCCTTCGGTCTCATTAAAATGCTTCCAGCCTCGGGCAAGCCAGCGTTGCGTGAGTTCAAGTGATTTTCGGGCATAGGTATAATCCGACGTGCCGGGCGGACATTCATCGAGGGCCATCATTATGTCGCTGCCTATGCTGCGTTGTATGTCAACCACATTTTCGGGAGTGAACAAATGCTTCGATCCGTCGATATGGCTGCGGAAATATGCGCCCTCTTCCTTCAACTTGCGGTTTTCCGACAATGAAAACACCTGAAATCCGCCACTGTCGGTTAGTATCGGCTTGTTCCAGCCATTGAACTTGTGCAATCCTCCGGCTTTTTCAATTATATCCGTTCCCGGACGCAAATACAAGTGGTAGGTATTGCCAAGTATGATCTGGGCTTTTATGTCTTCCACAAGCTCATGCTGATGCACGGCCTTTACAGTTCCACACGTTCCCACAGGCATGAAAATGGGCGTTTCTATTTCCCCGTGTGCCGTGGTTATCACCCCTGCACGCGCGTTACTGCCTTGCGGTTGAGATACTACGAGTTTATAATCCATATACCGATTGCCTAAAATCTTTCCCTGATTAAAACAATGTTACTTTTTCATTGCACGATCCATCGCGCGCTTGTCTTCACGTTCCCTTATCGACTGGCGTTTGTCATATTCTTTTTTGCCTCGGGCAATCCCCACCGACATCTTGGCAAGCCCCTTTTCATTGATGAACAACTTCAAGGGCACTATGGTGTATCCGCTTTGCTGGCTCATCTTTTGCATCTTGGCAATCTCCTTCTTGGTAAGCAACAACTTGCGGTCACGCCTTATTTGGTGATTGTTGTACGAACCGAACGAGTATTCGGCCACATACATATTTTTTACCCACACCTCGCCATTATTTATATAGCAGAATGTGTCGGCAAGTCCGGCCTTGCCAAGCCTGATCGACTTAATCTCGGTACCCGAAAGGACTATGCCGGCGACAAACGTCTCAAGTATCTCATAGTCGAATGTGGCTCGCTTGTTTTTTATATTGACATTATTTGCAGTTTTCATATTTCCTTTCAAATTAAAATCCATTCAAGGCAAAAACTTATCGCCAATGGGATTAACAAAATCATTGCCGCCACAATTATAAGGAATTTCTTATCTTTCTCGTTTTTTATCTCAAGGAAGCCGTTGGCTTTCCATGCCACGAAAAATATATACAAATACAAGATTTTCAGATACGGAAACGACACCGGAAGCAGATTATCGACTATATTCAATGCAATAATCACGGCCATGCAATACTGAACGACCACATTGACACGGTCGGCCGACCGACGGTCGCTCACCACAGTGGGGAAAAATCCCGTAAGCACATAACCGGCAATCATGACCGTGAAAAAGTATTTTACAAATTCTATAATCGCAGTTTGTATGCAACCAGTCAAGGTAGCTTCGGCATCATACACGAGCGACATAAACGCCGACAATGCCACAACAGCCATCATGGGATAAAGCACCTTCGACTGCACATCACGCCACCGCACATTGCTCCGTGCCACTTCGGCCCAGCCATTGCGAGGGAAACAAGCCACATAAGCTATGCTTTTTATAAAATTCATTCCGGTCGATATAATTTCAGTTTGCAAAAATACAAATAAACCTGCACAATATAAATGCACTTCACAAAAAAACAAGCACCCGAGCCACAACAGGCACGAGTGCTTGACTAAATATTCATTTGTTATTTTACTCAAATTCAATAAGCGGTTCACCGGTGCCTATAACCTGGCCTGGAGCCACAAGAATGCGCTTCACCGTACCGGCAAATTCTGCTTCAATCTCATTTTGCATCTTCATTGCCTCATACATGAGCAATGAATCACCTTTATTGACCGAATCGCCGGGTTTTACATATACCTCAATCACTGTTCCACCCATCGGCGCATCAAGCGTGGGTCCAGTAATTGGTTCCACTGCAACTTCTTGGGCTGCTTCTTGGGCCGTAACAGTTTCGGTGGCAGGCTTTTGGGCTTCGTATTCTTCGGTACGACGCTTGGTAAGGAACGGCTTGGCCACATTGGGCAACAACTCAAGCAACAAGTACTCTTCATCGTTGACGGCAAGTTTCATTCCGCCACATTCGGGTAATACCGGATTTTCGGGGTATGCGTAAGAATTAACGTTATACGGCACTTCTTCGCTGTTACCTGTGATAAGTTTGCGGAAATCGGGATCGATGGCTACTGGAGTGTGGCCATATTCGCCACGCACGAGCGATATGAACTGGTTCGACTTGGTTGTATAATCGGGTTTCCCTTTTTGGCGGTCAAGAGCAAGACTCACTGCCTGCGACCCCACGATTTGACTCGTAGGCGTTACCAGCGGTACAAGGCCTGCATCACGGCGCACCTTGGGTATCAGCTTCATGGCATCTTCAAGCACATCCTCGGCATGAAGTTGCTTCAACTGGGCAACCATGTTGGAATACATACCACCAGGCACCTCGGCATTCTTAACAATCTCATTGGGCTTCGGGAAATTAAAATATGCCTCTATGGCATGGCAGGCATCAAGCAATTCTGCCTCGTTATTGGCTTTGGCAGCGGCTATAGCCTTGTCGAAGAGTGCATCGATGTCAGCCGGCAACTTGTCGGCAAGCGGATCGAAGTCGATGGGGAACGATTTTTGCAAATCGAAATCCTTCAATCCCTTGCGGACTTCTTTCAAGGCAGTGCGTATTTTGCCCACAGCTTCCATATTCACTTCCACTTCGATGCCTAATTTCTTGGCAAACACATATATCAGCTCTATTGCAGGAGCAGCCGAACCACCACCGAAATACCATATGTTGGTATCAAGTATGTCAACACCGTGAATAATGGCCATCAGCGACGATGCCAGGCCGTAGCCAGGAGTACAATGGGTGTGGAAATCCACCGGAACACCCACTGCCGCCTTCAATTTCGGCATCAGGCTTGCTACACGTGCAGGGTTAATCAATCCCGCCATGTCTTTGATGGTAATAATTTTGGCTCCCATTTGCTCATATCCGCGAGCCTTTTCGATGAAATATTCGTCGGTGAAAATCTTATCGTGCTGCTTCTTGCCCTTGCCCATCAGCTTGCTGAAAAAGCCGCCCGACGAATGCTTCTCCTCGTCTTTGGGGTCAACCGTATAACAAACCGCGCCATCGGGTATGCCACCAAGGCGGTTGATTATTTCTACCGACTCGCGCACATTGTCAAGGTCGTTAAGCGCATCGAATATACGCATCACGTTCAATCCGTCGGCAATGGCACTCTTGTAGAAGCCTTCAATAACCGGGGTCGGATAAGGAACATAACCAAAAAGGTTGCGTCCGCGCGACAGTGCCGTAAGCAGCGACTTGCCCTGCATCTTCGCACTTATCGACTTCAAGCGCGTCCATGGCGATTCGTCAAGATAACGCATCACCGAGTCGGGCACTGCACCACCCCACACCTCAATGGCATAAAATCCGGCTTCCTCATAATACGGGAGCAACGTGTCGATGCTCGCCTGGCTCATTCGCGTTGCAAACAGCGATTGCTGGCCGTCGCGCATCGTAAGGTCTCTGATTTTCAGTTTTTGTGTCATACTTTTTATTTTTATATGGAATTGCCTCTACCGGTTCCACGCAAGCAGTATGCGGCGCAAATTCGACATCGGCAACCCCGTATTTTTATAGTGCAAACTTATAAAAAAATTCCCGTTTTTCATATTAACACTTTAATATTTTACCCAAGCTTCTCTTTTTTAAATGCCGTCCACGCAACTTGTGCTAAAAAATGCAAAAACAAGCACACCGCTATTGACAAATAAAAAACTATGACTAACTTTGCACTCACAAAAACGGCCCATTAGCTCAACTGAATAGAGTATCTGACTACGGATCAGAAGGTTACAGGTTTGAATCCTGTATGGGTCACACCCAAGAGCAGTAACACGAAGAGAGCTATTCTTTCTCAGTTACTGCTTTTTTAGTTTTTAAAACAAATCCATTATGACCGATATTTGCTGCATAGGGCACATTACTCTTGACAAAATAATCACGCCTGCCCATACCGCATACCTCAACGGCGGCACATCTTATTATATATCCCATGCACTTGCCAAGCTGCCTCCGGTGAATTACAAATTGATAACCTCGCTTGCCGAAAGCGAAATGAATGCTGTTGACGAAATGCGCCAAAAGGGCATCGACGTGGAAGTAATCCCAAGCCGCAAAACCGTATATTTCGAAAACAAATATGGCGAAAACATGAACAACCGCACCCAGCGGGTACTTGCCAAAGCCGACCCGTTCACGGTTGACAAGCTGCACGAGGTGTCGGCACGGTTCATACACCTTGGCAGCCTGCTTGCCGATGATTTCTCGCTCGACGTGATAAAATATCTGCACGGGCGTGGTACGCTCTCGGTTGATGCACAAGGCTTCTTGCGGTATGTCGAGGGAGTGAATGTATTCCCGTGCGACTGGGATTGGAAAGTCGAAGCTCTCAAATATGTCGATATATTGAAAGTAAACGAATTTGAAATAGAATCGCTTACAGGACAAGACAATCCACACCGCGCAGCCGAACAACTTGCCCGATGGGGTGTGAAAGAAGTAATGATGACATTCGGCAATTACGGCTCCATAATATTTGCAAACGGCGAATATTACGAAATCCCGGCATACACCCCGGCAAAACTTGTCGATGCCACAGGCTGCGGCGATACCTATGCCGCAGGTTACTTGTATATGCGCAGCAAAGGCGCAAATTACGATGAAGCCGGACGCTTTGCCGCCGCTATGTCAACATTGAAACTCGAAAAGACCGGCCCGTTTGACCGCACTATCGACGATATTAATGCCGTAATGGACTCACAATCTTAAACACCAGCAATTATGAAACATCAACTTTTGATACAACTGCTCATGCTTGCTCTGATGTTGCCGTGCCTGACCGCCTGCAACAACGATGACGACGAACCAATGGTTGCCAAATACCTTGAAATATCCCGCCGCTTGCCGATTTATTACAAATTGAGCGGAGATAACAATTTAATTCCCATTCCTGGTGACAAAGCCAACGACGAAATATTGCTGCTGAATTCGGCCGACGAAGTGCGCAGCAACATCGGCGAAGACTTCTTGCAGGCATATCCCGATTACCTGTCGGTTGATTTCAACCATTATTCCCTCGTGGTTAAAACTTCTTATAAATTTCCATATGTAATAAACCCGTCAGAAAGCGATTTTTCCATAATATACAACCCTTATCGCCAATGCTGGCAGTTAAACGAGGAAATTTACATAAGCGACACACTTGAAGACGACTTCTATGTAGAACGTGTGGCTCTTGTTGTTGAAAAAATAGACAACGGCACCGTAATCACCTACGTGTGCCAAGAGAAAACCGAACAAGACACCGACTCAGATAAGTAAGTTTTTTGCATTTTCAATGCAAAATACATACCTTTGAAATATGATATGCCGTTTTCCCCATTTGGCGAAACAGCGTGTCATATTCATTGTTTATGTGGAGGGCCAATGAATTTACTACAACGAATAATCGACCTGTACGTTGACGGTTTTCGCAATATGACCGTCGGGAAATCGTTGTGGCTGCTCATAATCATTAAACTGTTCTTGATATTCATAGTGCTCAAGTTATTCTTTTTCCCGAATTTCTTGAACACCAATTTCTCCACCGACGAAGAACGTGCCCAACACGTAAGAAGCGAACTAATAGGCAACAAAAGATAACTTTCACCTAAAAATACTGAAAACATAAAGAAACACTGAAACATTATAACTATTATGAATGACTTAACATCATTGGTCGATTGGTCGAGAGCGCAATTCGCCCTCACCGCCATGTATCACTGGCTGTTTGTGCCACTCACGCTCGGGCTGTCGGTGATTGTCGCTATAATGGAGTCTGTTTACTTCAAGACACGCGACCCGCGATGGCTTGCCACCACCAAGTTTTGGATGACTATTTTCGGGATAAACTTCGCAATGGGAGTGGCCACGGGCATAATACTCGAATTTGAATTCGGCACCAACTGGTCGAATTACAGTTGGTTTGTAGGTGACATCTTCGGTGCTCCGCTTGCCATCGAGGGGTTGCTGGCATTCTTCATGGAGGCAACATTCATTGCCGTGATGTTTTTCGGATGGAAAAAAGTTTCTCCACGTTTCCACCTTGCCTCTACATGGCTTACCGCCATCGGCGCAAGCCTGTCGGCGCTGTGGATACTCGTTGCCAACTCATGGATGCAATACCCCGTGGGCATGGAATTCAACCCGCACGAAATGCGCAATATGATGGACGACTTCTGGGCACTTGTACTGTCGCCCGTTGCCACCAACAAATTTTTCCACTCGGTGCTTAGCGGATGGACGCTTGCAGGTGTGTTTGTAATAGGCGTGAGCGCATGGTTGCTGCTGAAAAAGCGCAATGCGGCTATGGCAGTGCGCAGTATCAAGGTTGCCGGGTGGGTAGGATTAATCGGCATACTCGGCACACTCGCCACCGGCGACGGCTCGGCAAAAGTGGTCTCGGAAGTACAGCCCATGAAACTGGCTGCAATGGAAGGTCTTTACAAAGGAAGTTGCGGGCAATCGATTGTCGCGGCAGGCATACTCAATCCCGATAAAAAGATAGGCGACAACCAAGCCCCATATCTGTTTGACATATCTATACCATGCGGCTTGTCGATACTTGCCGAAGGTGACCCTGACGCATTTGTTCCCGGTGTGGAAGACTTATTGGCAGGCATATCACTCACCCCCGAAGGCGATACAATACATGGTATTTCATATGCCGAGCGCATCGAGCGCGGCAAAGCTGCCCACGACGCATTGCGCCGTTTCGACATTGCCAAGGCTGCCGGTGACGAAAGTGCAATGCTACTTGCCCATGCCGACCTGAAAAAAGACTTCGATTACTTCGGCTACGGATACTTCGACGAGGCCGGCGAGGCTGTTCCCAACATCCACATGACGTTCTACGCATTCCACATAATGGTAATCCTGGGCGGATATTTCCTACTGTTCTACATAGTGATATTATTCCTTGCTTACAAGCAGCGCAATTTCCTTGAAGGCAACAAGTGGTGGCAATTGGTTGCCATAATTTCCATCCCACTGGTGTGGATATGCAGCGAAGCCGGATGGGTTGTAGCCGAAGTCGGCAGGCAACCGTGGGTAATCGAAGGACTTATGCCTGCACGCGCGGCCATTTCGGGCATACCCACCTCGTCGGTAATCACCACTTTCACTTTATTTGCAATAATTTTCACCGGACTGCTTATTGCCGAAATCAACATCATGCTGAAGTATATTTCACGCAAATCTAAAGAAAACATCGAATAATTATGGAAACCTACGAACTATTACAATCATACTGGTGGTTCCTGATTTCGGTATTGGGTGCCGCACTTGTGTTCCTGCTATTTGTCCAAGGCGGACAAACCATGCTGCTCGGTGCACGCAACGACTTGCAACGCACCATGATGGTCAATTCACTTGGCCGCAAATGGGAACTGTCATTCACAACGCTCGTGGTATTCGGCGGCGCATTTTTTGCCTCTTTCCCATTGTTTTACTCTACAAGTTTTGGCGGCGCTTATTGGTTATGGATACTTATACTGCTCGGTTTTGTGCTGCAAGCCGTCTCATATGAGTTCCGCAAAAAGAAAGGCAACGTTTACGGCACACGCACATTCGACACATTCCTGTGCATCAATGGCATACTTGGCTGTGTGCTACTCGGAGTGGCCGTAGGCACATTTTTCTTCGGAGCCGAATTTACCATCCAAAAAGGCAATCTTTTAAACACAACAGCCCCGGCAATCTCCACATGGTCGCCCACACATGGGTTGGAGGCCATATTCTGCTGGAAAAACCTGTTACTTGGCATTGCCGTGCTGTTCCTTGCTAGAATGCAAGCCGCACTTTATTTCATCAACTCTATTGACGACAAAACCAACTATCGACAACAGCGAAAAGCCGTTCTTGTCAACGGCGGCATTTTCGTGCTGCTTTTCATCGCATTCCTTGCAGTGCTGCTTACCGCCGACGGCTACCAAGCCACCATGCAAAACGGCCATGAAACCATATCGGTTATGCCATACAAATATTTCCACAATTTCATTGAAATGTGGTGGGCTTTGGCTCTGTTGCTCATTGGTGTTGGTATGGTGCTTTACGCTTACGCAAAAACCATCCTTTGCGACAATTACAAACGCGGAATATGGTACAGCGGCATTGGCACGGCTCTTGTGGTAATGGCCCTGTTTTGGGTGGCCGGATATAACGACACGGCTTACTATCCGTCGTTGCTCGACCCGGCAAGTTCGCTTACCATACGCAACAGTTCATCGAGCAGGTTCACACTCACCGTCATGAGTTGGGTTACGGTAATAATTCCTTTCGTCGTGGCATACATAGCCTACGCCTGGTATTCGCTCAACAAGAAACCAATCACTCCCGACGAAATGGCCGACAACGACCACAAATATTGATTTTTGGTATATTTGCAATAATGGGTTAACTTTGCACACAAGGTTAACCCATTATTTTTTACAATGAGCGACTTTTTCAAAACTTTGGCAGCACCGTCCGAAGGACTATACAAAGAGAAAATGAGCAAATTCCTCTCGTTTGCCATTCCCGTAACTTCGGCAACCGAGGCTAAAGAAATTATAAAACAATATCAAAAACGCTTTTATGATGCCAGGCACGTGTGCTGGGCCTACATGATAGGTACCGACCGCAGCGAGTTCCTCAGCAGCGACAATGGCGAGCCGTCGGGCACGGCAGGCAAACCCATACTGGGGCAAATAAACTCGTTTGAGCTTACCAATGTGCTGATTATCGTAGTCAGATATTTCGGTGGAATATTGCTTGGAACTTCGGGATTGATTGTAGCTTACCGGGAAGCCGCAGCCGATGCCATAACCAACGGCACAATACTCGAATGCCACGAACAAGGCTCAGTGACATTCACATTCCCCTACTTAGGCATGAACGACGTGATGAAACTCGTCAAGCGCGACAACCTGAAAGTAACGGAACAGGAATTCGACAACCTGTGTAAAATGACAATACAAGCCAACCTCGACGACATTCCCGGCCTGAAAAAGAAAATCACAGACCTCGACGGCACTTCCATCATAGAATAAACGATCATTCCATATCAACATCCTAAAAACGGGTTAATTCGCTGCTTTTAGTTTGCCACTACGGCTTTATTGCGTAATTTTGCATCGGTCTTAACGACGTTTTTAATTTGTAATCAGAAAATGGCTTCCAACGAAAACAACACTCCAAATACAAAAAAGAAAAACAAACGCCGCACCAAGAGCATCATAAAATGGTTGTGGATAGCATTCGCGGCAATTGTCGTAGCTGTCTTTACGATCTTCTGCCTCATTTATAACGGCATCATCGGGTATATGCCACCGGTCGAAGAACTCAAAAACCCCACCGACCGCTATGCCACCGTGCTTTACACGGCCGACGGAATGGAAATGGGACGGTATTACCAAAGCATGGCCAACCGCGTTTATGTCGATTTCGATGAATTATCCCCGCACCTCACCAACGCTCTTATCGCTACCGAAGACGAACGCTTCCTCAGCCATTCAGGCATCGACTTCCGCGCACTGCTGCGTGCCGTAGTCAAACGCGGACTGCTTGGGCAAAAAAATGCAGGTGGTGGCAGCACCATAACCCAGCAACTTGCAAAACAGCTATATTCGCCCGACTACGACAATATGTTCCAGCGAATGTTGCAGAAACCCATCGAATGGGCTATCGCAGTAAAGCTCGAACGGTACTATACAAAGGATGAAATCATACAAATGTATTTCAACCAATTCGACTTCCTCAACAATGCCGTGGGCATAGAAAGCGCCTGCTACGTGTACTTCGGCAAAGAACCGGGCGAGGTCAGCATAGAAGAAGCCGCAACACTGGTTGGCATGGTTAAAAATCCGTCATTATACAACCCCGTGAGGTATAACGAGCGCACACGCGAACGCCGCAATGTGGTACTCGACCAAATGTGCCGCGCCGGGATGCTATCGGAAGCCGAAGCCGAACAACTTAAACAAAAGCCGCTTGTGCTTAATTACCACCGCGTGGACCACAAGGATGGCGTTGCTCCGTATTTCCGTGAAGAATTGCGCAGAATGTTGTCGGCCAAACGCCCGCAACGCGACAATTACCCGAGCTGGAACCAACAGGCATTTGTAGACGACTCGATTGCATGGGAAAACAATCCGCTATTTGGCTGGGTCGAGAAAAACCGCAAACCCGACGGCTCGAAATATAATATATACACCGACGGGCTGAAGATTTACACCACAATCGACTCACGTATGCAAAGCTATGCCGAAGCCGCAGTACAGCAGCACCTTGGCAAAAGCCTGCAACCGCGCTTCATAAGGGAGAAAAAGGGAACCAGCAACCCTTACACCACCAACCGCGCCGAGCTTTCGATAGAACAACGTGACAACTTAATAGACCGGGCGATAAGGCAAAGCGAACGTCACCGCGTGCTGAAAATAGCAGGTCTTAGCGAAGAAGAAATTCGTGAAAACTTCAACCAACCACGCGAAATGCGCGTATTTTCATATGACGGAGGCATCGACACCACAATGTCGCCACTCGACTCGCTGCTGTATGCCAAGTCGTTCCTGCGCACAGGCATGATGTCGATGGATCCGGTCACCGGATATGTCAAAGCCTATATAGGAGGCCCCAACTTCAGGTATTTCCAATACGACATGGTGAGCCAAGGCCGCAGGCAGATAGGTTCAACCATAAAGCCGTTCCTATACACCTATGCAATGGAAGAGGGCTATACTCCGTGCGATGAATTCCTGAACTCGCAACCGGTGTTGAAAGACGAGTTGGGTCGCCCGTGGATGCCGCGCAACTCGGGCCACGCACGTGTGGGCGAAATGGTGACGCTGCGCTGGGCCTTGACAAATTCAAATAACTGGATTTCGGCACGGCTCATGGACAACCTGTCGCCGGCTCAACTCGTTCGCAATATGCACAACTTCGGTATAACCAACTACCTTGACCCGGTAAAGTCAATATGCCTCGGCTCATGCGACGTCTCGGTAAAAGAAATGGTGACGGCATACAGCGCATTTGCAAACAAAGGTATGCGCGCCGACCCGGTTTTCGTAACACGCATCACCGACAATCAAGGCAACGTAATCAGCGAATTTGTTCCGCAGCACACCGAGTGCATCAGCGAAGAAGGTTACTACAAAATACTCTCGATACTGCTGAATGTGGTTGACTCGGGAACGGGAAACCGCGTACGACGCGCCCCTTATAAATTGACGGCTCAAATGGGAGGAAAAACCGGAACAACCAACTACAATGCCGATGGCTGGTTCATGGGATTTACACCCGAACTTGTCACAGGTGTTTGGGTAGGCGGCGAAGAGCGTTACATCCACTTTAACACCATGGCCAACGGACAAGGGGCCGAAATGGCATTGCCTATATACGGACTTTACATGATGAAAGTATATGGCGACTCCACCCTGCCCTATTCGCAAGATGTAAAATTTGAATTCCCCGAAGGTTTTGACCCGTGCGCAAGGGATGGCGTGGTAGGCGTGCCGCTCGACCAAGTGAACGATGAAGACATAGTTCCCACCGAATCAATCGAAGGCGTGTTCGACTAACCCACATTTTCAACGACAAAAAACAGATATTTTTAAAGACATACATCTATTATCGCATTACGCAAATTCTTTGCGTATAAATATATGTCTTAAAGAATATCTGTTTTATTATTATTGGTGTCCGCTAAAAAACAATAAGGCAAAAAATTCATGTCCGCAATGCCCATAAACAGGCGTTGCGG
>CALUMH010000009.1 GCA_944321685.1 uncultured Muribaculaceae bacterium
TTACCATCCGCGGTGCCAACTCGCTTCGCGGCGACAACCAGCCGTTGTATGTAATCGACAACATCCCGCAAGCCTCGGCCGGTGAATTTGCCAATACCGGCGACGGTACTTTCTCGATTGCCAGCAACCCGTTGACATCGCTCAACCCTGCCGATATTGAGAGTATCGAAGTGTTGAAGGATGCCTCGGCCACGGCAATCTACGGTTCTCGCGGTGCCAACGGTGTAATCCTCATCACCACCAAGCGCGGTAAGTCGGGCAAGACTTCGGTTACCGCGTCAGCTAACTTCACCATTGCCAACGCGGCCAAATTGCTCGATATGATCAACATGACCGAGTACGCACAAGCCCAATTGATTAAAGGCGGCCCGGACACACGAAGCGGAGGCAGTGCAACCGACTGGATGTTGACAAAAACAGATGCCGACGGCAAGACGGTCCCGAACGACTTCTACGCATATTATATCGACAATGCAACCGGTGATGTTTACCGCCGCATAGCAGAACAGTATCGTAAAGACGAAAACGACATATGGCGGTTGATGAACGCCATTGACTGGCAGAAAGAAATCTACAGCAGCGCATTCTCTCAAAACTACAACATCACCGTAAACGGCGGTAACGACAAAATAACCTATTTCACATCTGCTTCTTACAAAAATGTGGAAGGCCTTGTACAGGGAACCGGCTTGCGCCAGGGCGACTTGCGCGTGAACTTGAATGCCGACTTGTCAAACACCGTGAAACTTGCCGTTTCTCTTAACGGTTCGTTGAAAGAGAACGACATGATGTCGGGCGGTAACACCACAGGTGGTGCCACAGGGTCGGTTTCAAACGTCGCACTCTTCAGCGCTCCTTACTTGAGGTCGCAGGAAGAAATGGAACAGGAAACCCCGAACCTTGCCGACCGTGCAACCGTTTGGACATGGGTCGATGACTATGAGGACAAGACATCGGAAAAGACTTTCCGCGGCTCTCTCGACCTTACTTGGAACATCTGCAAATACCTCACCTATAACCTGCGTGCCGGTGGTAACATCGCTTTGCAAGACCGCGACCGCTGGTATGACATCACCCTGTATGACGGTTCGATGCAGAACGGTTACCTCACCTATACCGACTTCAACCGCAGCAACTACACTGTGGAAAACGTGTTCTCGTTCAACTACGAAGTGCGTGACTTGGTTGACATCAGTGCAGTAGCCGGTCTCACTTACGACGATTACAGCTCGCTCAACACATTGACCGTGGGCAACGACTTCAGCAACTACGAGTTCGGCCTCAACGGTATGCACATGGCAGGCAATGTTGAATACAAGCAGCCCATACAATCAGACTACCAGCTGCTTTCGTTCCTGGCCCGTGCCAACCTGAGCTTCCTCAACGGCCGTTACCTGCTCACCGCCTCTATCCGCGGCGACGGTTCCAGCAAATTTGTCGAGGGCAAGCGATGGGCTTACTTCCCTGCTGCAACCCTTGCATGGAACATGAAGCAGGAGCGTTTCATGGCCGATGTGAAGTGGCTTAACCAATTGAAAGTGCGTGCAGGCTACGGCGAAACAGGTTCGCAAGCCATCGACCCGTACAGTACATTTGCAAGCTACGGAACATCGTTTGTTGACATACCCAACGGTTCGACCAAACCGTCGCAATCGGCCGATGGCAACGGTAACAAACTCGTGGGCATGATTGTTGACAAACTGCCCAACGAAGACCTGAAGTGGGAACGTACGCGCTCTTACAACGTGGGTCTTGACTTCGCGTTCCTCATGAACCGCGTTACCGGTAGCGTCGATTTGTACCACAAGACCACCAATGACCTGCTTATCCAAAAGGAACTTCCGGGTTCGGCAGGATACAAGTACATGTATATCAACCAAGGTAGCTTGCGCAACCGCGGTATCGAAATAAGCCTCACGGGCCACATCATCGATACAAAGGATTTCTCGTGGGACCTCTCGGGTAACATCGCCTTCAACGACCCGAAGATTACCAACCTCGGCCTGCCCGAGCAGCAATGGGGTTACAACCAAAACTGGAAGGCATACCTCGGGAATTCGATAGGAGACCACTTCGGCGCAGCCAACATCTTCATCGAGGGTGAAGCCCCGGGCTTGTTCTACGGTTACGCCACCGACGGTGTAATCCAGGAAAACGACCCCTACCTGCAACAGGTAAAACAGTCGATAGGCACACTCGAACCGGGTAACTTGAAGTTTGTCGATCAGAATGGCGACGGCGTAGTCAACGACCAAGACAAGGTGATACTTGGCAACCCTAACTCGAAATTCACCTATGGTATCCAAACTTCGTTCCGTTGGAAAGACCTTTCATTGTCGATGGCATTCACAGGAGTAAATGGCAACGACATCTTGAACACCAATGTGCGCTACTTCCAGTTGCCGTCAACTTCATACTCGATGATGACAAAGGAAACGTTCTACAATATGTACCGCGAAGAAAACCCGTGGACACACGAGTTACATAGCAAAACAACCCCGTCGATGAACGCTACCACCCCGACAGGTGTGGTTATCGACCGTTACATCGAGGGCGGCAGCTTCCTGCGTTGCTCTGACATTACGCTCGCCTACACCCTGCCCAAGAAGATAGTTGAAAAGATCCGCTTCTCAAATATCAGCGTGTATGCATCGGTAAAGAACGCATTCTGCATCACCAATTATTCGGGTTACGATCCCGAGGTCAACAGCTTCGCATTCGACGGCACCCGTCCGGGCATCGACATGAGTTCTTACCCGAACACCCGTTCTTATATCATCGGTCTTAATGTTTCATTCTAATCTTTGCTTAATAACGTGTTTAATATGAAAAAAATATCAATATGCCTTCTGTCGGGCTTGCTGCTGTTAAGTTCCTGCCTCGACGAGGATCCGAAATACATGACCGACAGCCAGGTCGCATTCTCAAGCGAGCAGTCGGCACAAACCGTGCTCAACGGCCTTTACGGGCTGATGGCGGTTCAAGGCTCGTTTGCCCAACTGCTGCCCGAAATCAACACCGAGGCATCGGGGTTGTGCTGGACAAGCTACGATATGTCGGTCAACCGCAGCCAATATGTCAATGGTGTGATACCCGTTGAAAACGAGTTCAACAATCTTGTATGGGGCGCAGTTTACCAAGCCATCAACAACTGTAATATTTTCATTGACGAACTTTCAAGCCCCGAATGCGCCGATTGGGACTCGAAGGCCAATATGATAGCACAGGCAAAGTTCCTGCGCGGCGTATGCTACTACCAGCTATACACGCTGTATGGAGGAGTGCCATTGCGCATAGAGCCGACAACAAGCGAGAACACCAACATTCCGCGTGCATCGCGCCAAGAGGTGATAGACCAAATAATAAAGGACTGGAGCGAAGCCGCACGCGATCTTGACGACAAATCGAAACTCACATCGGGGGCACCCACTGCACCTTGCAAGGCTTCGGCATGGGCTTACCTTGCCAAACTTTACTGGCTCATGGGCTGCAATTCATGGGCTGTGAACGAAAACGGTGACCCGTGGGGTGAACAGTTGAGAAAAGAATGGCCCGAGATGAACACCGACCCGAAAGCATATTTCCGTCAGGCCAAGGTGTATGGCGACTCGGTGTTCCAAGCCGGCGTGTTCAAACTTGAACCAAATTTCCGTACCCTCTTCGGCGGCAACCGCCTGCCCATCTCCGACGAATTTGTATTTGTAATCGACGCTACGATGAACACCACCGAAAACGTAGGTTACAACTCGCTGCACTGGACATTTTCACCGCAAAACTGTTCACCGGGCGAAACTTGGGGGCGCGCACAACCAAACAAGGCATTCTATAACTGGGCAATGGGTACTTACCAAGATGACCCGCGCCTTGATGCCACATTCATGACATCGTGGTATAAATATGTAAACGGAACCGAATCAACAGAATTCCAAGTATCATATCCTAATGTTTATCAACGTACAGTAAAATATCATATGGAATATGGGCCACTGCCACCTCCAAATCAAGATATTAACGATTGGCATGAAGTTGCTGATACCGTATATGCCATAGTTGCCACCATTGACTACAAGATAACCGACGGTAAGAAAGGAAACATCATGTTTGACGATGTTACCAATCCCGACTGCGACACACTCAAAATGGAAAAGAGACTTGGTGACTTGTATGCCGCAGGAACAATTTCAGCAGACTTGCGTGACTCGCTCTACCGTGTAGATTCAATTCTTTATGATGCATTTGGGCGCACAAAAGGCTCGAATGACTGGAACATCAATGACTGGCCATACTTTGGCAAATATATGACAACAAGCTGCTCGGGTCGCTATGCCGACAACAATCTCTATGTTTACCGCTATGCCGACTTCCTGCTGTTGATGGCCGACGTGGAGAATGAACTTGGCAATACCGGCGTTGCCGAAGGATATGTCAATGAAGTACTTACCCGTGCCCGTCAATCGACCGATAGCGAAGGTAATGCCAACCACACCTATCCGTTGAATATCTCGGGCAAGAGCCAAAACGAGCTGCGCGAATACATCTTCATGGAACGTCTCTTCGAGCTTGCTGCCGAGTATGACGGATTTATCGATACTCGCCGCCGTGGCGTTAACTGGCGCAGAAAGATTCTTGAGATGAACAATAACGACAAAATCACCTCAGCCTGCTTCCACTACGGCGAAAGCCACGGTTACCAATCACCTTGGCGTGAATATTGGTATCCGACCGATATAGAAAACGCCAGCGATGCACAGTGGAACGAATTCCTTATCAAGAACCAACTTGTTCCGCTCCCACGCATGGAATTCTCATCGAACAATGCACTTAACAGCATCACCGACCAAAACTACGGTTACTAATCAGTGTGATTGATATACTATAAAAAAACGGCATTCGCAGACAACTTGCGAGTGCCGTTTTTCATAGCAAAAAGTTGCCATTGCGGCAAAAAAGAAAAATAATTGCCTTGTTTTAGCAGATTTCAGCCTAAATTTATTACCTTTGCGCAGGTTATGCCCACTCGGTTGCAAACCGCTCACTTATTCACCGACAAACAATTGGAAACAACATAAATTTAAAACTTAAAATCATGAAACCTTACGTTATAGGTATCGACATGGGTGGCACCAACACCGTGTTCGGAATAGTTGACGCTCGCGGCAATGTAATAGCCACGAGTTCGATAAAAACAGCAAAGCACAGCGACATAAACGATTACATCGACGAGCTTTACACCGAGTTGACGCGCATCATCGTTGCCAACGATGCCGTTGACAAAATCCACGGCATAGGCATAGGCGCGCCCAACGCCAACTATTACACAGGCACCATCGAAGACGGCGTGAACCTGCCCTGGCCTACCCCGATACCACTTGCCAACATGATAAGCAACAAGTTCGGCATACCGTGCGCCATCACCAACGATGCCAATGCAGCCGCCATCGGTGAAATGACTTACGGTGCAGCCCGAGGCATAAAGGACTTCATTATGATTACACTCGGCACCGGCGTGGGAAGCGGCATCGTCATCAACGGACAGCTGGTTTACGGCCACGACGGATTTGCAGGAGAATTGGGCCACGTGATAATGAAACGCAACAACGGACGCACTTGCGGCTGCGGACGCACCGGCTGCCTTGAAACCTACTGCTCGGCAACGGGCGTTGCCCGCACGGCACGCGAGTTCCTGGAAATACGCACCGAGCCATCGTTGCTGCGCAACTTGCAAATCGAAGACATCACGTCGAAAGACGTATATGACGCTGCTATCGCAGGCGACAAATTGGCAAAAGACATCTTCGACTACACCGGCAAGATATTGGGCGAGGCTTTAGCCGACTTTGTGGCATTCTCAAGCCCCGAGGCAATAATCCTTTTCGGCGGCCTTACCAAGAGCGGCGACCTGCTGATGAAGCCTATCAAGAACGCAATGGAACAAAATATGCTCAGCATATATCGCGGAAAAGTACGCCTGCTCATCTCGGAACTGAAAGACAGCGACGCTGCAGTGCTTGGCGCAAGTGCCCTGGGCTGGGAAGTGAAGCCCATGCCGGCCGCTGCATCTCCCGCTGCCGACAAGCAATAAAAGGCCGGGCGCACTCCCTCATGTGTGAGATGTGTGCACATTTACAGACAAGACAAGCAGGGTATGCCACGCGCAATGGCATACCCTGCTGATTTTACCCACCCCCTACACACGCACTAATAAAGTCTTAAAAATGTTTGGCAACAATATATCGCAAAGCAATAAAGCGATGACGGCATCAATTGCAATCATTGCATATGCAATAATGGTGGCAATATACCTTTCCCCGGCCGAAGTGCAATATAAGATAAGCTTCCCGGTACTGTCTCTCGCACTGTTCTCATTCCTGCTGCTGCCGGTGCCGATGAGCCTTGCCATGTTATTCTCGGCCTTTGGCGACATGGCCGGAGCTGCAGGAAACTTCATGCTGCAACTGGGTTTCTTTGCAGCCACACACGTTTCCATGATAATATTCTTCACAGGCAGATTATTGCATGGAAATACCTCCGCGAGGAAGCCAATCACATATATCACGGCCGCAATCACGGTGGCCTTGGCGGTAATCCTTGTGCTGCTCAAGATAATCCCCGAAGCACACCCCGGGATATTACTTGCCGGCGTGATATTTTATACCGCCGCAATCGCTACAATGCTTTTCACCGCAATGCTGCAAGGCAGCCTGTTATATACCGCAGGTGCCTGCCTGTTTGTCATCTCCGACTTGATACTTGCATGGAACAAATTCGTATCTCCGGTGGAATATTACACATACCTTAATATAATACCATACTACACCGGACAATTGCTGCTGTTCATAAAAGCAGCCGACCTGAAAACGCACAGGAAGGCATAAAACACAATTATTTTTTGGGGGTTAAACGGCGCATTTAGTAATTTTGCAGCCGCAATTATGAAATACCTATCGACATATATCAGACACTACAGGCAAATAGCCACGTTGGGGCTGCCGTTGCTGCTCGGGCAGCTTGGCATGATAATGACAGGATTTGCCGACACTTTCATGGTGGGACATTACACCACCGAATCGCTGGCAGCGGCATCGTTTGTCAACAATATAATGAACTTCATGACCGTGCTGTGCATGGGATTCTCTTACGGGCTGACACCCATCGTCAGCGCCACCAATGCACGCGGTGACCGGCGGGGAGTGGGTGCAATTGTGAAAAATGCCATTTTGCTCAACATGGCATTCGGCATAGCCGTAGGGCTGGCAATGTTGCTCATATATTTCAACGTGGAAAAAATGAACCAACCGGCCAACCTGATTCCACTCATCAAGCCCTACTACCTGGTATTGCTCGCCTCGATGGTGCCAATGCTGCTTGTCAACACACTGCGCCAGTTTACCGACGGCATCGGCAACACGCGCCTGTCGATGTGGATTATCATCGGCGGCAACCTGCTGAACATACTGCTTAATTATTTGACCATATACGGCAACTTCGGCTTCCCCGAATTAGGATTGCTCGGAGCCGGGCTGAGCACACTTGCCGCCCGTGTGGCAATGGCCGCCGCCTACATTATAGTCTTATCACGTTCGCACCGCTATGCCACATATGTGCAAGGCATCAGGCATGGCGACATCGACTCAAGAATTTCAAGCAACATATTTGCCACATCATGGCCCATAGCCGTGCAGATGGGGCTTGAAACAGGCATTTTCTCGTTTGCATCAATCATGATAGGCTGGCTTGGCGAAATACCGCTTGCCGCCTACCAAATCATGCTCAGCATCAGCACCATAGGTTTCATGGTATATTACAGCCTCGGGGCAAGCATGTCGATAAAAATTGCCGGATATTACGGCAACGGCGACATCGCCCAAATACGTAACTGCTCGGTGGCAGGGCTGCACATAATCATGGCCTGCGCCGCAACGGCCTGCCTGCTGTTCTTCTTCCTCGGCGAACCGGTCATCAGGCTGTTCACCGACGACGTTGCCGTGATTGCCGTGGCCATGTTGGTCATACCACCGCTCATGCTTTACCAGGTGGGCGATGCACTGCAAGTCACTTACGCCAACGCCTTGCGCGGCATCACCGACGTGCGGCCGATGATGATCACAGCCATCATCGCCTACCTGATTGTAGGCCTGCCTCTTGGCTATTTGTTGGCATTCCCTTGCGGCATGGGCATCGTGGGCATCTACCTGTCATTTGCCGTAGCACTGCTTCTTGCAGGAGTGCTGTTCTTTGCCAAATTTCAAATTGACCTGCGAAATCTCACCCGGCAGTGAAAAAATACCTGTTTACCATTATACTCTTGGCAACAGCCGTCGCTGCAACAGTTGTTTACCTGCTGTTCGACCCGGCACAATCGGCACTCTTCCCTCGTTGCCCGTTCCTTGTCATTACCGGATTTAAATGTCCCGGCTGTGGCAGCCAACGCGTCATCCACTCGCTGCTAAGCGGTGACATTGCCGCCGCATGGCATTACAACGCCTTTATGGTGGCTGCCCTGCCGGTGATAGCCTTATATAGCTACGCCGAACTGCGACGCCCGAGCCACCCTTCGCTATACAACCGCCTCAACAGCCCCGCCGTCATTTGGAGCATCTTCGCCGCCACAGTACTATGGTGGCTCCTGCGCAACATCTTCGCCTGGTAACCACCTTTATCAAAAATATTTTCCAAAATAATTTCGTAACTTTGCCTGCGATATGGCAAACTTAGGACAAATCTTTACAAAACAAAGCGTAGCCGACTTCATGGTGGAAATGTTTACATTGGCCGATAACGCCAAAGTACTTGACCCGTGCATAGGCGGCGGAGCTTTTGTAGAAAGTTTGCTTAAACATACATCATATCAAATATACGGAATAGAAATCGACGAAGCCCTTTTCAACGCACTTCCGTTCATAGGCAACAGCCGGTGCTGCCTGCGAAAAGGCGATTTTTTCGATGAAATGGCAGAATATGACGGTATCATCATGAATCCGCCATATATAAGACAGGAAGAAATCAGTTATTTAACCCCATACGGCATAACCAAACAAAAAATCCAAGAAGTTTGTGCAATGATGCCAATATCGGCAAAAGCTAATATGTATATGTATTTCATTCTTCATGGAATGCAATTATTACGCTACGGCGGTGAACTAATAGCAATTTTCCCAAACGCATGGATAAATACTCCTGTCGGGAATCAATTCAAAGAACAAATCATAAGACACTCACAAATACAAGAATTTATATCGGTCTGCGGCAACCCTTTTGAAGGCAATCCTGCAGTAGATGTTTGCATCATCAAATTAAAAAAAGGCACCACAGGCAAAACACACTATAGAATTCTATACGTGGATGGCAACAATCTCTATACCAAGAATTCCAAGTTCTCACCCACCAATGCGATTGGAAACGAAAGTTTAACAAGACTTAAAAACATCGCAACCATCAGACGCGGCATAACCACAGGAGCCAATAAATTATTCATATCTCCTCAATTATGCGACACAACCCACCAAATCAACATCATAACATCACCCAAAAGCATCATCGGATATTCCACACAGAATGTCCGGCTAGAAAATATGCTTGCCATCAGGAAATCTGACCGGTTGTCCGACGAAGAACAATCATATATTCATCAATGCGAAACTAAAATACTCAACGACGGAAAACCTTTGTCGCTCAAGAATCAAATTGAAAAAGGGAAAAGTTGGTTCAGACTAAACATTCCCACACCTGCGCCCTTGCTATTTGCTTATATCATAAGAAAAAACATGAAATTTGTTTACAATACACACGCAAACCATGTACGCGACAACTTTTACATGATAACCCCCGACAATATCAACGTTTACTTGTTGATGTCGTTGCTAAACAACTATCATGTGTATTTACAATTAGAGCAACAAGGCAAAACATATGGTAACGGACTGCTGAAAATTCAGGCATATGACATAGCCGATCTGCAAATTCCAAACCCAAAACAGTTTACCGGAACCGAAATTAGTCTGCTGACAGCATTAGGTAAGCAACTTACCGAAACTGGCAAAGAATGTATCATCGATAACATCACCACTTTGCTTGAAAGCCATTATAAAAATAATTCAAAAATCGAATACTTAGCATTAAGACATAATCGTTTAGGTATATGAGCAAACAATTTAGTGTAGTGAGCCTTTTCTCAGGTGGAGGGGGCTTAGACCTTGGATTTAAAGCTGCCGGATTCAACATAATTTGGGCTATCGACAACAATCCCAATGCAGTAGCCTCATATCGCCGAAACGTTTCTGCCGATATTATATGCAGCGACATCAACGATATTGACCCTATATCAATACCTTCGGCCGATGTTGTCATTGGCGGCCCCCCCTGCCAATCATTTTCATTAGCAGGGAAACGCCAATGTGATGACAAACGAGGGCAATTAGTGTGGCGATATTTGGAAATCATAAAAACTATCGCCCCCGGTGCATTCTTGTTTGAAAATGTAATAGGTTTGCTATCTGCCAAAAGTTCAAATGGCACAAAAATACTTGACGAACTCCTTCACTTGTTTTCCGAAATAGGCTATCAATTAAGTTGGCAATTGATAAACGCGGCTGATTACGGTGTTCCTCAATTACGGAAACGTGTAATTATAGTTGGGATGAAACATCATAAATTTGTTTTTCCCGAGGCAAGCTTCAATTCCGATGGGTCTGACGGGAAACAAAAATATATAAGTGTTAAAGAAGCCATCGGAGACCTTCCCCCGGCAGGTTCTGCCAAACAAATAACCGACCACGATGTTCCTCGCATGAGCGAACTCGACAAATACATAGTCAACCACGTGAAACCAGGTGGCAATTATATGGACATTCCCGATGAAGTACCATCAGCCCGCATTCGCAGGTTGAAAAAAGAGGGAGGCCACACTACCTGCTATGGAAGAATGCTACCGGACAAACCTTCTTACACCATAAACACTTTTTTCAACAGGCCTAACGTAGGCTGCAACATACATTATTCCGAAGACCGACTAATAACTGTAAGAGAAGCCATGCGATTACAGACTTTCCCCGATGACTATGTAATTGTATCTACCTCAAAAAAAGATAAAAACTTAATAGTGGGCAATGCTGTTCCCCCACTATTAGCCTACAAACTGGCCAAACAACTTTACAAAACTTTATCAGAAAACTCACAAAACCATGTGGATTAACTATACCGACAAAGAGGTGGAGCATTTCCACCCTGTATGTAAAGAAGCATTGCAAGCCGCACTCGACTTGTGTAGGCAGTCTGATTTTTATGAAATTCAACACCACCGATATGTAGGCGACTTGGAAATGGACTTTGTTATTGCCAATAAAATAACCAACAAAATTATATGCGTCATTGAAGTTAAGCGCACCATTGCCGCAGTCCATAGCATTAAATACCAACTCCAAGCTATGAACTATGTGCAATCGCTTAGCAATGCCGAATTGGAACTCCCATATTATATGCTCACCAATCTTGAGTGTTCATGCCTATTCAGATATGACAAACACAAACACGTGTATGAACAAATGATTGAACCCGGAATTTCCCTATGCCACACCTTCAATGAAATAGGAAAAATAGATTTCATCAATGCCCTCGCAAAGCAATATGCCTCTTTCATTAAAACAATACTATCAGACAGCGGTACTTATTTTATGCCATTTGGAGAATTTGCAGCAGAAATAAAAGAAAAACAAAATTGTAATCCCGAGGAATGGAAATATTCTGTGGCAACAATGTTTTATGAATATATTCGTGGTTCATTGTATGCAATCCATAGAACAACTCTATTGCCTGCAAACAGGTTGCGCAATATAAATAATATATGCCGGGAAGCTTTAACCATTAATTTCAAGGACATTTTTAATATTGACGATGATAGAAACATCGAAACAAAATCTCAGTTACTAAAAAAACTTTATGATTTAGGCCACAAGTACATTGATGCCGACGAATTAGCAAATGTAATGCATAAAGTAGTGTCTGATGGGCACGAACATGAAGGAGAAGTCGCCACCGATGTGGAACTCGCCAATATGATTATGTGGTTACTTCACAATTCGGGCATGACATTATCAGAAAACGAGCGTATATTAGACCCCGCGGCAGGAAGCGGCAACCTATTATCGGCAGCTTGCGAAATATTTCCCAACATACGCCCAAGCCAATTAGTAGCCAATGACATAAACCCATACCTGCTTCAGCTATTATCACTAAGACTCGGCTTGAAATTCGCAAACACTGTCAGTATAAGCAACTCTCCGACAATCTATTCCCAAAATATAGCAAATTTAGAATATGATGCTTTTAAAAATGTAAAGTGCATTGTAATGAACCCCCCCTTTCTTGCCGCCACCGACTTATCATGCACTCCAAGAAAAAAAGAGTTATTCAAAAGGATTTCGTCAATTACGGGGAATAAACCCAAAACTCAAATTGGACAAATGCCATTGGAAGGCGTATTCATCGAACTTATTACAACATTGGCCTGCGACGGCTGTACAATAGCCTGCATACTGCCTCACACTCATCTCACAGGCCGAGGTGTAGCATCTAAAGCCATACGGCAATTTTTATTAGACGAATTCGGACTGCAAACCGTATTCAATTACCCCAGTGAAGGACTATTCTCCAATGTTAATCAAAATACAGCTGTAATTATTGGTATCAAAGGACACTCAAGTAACAAAATAAGATTTATATATAGTCAAAACATACTGACAGAAATAGATGTAAAGCGTATTGCAAACATATTCAAGCAAAGCTATGAGTCTGATGCTGACTTTGAAATACAATATAAAGACTACACAACTTTAAAATCTGCCGATGGATGGCAATTCTTCAACATTGCCCGCAACCAAGCCAAACAGTTTGTAAACTTACATCTAAAATCCAACCACATATTAACCGAACTACGTTTCAGCGAATTCAGCCAATACCAACGTGGGAAAGTACAAAATCTAGGAGGAACCGATTTATTGTTCCCAAAATCAAAACCAATTGTATGGAACAAACTAAAGACAACAATCTCGCCATACCTCAAGAGCGGAATGAGAAATGCCGACTATGAACTCTTAATTGTAGGCAATGGAGACCAAATGTTTCTCGATGTTGCTGATATGGACGAGAAAATGATATACGAAATTGCATCGGCATACACACAAATAGAAGAAACAACAAAAAAGCAAGCACGACACAAAAAAACAGCCAATGACTACATGAATATCTTAAAAATAGAATCCAGGCACAGCGTTCCACCAAATACCGTATTACTGCCACGAGGAATAAGGAGCAAAGCACGCGTGTTTGTCACCGATAAAACCACTTTCCCGTCAACCAATTTTTTCACATTCACCACAACACATCAAAAGGCCATAATGCTCTCTTACTGGATGTCTTCGGTATTCTATCAATTAGAGAATGAAATTGAAGGCAAAAATAACAAAGGGCTAAGAAAATTGGAACAAATAAATTTTAACCGTCTTCTTGTTCCTAATTTCAACAATATGACCGAAGAACAAATTTCCATGATATGTAACACACCATTTAACGGTTTCCTTGACCTTCGCAATCCCAAACCGCGCCCGATCGATTATGCTTGGGCTACAGTACTTTTTGGCAGTAATGCAACACTAAGGCTTAATGAAGCAGTGAGGGCTCTTGCCATACTGGTCGCCGATCGTGAAGCCTAAAAGACAGCAGCATCGGCACCGATACAAATCATTCGCATTATTTTATGCGACTTTGCAGTTTTTATGTAAATTTGTACAACTTAAAAACGACGACTTCATGAAAAAGAGTATCTATAGCTGGTTTATGATTTTATTGGGCTGCGCGATAACGGCAGTCGGGTTTGTGTTCTTCATCAACCCATACGGTATAGTGCCGGGAGGTGTATATGGTGCAAGCATCGTGTTGCAACACATTTTCCCGTCGATACAGGTGGGTACATTCGGTTACATCCTTGACATTCCGTTGCTTACGCTCTCGGTTTTGCTGCTTGGCGCAAAAATAGGCTCGCGCACCATTGTGGCAGCACTCACCACTCCATTTATAATGAATGCCATAGAATGGGTGGCATACCCCGACAAGGCAGCCTTGCAGGCACTTGACCCTTCACGGCTGCTTGGCGGCATACTCGACTTGAGCGACCATCTGATTATCGCAACTGTCATAGGTGCGGCAATCATAGGTTTCGGCTGCGGATTAATAGTCCGGCAACAGGCTACCTCGGGAGGCAGCGACATCGTGGCAATGATATTGCAAAAATACTGCCATCTGCGTTTCTCGCGTGCCATAATGCTGGTTGATGGCGTTGTTGTGCTTTTTGGTCTGATAGTCATTGGGTTCGGTGTAGGCAGCAATACAACCGACTCGTCCGAACCCACCATATACCTGTCGCTTTATTCGCTGGCTGCCATCTTCGTCACCTCTCGTGTGCTGGCTTTCGTAATAAACGGACCGAAAAACGACAAGCTCATGTTTGTCATCAGCGAAAAACATCTTGCCGACTTACGCGAATACATCATCAAAGACCTTGACCGCACAGCCACCTACATCAAGAGCAGCGGCTTGTACACAGGCCACGACAAGGAGATGCTGTTCCTCGTGGTGAGCTACAAGGAAGTGGAAAACCTGAAACTGAAAATCAAGCAGGCCGACCCGTCGGCATTCGTTGTCGTTACCGATGCCTACGACACCTACGGCGAAGGCTGGAAACCACTGCCCTCCTCCAAAAACGACCTCAATCCAGAATAATACCATAATGGGGGCGTTCCGTAATTCCGACATTTTAGTCATAGAGACGATGTGCACATCGTCTCTATGACTAAAACTATTTATTTACAATGCTTTATATAATACAACAGTTGTAAAGACGCAAAATTTTGCGTCTCTACAGAGGCAAAATCGCATTTTGATACACCCCCACGCATTCCCGCCACACCAGCCACGGCACACAAAATGCCTGTAATTACAGCAGAAATTTGTAACTTTGCACTCCACAAAAACAGAGAAGAGGCGACACTACTATGGCAGAGAAGTTGAAACTGATGGCTATAATAAATCCCATCTCGGGCACCGACGGGAACAAAAATTCCATGCCCGAAATGATAAGCCGCATCATCGCCAACGACCGATTTGACGTGGACACTCGTTTCACGCAATATGCAGGCCATGCCACCGAACTTGCACAAGAGGCCATCTCAAAAGATTGCCACGGGGTGCTTGCAGTGGGCGGCGACGGCACTGTCAACGAAGTGGCATCGGCATTGCGCGACACGCCTGTGGCACTGGGCATTGTGCCATGCGGTTCGGGCAACGGGCTGGCACGTCACCTGAGTATTCCGCTCGACCCCGAAAAAGCCATTGCTATAATCAACCGCAACCACACCGAGGCCCTCGATTACTGCACCGTCAACAACCGGCCTTTCTTCTGCACCTGCGGGGTAGGGTTCGATGCCCTTGTAAGCGAGAAATTCGCACAAGCAGGCCACCGCGGCCCCATAACCTACCTGCAAAAGGCCTTAAGCGAATACCTTAAATATCGCAGCGAAGTTTACAGCATAGAAACTGCCGACAAAGTTATTACCGAGAAAGCATTCATCATAGCTTGCGGCAATGCCTCGCAATATGGCAACAACGCTTTCATCGCCCCACAGGCAAGCATGAAAGACGGGCTTATCGATGTGACTGTGATATTGCCATTCACACCCATCGATACTGCAATGATGGGACTGCTGCTTTTCACCAAGCACCTTGACCAAGACACCAACATACACTCATTCCGCACCGGCGAGCTGACAATACACCGCCCCGAAGCCGGGATGATGCACATCGACGGCGAACCTGCAATGATGCCGGCCGACCTGCACATCGTGTGCCACAAAGGCGGCATTCGCATATTCCTGCCCGACGGCAACAGCGAAAACCACAAAAACCTGTTATCGCCAATCGAAAACGGATTTTGGGCATTTGTAAATGCCATTCGCAACGAGCTCAACATTTAGCCATCGGCAACACCCACACACACCTTGCAACCGTGCCAACTTGCTCTACAATAATATGTTTTGCAACACATTTAAGCACTAAAACACACTTTTATCCCCATAAAAAGACATTTTTTTTTGCTATTTTCTTATATACTTCGTAATTTCGTGGTTAGAATAAGAAAATTATAATTTTTACCATTATCAAACCTAAAATCTCTTATTGATGAGCTACTTAAAATTTGATAAGAACCTGATGATTAACCTTGAGCAATCACTCCCGAAAGAAATGCTCCGCACTAATCAATCAGGGGCGTATCACTGTACGACAATCGTTGACTGTAATACGCGCAAGCAACACGGGCTGCTGGTCATCCCCATTCCCGAAATGGACGATGACAACCACGTCCTCCTCTCATCGTTAGATGAAACCGTTATCCAACACGGCGCCCCGTTCAACCTCGGGCTCCACAAGTATGGCGGCAACTGCTACAGCCCCAACGGACACAAGTACATCCGCGAATTCGACTGTGAAACCGTTCCACGCACCACCTACCGCGTGGGCGGCGTTATCATGACCAAAGAAAAGATTTTCATCTCACACGAAAACCGCATTCTTATCCGTTACACACTGGTTGACGCACACTCGCAGACGATACTGCAATTCCGCCCGTTCCTTGCATTCCGCAATGCCAACGACTTGTGCGTGGAAAACGGCATGGCCAGCCGCGACTACCATGAAATCACCAACGGAATAGCCACCTGTATGTATCCTGGCTACCCGACACTGGTGATGCAATTCAATAAGAAACCAGAATTCATCTTCAATCCCAACTGGTACAAAGGCATTGAATATATCAAAGACCAGGAACGCGGCATTCCTTACCGCGAAGACTTATACGTTCCGGGATACTTCCAGCTCGAAATAAAGAAAGGCGAAAGCATCATCTTCTCGGCAGGAACCTCCGAAGCCGAGCCCGAATTGTTTGCCGACATGTATGCCAAGGAAATCAAGTCGCGCACTCCGCGCACAAGTTTCTACAACTGCATGAAGAACTGTGCAAAGCAATTCTATGTTACCAATGCACACGGCCGCTACCTGCTTGCCGGATACCCTTGGTTCAAGATACGCGCCCGCGACGAAATGATTGCCCTCCCGGGCACCACCATATCGGTACACCACCGCCCCGACTTTGAAGGCATCATGGAAACGGCAGTGGCTGCATACCGCCACTTCATGAAGACCGGAGAACTCGACCACGTGATGCAAGGCATCGACCTGCCCGACATCCCGCTGTGGCAAATGTGGGCTTTGCAACAATATTATAAAGAGGCGGGAGCCGAAGAAACCATTAAACGTTACGGCGACTTCATCAAGGAAGTGCTTGACTACATTATAAGCAACAGGCACCCCAACCTTGAACTCAACGAAGCCGGATTGCTCTCGTCAAACGGCAAGGCAAAACCCATCTCGTGGATGGACGCTTCATATCCGGGCGGCGCACCCATTATTCCGCGTACAGGATACCTCGTGGAGTTCAACGCGCTGTGGTACAACGACCTGATGTTTGCACAAGCATTGTTTGCCGACAAACCCGAAGAGGCCGAAAACATAAAGAAGTGGGAAAACATAACCAACCACCTCAAAGACTCGTTCATCGAAACATTCCTCAACGATTACGGATACCTTTACGATTATGTTTCGGGCTTGTTCACCGACCTTAGTGTACGCCCCAACATGATAATCGCAGCCGGCCTCGACTATTCGCCGCTCGACCGCCGTCAACGCCGTTCGGTGCTCGACGTGGTTACCCGCGAACTGCTCACACCCAAGGGCCTGCGCACACTCAGCCCGAAGAGCTTCGGTTACACCCCGTGCTACCTCGGCAGCCCCGAACAACGCGAATATGCCTATTACCAAGGCTCGGCACGCCCGTGGCTCATGGGCTTCTATGCCGACGCTTATTCCAAGGTATTCGGCATGAGCGGTGTATCGTTCATCGAACGCATGATGATAGGCTTCGAAGACGAAATGACACAAGGCTGCATCGGCTCGCTCAGCGAACTCTATGACGGCAACCCGCCGTTCACCGGGCGCGGTGCCGTGAGCTTCGCCGCCAATGTGGGTGGCGTGCTGCGCGTGCTGCGACAATTGAAAAACTTGAATTTATAACCCTAAGATTACTCTTTTACAATATGAAAGCTTTAATGTTTGGCTGGGAATTTCCCCCTCATATCCTCGGCGGGTTGGGAACTGCCAGCTACGGCCTCACCAAGGGAATGTGGGAAAACGGTGATATGGACATCACTTTCGTTATCCCTAAACCATGGGGCGACGAAGACCGACAATTCGCACACATCATAGGCGCGAATTCGACACCGGTCGTTTGGAGGGATGTCAACTGGGACTATGTGCAAAACCGCATAGGCAATGTCATGGACCCTCAAATGTATTACGACCTGCGCGACCACATCTACGCCGACTTTAATTATATGCGCACCAACGACCTCGGGTGCATAGAATTCTCGGGCCGATACCCCGACAACCTGCTTGAAGAAATCAACAACTACTCGATTGTGGCAGGCGTTATAGCCCGCACAGTGCCGTGCGACGTAATCCACTCGCACGACTGGCTCACATACCCCGCAGGCATACACGCCAAGCAGGTAACAGGCAAGCCGCTGGTAATACACGTTCACGCCACCGATTTCGACCGCAGCCGCGGCAACGTGAACCCCACCGTGTATGGTATTGAACGCGACGGTATGAACAATGCCGACCACATCATCACCGTGAGCGAACTCACTCGCCGCACCGTAATCGAGAAATACGGCCAAGATCCTGCAAAAGTAACCACAGTGCACAATGCCGTGGAACCTCTGAGCGAGGAAATCCGCAACATAAAAATGCAGCACGGCAAGGACAAAGTAATCACATTCCTGGGACGCATAACCATGCAAAAGGGGCCGGAATACTTCGTCGAGGCTGCCTCGATGGTACTGCACAAGACCCATAACGTGCGCTTCGTGATGGCGGGCAGCGGCGACATGATGGAAAAAATGATACGCCTCGCGGCCGACCGCGACATTGCCGACCGCTTCCACTTCACAGGATTCCTGCGCGGACGGCAGGTATATGAAATGCTCGCAGCCAGCGACGTGTATGTGATGCCATCGGTTTCCGAGCCTTTCGGCATCTCGCCGCTTGAAGCCATGCAGATGGGGTGCCCGTCGATCATATCCAAGCAATCGGGCTGCGCCGAAATCCTTGAAAATGTAATCAAAGTTGACTATTGGGACATACACGCCATGGCCGATGCAATGTTTGCACTCGTCAACTATCCCGCATTGCATAACCACTTGCGCGACAAAGGCCTTGCCGAAATCGACACCATACAATGGAAAAAAGCCGGTGCAAAGGTTATCAACATTTACAACCAAGTAATAAACAACCGCAAGTAACCATGTTGCGGAAAGAGTTTTTTATCTACCATTAAGGAAAATCAAAAACAACCACACAATAATGAAAGCAATTTGTTTCTACTTTCAAATTCACCAGCCGTTCCGCCTGAAGACCTACCGTTTCTTCAACATCGGTAACGACCACTATTACTATGATGACTTTGCCAACGACGAAATCATCACTCGCATAGCACACCGCTCTTACCTGCCTGCCAACCAAACATTGCTCGAAATGATCAATGCTTCCAACAAGCAGTTCAAGGTGGCATTCTCAATCAGCGGCACAGCACTCGAACAACTCGAACAATATGTGCCCGAATTTATCGAGTCGATGAAAGAACTCGTGGCAACCGGCTGCGTGGAATTCCTCTCCGAAACTTATGCCCACTCTTTGGCTTCGCTCAAGGAAACCGAGGAATTCATCGAACAAGTAAAACAACACGACGAGAAGATTTTCCAGCTCTTCGGCCAGCGTCCAACGGTGTTCCGTAACACCGAGCTTATATACAGCGACGACATTTCGGCCGTTGTGGCAAGCATGGGCTTCAAGGCTGCCATAACCGACGGTGCAAAGCACATACTTGGCTGGAAATCGCCTAACTACGTGTATAGCTCGGCTGCCGCTCCGCAACTGAAACTGCTGTTGAAGAACTCGAAAATGAGCGACGACATATCGTTCCGCTTCAGCAATCCCGACTGGAACGACTATCCGTTGACTGCCGACAAATACATTGACTGGATTGCCAACCTGCCTCAAGAGGAACAAATCGTGAACCTGTTCATGAACTATGAAACACTTGGCGAATTGCAACCTCGCGAATCGGGAATATTTGAATTTATGAAGGCACTGCCGCGATTCGCTGCCGAACGTGGAATAGAATTCTGGACTCCGAGTGAAACCGTGGCCAAACTGAAATCGGTGGGCGAACTGTCGGTTCCCTACCCGATGTCTTGGGCCGACGAGGCTCGCGACACCAGCGCATGGCTTGGCAACGACTTGCAAAACGAGGCTTTCAACAAGCTGTACTCGGTGGCCGAACGCGTCAACTTGTGTACCGACCGCCGGTTGAAACAAGACTGGATGTACTTGCAGGCTTCCGACCACTTCTATTACATGAGTACCAAGCACCTCAACGACGGTGCAGTACATTCGCACTACAGCCCGTATGAATCGCCGTTCCAGGCATTCATGAACTACATGAACGTACTGTCCGACTTCATTGTGCGTGTCGAAGAGCAATACCCACTCTCTATCGAGAACGAAGAGCTTAACTCGTTGTTGACAACCATACGCAACCAGTCGAAGGAAATCGAGCAACTCAACCGCGAAATCTCGCTGCTGCGTACCAACATCATCAACTCGGAAGACGAAGACAAAGCCGCCGAAAGCCAAAAGGCCGCTGCAAAAACCACGGCAGCAAAGAAACCTGCTGCCCGTAAGACTCCGGCCAAGAAAACTGCTGCAAAAGAGTAATACACTACATTTGCACAACATCATCTCAACAATATAAGCACCGCCCGTGCACTCGGGCGGTGCTTATTGTTTATATTATTAATGCCGTTGAAAATTTATGCAAATCACTTTCCCATGCCGCCCGGGAAAGCAATACAAGTTCCACCCTGTAAAACAGGGCATATATGACATTTTAACCGAAAACAGGGCGTCAGGCGGCTCGGTTTTGTCATTTTATCGGACAAATTTACCAGTATCGGTGTTTCTGCCGCATTGGCACCCGGTTTGCAATTCTTATAGCGGACGCGGTTGAAAAACCACTCCACACAAAACAAGAATAAAAAAACAAAAAACATAGGAGATTACAATTATGGCACTCATTAGAAGAAATCAAAATTGGTTACCAAGCGTATTCAACGATTTGTTTGACAACAACGACTGGATCGAGCGCACCCATGCCATCACATCACCGGCTGTCAACGTAATAGAACGTGAAAACGAATACAGCGTGGAGATAGCTGCTCCGGGCATGACAAAAGACGATTTCAATGTGCATCTCGATGAAGAGGGCAACCTCGTCATTTCTCTTGAAAAGAAGATGAACAACGAAGAAAAAGAAAACGGACACTACTTGCGTCGTGAATTTTCTTACTCTCAGTTCCGTCAAGTAATGATTTTGCCCGATGATGTCGATCGCGACAAAATATCGGCACACGTCGAGAACGGAGTCCTCACGGTTGACCTGCTCAAAAAATCGCAAGAGGCAGCCAAAGAAGCCAAAAAGATTGAAATCAAGTAACCACAGCATCTTTTTTGCTAACCACATAGCAATTTTGACAACCACGGCGATGCAGCGTGATGCTGCACCGCCGTTTTTTGTTTATATCACACCAACTTACTATAAATCTTCGCCATTAGCCCTGTTATATTCATTATCGTAGTACATCAAGATGCTATACTCGCCATAAGATTCGCCAATCCTGAACCATACAGGTCTTTTTATCAGTTTTTCCGACAGTAACTCGAAACATTTTTCTTGTATCTCATTTTTCTGTTCATCAGTAAATTTCGAAATTTGTTCCTCAGTGTAATTCTTCATAACCGAAGTCCGAATCTCATTGATCAATGCTGCTGTATCTGACGGTACTTGATAATAAATCGCCTCATATCTTTTATTATTCACCGTCATTTCATATCTTACATCTTCATCATCAGATATCGTAAAATCTTCAAAATAAGCATATTTCCCATTATTTTCAAATTGCCGACAAAGGTTGTTAAATCTGATGACTATATCACCCACACTCTGCGACACTGCATCGGCGACAAATATCCTACATACTTTATTGTTATTTGTTACCACATGCACATTCACTGAAGTACCGTTAAATTCCCCGGTGAGAACTTCCTTATCATACGGGCTGCTCTCGAAGCCTTTAGCTTTGAGCTTGCGAATCATTTCCGATTTACTGCCATCGATAGGGATTCCAAGGAAACGGGTTACATCTTTCTGCTGCGCACACACTGAAATTGACAACATCAGCAGGAATAAAATTGACATTGTTTTTTTCATGATGATTAATTTTTTGCTTGCGCTCCAGTCCCAAAAGCGCATTTATATGCCAAGAGCGTGAAACTGCTATGAACCACATCCTAAAGTGCAGGCCCTGAGAAAACCCAAATCAACAGATATGGTGATAGCACTCCCACGCTATAGCGCGGAACTGCCATGTACCGACTCTTGTTGATTTTTGTGACGTAGTTTCTCAGGCTTCGCACTTACAAGAGAAAGAACATAACGCTCCTTAAATTATTCCACAATGTAATGTGACCGAGAGGCATCCCCCCTTGGTCACTCCACAAAGTTAACAAAAATGCATAATACTATCCCCAATAATCAAATTAAATCTTCACACTATTTTTCATTGCCATTCGGCTAAAATTGTGGAGAACCACTTTTGAAAGCCTCCCCTTCGGGGGGAGGTAGGGAGGGGGCCGAAGTGGCTCACTTCAGCCTGTCGGGATGAGCCGCTATGAACTCTTTCCAAGAACGGCATCCCCCTTGTGGCTGCGGACGCGACGACTCATAAAAGTGGCACAGTGCGGCAGCAAGCGCATCGGTGGCATCGAGCAAGTCGGGCATTTGCTCCTGCGGGATATTTAAAATGCGACGTAACATTTCAGCTACCTGTTCCTTTGATGCACCGCCATTGCCGGTAATAGCCATCTTTATTTTCAAGGGAGCATATTCGGCTATAGGCACGTCGCGATGCAAGGCTGCAGCCATTGCCACGCCTTGTGCGCGCCCCAACTTGAGCATCGATTGCACATTCTTACCGTAAAACGGCGACTCGATGGCCATCTCGTCGGGCAAATACTGTTCCACAAGCCCGAGCACTCGCTCAAATATGCGATGCAGGCGCATATAGTGGTCGTCAAATTTACTGAGCTTTATCACCCCCAGGGCTATCATCGACGGCCGCTTACGTTTCACCCCAAGTATGCCGTACCCCATCACATTGGTACCGGGGTCGATGCCTATTATTATGCGGTCATATTCGTCATCGTGCGTCATCATTCCGTGTCGATCTCCTCCATCCATGTCGAAAATCCCGCCACGTCTCGACCGAAACGACGTGCCATCTCCTCATGCAACTTCTTGCCTTCTCCGGTGTACCACGCATTAAATGCATCGACCGACTTTACATGGAACTGCAACGCATAGCTGTAACCATCGGCACCGGTGCTGCCATCAAGCACCCTGGTAAGTTGCGGCCACAACAGCACGCCACCTGATTTTGCCTTGGGAATATATTCGCAACACAGCCATTCCACAAAATTGTCGTAAACAGCCGCCGAAGCGTGGTAGGTAGTATTTATTATCAACATTGTATCTTCAATTTGTAAGCAATTCGTAATGCACACACGCAGGAAAATCCTGCCTTACAAAGGTAATGAAAGTAAAGTGCTTTGCAAAAACAATCCCTCCTTTAATAGCCGACTTGCGGCAGGTACAAAAAAAATTAATTGTCATCACGACAACTAATCTTCAACTTAAAATCTAATACCATGAAAAAACCGATGCAAAAGTATGCTATATATTTATGCTATGCAACATATAAGCAATATTTTTCCATCTGTTTTACATTTTTTATAACAAAAGCCCCGCAATGGGGCTTTTGTTATACTTTATCAACACTTTTCTTAATGCTTTTGTGCATTTGCAAGTATCGTCAGCAACGTTTCAAGAACATTGTCGCCTTGCGGCTCTTCGACCACTAATTTCACATTCGACGAACGGGCATCGATGGTACGGCCTTCAAGATATGCACCGAATTGCAAGTTAGGAACAATTGCCGTGAGAATGGAATTGGCACGCGAACCTTTGCGCACATTGGCATACAATCCGCCGGTGGTATTCTCAAATATATCACGGGCAAGGTCATCGTCATACATACTTTCGGCAACCTTTTGCGGTGTTGTACGGAAATAGAAAAATCCGTCGTTGCTGCCGAATGCTATCGCAGCATCGCTCGACAAGTTGACTACATACTCGTCACCTACCCGTGTACAAGCTATCAAACCGAGTTTGTTTATCGAAGTCTGCAACTTTTGGCACATTTCATCGGCCTTGCCTGTCTTTATCGCACCATACACTTGCGGAACCGACGAACGGTTGACAATTTGGTCGGCATAATTATAACCTATGGTTATGGGGCCTTCGATTCCTGCAATGTAGTCCTTGATTTCATCGATGGTGATAAACGGGTTCTCTTTCACATTGGCAAGCATGGCACTGAATGGGTCGAATTTCAGCAATTCCTCTCCTTTAACCGATCCCGAGAATACAAGTTGCATATCGGCGGGAATATATTTAAGCCCCTCGGCCGACGGTTTGCTCAATATTGCTTCCGCCTGCTTTGTGGCTTCGGTCTCGTCGATAAATGTCTCGTAATTCATTTCAATGTCGCTTTTGTTGAAGTTAAGCGTAGCGCCTATACCTCGCAATGCTTCAAGATAAGACGAGAAAGCATCGCCATAAATTTGAGCAATGATTTGCCCGCTGCCCGACATTTCAAACATTTTTTTATAATCGGCATAAAACGACATATCCACATCACGCCCCAACATTTCCATTGCATCGGCATTGCCGGCAATAGAATTTTCATATCCGTTGGTTATGAGATTTTTAACCAGCTCCTCGGCTGCACTATCTCCGGCCGAAGGATTGGGAGTGGCGCATACGAAATATTTGTCGGAAATAAACAACCAGCTGTTACCGGCTTTCATTTTATCCAGGTCACCGTCGCTTTCCATTCCGGCACCAGCGGTTTTCTCCACAAATGCCTTGAACGCCACACGATCGGCCACAGGCACGATGCCTACAACCGAAAAATCATTTGAACCGAAAACATATGCCTTGCGAGTAAAGTCCATTCCTGCACCCGCAAACGCCGACAGTTGCTTACGGTCGTTTTCGGTCATGCCCTTATCCACAAGCGATTTATAAGAATCGGGGAACACTACTTCATCGCCTTCCACTTTGACACCGGCTTTTTCAATGACACTTCCGGCATCCAAGGCTGCCACATAAGTGGCATCGGCAGGAATCATGGTTATGGCATCCTTGCTTTCATCTTTGCAAGACACAAAAACCATTGCCACTGCAAACAGCAGCATTAAACCTAACTTTTTCATAATCTTTTGTGCATTTGTTAGTATTGTATTATAAAAACTGCAAGGAGGGTGTATCAAAATGCGTTTTGGGCTCTCGTAGAGACGCGATTAATCGCGTCTCTACAACCATTGCATTGTATAACATATTGTAAATCAATCGTTGCCATTATCAAGATGCGGCAACGCCATGTCTCTACAATATCAATGTGGGTATTTTGATACACCCTCTGTAAATTCCGGATATATGCTTTAAGCTTTCTTGCAACGCCCGCCGCGACGTTTACGGGCTATCTTCAGCACTTGTGCCGAACGGGCAGGCAGGTACAACTTAAGCCAACCAAGTCCGTGAGGAGCATAAAGCGGGTCGTCTTGAGTGAAATGATGCACACTCTCGTCAATGTTACCGTAACCGCCATAACGCTTGTCATCACTGTCAAACACACCGTCGTATTCGCCTACCGGGGCAAGTATGCCGTAGTCGGCAAACGACTTTGTGGGGCTGAAGTTGAAGATGAACACATAATCACCGCGTTTGTAGGCAAGCACCTGGTCATCATCTTTATCCCACAGTTTTTCCACAGGCAGCGACTGGAAGTTCTTGATACCGCCCACAAGATGTATCATATCATTATCGAAATTGTTGAGATATTGATATTTCAAGTCTTTGCGGTCAACAAGATCCCACTGGCGGCGGGCATACTTGTAGCTCCACCCGTTACCTTCGCGTGGGAAGTCGATCCACTCGGGGTGACCGAATTCATTGCCCATGAAATTCAAGTAACCGCCATTGATGGTGGTACAAGTCACAAGGCGTATCATCTTGTGCAACGCCATGCCGCGGTCAACGGTCATATTGTTGTCACCCACGGTCATGTGCCAGTACATTTCGCTGTCGATTAGGCGGAAAATAATCGTCTTGTCGCCCACGAGAGCCTGGTCGTGACTTTCGGCATAGCTTATAGTCTTTTCATTATAACGGCGGTTGGTAAGCTCCCAGAATATCGAGGTTGGATGCCAATCTTCGTCTTTCTTTTCCTTAATGGTTTTTATCCAGTAATCGGGGATACCCATGGCCATGCGGTAATCAAATCCCATGCCGCCATCCTTAAACTTCAATGCCAACCCCGGCATACCGCTCATTTCCTCGGCAATAGTAACCGCATTGGGATTTACCTGGTGAATAAGCAAGTTGGCAAGAGTCAGGTAGGTGATGGCATTGGTGTCTTGTGCACCGTTGTAATAATCATCATATGAACTGAAACCCTGCCCTAGGCCATGGTTATAATAAAGCATCGATGTCACGCCGTCGAAACGGAAACCGTCGAAATGATATTCTTCAAGCCAGAACTTGCAGTTCGATAACAAGAAGTGCAGCACCTCGTTCTTTCCGTAGTCGAAACACAGCGAATCCCACGCAGGATGTTCACGCCGACCGTCGCCATAGAAATAAAGGTCGTAGCTGCCATCGAAACGGCCAAGTCCTTCAACCTCGTTTTTCACAGCATGAGAATGCACAATATCCATGATCACAGCAATGCCCAACTTATGAGCTTCGTCGATGAGCTTCTTCAATTCGTCGGGAGTGCCGAAACGGCTCGATGCTGCATAAAAACTCGACACATGGTAACCAAACGAGCCATAATACGGATGTTCCTGTATCGCCATAATCTGTATTGCGTTATAGCCGTCGGCAGCCACACGCGGCAATATGTTCTTGCGGAATTCCTCGTAAGTACCCACACGCTCGGCATCTTGAGCCATACCTATGTGGCACTCGTAAATGAGCAACGGCGACACATTGGGCTTGAAATCCTTCACCTTGAAACGGTAAGGCCGCGCCGGTGCC
This sequence comes from uncultured Muribaculaceae bacterium, assembly GCA_944321685.1. GTDB lineage: Bacteria > Bacteroidota > Bacteroidia > Bacteroidales > Muribaculaceae > Avimuribaculum. The sequence continues at coordinate 27,440 of CALUMH010000009.1, forward strand.
CACACTTGTGCCGAAAATATAAGCGTCTGCTCATCTTGCACCACACGCCGTGCATATGCCGGAATGCGGTCGCCCTCGCCGCCGTTCCATTTCATTCTCAACTTATACAAGTCGCCATGTTTCAGTTTGTCGGCATCAAGAGTAATTTCCCACACTCCGTTATCCATGCGGGTGAGCGCATAGTCTTCGCGTTCGGTCCAATCGTTGAACGTGCCTATCATGTATATTGCTGTGGCATGGGGAGCCCATTCACGGAAGACCCAACCGGTCTTGGTCTTGTGCAGCCCGAAATAGTTGTGTGCGTTGGCAAAATCATTGAGCGAAATTTTGCCGCCGGTCAATTCTTTCTCCTTACGGATCACATCTTCATACCGGCCATTGATGGCATCGGCATATGGCTCAAGCCACGGATCGTTCTTAATTATCGGAAGAACCTTTTTCATGCTGTTATTATTTTATAGGTTACAGTATTAGCATTTACAAAGATACTACAAGGTGACAGTAGAACAAAATAAATTTATTTGTTTTTTATACCCATCTTTGTGTTTATCTTATCGCGGTGCCGATGCAATGCATTACAGGATAAAAACCGATGCCACTTATTAACGGCCACAATTTGTCAAAAACCGGGAAAAACATATGCCCACCGTAATAATGCGTTTGCACTTTAATTTGAGTGGTACTGCAAAATGGGAATGTTAGTAATTGACTATATTTTCAGAAAAACAGAACAATAATTTAAAAAATAGTTAAGAATAATTAAACCATTAGGTATTTTATTTATTGAATATTTAATTTGCACTCGTTCTAATTTTAATCATTAAAACAACTATGAAAACGACAAAACATTTATTTTTGACTTTTATTGCATGCATGGCCGTGATGCTCTCGGCTTGCAGTGACGAAGATGGCCCCATTACACCCGGCGGAACAATTCCCGACAATGTATTGGAGGCTTTCAACAGCCAGTACCCGAATGCATCAAACGTAAGTTGGGAAATCAAAAGCGACTATGCTGTTGCCAGTTTCACCCTTGACGCAACACGCAGCAACGAGGCCGGAAAAAACAAAGCATGGTATCGCATGAGCGATGCACGCTGGTCGATGAGCGACTTCGACATTCCTTACAGCCAATTACCTCAAGCAGTGAAAACATCATTCGAAGCATCGGAATATGCCCAAGCCCCTTGGCACCGAGACGATGATGTAGATGTCATAACCCGACACGGATATGACGAAACAATATATGTCATCGATGTTGAAAAAAACGAGAATGGCATAGAAACCGACGTAGAACTGTATTACACTGCCGATGGAATTTTAGTCAACATAATAGTTGATGCCGAAAAGGATAACGACCATAGCGATATGTTGCCAAGTACGCCTCCGACAACGATAACCGAATGGATAAAACAGAATTTCCCCGACGCACGTATCATCGAGATTGACGATGAAGACGGAGGTATCGAAGTTGACCTTATAGCCAATGGAATGAAACATGAAATATTGTTCACCGGCGCACAACAATGGATATATACCAAGACCGAATATGGCAGACGCAACCTTGACCTTGTGGAACAGGTGGTGAAAGATGCCTTGAAGTCGTCACAGCACTACACATCGGATGCTCATATCGACGACATCGACCGTTATGAAACGGCCGAAGGTGATGTGTTCTACTGCTTTGAACTCGAAACACATTTCGACGACGACATCGACGTGTATATATCAATAACCGGCGAAATACTCTCGGGACGCCCATCGTTAGGCCAGTCGGGAGGTGTTGCTGTCAACAATGACATTGAAGCATTTATTGCCGACAAATATCCTGGTGCCGTAATTGTGGGCAAAGACAATGATGATGGATACCTCGAAATCGAAATCAGGCACGACGGCTTGGAAAAAGAGGTAATTTTCAACGGTAGGCTCGAATGGGTTTGCACCAAGTGGGAAATTTCGCGCCACCAGTTGCCCGATGATGTGGCAAACGCTATTACAGGTGCAGGATATTCGATACACCAAATCGATGATGACGACATTGATGTAATTGAAACTGCCGATACCATTACATATGAAGTGGAACTTGAAGACCGTGACGACGATATCAAGTTGATAATTGTCAACGGCACCATAGTTCACGTTGAAAGGGATTAAATCATAAACAACTGACAGGATAAGGGCGACCCGGTCGCCCTTATCTCATTATTAATGAAACCACAAAATGATGCATACTTTAAAAACATTGTTATTATCGATGTCCATATTAATGGCCGCTGTCACGGTTTTTGGACAAGATACCATAAGGGTGCGCGTGATGACTTATAACATGAGGTTTGGCGAACGTGCGTCGCTCGATGAATTTGCAGCATTTATCAAGGAACAATCGCCCGACTTTGTGGCACTGCAAGAAGTGGATTGCCGCAACCTGCGGGATGCTACACCGTGGCAGAACGGGCGTGACTTTATAGCCGAACTTGCCATGCAGACGGGAATGTTTGGCCTGTATGGCAAAACCATAAATCTTAAAGGTGGTTACTACGGCGTGGGCATATTATCGCGGTACCCGTATATCGACGTGAAGAAAACACTTCTGCCAAATCCTCGCAACAACGAACAGCGCGTGGTACTCGAAGGCACATTTGAATTGCCACACGACACGGTAACATTTGCCTGCACTCATCTCGACTATGAATACCCCGATGTCATCACCCGGCAGGCATTTTTCTTGTGCAATCATTTTAGCAACCATGCCACACCGGTGATAGTCGCCGGTGATTTTAATTCCACACCCGAGTCTGAAGCAATTTCAAAAGCCATGCTGCAGAATTGGCTCAACGCGACAAACGGGACCCCCACATATCCTGCCGACAAGCCTGTGAGCAAGCTCGATTACATATTTACCGACACAAGAAATGACTGGAAAATAGAAAATACCGAAACCATAAATGTCGGATTGTCCGACCACCTGCCCATAATTTCCGACTTGATTTATACAACAAATCAGTAATTAGGGTACACACCGGCATAAAACATATTCTTATTTTTGTGCAAAAAACAGGAATACATGGAATATCGCAAATTGCCACACGGCAATGAACAGATAAGTGTCATAGGACTCGGCTCAAGCGCAATAGGCAATGCCGAAGAGCATGAAATAGAAGAAACCCTAACTGCGGCGGTTGATGCAGGTATCAATTACTTCGACTTGGCATCGGCTTCTGCTCGCCCGTTCGCCCCTTACGGGCGAGTGTTCAAGGGTTGCCGCAACCGCGTGTACTTGCAAGTACACTTCGGAGCAAATTATGAAACAGGCGAATATGGATGGACCACCAATCTCGACACTGTGAAACGTTCAGTCGAGTGGCAACTGCAACAATTACAAACCGATTACATCGATTTCGGCTTTATTCATTGCATCGACAGTGTTGAAGACCTGGAAAAATATGTATCAGGCGGAATACTCGATTACTTGAAACATATGAAAGCGACAGGAGTGGTGCGCCACATAGGCCTTTCGTCACACACACCGTCGGTAACCAACCGCATCCTCGATATGGGGCTTGTGGATATGCTCATGTTCAGCATCAATCCCGGTTATGATTACAGCCAAGGGGAGTTTGCATTTGGCAGCGCAGCCGAACGCATGGCTCTTTACCGCCGATGCGAGGCCGATGGCGTAGGCATATCGGTGATGAAGCCATTCAGTGCCGGACAGTTGCTCGATGCCAAGGTATCACCATTCAAGCAGGCTCTTACCCGTTACCAATGCCTGCAATACGCGCTCGACAAACCGGGCGTTCTGACCACACTCCCGGGTGTGCGTGGCATCGATGATTTAAATGATATACTGGGATTTTGCAATGCATCGGCCCAAGAACGCGACTACTCGGTAATAGGCACATTCTCACCTCGCGAAGTGGAAGGCGTGTGCGTGTATTGCAACCACTGCCAGCCATGCCCCATGCACCTTGATGTGGGACTTATAAACAAATATTACGACCTTGCCCGCGTCGGCGATGCACTCGCTGCCGACCACTATGCCAAACTTGCCGTCAAGGCATCATGCTGCATCGCTTGCGGCCATTGCAATCGCTGCTGCCCGTTCCACGTCGATCAGGTAACCCGCATGGCCGAAATCGCCAATTTCTTCGACAAAAAATAAAAAAAATGAGGGTGTATCGAAATTATATTTTGATACACCCTCTCGATTTTTTAATTATTCCTCATACCACTTGCTGTACATGAGGTAGTTGTGTGCTATTTTCACGTTGATTTCACGGCTTTGGGCAGGGTCAACCATCTTAATGAATTTGGCTGGTACTCCGCCCCACATTTCATTGGGGCCAATCTTGGTTTTACCGGTAACCACACTTCCGGCGGCAACTATCGCCCCCTCGCCTACTTCGGCATGGTCGAGCAGCGTGCTGCCCATTCCTATCAATGCAAGATCATGGATTTTTGCCCCATGGATGGTTACGTTATGCCCTATCGAAACGTCGTTACCTATTTCAATGGTCGATTTTTCATACAATGTATGAAGTACCGAACCGTCTTGAATATTGACGCGGTCGCCTATGGTGATGGTGTTCACATCTCCACGCAGCACGGCATTAAACCACACGCTGCACCCCTCTCCCATCGTCACATCGCCAACAATAGTGGCATTGTCGGCAAGGAAACAATCCTTGCCTATCTTCGGGGTAAATCCCCTTACGCTTTTTATAAGTGCCATATAATATTTTATTTTAAGTCACACAATAAAAATATTAACCACTCGTAGAGACGCGATTAATCGCGTCTCCCGAAATACCTGCCATGCCTGATGTTTTTGGGGCGTATCAAAATGCATTTTTGGCTCCCGTAGAGACGCGATTAATCGCGTCTCTACAATTACAACCATTATATTTTATAACATATTGTAAATAAATCATTCCCATCATCAAGACGATGTGCACGCCACGTCTCTACAATATCAATGTTGAAATTTTGATACACCTTCCCGGAATACCTGCCATTGATGTTTCTGAGACGCGATTAATCGCGTCTCTACAAGTGGTTTTAAATCATCACCCTCTCTTGAAAACCGTTTTTTTTACAACGCACGAGTTTTATCGGCGAGCCAACGGCATTCGTTATCATCAAGGTAAGGCGACAAGCGGTCATATACCTGCTTGTGATAATTATCTATTTGCTCGATTTCACGCGGAGTGAGCATCGACGTGTCGATGAGTTGACGGTCATAGGGGAAGAGCGTCAACACCTCAAAGCGGCAGAAGTCGCCAAATTCCTCGGAATGTTCACCTTCTACAGTAAGCACAAGGTTCTCGATGCGTATGCCATAGCGTCCGGCCTTATAAACCCCGGGTTCATCGCTTGTTATCATTCCGGGCTGCAATGTGGTGGGATTTTCATTAAGGCGAATGTTCTGCGGGCCTTCATGCACGCCAAGGAAATGCCCCACTCCATGTCCGGTACCGTGCAAATAACTCATACCCTCTTCCCACAAATAAATACGGGCAAGGGCATCAAGCTGCGAACCACGGGTACCTGCCGGGAACTGGGCACGGGCAAGGGCAAGATGCCCTTTAAGCACAAGCGTATAGTCGTGCCGCTCGTCGGCTGTGGGATTGCCAAGTGTGAGAGTACGGGTTATGTCGGTAGTTCCGTCCAAGTATTGCGCACCGCTGTCGATAAGCAACAGCCCGTCGGCGGCAAGAGTCGATGCGCTCTCCTCAGTGGCCGAATAATGCACTATTGCACCATGCTCGCGGTAACCGGCAATCATGCCGAAACTGTCGCCGCGGTAAAGCTCACTGCGGCCGCGGAACTCCATTCCTTTGCGCCACACGTCAAGTTCGTTATACTTGCCCGAACCGACATTCTCTTCAAGCCACATAAACAAGCGCACAAGTGCCGCACCGTCGCGCTCCATGGCCTTGCGCGTACCGGCCAGCTGCACCTCGTTCTTCACGGCTTTGAGCATGGCAACCGGCGACGAAGCATACACTTTCATGCAATCAAGTGCACGAGCCAGGGTATCGCTCACCTTGGCCGGATCGAGCAAGATGGTTTCATGAGTGCTTATACCCGACAAGAAATCTTTTACCGCATCATAAGGCTTCACTTCCACATCTATCGATTTCAAGTAACCGCGCACTTCGTCATCGAGTTTAACGTCATCGATGAAAAGCGCCCGCCTGTCACGCGAAAGATACAGGTAAGATATAAACACCGGGGTAAATTCCACATCGCTGCCGCGCATATTCAACGTCCATGCAATTTCATCGAGCGAAGGGATGAAAATCGACTCGGCATCGAGCCGTTCCACCTCGGCAAGCACACGGTCGATTTTGCTTGGCGCGCTTTCACCGGCATATTTTTCATCATGTATAAACACCTTTCCCGAAGGACGCTCCGGGCGGTCGGCCGTCCACACACGGTCGGCGATGTCAAAATCTGATGCAAAACGCAACCCGTTGCGGCCGCACAATTCTTCGAGTGCGGCGGCATGGGATATCGAAAACAGGTAGCCATCCACGGCAAGCACGGCCCCGTCATGCAAGTTCTCCGTAATCCATTCTTCGATGGTGGCTTCACCCGGCACATCTTCTTTGTGCAACACAAAACCCGAATCCTCAAGCTGTGCGGCAGCTTGCAGGAAATATCGTGAATCGGTCCATAATCCAGCTTCATCAAGTGTTACCACAGCAGTGCCGTTGCTGCCCGTGAAACCGCTCACGTGGTCGCGCAATTTCCAGTATCCGCTTATATACTCGCTTTGGTGCGGGTCGGTGCCGGGAATAATCACGGCATCAACCCCAAGGCGGCGCATCTCATTGCGTAGAGCCTCAAGATTTTTTACAGTTTCTTTACTCATTTTTATATTGTTATTGTTTTAATTAAGACATCGATAAGCATACTACAAACTTACACATTTTTCCTGAAACAATAACACTGATTGCAGCAAATATTGGCATTGCGGCAAAAAATCGATATTAAATCGTAAGCCGATACCAACAAAGTGCATTCAGGCAACCGCCACAGCCCCGAGAAACAAACGGAAAATTAGTAATTACAATTTATCACACTCTGCGTTTTTTTGCTATATTTGCACCATAACTTTTTACCGCTATTTTATGGAAACACAATACAAATATTTGGAAGACAGTGTTTGCAAAGTGATTGGTGTAATCGGTGGCGTGAGCTGGGCTTCGTCGGCAAACTATTACCGCCGCATGAACGAAATCATGCGCGACCGCTACGGTTCTCTATATTCGGCCAACCTGTTGCTTTATTCCATCCCGTTCCACAGTTTTGCCGCACAGGAACGTCTTGCAGCCGCAGGCGACTGGACCATGATGACAGACACCATGATCGATGCAGCCATGCGACTGAAAGCCGGTGGAGCCAAAGTGATAGTAATAGCATCCAATACCCTCAACTCGCTTGCTTCGGTAATCGAGGAAAAAGTGGGAGTAAGGGTGCTTAACATCGTCGATGTCGTAGGGCAGAAAATCATTGATTCGGGCGTAAAAAAGGTAATACTGCTCGGAACCAAACACACAATGGAAAACGACTTCTATAAACCTACTCTTGAAAAAAAATTCGGGCTTGAAGTACTTGTTCCGACACTCGAAGAACGCAATTACATAAACGACGTAATTTTCGATGAATTGTGCAACGACGTAGTAAAAGACGAGTCACGCGAAGGATACGTCAAAATAATCAACCGATTGGAAAAAGAAGGCGGCGAAGGCGTGATATTGGGCTGCACCGAAATACCGTTGCTCATAGGCAGGAACGATGTTGACATCCCCATCTTCGACAGCACCGAACTGCACTCGGTTGCAGCCGTGGACTACGCCACTCGCAAGTAACTTGCAGCCGCAACCGGAAGTCAACGCATCATATATTATTATTGTGCATATATTGCAGAGCCGTGGTCAACGCCATGGCTCTTTTTAATATACAAAAAAATCCCGCCTCGGGAATTTTTGCCGAACGGGAGCTACAAAAAGATATCCCCGCGTTTATATGTACGGGGGATTTAAGGGGTACAATTAAACCAATGCTACCATGACATCGGTTTCAGCTTCTTCTATGCTCACTTTGCCTTCGCGAGCAAGCCAGCCGAGAGCTGCATAGATTTCTTTTTCTTTGAGCTTTGTGGCTTTCTTGATTCCCTTAACGCCAAGTTTGCCTTGACCGTTAAGAGCAACCCATACGAGGCCGGCCCAGTTTCCGATAGTTTCTACGTTCATAATCTCAACTAAATTTAATACTACTTCTTTTTCAAAAAAACTATAATTTTGATTATAAAGTCGATGCAAATTTACAACGTTTTCAGTTAAAAACATGATTTTCTGACAGATAATTTTCCCACCACAAAGTCACCTTGCACACAACAGCCTGTAAATCAACAATAAGCACACTTCACACATCGGCATATGTTATTTGCCTTATTTGGAGAATATTTGTATTTTTGTGGCGTTATGAAAGGTTTGGTAATTAAGAATACAGGGAGCTGCTATGTAGTGAAGACCGAAGGCGGCGAATGCGTGAGTTGCAAAATCAAGGGCAACTTCCGCCTGCGAGGCATACGCACCACCAATCCTGTGGCAGTGGGCGACATTGTGGAAATATCGGCTGCCGCCCCCGACGGCACGGCTTATATAACCTCAATCGACACACGGCGCAACTACATAATACGCCGTGCAAGCAACCTCTCGAAAGAATCACACATCATAGCCGCCAACATCGACCTGGCATTCCTTATCGTAACCATCAAAGAGCCTGAGACAAGCACCACATTCATCGACCGCTTCCTCGCCACTGCCGAGGCATACGGCATAAAGGCAGTTATCATAATCAACAAAATCGATTTGCTCGATGAAGAAGAAAGCGAATATGCCGGTGCATTGAACTTCCTTTACACCTCGATAGGATATGACGTGATAATGATGTCGGCCTTAAACGACAACGCCGATGACAACGGCATCGACCGCATACTGGAGCTTGCTTCAGGGCATATTTCGCTCTTTTCAGGCAACTCGGGCGTGGGAAAATCAACCATCATCAATTTGTTAATCCCCGATGCACGCCTCAAGGTGGGAAACATAAGTGCAACGCACCACACGGGAATGCACACAACCACATTCTCAGAGATGCTGCCGCTGCCATGTGGCGGTTATTTAATCGACACACCGGGGATAAAAGGCTTTGGCACAATCGACTTCGACAAAAGCCAAGTGGCACATTATTTCCCCGAAATATTCAAGGCGTCGGCCGGTTGCCGATACCATAATTGCACACATACTCATGAACCGGGATGTGCCGTGCTGAGCGCCGTGGAAGACTGTCTTATAAGCCGGTCGCGATACACAAGCTACCTGAGCATCCTCGACGACGCAACCGACCCGAAATATCGCAAGGCATATTAAACAGGCTCTAAAAGTTATTAAAAAAGCCACACATAATTTGCCGATTCGGAAAATAGTGGCTACCTTTGCCATTACAAAACATAATAGAATAACCTAAGGGGTCTCTACACGATGCAAGTGGAGATTCTTTTATTTTTTACTAACATTTAAACTTTTATTTACCATGGCTATCAGCTACATGACAAAAGAAGGATACAAGAAGAAAATGGAGGAAATCGCTTACCTTGAGAATGTTAAGCGACCCGAAATTTCTCGTGCTATCGCTGAAGCTCGCGACAAAGGTGACCTTTCCGAAAATGCCGAATATGATGCCGCCAAGGAGGCGCAAGGAATGCTCGAAATGAAGATTTCGCAGCTTAAAGACCTCGTGGCAAATGCCCGCATTATCGATGAAAGCAAGCTCAACACCGACGAAGTGCAACTGCTTAACACCGTTACCATTAAAAACTTGAAAAATGGTGCGACACTGAAATATACCATTGTCACCGACAGCGAAGCAAATCTCAAAGAGATGAAAATCGCACAAAGCACCCCCATCGCAAAAGGCCTTATGGGGCACAAGGTGGGCGATGTGGTGGAAGTAAAAGCTCCCGCAGGAGTAATGTCGTTTGAAATATTGAAAATTGAAATATAATTTCATCATGGCTTCTATTTTCAGCAAAATAATCGCAGGTGAAATCCCTTGCTATAAAGTTGCCGAGGACGAAAACTATTTCGCATTCCTCGACATCAACCCGGTAATGCCCGGGCACACACTGGTGGTGCCGAAACATGAAGTGGATTACATATTCAACCTCGACGAAGAGGAATATGCCGGGCTGACAAAGTTTGCACGCCGCGTGGCTCGTTGCATGAAACAAGTAATCGACTGCAAAAAGATTGCCGTGGCAGTGCTCGGGCTGGAAGTGCCCCATGCACACATTCACCTTATTCCCATCTCAAAGGAAGGAGACATGAGCTTCAGCCACAAGATGACGCTGCCCGCCGACGAAATGGCAGCCATTGCAAGTAAAATCGCCGATGTATATAATCGCACACACGGCGAATGAACAGCAAAATCATAATAAAAATACACAAAAAAGAGTAGCGGCGACGGATACCGACTTCCGCTACTCTTCTTTGTTATATAAGGATACGGGAATGTATGCAAAAATTTCAACATTGTTATTTTTTTTTGGGGGGGGTAAAAATGTGATTTTGCCTCTGTAGAGGGTGTATCAAAATTCCAACATTGATATTGTAGAGACGTGGCGTGCCACGTCTCTATAACAACAACGATTGATTTACAATATTTTATGCAATATTACTTGTTACGAGACGCGGCACGCCACGTCTCTACGTATGACAAAATTGTATTCCGGCACACCCCCTACAACTGCCACATTATACAAAACATTGTAAATCAATCGTCACTACAATAGCAATGCCGGAATTATAATACACCTAACTGCATATAATAATTTTGTACATTAACTTATATGTTCCAGAAACTGATATTGGCCATAATCTCCATCTTAGCTGCTGCCGCACAGCCGGCCATGGCAACCATGCCGAAACAGGACGCGGTAAACCGTTTTACCGCGTCCAAAGCTCTTGCCCATGCCACAACGGGTGTGTGCGTCATGGACCTGGCAACTGGGAAAGTGGTGGCAGGCTGCAATGTCGATAAAGGATTTGTAACAGCTTCCACCATGAAAGTGGTGACCGGGGCATCGGCACTTGAATTGCTTGGCAAAGACTTCCTTTATCACACACGTGTATATGCCATAGGCGACATCGACTCCGATGGCAGGTTAACCGGGAAAATCGAAATCGTGGGTGGCGGCGACCCCACGCTCGGTTCGCGACATTTCAAGGACTGCACGGCATTTGTCGATACACTTATGCAATGCCTGCAAGATGCCGGCATAACCGCAATATGCGGTTCGATAGAACTCGACCGCTCGGCAATCCCCGATCAGCCCGTTCCCGGCTACTGGATGGTGGAAGACATTCCCGAAAGCTACGGCACAGGATACCACGCCATCAACTTTGCCGACAACCAGGCCTTAGTGAAGTTCACACGCCAGTGGGATGGCACATACCGGGCAGCCACCGCCCATAAAATCCCGGGCTTGCGCCTTAACTGCCACGTGCGCGAACAATTCAAGGGCGACACCATAAACCGCCCCGGACTGACGAGTCGCCTTTACTACAACGGAGGAATGCTGCAAATCGACGGCATCGTGGCACGGCGGCGGCGTGGGCGCGAGAACTTTGCATCGTGGTATGCCAATCCGGCACCGCATCGACTGCTCGCCGACAGCATCGAGTCGGCATTCCACACAAACGGCATTACATACAAGTCGTCAACCGAAGGTCTTGCATACCACACTTGCGACACCCTGTTACTGCTTGACTACACATCGCCGGCGCTTGCCGAGATATTAGAATCGATGCTGTTTCGCAGCGACAATATGTTTGCCGAGGCCGTGTTGCGCACTCTCCCCGTAGATTCAGGGATTCCCTCCACCACCGGCAACGGCGTGCGCATTGTGAACAAACTGTGGAAATCGCATGGGCTTGACACCGACCAATTTTCGATGAAAGATGGCAGCGGCCTGGCACGCAACGGGTGGGCCACGCCACAATTCCTGTGCGATGTGCTGCGCCTTGCATATGCCGACCGCGACAGGCTCGGAATCGACTATTCGCAACTGCTGCCGCGTGCCGGGCGCGAAGGCTCGGTCAAGCGACTGATGCTGCGCACACCGTTGCGTGGCAAAATCTCGCTGAAGTCGGGCAGCATGGGCGGAGTGCAGTGCTATGCCGGATACTACCCTGCTTCACAACCCCGCTACGCAGTTGCCGTAATGGTAAACAATTTTCCGGGCAAACGCAGCAAAGTGGTATCACAAATACAGACATTGTTACTCGACCTCTTCGGCAAATAACCGCCATGCCGCCGGCCGCACCGGCAAAATCTGAATTATCGTAAAAAAGGGGGGCACCAAAAGTTGAAAATGTGAATTTTTAATTTCGCCCCCACAAAAAAACTTTTTCGGCTCCCGATTATCATGGCGACCGAAAATTGTATTTGCGTGTGTGACAAAAAGTTTGTACCTTTGCACCTCGATATGGCCCGGCATTAAGGGTATTGGCTATATGACAAAACATCAGCTTGTTACACACGATTAAAACTATAATATGACATTTGAAGAATTAGGAGTCCGCGAGGATCTGTTGAAGGCTATAAAAGAAATGGGTTATGAAACCCCGATGCCTGTACAAGAAAAAGTTATTCCACACTTGTTGAACGAAGATACCGACGTGGTTGCGCTTGCACAGACAGGAACAGGCAAGACCGCCGCATTCGGCCTGCCGGTGCTGCAACGAATCGACGTTAGCCGCAAAGTGCCGCAAGCACTCATCATTTCGCCCACACGCGAATTATGCTTGCAGATAGGCGGCGACCTTGCCGATTACTCAAAATACATCAACGGATTGAAAGTATTACCCGTGTATGGAGGTTCAAGTATCGAGAGCCAAATACGCACGTTGCGAGGCGGCGTACAAATAATTGTCGCCACGCCAGGCCGACTGCTCGACCTTATCAAGCGCGGCACCGTAAACCTGCAAGATGTACACACCGTAATCCTTGACGAAGCCGATGAAATGCTAAACATGGGATTTGTCGATGACATAAACGACATCCTCACCCACGTTCCCGATGAGCGCAAAATGCTCATGTTCTCGGCTACGATGCCGCCAGAAATCGCAAAAATTGCAGCACGGTTCATGCACAATCCGCAAGAATATGTGATAGGAACCCGCAACGAGGGTGCCGAAAACGTGCGCCACATATATTACATGGTACACGCGCGCGACAAATACCTTGCTCTGAAACGCATAGCCGACTACAATCCGGCCATATACGGTATAATATTCTGCCGTACACGTCGCGAAACACAGGAAATTGCCGACAAGCTGATAGTGGACGGCTACAATGCCGACTCGTTGCACGGCGACTTGTCGCAGGCACAGCGCGACGCAGTGATGAAAAAGTTCCGCGAGCGCAACTTGCAGTTGCTCGTTGCCACCGATGTAGCTGCTCGCGGCCTCGATGTAAGCGACCTTACCCACGTAATCAATTACGGCTTGCCCGACGATGTGGCCACTTACACACACCGTAGCGGACGTACAGGCCGCGCCGGGAAAACGGGCGTATCGGTATCGATTGTCCATTCTCGCGAAAAAGGGAAAATCAAGGACATAGAAAAACGCATCGGCAAGCAATTCGAGCTTCGCGAAGTGCCTACACCGGAACGCATCATCGAACGCCAGCTTTACAACCTTGCCGACCGCATCGAAAAGGTGAAAGTAGATGAAGAGGTAATCAACAACTACATTCCCGGCATACAGAAGAAACTCGAATGGCTCTCGGGCGAAGACTTGATAAAGCGTGTGCTTTCGCTTGAATTCAACCGCTTGCTCGATTACTACAAGGATGCGCCCAAACTCGACATCGTTACCGAAAAGAAAGGGAAAGAAAAAGGCGCAAAAAAGCGCAAGAGCGGTGCCGAAATGTCGCAGGAAGAAAAAGACCGCCGCACAGGCGAACCGGGATACGACCGTGTGTACATTAATGTGGGCAAAGCCGACGGGTTCTTTGCTTCCGACCTAATAGGACTTATCAACGAAACCGTGCAGGGGCAACGCATCGAGGTGGGACGCATAGACCTGATGCCCGGCTATTCACTGTTTGACGTGCGTAAAGGCGACGGACGGCGTGTGGCCGATGCTTTGCGCAACTCCGACTTCTATGGCAAACGGCTGTACAGCGAAATTGCCGACCTCAACAAAGACTACGCCGCCGAAAACCGCGGTGGCGGGGGCAAATACGCCTCCAAGTCGGAAGGCCGCCATCGCGACCGCCGTGGCAAGGGCGGCATAGACCGCCGCACCCGTCGCGACCAGGAACGCGGATTTAAGACGCGCGAAGCTCGTAGCGAACGCGGCAAAGCCGCCAAAGGTGAGAAAAAGAAAGAAATGCACGGCAATTATGATAAATTCATGAAGAAAAAACGATAAACCTCGCATTTATTTCTTAATTTCACAACCCGAAATTGACCCTGAACCACAATGAAGAATGTGAAATTTGCCATAACAGTGCTGCTGCTCGCCGTCACATCGGCTTTGCCGGTGACGGCACGCACAGTGCGCGACTTTTTTGCCGCCGAAAATGGCGGCATATTTGTTTCCTTGCCACACGACACCCGCCTCGATATGCTCGATTATTACGAAGCCGGGCGCAAAATGCCCATGGGGAACAATTTTGGCGGAACTGCCGTCATCGACACCTTGGCTTCCGACTATCTGCAGGTGCGCACATCGGCAAGCAGCCGTGTGGAAATACTGCTTGCAGCATCAAAGCGCGACACGGTGATTTATGTGGTGACGACATATATGCTGCCTGCCGCCGACAGCCATGTCGCCGCTTACAATAAAAATTGGGAAATACTCAACACATCAAAGTATTTCAAAATGCCACGGATACAGGATTTCATTGCCATACCCAAAGGCGACAAAACACGTCGCAACGACCTGGCCGCCCTTGCCAAAATCCCGACTTTTGAATGCCGCATCAACCCGGCCGACAAGTCCATCACAGTATCCCCAACGGTAAAAGGAACAATGACAGTCGAAGACTACGACAAATTGAAACCATACCTTGCCACACATATTAATTATGAACTAAAAAGCACCAAGTTCAAGGAAACAAAGAAATAAAACACGCCCACGGTTGCATAAAAAAACAAGCGAGGAAATTTGGAAAACTCGAAACTTGTGCGTATATTCGTACCGAAGCAAATGAAAAACCGACCATGGGCGACATAAACAAGACAATAGAAGCATTCTTGCAATACATACGGTATGAGCTGAATTTATCGGCTTGTACCGTTTTGTCTTACAGGAACGACCTGCGACAATTGCAAGACTTCTTGTCGCCGAACGATGCCGCTGCTTTCTGTCCTGAAAGTGTAACCACCGACGACCTGCGCTCTTGGATGGTATGGCTCGACGGTGCCGGTGACGGCTCGCGCACCATACGCCGCAAGATGCAGGCCGCACGGGCATTCTACAAATTCCTCATGAAACGTGGAGTTGTAGCGGCAAATCCGGCTGCGGAAATCGAACTTGCCAAGTTCAAGGTTCCTCTGCCGTCGTATATGCGCCCCGAGGCCATGAACAGCCTTCTTGATGCGCCTTTCGATGCCGGCGATTACCATGTCGTGCTGTGCCGCACGGTGATAATGATGCTATACGAAACCGGAATACGCCGCGCCGAGCTCATCGACCTGCGCGATGCCGATGTTGATGCGGCACACTGTGAAATGAAAGTGCACGGCAAGCGCGACAAAGAGCGCATCGTGCCATTCGGACATGAACTTGCCGAAGCCGTCACGGCCTACAGGGAACTGCGCGGTAAAGTCACAGGAATTTACCGACCCGAACGATTTTTCCTGCGCCCATGCGGAGAGCCCCTATACCCGTCGATGGTTTACCGAATGGTACATACCGGCTTGGAGAGCATAGGCGGAGCCGGGAAACTAAGCCCGCACGTGTTGCGCCACACATTTGCCTCGGCCATGCTGAATAACGGCGCCGAACTTAACAGCGTGAAAGAAATAATGGGACATGAATCGCTTGCGGCAACGCAAGTATATACACATATCACTTTCAGTGAGCTTAAAAATAATTACAAACTTGCCCACCCAAGGGCTCTAAAAAAGGAGGTAAATTATGGAAGTAAGAATTAAAGCAATCCATTTCGACGCAACTGCGAAATTAGAGGAGTTTATCAATAAAAAGGCGCAAAAATTAGCGCGCCGCAACGAGGAGGTGACCGAATGCGATGTCACTCTCGAAGTAGTGAAACCTAAAACATCGTTGAACAAGCAGGCTTCGATAAAACTCATAATTCCAAACCGTGAAGACGTGTTTGCATCGAAAATTGCCGACACATTCGAGGAAGCAATCGACTTGAGCATCGACGCGCTTGAACGCCAACTCGAAAAACTCGACAAGAACAAATAACAACCTTTCTCCGGGTAATGCGAACTTCGGGCCAAAACCGAAATCGCCGAGGAGATTTCCACGCATAACTCCATGCCGTTATACCACGGGAGAAATAGCAAGGAAAACATTTTCTTAGGGAACTATGCCGGCGTGGCATGGAAAGTAAAGACTTCTAAAACAGGAACTAAAGACGGCATAACCGCACAACTGTATTTTAACCGCAAGTTTGGCTGCGCCTCTCTTGCGGTTAATTATTATCACACGTGAACCATCGATACAATTGCCATCCGGCAACGCATAAAAAATTTCCTTGATGCACCGACAGCTCTTTTTTCACAAAAAGTCAGAAAAATTGTTTGTTTTTTACGAATAATTATTTAGTTTTGCATTGGCTATTACCAATATCTTCATTACCCAAAAAGAAATAACGTTTAGCCAAGAGATGAATAACTACCAAGCCGCAAAGCTTGGATACCTATGATTTATGAGAAAGACAAAGTACATGAAAACCAACCTGTTATTAACCATGCGCCTATATCGGAAAGTTCCGAAACCGGCGTGAGGCCTGCTTTCTTATATTCATAACCGCCACCCATTTGCTCCATTAATTTATTACGATTAAGGATAACAACTAAAAACCCAAATGTAAAACTAAAAACATTCTTGCATGAAGACCATTTGTTTTCAGACGAACAGGAAGATGTGGCTGACAATGCTCATGGCATTGTGCCTCGCGCTTCCGGCTTTGGCGCAGAAGATTGCCGTGCAAGGCAAGGTAGTCGATTCTGCCGGAGAACCATTAATCGGTGCCAGCGTTCTCGCCCAAGGCACAACAGTGGGTGTTGCCACCGACTTTGATGGCAAATTCACCATTCAAGTATCACCCGATGCCACGCTTGTGGTATCATACGTCGGCTATGAACCGCAAACGGTTGCCGTGGACGGACAAACTTCGTTGACGATTACCCTGCAAGAGAGCTCGCTGATGCTCGACGAGGTAGTCGCCATAGGTTATGGTACGGTTAAGAAAGAAGATGCTACCGGATCGGTAGCCACGGTGAAGCCGACCGAAATCTCGGCCGGGCTGTCATCATCGGTTCAAGACCTGCTCGTGGGCCAAACTCCGGGTGTCGTTGTAACCCCGTCGGCAGGGCCTGAAGGCTCGGGTACGATACGCATCCGCGGCGGCTCCTCGCTTAACGCCAGCAACGACCCGCTTATCGTGCTCGACGGTGTGCCATTGAGCAACCAGGGCACACAGGGTATGGGCAACGCTCTTGCCATGATCTCGCCCGACAACATCGAGAGCATGACCATCTTGAAAGATGCTTCGGCTACAGCCATCTACGGAAGCCGCGCATCAAACGGTGTAATCATCATCACCACCAAGAAAGGCAAAGAAGGCAAAATTCAAGTAAACTTCACCGCCAACATGACGGTGCAGACTGCACGCAAAACATGGGATGTGCTGAACGGAGACGAATACCGCGAAATCATGACCCGGTACTGGGGCGCAGACAGTCCTGCCGCTCAAGCCCTCGGCACGGCCAACACCAACTGGCAGGACGAGGTGCTGCGCACAACCGTATCACATGATTACAGCCTCAGCGTGGGTGGCAAAGCCGGCTTCCTGCCCTATCGCGTGGCAGTCACCTACACAGGCAACAACGGCATTATCAAAAACACGTCGATGGATCGTGTTACCGCCGGATTCAACCTTACTCCCGAATTCTTCGACGGCAAATTAAAAGTGCAGGCCAACGTAAAAGGTTATTACATCGAGAATGAATTTGCCGACACCGGCAGCGCGGTTGGCGGCGCACTGGCAGCCGATCCGACAAGCACACCCAAGACCGACTACCCAATGGCCGACGGCTCGGTGGGAAAACTTTTCAACGGATATACATCACAGATGAACGGCGACCAGTTCAACACCAACGGTGTAAACAACCCTCTCGCAGCCATCGAACAACGTTCGGATATTGCCAAGATTTGGCGCAGCAACGGCAACTTGCAGCTCGACTATGCTCTGCACTTCCTGCCAGAATTGCGTTTTAACCTCAACCTTGGCTATGACATCAGCAAAACCGACGAGCACACCATCACCCAAGGCAATGCTCCGGCAATGTGGGATGCCAACTACCAGGACGGCGCAGGTACCGACTACTATGTTTATCAGTACCGTGCCAACACACTGCTCGACTTCTATGCCAACTACAAAAAATACTTCGACGTAATCAAGTCGGACATCGATGTTACAGCCGGTTACTCGTGGCAGTATTTCTA
This sequence comes from uncultured Muribaculaceae bacterium, assembly GCA_944321685.1. Lineage (GTDB taxonomy): Bacteria > Bacteroidota > Bacteroidia > Bacteroidales > Muribaculaceae > Avimuribaculum. Next base: position 46,225 of record CALUMH010000009.1, read on the forward strand.
CAGCAAGGGCAACAACAACGGAACATTGTTCACTACTCCCGGATATATAATCGACCAACAAGAAGACGGACGCTACTTGCTGACCTATAAAACAGGCGCCGACAACCACCAAGGCGAAACTTACCGCAATCCGGCAGAATCATACTGGAAAAATCATTACCAGTTGGTTTCGTTCTTCGGCCGCTTGAACTACACGTTGATGGATCGCTACCTGTTGACATTCACAATGCGCGGTGACGGAACTTCACGATTTTCGGAAGACAACCGTTGGGGTGTATTCCCGTCGGTAGCACTCGGGTGGAAAATCTCGGAAGAAGCATGGATGGAGAGTACCAAAGACTGGTTGAATGAGTTCAAGTTGCGACTGGGCTGGGGTGTCACCGGCCAGCAGGACCTCGGAGACAACTACTTCCCATATATGGCCATATACCAGCAATCCACGGCCGGTTCCTATTATCCGAACCTTGATGGCACACCGGGTTATGGCCCCACACTTTATCCGCAAGGTTACGACAGCAACCTGAAGTGGGAAGAAACCACCACCTGGAATGCAGGTCTCGACTTCGGGTTCCTTAACAACCGCATTACCGCATCGCTCGACTGGTATTATCGTGAAACCAAAGATTTGCTCAGTTTCGTTACTGTTCCCGTAGGCGCATACACCACCAATATGCTCAACCAAAACATTGGTACGCTTGAAAACCTCGGTGTGGAATTCGGTATCACCGCACGCCCCATCGTGACCAAAGACTTCACTTGGACGCTCACCTACAACGTGGCATGGAACCGCAATGAAATCACCAAGCTCAACAACGACGGTTCCTATGTAACCACCGGAGGCATCTCGGGCGGCACGGGTAACACGGTACAAGTTCACGCAGTAGGTTATCCGTCAAACTCTTTCTTCCTCTACGAGCAGGTGTATGACTCAAACGGTAATCCTATAGAAGGAGTATTCGTTGATCAAGACAACGACGGCGACATCGATAACGACGACAAGGTGATAAGCAAAAGTCCCGACCCGAAAGTGACAATGACATTCGGCTCCACATTCAATTACAAGAACTGGGATTTCGGCTTCAACCTGCGTGCAAGCATAGGCAATTATGTGTATGCCAATGTCCATGCCGAGCGTTCGGTGCTCAATCGCACTTACCAAAATGCCGGCCTGAGCAACCTTATCGACAGCGACTTCTACTTCGATGGGAATCTCACCTCGCAAAACCTCTATATGAGCGATTACTGGTTGCGAAACGGCAGTTTCTTGCGTTGCGAAAACATCACCGTGGGTTACACTTGGCCGTCGCTGCTTAAAGACCAGCTGCGCCTGCGCCTTTACGGTGCCGTACAAAACCCGTTTGTGATAACCAAATACAAAGGGCTTGACCCCGAAGTGTATGGCGGTATCGATAACAATGTTTATCCGCGCCCTGTAACCTTCAACCTCGGTGTCGTTGCGACATTCTGATGATACAAGTCAAGCGTTTAACTAAAACACATATATAGAAAAGACTTTTAGTATGAAATCAATCAATAAAATATTTTCGATATTTGGCATCGCGCTTGCATTGGGAATGTCGTCATGCGTTGACGACCTCAACCGCGAGCCCATCGACCCAAATCAAATCACACCCGAAAACGCACAAGGATACATCAATCAAATCATGGCCAAGTGCTACTCGGGCATGGCAGTGTCAGGACAAACCGGCCCTGACGGTTCAAGCGACATTTCGGGTCTTGACGGCGGTACCAGCCAATACACCCGTGCCCTGTTCATGTTACAGGAATTTACAACCGACGAAAGCAAATGGATTTGGCCGGATGCCGGTGTAATCGACCTTGTGACCAACACTTGGGGAAACGGCAACGAAAACATATTCGGAGCCTACAGCCGTCTTTACACTCACATAGCCATCTGTAACGACTTCTTGCGACTCGTCAATGGCGGCATGGATATACCTGCCGACATACAGGCTACGGTTGACCAATACAAACTTGAAGCCCGTGCCTTGCGAGCTATGAGTTACTACTGGGTACTCGACCTGTTTGGCAACGGCGGCTTCGTGGACGAAACCACCGAAATAGGTGTAAAGCCCGTGCAATACACACGCCGGCAGCTCTACGACTTGCTTGTCTCTGAACTCGAAGACCTTGTGAAAGCATTCCCCAAGGACGGACAAGTGATTTATGGCCGTGTGGGCATTGACGGCGTGGAAGCATTGCTTGCACGTGTTTACCTGAATGCCGAGGTTTACACCGACGGTGCGGTTTCAGCTTGGCAGGAATGTTCGCAACATTGTGAAAACATCATTGCACGCCACAAAGATGGATGGAATGGCACAGGACTTGTTCCTGCATATATGTACCTCTTCTGCGGCGACAACGACGAATATATGCCCGGCGGTGGCGGCACCAACGAAATTCTTTGGGGAATTCCTTACGACAGCCAGTACATTCAGGCTTACGGCGGCTCGATGTTCCTTTGCGCAGCAGGAATAAGCAACTTGACCATGGCCCTGAATAATGCTACCATGACGGCAAGCGATTACGGTATGTCGGCTCAATGGGGCTGTATGCACGCCACTTCGCAATTTGCCGACAAATTTGAAGACAACCCGAGCGACCAACGTTGGATGATGTGGTGTAAAGACCAACAAGGTTTCAACAAAGAAAACACCAATTTCTCAACATTCACCGACGGTTATGGCGTGGTTAAATTCACCAACCTGCTCAAAGGCAATGTCACCCAACCCGGAGACTGGAAAGCCGACAATAAGTGGGTCGCAGCCAACACCACTTATAACTGGAGCCCCGACAATGGCGGCATTTACAGCAATCCGGCCGACAGCATTGATGCACGTGCCGACAACTATCCCGACACCGACCTGCCGCTTATACGCCTTGCCGAAGTTTACCTCATGTACACCGAGGCTTACATAATGGGCGGGGCAGGCGACCAAACCAAGGCTTTGACCTATGTAAACTACGTGCGCAGACGTGCCGGCGTGGCCGACTGGAATTTAACCCACATCACCGGAGCCGACAAAGCCGATAATATCCTTGACGAACGTTGCCGCGAACTTTACTGGGAACTTACCAGGCGCAGCGACCTCGTGCGCCATGGCAAATATGCCGCCGGTGGCGATGAATATATGTGGTCGTGGAAAGGCAACGAGGTCAACGGGCGCAGTATCAACGCAACCATGAACCTGTTCCCAATCCCGGCCAACGTAATTGCAGCACAACCCGAGTTCAATCAAAATCCCGGATACTAAAAAAACTTTGAAACCAATATGAAGACAAAAATTTTAAATATGCTTTTGTTGCTTGCGGTGGGATTTGGTTTTACCGCCTGCAACGACGACACCGAACCGGTGCTTGCCATGATATCCGACTTGCAAATCACCGAGCAAGACGCACAAGACATAGTGTTGCTGAAAGAAAACAACGGAAATGTGGCATTCACCATAAAATGGAACGCACCCACATTCAACCTTAATGTGGCGAAATCTTACCGCATCGAAATTTCCGACAGTGAGAATTTCGCAAAAAGCACCTCTATTGCAACTACATCAGGAACCGAATACAGCGTGAAGGTCTCGGAACTTAATACCGCTGTCCGCACATTCTATTCCGACATAAAAGATTGCACCCCCAATGACTTTTATGTACGTGTGCGTTGTGAGCTTAACAACGATGCAAGTTTCATAATCGCCTCGGCAACTCACTTCAGCCTTAATGTTACTCCCTACGAAGGTGAATATCCCAGAATGTACATCATTGGCGACATACAGCGCACAATGAACGGCGACGGAGAAAATGGTTGGAATATCAACAAGTCGAACTACGTGGTAATCGACAGCACCGGCACCAATGTTTACAAAGGCCACGTCGGTGTTCAAAGGGAAGGCGACGCATTCCGCTTCTACTCTCGCCTCGATGGTGACGACCCTTGGAACAACGGATATTCCTACGGGTCTCAAGAAAAAGATGAACCTATCGAAATTGGCCTCACCAATGAAGTTTATGAGGGGCAACTCGTAAATGGCAAAGGTAGTTGGAAATTACCCGTGGGAACATACTTCATCACTGTGGATATGTCAAAACTAAACGTTAAATTCGAACGCATCAGCACCGAATGGCGCGAAACCGGAATCAGCGATGAGGAACTTGGCGGCAACGACGAGTAAAATACCGGTACAACCACAATTGCCAAATAAGCCATAGGCTTGCTGCAATACCCAAAGATGGGGGATGCACACTGCACACACAGTGTCGCATCCTCTTTTTTTCAGCACAACGGGTAATGGAAAAAGAGAGTTCTTATCCTTTTCTCAGGAAAAAGAACCCTCATTTAAAACCACTTAGGAAATTCACACATAAAATTTAATAGCACTCGGCAAATATCTCCTTACCTGTTACAAAGATAATCCATAAACAGCTAAGCATCAAGTGCATCGGTCACACATTGCCTTATTATGCAACCATTCGGACATAATTTACAATCGAAAGGCCGAAAATATCAACCATTTGCCATATCAGACAGTCAAGTTCCTGCCTTTTTAAAGAGGAAATCCGCAATTATGACTGTCATAACCCGCAATTTCCGTTTTTTTCACAATATGGTTCTTAAACTTCCTCCATTCCTTTTAATCTATAAAATATAACTCATCAAAAAGCAAGAAGAAATGAAAACAAGTATCAGGAACATGATAGCATCGGTCACTTTGGCACTGGCACTTGCCATTCCGGCTCCGGCACTGCCACAGTCACGTCGAGGCGACCGCCAGCACAACCGTACCGAACGCCCGCAACCGGAACAACACGGAAACCGCCGCCCCGACAGGCCGGGTAACCGCCAACCGGACAGGCCTCGCCCGAACAGACCCGGGAACGTTCGCCCAGGACGACCGCAATCCGGACGCCCCGCTACACCGCCACCTGCCAGGCCCGGCCATGTCCGCCCTACACCACCTCAACCGCCGCACAATTGGAGCCGGCCGGCACCTCCACCGCCTCACCGCTACCGGGTGCCCCGCCCCATTCCGCGTCGGCCGGTGGCTCCGCCGCCGGGCTATCGCCCATACGTCCACGCCCCGGCATTACGTTCGATATTGGGCATAACTTTCGGAACCGTTTATGCCTCGGCTCTCACTTACCTGTTCAACAGCGGGTACACCATCGACGGATATGCCGACAACACCATATACCTGAGCGATGTGACGCTACTCGGCTCAGGCTGGCCACTCGCCACACTATATTGCAACAATTCGGGCCGACTGGCAAGCGCACAGTTTTCATACTATACCGGCTACAGCAGCCTGAGCCGATATAACCAAATATACAACCTGCTGTGCGGTACCTATGGCTCGCCATTGTCGCTTACCGCCGATGGCATAGCGCGGCAGGCCATGTGGTATGGCGGCGGAGGCACAGGCTACATAACGCTAGAATTCTATTTCTACAACGGCAGTTACTATACTACCCTGTCGGTAAGCACTTAAATAATAACGGTACACGCCGGAATGAAAATTTGCAACATGAACCGGCAAACCGATATTTTCATTCCGGCACCACCCCATGGAAAAAACACAACATCGAGTGCTATCCTGCATAATTCGGTGCCACAATTTTTTTGTCAAGTTACGGGAATGTTATATATTTGTAGTTGGATTTTGAGTCCGGTTATGCCTTTAAATAAACACGTTATGATGATTATGCAGAAGAAAGCGTTCTTTAAGTTGTTATGCTTTGCGCTATGCCTGTTGACCACCGTTTCGGTTTCGGGTATGGCTAAAAAAGAGATTTACAATCTGTTGATAATAAACACGTATAGTGAAAATGCCGAGTGGAGTAACGGTGTGATTGTACCCATAGTGGAAGAGGTGTCGCGTATGCACAACGTGGATGCCTACATAGCCCACATCAATGCCTCGTTCATCACCAACGATTCGCTTTACTCGCTCACCGAAGAGTCGCTGTTCAAGCGTTACGACAGTGCCATAAAGCCCGACTACGTGATAATGATAGGCAACATGGCCTTTACGCTGCGCGACCATGTGCGACGCGAGTGGGGTGACGTGCCTATAGTGCTTTGCGCCGAGATGGACTATATGCTGCCGCGGCGTTTCTATTATACAGGGCAGAAAGAGGTGCCCGAAGCCGACGATTATGTACCAATCGAAAGCTTCAGGGAAGACTACAACATGACTTACGTACTGTTCCCGTATTACATAAAGGAAACCATCGACCTTATGGTGCAGATGCAGCCCGAAATGGAAGTGCTGGTGTTTGCCGCCGATGAGCTGTATTTCAACAGGCGCTTCGAGGGCATCGTAGAGCAATACGTCAAGCAAAGCTACCCGCAACTTGAGTACCGGAGGCTGAAACCGCAAAAGAAAGTCGGGTCGCAATTGCAGCACTATCTTTCGGAAAACGACCCGAGGGTAGGGCTGCTGTTTTCGTCGTGGATATACAAGCGCGACAACCTGCTTGGCATGCCCATGCTGATTTCTGGCGAATACCGCCAGATAATGTCGGCATCGAAACCCATATACTCCATACGTGAGGCATACATGATAGCAGGCGGATTTGTCGGCGGGCATTTTTATTCGCGCGACAAGATGCGGCAGTGCATGACCGGATTGATAAAAGACATCACAGCTGGCAAACAACCACGCAACATAGCTCCACAAACGATAAAAGACTCCTACACACTGATTAATTATGAAAACATGAAGACGCGCGGCGTGAACGAGGCTCTATGCCCGGCCGACGCGGTATTCATAAACCGCCCGCCCACAGTGTGGGAACAATACAAGTGGCGCATAGTGCTGATATTGTTCATAATCATAGTGGCATTCGGCGCATTGGCATGGGCCTACCGCATAAAGTTGCGCCGTGAACGCATATTGCGGCAATACAATGTCATACTCGACAATATGCCTGTGTTTTATGCACAGGAACTTGTATTGCGCGACAGCTCGGAGCGCATCTATGACATGGAGTGCATGCACACCAACAAGATGTTCCGCGAAGTTTTCACCAATGCCAAGGGCGGCGTTCTCTTCAAAGGCGACAAACTGCCGCCCGACACTGTGCAGGCAGTGCTGCCCTACGTGAAAAGGGTTGCCGACGGGCACACCGAATTGGCCTCATTCATATATTACTTGAAAGGCAAAGAGCGGTATTACGACATAATAATGTTGCAATCGGCCGACAAAGATGTGATAGACATATTCGGCATAGACGCCACCGACCTGCACCACAAGGAAGACGAATTGCGTGAAACCAACCGCAAGCTCGAAACGGCAATGTCGGTTGCCCAAATCATTCCTTACAGGCTGGAAATAGGCTCGAAGAAAGTGACATTCTATGCGCGGCTGCCCATCCTCGATGATTCACGGCAAAGCGATGCCGGAGTATCGATGGACTATGACGACTTCTTGGCCATGGTGTACCCCGAAGACCGCGATGCAATACGCAAATGCTATCACGACCTTGCCGGCGGATACGAGGGATCGATACACGTTGACTTCCGCATGACCTCGCCTAATGGCGGCAAGGAATGGTTTGAAGCCCGTGTGATGTGCATGAAAAACGACGACGGCAAGCCCTGGGTTATCATCGGGTCATTGCTTTCAATCACTCGCCGCAAGAAAAACGAGGAAGAACTTATTGCTGCCAAAAACAAGGCGATACAGTCCGACAAACTGAAATCGGCATTCCTCGCCAACATGAGCCACGAAATCCGCACTCCGCTCAATGCCATCGTGGGCTTCTCGTCGATACTGCTCGAAGCCGAAGATGAAAGCGAACGAGCCGAATATGCACAAATAATCGACACCAACAGCAAACTGCTGCTGCAATTGATAAGCGACATTCTCGATTTCTCAAAGATAGAGTCGGGAACGCTTGAATTCAATTACTCAGAGGTGGAAATTAACGAAATGTTGCGCGACATAGAGCGCACTACCGGACTGCGCGTGCACGAAGGGGTGAAATTCCAACTGGTTCCCGGTGCCGACAAGTGCGTGCTGGTAACCGACCGCAACCGCCTCTCCCAAGTCATCATTAACCTGCTTACCAATGCGATGAAATTCACCACCGAGGGGGCGATAACCTTCGGATATGAATTACGCCCCGACGAGGTTTATTTCTTTGTGCAGGATACCGGATGCGGCATACCGCAAGACAAGCTCGCGCACATATTCGACCGGTTTGTAAAACTCAACAGTTTTGCACAAGGAACAGGATTGGGTTTGCCCATCAGCATGAATATAGTCAAAATCCTTGGCGGCAAGATGAATGTGGAATCCGAAGTCGGCAAGGGCAGCCGGTTCTGGTTCACATTGCCGCTTAAAAACAACGATAAAAAATGAAGAAATTCACAATTTGCGCCATGGCGGCGGCATTGGCTTTTGCCGCCGCAGTGACGGCTTATGCCGATGACAAATATGAACGTGTCGATGCCGACTGGCAACGTGCCGTGACGGCGGCAATCGATTCGTTCCCCGAAGGCGGCGGTTATTACATGGGCCGCAATGCCAACGCTCAATTCCGCCGCACGGCATGGAGGGCAATGAACGAAGCCTTCGGTATGCAACCCACCGACTCGCAGCCGCGCCTCGACGTGGCGGCAGCCACACCGTCGTTCGACGCAATGGCGGTTTACATGGCGCTGCTCAAGGCCATACAAGTGTGGGATGCAGGCAACGGACAGCAAGATGTGCCAAACCTGTCATGGTTCAGCATGAAGCCGTTTTGCGGCGTTACCGACGTAATCAACAATCAAGGTTATACCCAAACCGACGGCGAAGGACTGTGGGGCATGGCCAAAGCCAACGGCCCGGGCATCGCCGTGATTGTGAAAGAGCTGGGAGCGGGGTTCAGTTTCATGGGATACCGTGGCGCAAAGACCAAGGAATACCGTGAAGACAAAAAAGAGCATTACATGACCGACGAAGAATGGATTACCGACCCGGCATGGGCTTATGCCCGCAAAGGGGATTTCATGAAGATATTCCCGAACCGCGACGGAAGCGATTGCGGTGCCATAATAGGCGACAACGGCAAGCCCGGCGAAGAACAGGAATGCAGCATTAATGCAATTTTCATGGGATATGACGACGATGGCAATGTGATGTACTGGAGTTCAAATAACAATGAAACCGACCCGGCCAAGGGGGGATACGGCGTGAAAGTGTGCCGCCGTACCGATATCCAACGCGTTGTGTTCACTCGCATAACCGAACCCGAAAAATTTGCCGATGCCAAAAAGTGGCGCGCAAGCAAGGTGCACAAGTGGCTCAAGGAACTTGGCAGCAAACGCCATGGCACTGGAAAAGAACTGAAAAAGCAGTGCGGAATCGACTAAAAGCCTCGTACACCCAACAGTGGGTTAAACCTCACCTTTGTCTTTCAGCCTTGCACGAATTTCTTTCACACCTTTACCCACACGGTCAAGGAATTTCGATTCGGCTATGCCATGAGGATTGGAAAATGACAAATTCTCGATGGGATCACCCTTTTGCTCGGGATACAGCACCATCACACTGCAATTACTGAAGTATTTGGAAATTTGTGTGGGCAACTTGTCAAACGAATTATTGTAGGAAATAAACCCGCGGCGCGCACTCACGGCCACAAACAGATGGTCGTAATTGACACGGTTGGAGAGCATGAGCAAGTCATCCCAGTCATCCATCTCAAAGAATTGCGCACGGGTATTAAACTTCTTTTTCAACATAACACCTTTAATGTAACCAAGCGTTTGTTCCTGCCCGTGGAATAACACACGGCAACCAAGTTGCGCACTCATGCGGCAAATGTGCGAGACCCATTTCACAAACCCCGGTTCAAATTCGGCCTTTGGAGGAACAGCCACCACTATGCGGCGCAATGTGTTGACGGGCATGAGCAAGTGTACCACCATCACTTGCAAGTAGGTGTTACGCAACAGGTTCTCGGTAATGTTCCCAAAGAACGAATCGACTATGCTCGACTTGTAATGCAAACCTATGATTATGGCAGTGGCGGCATTTTCCTTGGCCGTGTGCAGAATGCCGGTTGTGATGTTCAGGTCGAAGCGACTCACAGTCTTCAGCGACACGCCTGCCGATGCTGCAATCTGTGCGGCGCGTTCAAGGTTACGGCGGGCTTGCACTTCGAGCTTCACGGTATCGCTGTTATCGTTAATTACGCTCAAGGCCACAAGGTTGTCGGCCACCTTGTCATCGCGCACCACAAGCGCAAGGCTTATAAGCGTGTCGATGGTACTGGGGTTTGCAACCGGTATCAAGAACCGCTCCTGTTGCTGCGACTTGTCGTCGCTTGCCGCCGTGGCCTCGTCAAGAGCCATATGCTTGGCAGCATGTTCGGTGATAAACGAGCTGACGATGCAAGTGACAAGTATAAGCAGTATGGTACCGTTAAGCACATCTTCGTTAAGCAACCTCTCGCCCGACGGCATTATTATATTATACCCCACCATTACGGCGGCAAGCGTCGCGGCTGCCTGCGCAGTGCTAAGCCCGTACATCATGGTACATTCCATGCTACTCATGCGGAAAATCTTCTGCGTAAGCCACGATGCAATCCACTTGCCCGAAAGTGCGGCAACAATCATCACACCGGCAACCTTTATCGAATCGATGTGGCCGAACAGCACATCAACATTGATAAGCATACCCACCCCTATCAGGAAATAGGGAATGAACAGCGCGTTGCCCACAAATTCAAGGTGATTCATCAGCGGCGACACCTGCGGGATAAGCCTGTTCAGCACCAGCCCCACAAGGAATGCCCCAAGAATGCCTTCCATTCCCACAAATGCCATAAGCCCGGCACCAAGGAACACCATGGCAAGCACAAATATGAATTGCACCACCCCGTCGCTATACCGGCGGAAGAACCACCGCCCTATGCGAGGAAACGCATACATAATCACAGCCCCGAGCACAACTACTTTCACAAACAGCCACACCCAGTACATTTCGGAAATCTCGCCTTTGTACAATCCGCTTATCACGGCAAGCACAAGCAGCGTGAGCGTGTCGGTCACCGCCGTGCCACCCACGGCTATGCCCACCGACCGTTGCCGCGTAACCCCATACCGCTGCGCTATGGGGTATGCCACAAGCGTGTGCGAGGCATACATACTGGCAAGCAAGATCGACGTCAGCAACCCGTAATTAAGCAAGTGCAAGTTGGTCCAAATGCCTATCCCCATCGGAATAATGAATGCAAGCAAACCCAGGGCCGTGGCTTTCACACGTATGCTCTTGAAATCTTCCATGTTCATTTCAAGCCCGGCAAGGAACATTATGTAATAAAGCCCCACCTGCCCGAAAAGCTCGAAACTGCTGTCGCGCACCAGTATGTTAAGCCCATGCTCGCCCACGAGCACACCGGCAAGAATCATACCTATGATATGTGGAATGTGCAACCGCTCAAGTACAATAGGCGCAAACAAAATGATTGCCAGCACCAGGAAGAAAATCCAGGTTGGGTCGGCAATCGGCAAATCGATATTTATGCCTATATATTCAAGCAGTCGTTCCAGTTCCATATTGCAATGGCATTAATCCAAGTGGCAACCGTCGAGCAATGCTATATACGTCTGTATGGCATCGCGTATTTCCCATTTCTCTATATATTCATCGGCAGTATGCGACCGCGCCGAGTCTCCGGGGCCTATCTTCAGCGAAGGGAACGGCATCAACGCCTGGTCGCTGAGCGTAGGGGAACCAAAAGCCTGCTTTCCCAGTATCTCAAGCCGTCTCACCAAAGGGTGGTTCGGGTCGATACCCGAAGGATTGAGCCTTGTGGAGCGCGGCACAAGCGTGCACTTGTCGCCTGCCGCTTGTTGCAGCAGTCCGAGTGTTTCCACATTGGAATAGGCATCGGTGGTACGCACGTCAACCACAATGTGGCACACGTCGGGGACAACATTATGCTGCCGCCCGGCCTCGATTTGCGTAACCGACACTTTCACCGGTCCGAGCAATGATGATTGCCGCCCGAAAATCGTTGCCGCGTTACGCAGCGACTCGATAACGGCAATGGCATTGTATATGGCATTCTCGCCCTCGTCGCGAGCGGCATGGCCGGCCACGCCTGTGACTGTGCCGTCAAGCACCATAAGGCCTTTTTCGGCTATTGCAGGCTGCATTGCAGTAGGTTCGCCCACAATTGCCACGTCGATGTACGGCAACAGCGGCAATGCGGCTTCAATCCCGCCTTTGCCGCTCACTTCTTCTTCGCACGAAGCAAGGAAAATGATATTGTATTCGCGTTCTTGATCGGCAAGATAGCGATACGCGGCAAGCAATGACACCACCGAAGCACCGGCATCATTGCTCCCCAGCCCGTAGATGCGCTCGTCATCACTTTCCACCGGCGTGTAGGGATCAATGGTCCACCCGTCAGCCGGGCGCACCGTGTCGATATGGCTGTTAAGCAGCAGCGTGGGCTTGCCGGCATCATATTCCCCGGCCACGCACCACACATTGTTGCCATGCCGCACCGGCCTGAGCCCCCATGCAGCCAATTGGCTTTCAAGCAAGTCGGCGGCTTCACCCTCCTTACGGCTCGGCGACGGGATGCTTATCATCCTCTTCAGCAAATCTATGGCATCGTAATACAATTCATCCATGATACAAAAATACAGCAAAATCCCGAATTAGGCAACACACCCATATCTTTCATATTCAACATCAAATGTTCCTTGCCACATGGCGGCAATTAAATTTATTTCTTAACAACATTGAAAATTCATTTTTTATCATAACTTTGTCACTAGTTAAGGACGATTTATAGTCGGCTTTCATGCTGCGAATATGGCAACGAATTGACATTCGTAAATAATATATACGTGCCATTTGCAAGCATTATATAATGAAGTTATACACACTACATAGTTATGTTAAAAAGACTCTTTGAGTTGTCATGCCTGTTATTCATGATGGCAGCAACAGCCTTTGCACACGAAAAAGGCGATACCTCTACCTACACATTCAGTTTCAAATCCGGAAGTGATATGTTCTATGTGCCTTATTCGGAAAACGAAACCGAATTGGACCGATTGGAACAATTTATTGAAAAGTACAAAAATCCCATTATCGACGGACGGTTACCACTGATGGTTGACGGATATTGCAAATCGGCCCCCAACGATGCACGCAACCTGCGAATTGCCGCCATACGTTCAAACCGCGTAAAATCGGAATTGATAATGCGGCGCAACTTGCGGGAAGACTGCTTCATCACCCGCAATCATGCCGATAGTGGCGATTACGTGACTGTACGCGTCATATTGCCTGTCGAAACCGTCGCCAATGACGAGCACCTTCAACCTTCACAAGCCACAGAAGAAACACCGCAACAAGAACAACCCGACGGCGAAAAAGCTGCCGACACCACCGAGAGCCATATGCAGTCACAGGAAAACACTCCTGCCACCACACACACCGACTCAAGCAGCGGCCACTCAGAAGAAGTTACAACCTCATCAACCAAAAACAGCCGCAATCACGGTTTGTCGATAAGAGCCAACCTGCTGCGATGGGCCACGCTGACCCCCGACGCCGGCATCGAGTGGCACATAGGCCGGCATCTAAGCATCATGGCAAACGGCTCATGGACTTCATGGAGCTGGAATAATGCCGACCGACGCTATGCTCTGTGGGAAGTAGCCCCCGAAGTGCGTGTCCACTTAGGTTCAAAACACAGGGGATACGTAGGTGCAATGTATAAAGTAGGGCAATTCAATTATAAGCTGTCAGATACCGGCAAGCAAGGCGACATGATGGGCGGCGGAGTGACAGGAGGATACCTGCTAAAACTCAACAATGCCCTGTCGATAGATTTCAACCTTGCCATAGGTTGCCTGCACGCCGACTATGACCGATACGTAACCATCGATGGTGTGCGTGTTGCCCGCGGTTCCGATACCAAAAACTGGTGGGGCCCCATATCGGCAGGTGTAACGTTGGTATGGCGCGTACTTTAATCCCCCGTACCGACACTTTCACAGGTGACGCTTTTTCTTAAATACTCATAGCACAATCTTTCGTATGAAAACTTTCCAATATATTACCATTGCAGCAGCAGCAATACTGCCCTTGCTGTTCACGTCGTGCATAAAAGACGACTTATACAACACTCCGCACCCCGACAAGGGGGCACTGATGGTTTCGCCCGATTTCTCGAAGCACACCGAGGGGGTTGCCCTTCCGCAAGAATATGTGCTTTCGGTCGGCGGCAATGAATGTAACGCGCCTGCATCGCAAGCGTTCTGCTATCCCGAGTTGCTCACACCCGCCGAATACCGCATAATGGCATACAATATCCACGAGGGTGTAACAGCTACCGACAATAAGGCTTCAGTCAACCGTTTGGCCGACGGCACATTCACCGCCATGCCGGGATACTTGTTCACATATTCGGCACCGGTAACCATTGTTGCCGATGACACGGTGAAAGTGGATATGCCCATGACACAACGAATGCGCGACCTGTATATAAAACTGACCGTCACCGAAGGCGATGTGGAAAGGGTTGCCGCCGTAAAAGGCTCAATCACGGGCATTGCAGGCGAATTTGACATATTGCATGGCACCACCGCCGGAGATGCAGGCAGTGTGACACCGGCGTTTACCGTAACCGGAACCACAGTTGTCGCGCACACCAGGTTGCTTGGCACAACCGGCGACAGGCAGACGCTTACACTTGATATAACATTTAATGACGGACGGTCGCAAACCGTCAACAGCGATATTACACAATTGCTGAAAGACTTTAATGCCGACATGACTACGCCGACCGAGATACACGGCAACCTGCTGCTGCCCATAGCCGCCGGTTTTGACATCACCATAACCGACCTTAAAACCGACGAAGTGGAAAATGTGGACCTTTATTAAAAATCCAAAATATATTCATTAACACAGAAAATCATGAAGAAGTTATCATTAGTTTTTACAAGCCTGGCCGCAGTTGCCATGACTTTGGCAAGTTGCAGCAGCGAAGAGAAGTATAATGGGTTGGACGAAGACTTGCCCGAAGTGCTGCCCGACGGGCGTGTGGAAGCACGTTTCGGTGCTATTGACAATGGTGTGGAAGAACTTGATGACACTCGCTCGGCATGGCAAGGTCAGTTCCAGGAAAACATTGGTATCACGGCCCACACCGAGGACGGAAGCGAAATATTCGACGGCTATGACAACATGGAATACCGCCCCGTTTATAGTGGTAGCTCATATCGATTTGATGCCGTAGGCGACGGAATATATTACTCAGCCGACGAAAATGAACGCATCAAATTCTCGGCATACTATCCGCACCAAAACCAACTTGAAAACGGCATCTACAAAATAGACCTGACGCAAGGCTATGACAACATAGAACCGCTGCTGTGGTGTGGCATCACCGCCGACAGTTACAACAAGAAAAGCTCGGTGGTCACACTCAACATGTTGCGCCAATATGCCACGATACGCATAGAACTGGTAGCTGGCGGTGGTTATGACGACGCAGACGTGAAACGCGGTGGAACAGTGGCCATATCAGACATGACACTGAAAGCCGACTTCAACGTGTACACTGGTGAATGTACTGCCATCGAAACCGGAGACCTTGACGTTACCCCCAACCAGATACAAAGCAATGGGCTGTTCTTCATATACGCACTTCCCGCCGAGGCTCTCTCTACCCGCGTGGTAAAAATCAAGCTCGCCTCGGGTGACGAATACAACTGGGAAATCGGCGAAAAGGCATTTGAAGCAGGACATTTCTACCAGTATCGCCTGCGCATCAATAAAGTTGAATCAAATTTCAACATCACCATCGAAGACGAGGTTGACGGCGATGACAATGTTGAATATCCCGATTACATCGACCTGAACAATTAATCCACTCAATACCCCACAAAAATAAGGTATGGCCGCAAAATCGTCCATACCTTATTTTTATTCCTATTACACACTCACAATACGAACGACACCTCCTTGAAGGCGTAATCGTGCATGGAACCGTCGGCGTGTTCAAGCGTCAGGGTACCTGTGGAGGCCACATCGGCTATGCGTGCCCGGAAGTGTTCACCCGAAGGCAGAGCAAATTCATATTGCCGCCCATCGTGGCGGTAAAGCGCAGCAAGATAACGGCTGTGTAGCACTGAAATGTCGCCACCGGCAAGTGCCGAGATTTCATTCTCGATGCGGGTGCACACGTCACGCATCGCAACTTCAAGGTCAAGTTCCTTGCCTGTTATTTGCTTCAATGATACCGGATTTGGCGCATCGCTGCGAAATTCGTCCTGATTGATATTAATTCCGGCACCAACAATCGTGTGGCGAATGCTGTTGCCGCACAACGAGTGCTCGATGAGAATACCGCAAATTTTGCGATCACTGTGGTAAATGTCGTTAGGCCATTTAATGCTGAACCCGTCGGCATATTGCGACAGGAAATCAACTATACCCAGCGACACCGCTTCGCTGATACAGAATTGCGCCGCCGGAACGACCGCCGGATTTTTTACCAGCATCGAGAATGTAAGATTCTTGCCCGGCTCGGCTTCCCACGAATTTCCTCGCTGCCCTCGCCCCGCCAACTGGTTATTGGTATAAATAACCGTGCCCGACGGCAGCATTGAAGCCATTCGGGCAAGGTATGTATTGGTCGAAGCCGTTTCACGAATGTTTATGTAACGTGCCATGCGGTGATATCACTCTTCGTCGGGGAATTCCATGGTGAGAGTGCGTTCGTGAGTGTCGGCATTCTCGGTTATTTTCACAATCACCGTGTCATCGGGCAAAAGGTCCTCGATGCGTTCGGGCCACTCTATCAGGCACACTGCCCCGCTGTCAAAGTAATCCTCAACGCCTATATCCTCGGCTTCACGTTCATCTTCAAGGCGATAACAATCAAAGTGATATATGAGTTCGGCAGTAGTATCGCTGCGGTACTCGTTGATTATCGAAAACGACGGGGAATTGGTCACATCATCTTCCACACCGAGCACCCGGCACAATGCACTGATAAAAGTGGTTTTGCCCGCACCCATCTCGCCATAAAAGGCAAAAACGGTATAATCGCCCATTGCAGAGGCAAATTCCCGGGCCGCACCTTCAAGTGCATCAAGCCCGGGTATTCTAATAGTCTTAGGTTCCATACGTGTCAACCTGTGGTTTACAATTTCCAGTTGCGAATACGCTCCATTGCCTCGGCAGTGGCTTCGTGGCGGCCAAATGCCGTGAGGCGGAAATAACCTTCGCCGCTCGGGCCGAAACCAACGCCAGGAGTACCTACGACATTGACTTCATGCAACAGGCGGTCGAAGAATTCCCATGAACCCATGCCGTCGGGTGTTTTAAGCCAAATATATGGCGCATCCACGCCACCATACACGGTAAACCCGGCAGCTTCAAGGCCTGAACGCATCATAGCCGCATTTTCTTTATAATACCCTATCGTTTCAAGAACTTGCGCACGGCCTTCGGGTGTGTAAATGGCTGCCGCACCACGCTGGGTGATGTAGCTCGCACCATTGAACTTGGTACACTGGCGGCGGTTCCACAACCCGTTGAGCTGTACCTCGCGGCCATCGGCTGTAGTGGCGATGACTTCCTTGGGAACAACCGTGTAACCGCAACGCACACCGGTAAATCCGGCAGTCTTCGAGAAGCTGCGTATTTCTATGGCCACACGGCGCGCACCTTCTATCTCGTAAATCGAGTGAGGCACCTCACTACGGCTTATGAATGCCTCGTATGCGGCATCAAAAATGATAATCGAATTATGGGCAATCGCATAGTCAACCCATCGCTTCAACTGTTCATGAGTGAGCGTGGTACCGGTGGGATTATTGGGATAACACAAATATATTATATCCACCTGGCCTGTCGGGAGAGCCGGACAAAAATCATTCTCGGCCGTACACGGGAAATATGTAACATTGCTCCACTTGCCGTCGGGGAGCATATCTCCTGCCCTGCCGCTCATCACATTGCTGTCGATGTAAACGGGGTAAACGGGGTCGGTCACGCCCACGCTGCAACTGCGTTCCAATATATCGCCTATGTTACCGGTATCGCTCTTTGCACCATCGCTCACAAACACCTCATCGGCAGCCAATTTCACTCCACGTGGAGCAAAATCATGTTCCACGATGGCTTCGCGCAAGAAGTCATATCCCTGTTCAGGGCCGTAGCCGTGAAAAGTTTCCGACCGTGAAAGGTCATCTACCGCACGGTGCATGGCCTCGATGCTTGCCTGTGGCAACGGACGAGTCACGTCGCCTATGCCGAGGCGTATTATTTTTTTGTCGGGATTTTCCGACGTGAATTTTTCAACCCTTTTGGCAATATCCGAGAAGAGGTAGTTGCTCTTCAGTTTCAAAAAATGCTCGTTTACTAATGCCATGATATATATTTATATGTTTAAATTCTTAGCTATAAAATAACGGAGTGTCGGTGGAATTAATGACGGCCTTTACTGTTATTATTCTTGCGGCGTTGCTGCTCGGCAAGCATGGCTTGCTGCTGGCGTTGAGCTTCTTCAAGGCGAGCCATGAAACCACTCTTCTTCTTTGGCTTGCGGGCAGCCTCGGCCATCATTGCACGCATCTTGCTTTCGCTCACAAAGTGACGGTAACCATAGGTCTGCAAAATGGTGATGAGCAACGATACAAAGTAATAGTAACTAAGACCAGCCGCATAATTATTGAAGAACACAAGGAACATAACCGGCATCAGGTATGCCATCATCTTCATGCCCGGCATCGACTGGCTTCCCGCCTGGTTCTGCATATTGATGCGTGTGTAAATGATATTTACAACTGTCATCAACAAGCAGAAAAGACTTATGTGGTTACCAAAGTAATTGGTGATGAACGGGATTTGTGCATCCCAACTTACTATGGCATCGGGTGCCGAAAGGTCCTTGACCCACAAGAACGACTGGCCGCGCAATTCGATACACGAAGGGAAGAATGTGAACATAGCCACCAATATAGGCATTTGCAACAGCAGCGGCAAACAACCACTCATGGGGTTGGCACCGGCCTGCCGGTACAGTTCCATCATTTTTTGCTGCTTCTGCATGGCTTGTTCTTTTTCGGGATACTTGTCGTTAAGAGCCTTTATATCGGGGGCAAGGAAACGCATACGTGCCTGCGACTTATAGCTCTTGTGTGCAAGCGGCCACAAAATAAGCTTTATGAGAATGGTCATGATAAGTATTATCAAGCCATAACTCGGGATAAAGCTGCCGAGGAAGTTGAACACAGGAATGATGAACCCAGTATTAATCCACCTGAACAACGGCCATCCGAGCGGTATAACCTTAGTCAGTTTCAAATCTTCGTCGGGCGAAACCAGTTTGTCGTATGAAGAAAGTAACGGATAAAGGTTGGGTCCGAAGTAGAAATTAAACTGTGCCGGCATGGGGTTGGTCGAACTGTAGTCGAGCGAACTTTCCATGCTCATCATCTTCAAGAAGTTGCGATTGTCGGGATCTTCGGTAGGTATAACGTGGCTCTCGAAATTGCCGCCGTTGAAAAAAGTCTTGCAAATCAAGATGCTTGAAAAGAACTGGTTCTTGAAACCCACCCATTTCAGTTTGTCCTGCATTTGCTCGTCATCGTTGCTTGTTTCACTCAAGTAATCGACATCACCGCCCGAATACTTGAAATACAAGCCGCTGTTACGCTCTTCAAACATACGGCCCGACTCGTGGCGCGACATCTTCTGCCTCCAAGCAAAATCAAGATTGGGTATGTTGGTGGGTATCACCTTGTCCATATTCTCTTGCAACACTTCCATAACCACGTCATAGCGTCCCGCCGGGAGTGTATAACGAATACCGAATTTGCTGCCACCACCCAGGTCGAGTTGCATAAGCACCGTGCTGTCGTTAAGCTGCACCGGCACAAAGTAAAAATCCTTGGTGTCGAAACGTTGTGAATTGGTATTAAGTATGAAGCTGTAACTATTGGTCGAAGCATCAAACAATTTAACCGGATTTACGTCATCGACATTAAAATCTTTGTGGTCGTTATAGTCCTTTAATATAACACTCGATATTTGTCCGCCAAGCGAAGACACTTCCACTTTCAGCATTTCATTTTCGAGTATCAACGTCGAATCACGCCCATTAAGGAAATTGGCAAACGAACCGTTACGTGTGTAATCGTTTATCAACGTCCTCACCTTGGCCACAAGGCGGTTATGGAAAGACACATTGGCAGTCGTGGCGGCAAGAGCCTCGGAAAGGCTGCCCATCGAACCGCCATCAAGCGTAATGTCGCCCGACAATTCTCCATTTTGCAATTTTACCGACACGCCCCCGTTTTCAAGCGTGTAAACAGCTTTTTCTCCTTCACCGTCGGTACGGCCGAATTGCATCACGGTGGACTTCAACGTTGCTATTTCGGCAGCCGTCACGGTATCGGTCACGCCAAATGCGGCACCGGCCTCGGCTTGTCGTATGGCAGCTTCGGTAGCTGCCTGCTCGGCTGCTGCCCGGCGTTGCGCAAGTTCGGCTTCCGATGGCTGGTTAAGCCACATGAAGCCAAATATAACCACGCCCATCAGCAACATTCCGATAATCGCGTTTTTATCCATTTCTTCTCAATAATATATATGTGTGTTTACTTGTTCTTCTTGTTTTCGATGGCAACACGCACAAAGTCCATAAACAACGGGTGCGGATTAAGTACCGTACTGCTGTATTCAGGGTGGTATTGCGTACCTATATACCACTTTTTGCCCTCAAGTTCCACCACTTCCACAAGGTGCGCCTCGGGATTTTCTCCCACACAATGCATTCCCGCAGCTTCAAACTGGGCACGATATTCGTTGTTGAACTCAAAACGGTGACGGTGACGTTCCATTATATCGGTTGTTCCGTATGCCTTGGCCACCTTCGAGCCGCTAAGCAATCGGCACTGGTATGCACCGAGCCGCATGGTACCGCCCATCGATGAAATACTCTTCTGCTCTTCCATCAGGTCGATAACATTATACGGGGTCTTGGTATCCATTTCGGTACTGTTGGCCTCGGCCAAGCCGAGCACATTGCGTGCAAACTCTATCACCATGCACTGCATACCCAGGCAGATGCCGAATGTGGGCATATCATGTTCACGGCACCATTTAAGGGCCACAAATTTGCCCTCGATGCCGCGCTGACCGAATCCCGGGGCTATTATCACGCCGTCCATGTCGCGCAATGCCTCTTCCACGTTGCCGTCGTTCAGTTTCTCCGAACTGATGTAGCGCAAATCGAGCTTGTGGTCGTTATAAGTTGCAGCCTGGAACAACGATTCTGAAATCGATTTATAGGCATCCTGCAATTCAACATACTTGCCCACAAGGCCTATGGTTACCGTATCCTTGGCGTTTTCTATCTTGGCAAGGAATTCGTTCCACTTGGTCAAATCGGGTTCACCGCTATATGGCGTATTGGTTTTTTTAAGCACAATCTCGTCGAGATGCTGCCCATGCATGGTCAATGGCACCGCATAAATAGTTGGCGCATCGATCGACTGTATAACGGCATCGGGCGACACATTGCAGAAAAGTGCCACCTTCTTGCGCATCGACATCGGAATGTCGTGCTCAGTACGCAACACCAGTATGTCGGGCTGGATACCCACTTCTTGCAGTTGCTTTACAGAGTGCTGTGTAGGCTTGGTTTTCAATTCCTTGGCAGCATTGATGAAAGGCACATAAGTGAGGTGTACCACCAGGCAGTTCTGCCCCAATTCCCAACGCAACTGGCGCACCGCCTCAAGGAACGGCAACGACTCGATATCACCCACAGTACCACCGATTTCGGTGATTACGAAATCATATTTGCCGGTATTGCCCAGTAACTTCACGTTGCGTTTTATCTCATCGGTGATGTGCGGAATTATCTGCACCGTCTTGCCCAAGTAATCGCCACGGCGTTCCTTGTCGATTACACTTTGGTATATGCGCCCCGTGGTGATATTGTTGGCACGCGAAGTTTGAATATTGGTAAACCTCTCATAGTGGCCAAGGTCAAGGTCGGCCTCATGCCCGTCGGCAGTGACATAGCATTCGCCATGTTCATATGGGTTTAGCGTACCCGGGTCGATATTGATATACGGGTCAAACTTTTGTATCGTAACTCTAAAACCGCGCGACAACAACAGTCGTGCCAACGACGACGAAATAATCCCTTTCCCTAACGAGGAAACCACGCCGCCGGTAACAAATATGTACTTTGTTTCCACCTCTTGTCTTTTGTATTAAACGTTTTAAGTTGCAAAATTAGCAATAATTCTTGACCTTATCCACCTCACGCCCAAGAAAAATATGCACCCGGTTCCTATCAAGCGTCTAAAGCAACCCGTTTTTCTTCAATAGCATTTCAATCTCGCCTTTGGTTATAGTAGAGCGTTCGGCTTTATCATATATATACAACAGGTTTATTTCAGTTTCCTCCACCGACACTATCACAGTAAATGTAATTACTCTTGCCCCGCCGCTTTTCCCTTTGCCTTTCGATGTAATGGCCATGCGTATCTTTCGCAAACCTCCGCCCAGGTCGGTTCCAAGCAGCGGATCAGCCAATATTTCATCGCGCAACCTTGCCAAATCATGCTTCAACGAAGCATATTTTTTAGAAAGCCGTTTTACCTCTTTTTCAAAAGGCTTGTCAAAAACTATCCTATAATTCATCTATTAATTCATCTAAAGTTTTGGCTTTCCGACCTGCGCGTTTTCTTTTAGCCACCTCCTTCAATCCGGCATCAATCCCGGCAAGGATCTCTTCTTTGCTGATGTATTCCACCTTGTCTTCCGACACAACTCCGGCATGGCCGCCATCCAAGTCTTCAATCAACTTGTCGCGCAGCCACTCCTTGTTACTTGCCGACAGCGACTTTATCGACTGCCACAAGCTGTTCATATCAAGCGTCATCGTTGCCTTCATCATACAATACTCCTTATTTTTTAGTAATTACAAATATACACAAAACATTCCTGCATGGCAAATGTTCCACAAGAAAGTCGTTTTTTATGCCGGCTCAAGTCCGAGCGAGCGGAACAATTCGCGATCTTCATCGATGCGGTTGCCTATGGTTGTGAGCATATCCCCCATTATCACACCATTCATGCCTCCTGTGAGAATACGTCGCTCGGCTGCATCACTAAGCCGCGCCCTTCCCCCGGCAAAACGCAGGAACTTGTCAGGCAAAATAAAACGGAATACCGCCACAGTGCGCATTATTTCATCTTCGCTTATGGGTGGCATATCCTGCATCGGTGTTCCTGGAATAGGAACCAATATATTAATAGGAACCGAATCGACACCTATTTCGCGCAACGTCATGGCAAGTTCTATGCGCTGCTCCATGGTCTCACCCATACCGATTATGCCGCCAGAACACACAGTCATTCCCATGCGCTTGGCAAGGCGCAAAGTGGCAATCTTGTCGGCTATGGTGTGTGTCGTACACAACGACGGGAAAAACGACGGCGCCGACTCAAGGTTGCAATGATAACGCGTAACGCCTGCATCGCGCAGCATCTTCATGGACTCCTCGTCAAGCAATCCCATCGAGGCACACAAATGCAACCCCGTCTCCCTGCCAAGGCGGCGATATATTTCACAGAAGTGCGCCATGTCGCGGCGGCTCACCTTGCGGCCGCTCGTCACAAGCGAAAAACGCCTGATGCCGCGGCTGTCGTTGTAACGGGCCAGCGCAAGCGTATCGTCGCTGCTCGCCGACTCATATTCCTCGACTCCAGTGTGGAAACGGGCAGCCTGCGCACACCATTTGCAATCTTCTCCGCAACGCCCGCTACGGGCATTGATAATGGAACACGTGTCGATACGATTACCACAAAAACGGCGGCAGATTTTCCCTGCAGCATCACATAATTCATCCACATCGGGCCAACAGGCTATAATTTTAGCATCATCAACCGAAATTTTATAGCCCGACAATACCCTATTTTTCAACTCATTAAGCATAATTTCCAATATTAGCAGATACAAAATTAGCCAAATAATTGAGATTTTTCATGAAAAAACGCTTGCCAAAATAAAAAATATGCGTACCTTTGCACCCGGGTAAGTCCTACACGGCATGCTCCCGGTGAATTCCCCCAGGTCTTGACCGAAGCAAGGGTAGCAGGTCGTAGCGGCGCGATGTAGTCAGCTTGCCCACCTGCCTCTTTAGCTCAGTTGGCCAGAGCACGTGATTTGTAATCTCGGGGTCGTTGGTTCGAATCCGACAAGAGGCTCAAAGAAAAGAGTTCTTTAGAAAAACAAGACAATACTCAGGTCACACGACCTGAACACAATTCGGGATGTAGCTCAGTCCGGTTTAGAGTACTCGTCTGGGGGGCGAGTGGTCGCAAGTTCGAATCTTGTCATCCCGACAATATCAAAAGCGTTGGTTTTCAATAAATTATACAGAAAACCAACGCTTTTATTGTTAACCCAAACCGCAATATTTAAAGCATACCGACTCAATATTTATGCCGCTTTGGTAACCGACGACGCAGCGACCACTGAAATCGCTGCACCGATGGTGCATGTAGGTGTATCATAATTCCGACATTGTCATTATAGAGACATTGCATTGCCGCGTCTCGATAATGGCAACAACTGATTTACAATATGTTATACGATACAATGGTTGTAGAGACGCGATTAATCGCGTCTTTACGGAAGCCCAAAACGCATTTTGATACACCCCCTAGAAGCAAAAACGCATTTTGATACACCCTCATAAAACAAAACGCCCCGGCGGCAGTGCCGACAGGGCGTTGTAAATTAATATCAGGCAATAGTAATATTATTCTGCTTTGCCTTCGCTACCAAGCACGTTGATGATTTTGTGCTTATAGAGCTTTTCCATTTCATCGCGAGCCGGGCCGAGATATTTGCGCGGGTCAAATTCTTGCGGCTTTTCGTTGAATACTTTGCGAATGGCAGCAGTCATAGCCAAGCGGCTGTCGCTGTCGATGTTGATCTTGCAAACAGCGCTCTTTGCTGCTTTGCGAAGTTCTTCTTCGGGGATACCGATTGCATCGGGCAACTTACCACCGTTGGCGTTGATGATGTCAACATACTCTTGCGGAACCGACGAAGAACCGTGGAGCACGATGGGGAAACCGGGAAGTTTTTCCATAACTGCATCGAGCACTTCGAATGCCAATGGAGGAGGAACCAAGCGGCCGGTCTTCGGGTCGCGTGTGCATTGTTCCGGTTTGAACTTGTAAGCACCGTGAGAAGTACCGATAGAAATAGCCAAGCTGTCGCAACCTGTGCGGGTAGCAAAGTCTATAACCTCTTCGGGGTTGGTGTAAGTGTGGTGGTCAGACGAAACTTCATCTTCAACACCTGCCAATACGCCAAGCTCGCCTTCTACAGTCACATCATGTTGATGTGCATATTCGACAACTTTCTTGGTGAGGGCAACGTTTTCTTCATAAGGAAGATGAGATCCGTCGATCATAACCGACGAGAAACCGCTGTCAACACACGACTTGCAAAGTTCAAAGCTGTCGCCATGGTCGAGATGAAGAACGATTTGCGGATGTTCCCAACCCAATTCCTTTGCATACTCTACGGCACCTTCGGCCATGTAGCGCAGCAACGTAGCGTTTGCATAGTTGCGGGCACCCTTCGACACTTGAAGGATTACCGGAGACTTAGTTTCGGCAGCAGCCTTGATGATGGCTTGCAACTGTTCCATGTTGTTGAAGTTGAAAGCCGGAATTGCATAACCGCCTTTGATAGCCTTGGCAAACATCTCACGGGTGTTAACCAAGCCGAGATCCTTGTAATTTACCATTTTAGTTAAATTTATAAATGTGACTAAATCTTTTTCCCATATATTTCGGAGCATCGGCACATCAAGGCCTCCTCCTTTATTTTGTGCAAAGATAACAATTTTATATGTCTTATATAACAGCAAATAGATAAAATATCATTAATTTTGCTCGGCAATTTTGCCGGAACTTATATTATCATATTTATTCACATCTAAAAGCACACTATTACGAGCATGAGAAAGTGGCGCATCGAAGACAGCGCAGAGCTCTACAACATTAATGGTTGGGGGCTGAAGTATTTTTCAATCAACGACAAAGGTCACGTAGAAGTAACACCCAAGGAAGATTGCGTACCGGTTGACTTGAAAGAGATTATGGATGAATTGCAGGTGCGAGACATTACGGCACCCGTATTGCTGCGTTTTCCCGACATTCTCGACAACCGCATCGAGAAAATATCCCGGTGCTTCAAGCAGGCTGCCGAGGAATACCACTACCAGGCCGAAAACTTCATCATCTATCCCATAAAGGTAAACCAAATGAAACAGGTGGTGGAGGAAATAGTGAGCCACGGCACCAAGTTCAAAATCGGGCTTGAAGCCGGTTCAAAACCCGAGCTGCACGCCGTGCTGGCCATAAGCGCAGCCGAAAATTCACTCATCATCTGCAACGGGTACAAAGACGAGAACTACGTGGAACTTGCCCTGCTTGCGCAAAAGATGGGCCGACGCATAATTCTTGTCGTGGAAAAACTTAACGAATTGCAACTGATTGCCGAAATCTCGAAACGACTGAAAATGCGCCCCAACATAGGCGTGCGCATCAAGCTCTCAAACTCGGGCAGCGGGAAGTGGGAAGAATCGGGCGGCGACCAAAGCAAGTTCGGACTAAACTCAAGCGAATTGCTCTCGGCAATCGAGATGCTCGAAAAGAACAAAATGACCGACTGCCTGAAACTGATACACTTCCACATAGGCAGCCAAATCACCAAAATACGCCGCATCAAGAACGCCCTGCGCGAGGCGATGCAATTTTATGTGCAATTGTCGAAAATGGGCTTCAACATCGATTTCG
This sequence comes from uncultured Muribaculaceae bacterium, assembly GCA_944321685.1. Classification (GTDB taxonomy): domain Bacteria; phylum Bacteroidota; class Bacteroidia; order Bacteroidales; family Muribaculaceae; genus Avimuribaculum. The sequence continues at coordinate 73,116 of CALUMH010000009.1, forward strand.
TGGACATAGGCGGCGGGCTTGGTGTGGACTACGACGGCACCCGCAGCAGCGCAAGCGAAAGCAGCATGAACTACAGCATACAGGAATACGTCAACGACTCGGTATCGGCCCTTGTCGATGCTTGCGAGAAAAACGGGCTCAAGCAGCCCAATATAATCACCGAGTCGGGTCGCTCGCTCACAGCACACCACTCGGTGCTGGTGTTTGAAGTGCTGCAAACCACCTGCCTGCCACAGTGGGATGAAACCTCCGACAAAATAAGCGACACCGACCACGAATTGGCTCGCGAACTGTATGACATATGGGACCGCATCAACCAGCCGCGGTTGTTTGAAAGTTGGCACGATGCCTTGCAAATCAAGGAAGAAGCGCTCGACTTGTTCAGCCTCGGGCTGCTCGACTTGCGCACCCGTGCCATTATAGAAAAACTGTTTTGGTCGATAGCACGCGATGTAAGCGAACTTGCAGCCGACATGAAACACGCTCCCGAGGAGCTGCGCAAGGTGGCACGTATGCTACCCGAAAAATACTTTTGCAATTTCTCGCTGTTCCAGTCGTTGCCCGACTCTTGGGCCATCGACCAGGTATTCCCAATAATGCCTATCGCAAGGCTCGACGAACGCCCTACCAAAATGGCTTCGATACAGGACATCACGTGCGACAGCGACGGAAAGATAGCCAACTTCATATCGATGCACGGAACATCCACGTCGCTGCCTGTACACCCGGTTAAGACCGACGAACCTTACTACTTCGGAGTATTCCTTGTGGGTGCATACCAAGAAATACTTGGCGACATGCACAACCTCTTCGGCGACACCAACGCCGTACACATAAGCGTGTACAAAGACCACTACGACATCGACCAGGTAATAGACGGAGAAACCGTGGCCGAAGTGCTCGATTACGTACAATTCAACCCCAAGCGGCTGGTTCGCAACGTGGAAACATGGGTGACACGGTCGATGAAGCAAGGCAAAATCACCCCCGAAGAAGGACGCGAATTCCTTAGCAACTACCGCTCGGGATTATACGGTTACACTTATCTCGAAAAAGACTGATACCGGCGTGAGATACTTCATACGCTTATCATACCGCGGAGCCTGCTTCCACGGATGGCAGACGCAGCCCAATGCCGTGACCGTGCAAGAGACCATCGAAAAGGCCTTGTCAACGGTATTGCGTGTGCCCACTACCATAACCGGAGCAGGCCGCACCGACACCGGCGTGAATGCAGCCATGATGATAGCCCACTTCGACTGCGACACCATGCCGCAAGACACGACACGGCTCGTGCGCGGGCTTAACAGCCTGTTGGGGCACGACATTGCCATCCACGCCATATTCCAAGTAGCCGACGACGCACACGCACGCTTCGATGCCACATCACGCACATACAAGTATTTCACGCATCGGGGCAAGTCACCGTTCCTGTACCCGCTCAGTTGGCAACACCCGCCACAGCTCGATTTCGACCTGATGAACAAGGCCGCCGCATTGCTGCCGAAATACACCGACTTTACCAGCTTCAGCAAACTGCACACCGACGTGAAGACCAACAACTGCATCATCACCCATGCACAATGGGAACCCGAAGGCAACCAGATGGTATTCACCATTACCGCCGACCGCTTCCTACGCAACATGGTACGAGCCATCGTCGGCACCCTTGTCGAAGTGGGCTCAGGGCGACTTTCGGTTGACGGCTTCGCCCGCGTCATCGAGCAGAAAGACCGTTGCAGCGCAGGCACTTCCATGCCGGGGCACCCGTTGTTCCTGTGGAACATCATCTACCCCTACACCATAATGTAACACAAGAACAGGGACACAGCACGACACACCACATTCCTTTACATGGATTTTTCACACACGGGAAAAGCCGCAAACCATTATTGCCAAGTTATGGGAATGTTGCGGAAGTGCATGGGGCGATATTCTCCACTGCTTGAAACACCATCGGTATATGTCTTGAACATGATGCTTATTATAGCCAACGAATTAACTCCCGGCGGTATGCCCCTTATCTCAAAAACAAATTTTCCCGGAACCCCGGCAGCCATCTTGAGAGACGAAGCCCCCGATACTGTCACCGGATAACGGTTTCCATACATATCGGCTGCATAAGTATCATTACCGCTTAGCACATAAACCGTCTGCGGGGCTAACACATGAGAACACGCCACAGTAAACCGGGCCCTGCCTTCCGAAGCATTACCGGTACAGCTTTCCCACCCAAACGAATATCCGGGCGCGGTATCAAACACGCCGGGCAGCATGGTACTCATTATCGAGGTGCTGCAACCCGAACAAAGTAACGCAATCAATAAGAAATAAACAATCTTCTTCATAACACATATATTATTTTAGGGTTTTACAAGAAAATCAATACACTGCGACGCACACGCCGTAGCCATCATTGCAACAATCGGCCAAACCGGTTCGACCCAAAAAAGTTTTTTTTGCAAATACGGCTTTTTGCAAATATACCAAAAATCAATCAAATAACAACACCTTGCACATGATATATTTCAAAAAGCAACAAAACAATCACAAAAAAACGCAACGGTACATCGCACCGCCGACAAAAGCCCGGCACACTGGTCAAGCATAAATCCGGATAAATAGAAGCCAAAACTAAAAAAATGTTGACGCAAACGTTGGAGTTTTAAACAAAATTAGTACCTTTGCAGCCTGTTAAGCAATTTGATACCTCGTTTTTCACAACGGCAACGGCGGCAAAACCACCGTTTATTAAGGACAGAGACGGCATCGCCTCACCACCGGAAATGAAAGCAAAACTTGCAAAAGCAATCAAGCAACGAGGAGCAGAAAATGGAATGCAAAAAGCCGCGAATAAAGCCCAAAACTGCACATTTTGCGACAAAATGCGCAAAACGGTTCAATTTAAGGCGTTAAAATTTTTCATATCTGAATTAAAATTGCTTACTTTGTGCCGCGAAAAAAGTATTATCCAAATTATAACTATTTAAAACTTAATCATTATGTCAGAAATTGCAGAAAAGGTAAAAGCAATAATTGTAGAAAAACTTGGAGTAAACGAATCTGAAGTAACACCTGAAGCTACATTTGCTCAAGATCTTGGTGCTGATTCACTCGACACTGTTGAATTGATCATGGAATTCGAAAAGCAATTCGGTATCGAAATTCCCGATGACAAGGCCGAGGGCATAGTAACTGTTGGCGACGCCATCGAGTTCATCGAAAACAACAAATAAGAAAGAAATCACATTAATTTATAATGGAGTTAAAAAGAGTTGTTGTAACAGGCTTGGGAGCTGTAACTCCCCTCGGCAACGACGTTGAAACCACATGGCAAAATGCCATTGCGGGAGTAAGCGGTGCCGGGCCTATTACGCATTTCGACGCATCTCTGTTCAAGACCCAGTTTGCGTGCGAGGTGAAGAACTTCAACGGGGCCGATTTTTTCGACCGCAAGAGGTTGCGCACCCTCGACCTCTATTCCCAATATGCCCTTGTGGCTGCCCAACAGGCAGTTGAAGACTCTAAAATCAACGCCGAGGGCATCGATGCCGACAATGTCGGTGTCATTTTCTCATCGGGTATCGGAGGTTTGCACACATTCGAGGAAGAAGCCGGCTATTATGCCATGCATGCCGATCAGGGGCCGAAGTACAATCCATTCTTCATTCCGAAGATGATTGCCGACATAGCTGCCGGTCACATTTCCATGCAATACGGCTTCCGCGGGCCTAACTTCGGGATCGTCTCGGCTTGCGCATCATCGACCAACGCCTTGATCGACGCATTCAACTACATTCGTTTAGGTATGGCTGTTGCAATGGTCAGCGGCGGTGCCGAGGCTGCCATTTACCCTGCCGGGGTAGGCGGTTTCAACTCGATGCACGCCCTCTCCACACGCAACGACTCGCCTGAGACGGCTTCGCGCCCGTTCAGCGGTTCGCGCGACGGCTTTATCATAGGCGAAGGTTCGGCCTGCCTCGTTCTCGAAGAACTTGAACACGCCAAGGCTCGTGGTGCCAAGATATATTGTGAAGTTGTCGGTGGCGGTATGTCGGCCGATGCCTACCACATCACTGCAAGCCACCCCGAAGGGCTCGGCGCAAAATTGGTGATGAAACGGGCTATCGCCGATGCAGGCCTCACCCCGGCTGATGTCGATTACATCAACGTACACGGTACATCTACCCCGGTAGGCGACCTGTCGGAAGTAAAAGCCATCAAGGAAGTTTGGGGCGACGATGCCTACCGCTTGAGCATCAGCTCTACCAAGTCGATGACCGGCCACCTGCTGGGTGCAACCGGTGCGCTTGAAGTGCTGTTCTGCGTCAAGACGATAACCGACGGCATAGTTCCTCCGACCATTAACCATGCCGACGACGACTTGGATCCTGAGATTGACTATAAGTTGAATTTCACATTTAACAAGGCGCAAAAACGCGATATCAACGTGGCTTTGTCCAACACATTCGGTTTTGGCGGACACAATGCCAGCATGATCGTAAAAAAATACGTCGAATAATATCGCGTACCGTGTCGCCTAACGATATCTTGTTTCGCATAAAGCTTCTTTTCTGCAAAGATAAGGAGCTTTATGCTTTTTGTTTCCGACTGCTCGGATTTCACCCGCGGCACTTAAACTTATACCGGCTCGCGTTCATTCATCGTTCCCGCTCCACCGTAAACGGCAAAGACCGTTACATCAACAACGAACGGCTTGAATATCTTGGCGACGCAATATTGGGCGCGATAGTGGCCGATATTCTTTACAAAATGTACCCTCGAAAACATGAAGGGTTCCTCACCAACACCCGCTCGAAAATAGTAAAGCGCGAAACGCTATCGAAAATTGCCCGGAAAATGGGGCTCGACAAAGTAGTGCATCCCGTCATGACGAGCCACACCCACAATTCCTACGTCTATGGGAACGCCCTCGAAGCATTGGTGGGTGCCGTATATCTCGACCAAGGATATGAACGTTGCAAGGCTTTCGTCGAGCAGCGAATAATAGCGCCTTACATCAACATACGCAGTATCGCCTATACCGAAATCAATTTCAAGTCGAAGTTGCTTGAATGGGGGCAAAAGAACCATGTACCCATCAGCTTCGACCTTGTCGAAACATCGGTCGATGGCACCAACAGCCAGATGTTCCGCTCGGTGATAAGCCTGTGCGGCCGCCCCGTGAGCGAAGCCACCGGCTACACCAAGAAAGAATCGCACCAAATAGCTTCAAAAAAAGCATTACAGCGAATATCGGGCGACACTGCTCTGCTCGACAGCATCCTCACTCGTTCCAAAGCCCTTATCATAATCAAGCAACCGCAGCAAGCATCGCCTCAGTCAACGGCACAATAACAATAATTATCAACTTTATTGTGCAGGTGTGAATGTTATTGCTTAATTTTGCAGGTGTTTTTCCGCATTTTAAATTTGAAAAATATACTCATATATATAGCATCTCTCGTAGTTGTCCTTTGCGTGTGCCATAGTTGCAACGTTGCCAAGCAATCGGCAGAAGGCTCGACTACCGACTTGCCCCCCTCCATCGAAGAGTTGCTTGGCGACACCATAAATGCCGCAACTCTCGATTCGGTGTCTGCATTAATTCCCGACTCGGTCAAGGACGCAGCCGCCGACAGCATCATTGCCCGCCTGCAAAAGCACAAGCAAGATGCCGATTCGACATCGGTGCGGCAAGCTATAGGGAACGACTCGTCAACAGTAACAGCCGACACAACAATGGCCGGCAGTTCCATGCGTGACACTTCAAGGTTGAAATCGCGTTTCGTAATGACCATGGTCGATCTCGACAACTCTGTGCAATTCACCGCCAAAGACTCCCTTGTATTTTATGGCCGCAATAATGCATCGATGTATGGCGAAGGCGACGTAACTTACGGTGCCATAAACCTGAAGTCGATGCAAATAGACATGAACATGGACAAAAGCGAAGTTTACGCCGTCGGGCGCCCCGACAGCACCGGCGAGATACAAGGATTGCCTGTGTTCAAGGACGGCAGCGGCGAATACGAGTCGAAAACCATGCGTTATAATTTCAAGACAAAAAAAGGCTTTATAACCGAAGTGGTGACGCAGCAAGGCGAAGGCTACCTCACAGGCGGGCAGACCAAGAAAATGGAAAACGACGAGTATTTCATCAAGGAAGGACGCTACACCACTTGCGACAACCACGAACACCCGCACTTTTACTTGCAAATAACCAAGGGCAAAATGCGGCCCAAAAAAGACATTGTAATCGGACCGGCCTATATGGTGCTTGCCGACGTGCCGTTGCCACTCGCAATACCGTTCGGCTTCTTCCCTTTCAGCGACAAATATTCGTCGGGAATAATCATGCCGACATTCGGCGACGACTACAATCGCGGATACTACTTGCGTGAAGGCGGCTATTATTTCGCAATCAACGACAAAATCGACCTCGCACTCACCGGAGAAATCTACACCAAAGGCTCTTGGGGAGTGGCGGCACAATCATCATACCGCAAACGCTACAAGTTCTCGGGTGGCTTCCACATAAGCTACCTGACAACCATATCGGGCGAAAAAGGGGAACCTGACTACTCCAAACAAAACAACTTCAAAATTACTTGGACCCACTCGCAAGACTCGAAGGCCAACCCAAACATGACATTCTCGGCAAGCGTGAACTTTGCCACCAGCGGATACAGCCGTAACAACCTCGACGACTACTACAGCAGCTCGTTTACCGAAAACACCACCAGTAGCAGCGTCAACATGACATATAAGTTCCCGAATTCAAAATGGAGCTTGTCAACGTCGGCCAATATTTCACAACGCTCATCCGACTCCACACTCACCGTGTCGTTCCCCAATATCACACTCACAATGTCGCAAACGGCACCGTTCAAACGCAAAAATGCCGTGGGAAGTGAAAAATGGTATGAAAAAATCAAGCTTTCATATACCGGAGTATTCCAAAATTCCCTCACGGCCGGGCAAAACGAATTTTTCAAAAAAAGCCTTATAAAGGACTGGCGCAACGGTATGCGACACTCCATCCCCATATCGGCCACGTTCAACGTGTTTGACTATATCAACGTCACTCCGAGCGTGAGCATCAACGACCGTATGTACACCAGCAAGATACGCCAACAATGGGATCCTGCGGCATCGGCCGTGGTGCGCGACACCACCTATAGTTTTTACAACATCTTCGACTTCAGCGCGTCGATTTCGCTCGACACCAAGATATACGGTTTCTTCAAGCCTTGGAAAATATTTGGCGACAAGGTGCAAATGATACGCCACGTGCTTACCCCGACGATATCATTCACCGGTGCTCCCGACTTCAGTTCTCCGTTTTGGGGATACTATGGCACTTATGCCTACACCAATCCCAATACCGGGAAACTCGTCAACACCAAATATTCATATTTCTCGCATGGCATATTCGGCAGTGTGGGGCAAGGCAAGACCGGTTCGGTGAGCTTGTCGCTTGCCAACAACGTGGAAATGAAAGTAAAAAGCGATGCCGACAGTACCGGTGTAAAGAAAATCTCACTAATAGAAAACTTCACCGTGAGCCAGTCATACAACTTCGCCGCCGACTCGTTGCGATGGAGCAACATCAACACATCGCTGTCGTTAAGACTGATGAAAAATTTCAACCTTAACCTGTCGGCAACTTGGGATGTTTACACTTACCAGCTCAACGAGTATGGAACACCGACGCGTGTCAACCGCACACGCCTGCAGGCCGGCAAGGGGTTGGCAAAATTATCGAGCACCGGCACATCGTTCTCATATACACTCAACAACGACACATTCAAGAAAAAAGACAAAAAAGAACAAAACAAGGAAAAGCAACCTCCCGAAGAGGTGAACCGATATGCCAACCGCAACGAAGAACAAGAAATCCGTGGGGGAAAAACCGAATCGGGCATAGAATTAAATCCCGACGGATATGCAAAATGGGATTTCCCATGGAGCCTGACGTTTAACTACTCGGTCAATTACAGTTACGGAGACTTCAATTATGAAAAGATGGACTACAACGGCCGCATAACGCAAAACCTGAGTTTCTCGGGCAATGTGAGGCCGACAAAAAACTGGGCATTCAATTTCTCGGCAAGCTATAACTTCGACACCGGGAAAATAGCTTACATGAACTGCTCGATATCGCGCGACCTGCACTGCTTCACCATGAGCGCAAGTTTCGTGCCGGTGGGGCCATACAAGTCATATAACTTCCACATTGCCGTGAAATCGTCGTTGCTGAGCGACCTCAAGTATGACAAGCGCAGCAGTTCGTCAAACGGTATAACCTGGTATTGACCCAAAGCGGGGAAATCACAATAACGACAGCACTTCGCGCAAGTCTTCCACCACGGCATCGGCCGCAGGATAATCACCGGACTTGCCGCCGCGATTGAAAAATATAGTGTGCCAACCTGCATTCTTGGCTCCGCAAACATCAGTGTCGTAATTGTCACCTATCATTACACTCGACTCGGCAGTTGCGCCGCACACCCCAAGCGCATAATCAAATATGCCACGCAGCGGCTTCGTTATTCCGCAATCATCTGAAAGCACCACATGGCGAATATAGCCGTCGATACCACCCGAGCGCAACTTCTGTTGCTGTACGCCCTTAAAGCCATTGCTCAGCACATTAATATCGTAACCGGGAGCCAATCCCTCAAGCATCACTCTTGCTCCCGGCACAAGCAGCGGCTGCAAGGCCAAGTATCGCAAATACTCTTCGTTGATTTCGGCCCCAAGGCGGCCTATGGTTCCGGGTTGAAAGCCTATCTTTTCAAGTGCATACCTGAAACGTTCCTCCACAAGGAAACTTTTCTCGATTTTACCATAATGGTACAACTCCCACAACCGACTGTTAATGTCATGGTAATAACGGTCAAATGCATCATAATCGGCAAACCGGTCAAGTTTGAAAACCTCATATACATGACGTAACGACATCAACGAATTTTCACTAAACCACCACAGCGTGTCGTCAACGTCAACAAATACCGTCTTAATTCCCTCAATCATAACTCAGCACACTATTAATCTATTTTATCCACGCGCCACCAGCGGTAATCCACTCCGCTCGCAGCATCGTCATAGGTGTCGATCTGCTCGCGACGTTTTATATATGCCACAACCTTGAGCGTAACCGGCAACACCACCACTTCATATGCGGTCTTGATGACTGCCTGGCTCCAAATGAGAGTCAGCACAGTGGTCCACGGCAACACTCCCCCAAAAGCAATAGGGAAAAATATCACCGAATCGACACTCTCGCCAAACAATGTTGACAAAATGGCTCGGGCCGAAAAATGCCGTCCGCGGCTCATAACCTTCATGCGGCTCATCACATAGGCATTCACCATCGAGCCGCACACAAATGCCACGAAACTTGCAAGCAATATGCGCGGCGTGCTGCCATACACGGCCTCCATGGCCTGCTGGCCGGTCCATACGGGATCGGGTGGCAAAATCAAGGCAAGCTGCACAAGCAACACCACCACCAGGTTCATCAAAAAACCAAGCCATATCACAAACCGTGCCCGCTGGAAACCATATACCTCCACTATACAATCGTTTATTATATATGATAACGGGAAAACGACCAGCCCGGCAGTAGCCGAAAGCGGGCCAAGCTTTACCACCTTGACTTCAAGCAAATTGGCAACCACAAGAAAAATGCAGAACAATACCGCAAGCAACAAAAACGGAACAGTAAATTTCTTATTCATTTCTATCCTTTTAAAACCCGACTGCAAAGTTAGCAATTTCCCGGCTCACTACGCCACTGCCACACATGTACCTTCCAATCATGCTTGGCCTGCACTCTCATAAACAAGTGAAAAACAAAAAATTCTATGAAAATTTCATTGCTACTTACTTTTATTTCAAAAAAAAGTGCGATATTTGCACCTACAAATCCGACGGGGGCATTTCCTATGCTCCTGAAACACTGAAAAACGGGCTGCCCTGCCCCCGAAGCGGGCATCTGTTTTCAACTTTGTTTGTGATTACGGGAAATTTAAATATTTATAAAAAAATACGAATACAATGACTAAAGCAGACATCGTAAACGAGATTGCAAAATCTACCGGCATCGACAAAGCATCGGTGCTGGAGACTGTAGAAAAATTCATGGAAACCGTAAAGGACTCTCTTGCAAACAACGAGAATGTGTACTTGCGCGGTTTTGGCAGTTTCATCGTTAAGACGCGTTCGCAAAAGACTGCCCGCAACATCTCAAAGGGAACCACGCTCATCATTCCCGAGCACAAGATCCCGGCTTTCAAGCCTGCAAAGGTATTCATGGAACAAGTAAAATAATCTCGCCTGTCACTGCCGCGCAATACCGTGCGACAATTCACAGCGATTAATCATATAACTCTTAAAAACATAAAGATATGCCAAGCGGAAAGAAAAGAAAAGGCCACAAGATGGCAACTCACAAGCGTAAAAAAAGACTGAGAAAGAACCGCCACAAGAAGAAATAATGAATGTGCGTGTAGATTCAGGCTTCATTTTGAAACCAAGTCTTACAAAAGAACAAACAAAATGACACACGGCACAAAACAGTGCAGACAGTGCTTCATTGCGTTTGTTCTTTGTAAATAATACCCCCCTTTAATTGCGCGCACCGTCTCTCTCTGCTCCATTCAAGTGCAATAGAGGCCACACACATTCCTTACACTCACTCACACCTTGTGTTCCACTCCGGCTTTCTCAGCCTTGCCTCAAGCAATAATGGCAGGAGCACAAGCCTTGTTATTTTTATAAACCATTAAACGGGTAATGAGAAGCGAACTCATCGTTGACGTAACGCCTGACAACATATCAACTGCCTTGACCGAGGACGGACGACTCGTATCCTTGCAGAAAGAGCCGAGGGATGCATCGTATGCCGTCGGCAACCTTTATATTGCCAAGGTTAAAAAGTTGATGCCGGGGCTGAACGCCGCATTTGTCAATGTGGGCTTCGAGAAAGACGCTTTCCTGCACTACCTCGACCTCGGGTCGCAATTCAAGACCTACAAGCAATTTCTCTCGGCTGCACTTGAAGACAAGCGGCACGTGCCGCAAATATCGAAAACCAAGCCTTTGCCCGACATAGACAAACATGGCACCATAACCGATGTGCTTGAAGTAGGGCAACAATTGATTGTACAGATTGCCAAGGAACCTATATCGTCGAAAGGACCGCGCCTGACCACCGAAATTTCATTCACTGGGCGTTTTTTGGTGCTTATACCTTTCAACGACAAAATTTCGATATCGCAAAAAATCAAGTCAACCGAGGAGAAACTGCGCCTGCGCCAACTTATCGAGAGCATCAAGCCGCGAAACTTCGGCGTAATAATACGCACGTCGGCCGAAGGGAAACGCGTGGCAGAACTCAACAACGAGCTTAAAGCCCTCATGAAATGCTGGGAAGACAGCATCGCCAAGGCTCAACGTTCCGACGCGCCTTCGCTCATCTACGAGGAAGAAAGCCGCGCCGTGAGCCTGATACGCGACGTGTTTAACCCGACGTTTGAAAACATATACGTCAATAATGCCGAAATCTTCGACCAGATTCAGCATTATGTGACACTAATTGCCTCCGACAAGAAAGATATCGTAAAGCTATATGCCGAAGACACTCCTATTTTCGACCACTTCAATATCACGCGGCAAATAAAAACTTCATTCGGCAAAACAGTTTCATTCAAATCGGGAGCATACATAATAATCGAGAGTACCGAGGCCCTGCACGTAATCGACGTGAACTCGGGAAACCGTTCAAAAAATTCCACCAACCAGGAAAGTAACGCACTCGATGTGAACCTGCGTGCTGCCGATGAAATTGCCCGCCAATTGAGATTGCGCGATATGGGCGGCATTATCGTCATCGACTTCATCGATATGGCCCAGGCCGACCACCGGCAAGCACTCTATGAACACATGAAAGAGGTGATGGCCAATGATCGCGCCCGTCATAACATATTGCCGTTAAGCAAATTCGGGCTTATGCAAATAACCAGGCAGCGTGTACGCCCGGCACTCGACATTGCCACTGCCGAAGCCTGCCCGTCATGCGGCGGCAAAGGCGAAGTACAACCGTCGCTGCTGTTCACCGATATGCTCAAGGATAAAATCGACTACCTGATACACTCTTTACAGATAACCAATTTCACGATGTATGTACACCCGTTTGTAGATGCATACTTGAAAAAAGGTATCATATCGGAATACCGACGTTGGCGAATCGAATTCGGACGCAAATTCCGCATCATGCCCGACCAGTCGCTTGCTTATCTGCAATACAGGGTACTCGACCATAACAAGGTAGAAATCGACCTGAAAGAAGACAAGGACACAAGCACTTCAACCAAGAAAGAATCCCGCTCGAAGAACGTCAAAGACGAATAGCCGCACCGGCTTGCCATCAACGGCGTTTACCTCACAGGGTGGTACATCGATTATTTTCTTTTCCCAAAAAAACGAGCAAACACATGGAGCCCAAAGTGGAACAATCGGAACCCATGAAGCTGATATTCAACTATAACAACGTGTTTTACAGCTTCTTCTACGATGACACGAGCGGCTGCATACATCGTTCCCGCGAATATGCCATGAATTATGTGTATTCAGGCGAAATGGTGCTTGAAAACGACAACGGCAACGAGCAGATACACGTGGGCAAGGGGGAATGCGTGTTCATCCCTCGCGACCACCATATCACCATGTATAAACGCACAGCCAACGGTGAACGGTATTGCGGCATCTTCCTGAGCTTTACGCGCAATTTCTTGCGAGAAATGTATGGCAAACTCGGCCTGTACAAACAACTTCCAGGCGAAACCCGGAAACTTGTCTCCGGTGTGATAAAATTACCGGGAACAGCCGAAATCACAAGCCTGTTTGCCTCGATGATTCCATACTTCGACCCTGATGTGAAACCGCATGACGACTTGATGAACCTGAAATTGCAAGAGGGATTACTCGCATTGCTCCACATCGACAGCCGGTTTGCCACCATGCTGTTTGACTTCAACGAGCCGTGGAAAATCGACATTCTCGACTTCTTGAGCAACAATTATATGTATGAATTCACGCAAGAGGAATTGGCACACTACACAGGCCGCAGCCTTGCCACCTTCAAGCGCGACTTCAAAAAAATAAGCGATCTCACGCCCGAAAAGTGGCTCATCCGTAAACGCCTTGAAGTGGCTTATGACATGATGCAAAATGGCCGAAAAATTGCCGACGTTTACCGTGAAGTGGGCTTTAAGAACCAATCGCATTTCTCGACAGCATTCAAACGGCAATACGGCATGTCACCCACTGCCATAGCAATGTAGTGCCACATGAACTTTTCAGCAAAAGCATTTGAGCCTCACAGCAATAACACTGTGGGGCTTTTTACGTAATTTTGTCGTGCAACAATAATTCAACATAATTATGAAACACTTATTATGCACGGCCCTGCTCGCATTCACCTGCGGTGCGGCAAGCCTGATGGCACAAGAAAATCTTAATAAAAATATTGGTGTCCGGTAAAACTTTTTATGTCCAATAGAAATTAGGGCTGACTTCCAAGCGAGGAAATCAGCCCTT
>CALUMH010000010.1 GCA_944321685.1 uncultured Muribaculaceae bacterium
CGAAAAGGGCTGATTTCCTCGCTTGGAAGTCAGCCCTAATTTCTATTGGACATAAAAAGTTTTACCGGACACCAATAATAGGTAATTAACAATTGCATTCACGGTTTTTCCCGTTTTTTTGTATGCGGCCGGTGGCGCTTGCTGCCGCGAGAGGGGTATGCTGTCGTAAAGTCGCAGTTTGTAGGTATGTAGAGAAGGGGGAAGGAGAGCGGTATTCATGGAATTATGGCGGATTCTTGGCAAACGATAATGGGCAGCCACGTCCAATCGGAGGTGGCTGCCCATTGTGCAGGGTTATGTGCGTTTTGTGTTACGGAACAATTATTTTCTTAACGGCAGCGCCGCATTTCACCACGTATATGCCTGGAGCTACCGGTATGGTTGCCGATGTGCTGCCGTTCAGCGACATATATGCCACTTTTGCTCCCGATGTCGTATATACTTCGATGGTGCTGCCCGATGTCGCTTTCACGGCGAGTGTTCCGTCGGTGGCATGGACAGAGAATGCGCCAATTTCGGAAACATTGCCAACTGCGCCATACAGGTCGGTCACTACTGCCATGTCGGGCGACGAGAGCGAGTACATCGAGCCGTTGTGGGCCCTGACGCGGTAGATGTATTGTGTGTTCGGTGTCAGTCCGTTGACGGTGAACGATTGCACGTCGCCCACTTCGCGGTCGTCGTACCCTTCCAGTACAATCGGGTCGTCGTACCCCTCAACCACCACGCGCAAGTCATCGAGATAGACGAAGCCGCCTGTGCTGCCATCGGATTTCTCGTAGTATATCCTGAATTGCCTTATCCCCGGCGGCAATGTGATTTCCTGCCCGTCGCCATATAGGGCGTAGTTGCCCGTTTGGCTTGATATGTCGAGGTAGTCGAGTATTTCCCAGTCTTCGCCATCGGCCGACATTTGTACCACGGCGATGTTGGTGGGATCCATATATGCGCCTTTATACCAGAATGTGATTTGAGAAATTTCTCCCTGGTATAGCGGAGATGTGACGTATGACCCGGTTTGCCTCATGCTGAGAGACGGTGCGGCCACGCCGAAGCAGCCGTCGGTGATGACAAAGCTGTTGCAGTTGGTAGTCCATCCATCGGGGAAACTGTCGGCGGCATCGATGAAGTCGATGCTTTCCACCTGCTGCCCCGAATTGTTGCGGTTTAGCACGGTGAGGTAATAGCAAGTGGCTTCATCGAGCGGTTCCCAGTTGGCCACAAATGAGTTTCCTGTCACCGCTGTGGCTTCGAGTACCGTTGGCACGTAGAAACTGAAGTCGGGTTCGAGCGTAGTGGCCGAGACCACGTTGCTCTCGGCCGACAGGTGGCTGCCGTCGCTTGCCGAGATGGTGGCGTAGTAGGTTGTCTCGGGCTGCAGCCCTGTCACTGTGTAGCGGTTCACGTTGCCTATCGAGTAGTTTTGGTAAACATATTCCCTGTTGCTGCCGTTCATAACGTAAAGGTTTAGCAGGAATTCGTTGGCTCTGGCCACCGAGTTCCACGTCAGGGTGAAACTTGTGGCTGTGACATCGGTGGGTACTTCCACTTTCACTGCGTCGAGTTCAAATACGCCGCCCAGCACCTTGAATGTGATTATGCCGTTTTCATCTTCGGAAATTTCGGTGATTGGCAAATTTAGCGCGTTTCCGCTCCAGTCCTTCATCGACGGGTAGCTGTTGTCGGTGAAAGACGTGATGTGTGCCGTGCCCGGGAACGGGTCTCCGGCGCGGCTCTCTTCGGTGGGCATCCCGTCGGCTTCCACTATGTCAACGCGCTGGTGGGTGGAGATGATATTGGCATCGTTGCCCGTCCAGCTGTCTTCGTCGAAGTCGATGTGCCACACCAGCATACCGTGGCCCGGGATGAACTCGTCGTATCCCTGCTGCTGGCGGTTTTCAAGGATATACATCTCGTTGGGATTGGTGGTTTCAATCATGTAGCTTTGCATCATTTCGCCCGAGATGGGGGGCAGGGTGGCGTTCATTGCCCGGTCGATGAGCGTGGGCGTGTGCCAGCCCAGCACCCACCGTTCGTAGGCGGTGAGATAGGGCGGCGTGTTGGAATTGTCGGTGTACTCGCCCGCGTCCATCAGCGAGTATTCGCCCGGGGTGAATGCCAGGCCGCCATATTGTGTGTCGTATAGGTCTATCAATCCAAGCACGTGGCCGAATTCGTGGCAAAATACTCCGATTCCCACTAATTGGTCGTTTTGGATATTGAGTTCCTGGGAACACCCGTACGGGCCTATTTGCACGCCGTCGAGCACGAGCCGTTGCCCGGCACCGATCCATATATCCCACGAGTGCGGCCATATCGAGTTGGCCGAAGCGCCTTCGGCCTCACTATAGCCGGCGTAGAATATATACACGTTGTCAACCCAGCCGTCGCTGTTGCGGTCGTATTGCGAGAAATCGATTTGGTCATCGAGCAGCCGGCAGGCTTCGATTACCATTTCCTCGGGCTTGTCGTCGTTGCCGTAGATGTCGTTTCCTCCGTAGTATGCAAGGTTTTGCGAGAGCGTCACGGGGCCGTAAACGTCGAATTCGGGTTCAAACGCTCCGCCCGAGCAGGTGGTGTAGTAATCCCTGACGCTGAAGTGCGCACCATTCTCGTGGGAGAACCCCTCCTTCATCATGAAGTCGTGGAAAGTGTTATGGGGGTCGGGAGTCTGGAACTTGCGATCCTTGAATTCCACTAATATGGCAAGGGTCTTTTGCTTGCCTGTGGTGGGGAAGTCCTTGATGTTATGGTCGCTGCCGCTTTTCATCATGGCAGCTTGCTTTTCGGCCAGGCGGATTTTGCGTCGCTGTGCGGGCATCTTTTTGAGCGAAGCCGGAAGCTGCTTGCTGCGCGTTGACACGAAGTCGCGTTCGTTGGCACTGCGCTGTTGCACGTCGTTGGCGCGGACAGAAGTCGCTTTCAGCGTCCCGGTTGCGTCATCGTAGTCTGAATAGTAGAAGTAGTCATCGGCACCGCGGGTAAGCAGCAGCCCGTCTTCCGACACGTAGTAATGCCCCCACTCGTCGCCCACTATCCTGACTTTGATTGTGGAGCCGTCGGCCATCTTCACCGTGAGCAAGCCCGGCTTGGCCGGAACTGCCCACGCGGCCACCGACAGTGCCATTGCGGCAACTGTGGCGGCTATGCGGCCGGTTGTATGCTTTATTGATTTCATTATTGTCTTTTATGTGTTATCGGATTATGAATTTTACAATGTTTCTCTTGCCGTCGATTATCACGGAGGCGATGTAAACGCCGCGTTCAAGCTCGTTGAGGTCGATGCCGCCCTCGGCATTGGCGACGGCCATCACCCTCACTCCTGTCGAGGAGTAAATCTGCGCTTCTTCTGCCAGGCCTTGGAACCACAATCTGCGGTTGCTGTAGAATACTTGGCCGCTGTTGCCGCCGGTTAATTCCACCGAGGTGGTGCTGCCCACTGTGATTTCCGACATTTCCGATTCGCCGGTCTCGTAGATGGCTTTCACACCGATGGTGTGCCGGCCTCCGTCGGCGGCTATCTGGTAGGTGTTGTCGGTGGTTTCGCCTTTCTTCTCGCCGTCAAGGTATATTTCAAACTTTTGGGCGAATGTGCGGAACGGTGCAGCCTCGCCGCTGCCAATTTGGATGTCATCTACCATGAAGAGGAATGTGTCGTTTGACACGCAGCGTATGGTGACATACTTGGCGGCCGCCGGGATGGTATAGGTGTAATGCGTCCACAGATAGGCCGGTACGGTGATTTCCAGGCCGTTGTTGAGCCAGGTGAACGACTCGGGCTCGATGTCGGTGAGCGAATATCCCACCATCATCTTGTCGGTGCCATAAACATCGCTGTAGGAGCGGGCGTAGAAAGAGAACTCGAAATCGCTGTCGAAGAAAAGTTCGGGCGAGATGATGAAGTCGTCGTTGGCCCCGCTGCTTGATGCAAACGAGCCGAGGAACTTGCTGCCGCTGTAGGCATTGATGTTGCCGTCGCTGTCGCTGCGCGGATCGGTGGTTGACGGGTTGAAGATTATATATGCCGTGGGTGTGCCCCAGTTGTCATATATGACTTGTTCGCCGTTTGCGCTCAATCCGTAGGTTCTTTCGTTGTCGTCGTTGTCAAGGTAGCTCCAGCCGATTTCTCCCGGCGAATTGAGAGTAAAGTCGGGATGGCTCTCAAAGTCCTCGAATATGTTGGAGGTCAAGTTCCAAGTAAGGTCGTATGTGCCATCTTCGGCAGCCGGCGAAGCCGTGAGGTTGACCGGTGCGGTAAGTTTTTCGTCGAGCGTGTAGCTGAATGTGTAGGCATCTTCGGTATCGGGGCTGATTTCTTCCGATATGGTCTCGAAGCGGTTGCTGACCACAGTGAGACGGTAGCTGCCCTTGCTCACGTCGCGTATCGTGCAGTTGCGCTGTCCGTCGGCCACCGTCGCTGTGTAACGGTATTCGCCGTCGGTAGAAACGAGTTGCACGGTGGTGCCGTCGAGTGCCGATTGCGATTGCACTTTGGTGGAGAATTGCAGCGTCACGGCCGTGAGCATATCTTTTTCCACTATTTCGCTCACCACCGGTTCCGATTCAATCATGTCGCCCCATGCTGCTGTCACGGCATATTGGTAATAGCCTTGCGGCATTGCAGCAAGATTGTCGTCGGTGAACGTGGTGGCCGCTGTGTGGTCGGCTATGGTCTGCCAGTTGCCGCGGTTGTCGCGGTCGGCGGCAAGGAAACGGTAAACATTGTATCCTTGCAGCAAGTCGGTTGAACCCGGTGCTTCGGGTATTGCGTCGGCCATTTGCAGGCGTATCATGAAATTGCCTTTATACCATATAGCCGACGGGTAGAATTGCTGGGTGTAGTTGGTGGAATAGTATTGCAGCATTTCACGGAACGGATATTCGTCGGTGGGGTTGAAATAACTGCCATCGACACCCAGGCCCAGGTATTCGTCGGTGCATGACAGGGCGATGAAGAATGGCCTGTCGGTGCTGTAAGGCTCGTCGAGCGTGTAGGTGAACCACTCGTTGACGGTGGACGTGATGCCGTTGACTTCATATACCGGCGTCAGTTCGGGCGAACCGTCGCTGTCGAGGTTGAACACAAACAAGTTGACTGTGCGCTCGGTTTTGCCCTCGGTTTCTACCAAGTACCACGACACTTGTTTTATTGAGCCTGCATTTTCCTCTATAATGCCGAATACGGCCTTGTCGAGTTTCTGCCCCTCGGCAGTGGCAGCGCCTCCCGCGCGTGTTGTGGCTACACCGTCGTCGTAGCGGCGTTCATTGACGCGTACAGGAGCGTTCCAACTGAGTACCGGTGCATCGCCAGGAGCCATTGTGAAGCCATCTACTGGGTATGCTTTGGGCTTTACGGTGAATGTGAGCATTTCGGTGGCGTTGTCGCCGCTCAGTTGCAGCGTGTCGTGCAGTGTCGTGTAGTCTTGCGATTCGATGACGGCCGTGTATTCGCTGCAAATCACGTCGTTGAACGTGAGTTGTCCGTCGTTGTCCGTTGTGCCTGTCAATTGGCTGTACCCGTTTAGCGAAACTGCCGCCCCGGCCACGTTGTCCAGGCCGTTTGTGACGGTTAGCGTTAGATTGCAACGCTTCATTTCCTCCAATTGCACGTTGTTTGTCACTGGAGTGTCGTCGTCGCCGGTGATGGTTATTTCATCGGTGTGTTCGTAGTAGCCATATACGCTGTATGAAACATGGTAGGTGCCTGTATTCACCAGGTCGAAGCGGTAATTGCCCTCTTCGTCGGTAGTGGTGTTCATTCCGTTCTCGTTGACGGTGACTTTTACGCCGGCAAGAGGGGTGCCGTCGGTTGATGTCACGGTACCGCTCAAGCTGTTGCCGGTAGCGTCCATGAATATCGATACTACGGGCTTGAAGTCGAGAGTGTCGCCGCGGAATCCATCCCAGTATCTGAGTGCCGCCGATTGGGCGTAGAATATTTCCATTCCGCCGGTCACACCTCTCCAGTCGGGCGATGAAGCCGTGTTTTCGCGGTATATGCACACCACCATGTTGCCGCCCGTGTAGTTGAATGGTTGTGTAAATTTGATGGTGGCGGCTTTCTGCCCGGCGTTGGCAAACGACATTATACCGTCATAAACCAGCGTCATCTCGCTCGTTGGCAGTTCCCCTGACGACAGGTTGCTGGCGGAGGTGTTGCCGAGGTAAATCTTCACGGGGAATTCCACCGGATATATGTCGAACCCGCTTCCATACCATTCCATTTGGGTGATGAGGCCGTTGGTGGCATTTATTTCTGATGCGAGGTATATCGATTGTGTCCACACGTTGTTGGGATTGCTTTTCATGAATGGCATTCCGTTGTCGTCGCGGGCAGTGATTCCTGCTGTTTCGCCTATCATGATGCTGAAATCGCCGTTGGTATGCACGTTGATGTCAAACGGTTCGCCGGTCTTGTTGTTTGACTGGTCGCCGTCGGTCGGTATCACCACTTCGGCATAAACTTGGTAGTTGCCCGTTTGTTGCATATTGATCGTCACTTGGTAAGTGGCCGTTTCGCCTGCGGCAAGGGGGGCTTCGGGATGCGTTTCTCCAAGCGTGTTGCCCGCTTCGTCAACTATGCGCACGGTGAAGTCTGAAACCTCGCGCGAACCTTTGTTGTGGACTGTTATGCCGTAGGTCGAGTTCATGTTGGCTATCGCCGAGTTCGGACCCGTGAATGCGGTGACTTCAAGGTCGTAGTAATATATCTCCTCGATGCGGAAGTTGTCGATGCACACCCAGTTCTGGTCGGGGTCGGAGTGCAGGTACAGCCCCGTGTAATAGTCGCCTGTGGCGGCCGGTGAAAATTCAATCCGGCGCGTTGCCCAATTGGTGTCGTAATCACCCAGGGTCAGTTCTTGTACCGTGGTAGTTTCGGCGCCCTTTGTCGGCGACGGTGCAACGAATACTTCTATCTTTTCTTGCGACATGAGGTGCATACGCTGTATGCGTGCGTCGAAGCTGATGAGGTAGTCTTTCCCGGCCTGCAATGTCACCGGCGGTGCTATCACATAGTCGTTGGCCTGGTCTACCTGGCTCATGCGGTATTGCAGGTAGCGTGCGCCGTCGTCATAATGGAAATTGGTGTGCTTCCAGTATAGCGTGTCGCCGTTTTCGTTGCGCACGGTCCATAGGTTTGAGAAATCGTTGTCTTGGAAATCTTCAAAGTATGGAAGCGGCAGTGCCGGGCCTGCGACTATCAAGTCTGTTTTTGCCTCGGCGGAATTGCCGTTTTCGTCAGACACGATTATGCGGTACGACCATTTCCCGGTTGACGTCAGGTTGTCGTCGGTGCCATTGTATGCTATTTGTCTGTCGAGAACCGTTGTGCCGTCTTGTTCGCGCACAATGGTCGAGTATAGTCGGGCCTTGTTTACCCAACCGCCATGTGCGCCGGTCTCTGATACATCCCAGGTGAGGTTGACCGAGCCGTTAAGGGCAGAAATGGTTATATTTTGGGGTTCGTTGGGGTAGTCTTCGCCTATCCACACTTCTTGCTTGGCAGTCTCTCCTGCGCCCACTCCGTTGTAGACCACGATGCTGTATTCATGGCTGCCCGCAGCGGGCTCTCCGTCGCGGTAGCTGAGTTGTGCGCCCGGCTCTGTGCCAGTTATTTCGTGTATAAGGTCTCCGTCGCGGTAAATCCTTACGTCGATGTCTCTGTCGGTCAGTATCGAGCCAAATGGGTCGATAACGGGATTAGTCCATGACAATTGCGCGTAAAGTTCTCCTTTCTGTCCGGGTTGCGCCGAGAAATTGGTTGCGGCACCCGGTGCGCCCGGTTTGACGCGAGTGAAAGGAATGTGGATGCCCGTGGTATTGCACCCTTGCACGAATGTTCCGATTTCCACAGCGGCTGCCGTGGCGGTGTCGATGGTGGCAAGGAATGTGTGTTCGGCATCGGCTCCTGCCCAGTATAGAGTGCCGTCGGTGTGGTCGAATTCCATCGATTGCAGGAACCATGGCATATAGCCGGTGTTGCCCACGAGCGACAGCGAGCCGGTTTGTTTGTCGATTCGGTACAATCCGCCGCCGGAGCCTATGCCATACATTTCACCGTCGTAGTTGCAGGCGATGGCCAGTATATAGGTGGTTGCGTCGAGCGGGCATACTTCGGTGAGAGACCCGTCGGTGAGGGAAAACTCGTAGAGTGTTGTCTGGAACAGGCCGGTGTTCTTTATCGCGTATGCTGTGCCTGTTGAATAGTCGTAGGTGAGGTCGCTAATTGTTTCTCCGCCTTTGCCGTTGAGCTGGCACACGGTGCGCCAAGTGTTCGTTTGGAAATTGAAAGTGGCAAGTTCGGTGGGGAATGCGGCTCCCGAAACAATGTTTACGCGGCACACGTAAGCATAATAGGTGTCTTCGGCATACACGCCGGAATATACCACGTGTTCCCAGCTGCTTGGTGAAAGCAGAGTGTAAACGTCGGGTTTGGGGATTTGGAAACTTGCCATACCCATGTATTCGGGTATGTCGTTGTTGTCGAGCAAGAATACGTATGCCGTCTTGTCGGGGATCACAGGCATGGCTTTCTGTATTGGCAACGAGGCCATGCGGGTCGATACATAATTGTTTTGTACCAACTTGTCGCGCGTGGCCAAAGAGAATGGCACATCGGGGCGGCCTAAGTCGGCATTAACATACTGAGCCCGGATTTCGGGGGAAATCCAGGCCAGTATGAGAAGAATAAATAATATTCTTTTCATTGACAAAAGTTTATGATACTTGTTATTTGCGGAATTTTATTTTCTCGGTTGTCTTTCCGTTGTTGATGGTCGCGATGTAGATACCTCCGTCGAGACCTGCTACCGACAGGGTGTTGCCCATGCCGCTTAGCAGCATCTTTCCGTCGATTCCATAGATTGCAATTTGTGCATTACCGTCGGTGATGATGCTTTGCGATGCAATGTCGTAACGTGCGGCCTGTCCTGCGCCTATTTGTGCCACTCCGCTCGTTTTCGAGAATGTGGCTGTCATTTCGGTGTCGGCTTGTATGTTGAATGTATAAGTACCTTCGGCATCCACTTCTACGGCATTCCCGTTCACCGTCAGGCTTTCAAGCTCGTAGCCGTCATCGGGAGAGGCTGTGACTGTCACTTCGGTTCCGTCGTCAAGTGTGCTGCCGCTTGTCACGTTGTTGTTGGCGGCGGTCACGCTTATTGTTCCGCCCTCGCCGGCCGAGTAGGTGATGGTGAACATTTCAATGAAATCTACTTGTATCGTGTAGCTGTCGGCAGCTATGGTGAATACAGGATTGTCAAGGTCGAGGTCGCTTGACTGGCCATCTTCGGGCTGGATTGTGATTGCCGTCGTGCGGAAACCTTCGGCCGGAGTGGCTACTATTTCCACTTCGGTTCCGTAGGCGATGTTGTAGTAGCCGTCGGTTTTTTCAAATTCTTCGTCGCTATCGGGATCGGCGAGTATGTATGAACCGCCCTCATTTGTGCCGTTGTCGGCTGCTATTTGTGCGGTCTTTGTTGTGAATGCCACATTTATTTCGGTTGCCGATGTTACGGTGTAGGCCGAACCTTCAAACGGGTTGCCGTTGACAGTGATTGATTCTACCTCGCAGTTCTCGTCGGGAGTCGCTGTGATGGTAATTTCTGTGTCGGCCGGTAGCAGTGAGCCGCTTGTCACCTCGGTTTCGCCATTCATCACGGTTACAGAGCCGGGGCCTGTAGCGTTGATGGTCACCGTATATTTATATGGAGCCCATTCATTCACAATGCCCTCGCCTGCAGCATTGGTGGATGACAATTTGCCTGAAAATTCCATATAATAATCGGAGTATGGGTCTTGACCTTGTTGGACTTGTGCGACATATTGCTCCCCGCCATTACCTTGGTTGGCATATTCGTTGACAGTTCCGTCGTTTTCATCAAATGAATAATATCCAGCTAAATAATCGGGAATATTGTCTGGTTGATAAGCGTATTTTAGGTCATCAATTTCTTCGATTGTGAGTGTTCGATTACAAATTTTTAGGTCATCGAAACGTGTGGCAATAGAGCCTTTGCTAGAAGTATTTGTTAAGTGGAACATTGTTTCTTCGTCCTGACGAAAAATAGTTCCCGGTTCAAATTCGTATGTTTGTGTCAACACACCGTCATAATAGAACGCGGCTTTACCGTCAACATCGTCCACGGAAATCGCTAAAAGTACCCATTCTCGTCCTTTGGCAGCATTATTGGCTCCCGCTACAAGCTCACCGCTTTGCTCGGTTCCATATATAGAGTTATTTATTTGCATTGAAAAAGTTCCATTTAAGAGCCAAACGTCAATATTGGTTGAGTTACCAAGTGATTTGATGTTTGTAAGACCGAGGATAGGATAATTGGAGTAATTTAATTGGCCTCCAGCTCCATCTACATAAACCCAAGCCGAGATGGTGAATGCCTTGGAATCGCCTATTACGGCATCGTCCACACGCACAGTGTAATGTGTGCTATATGTGGACTGCGATTTTAACGAAATTCCGTTGCTCGGAGAGTCAGAATTTACTTCCCCCTGTGCGTAAACACTTGTGCTATAGATTGTTGCGATTGCGGCAATTAATAGCTTTAATTTGATTGATGAGTAGATTTGTTTCATAAGAAAATCAATTACTGGTTATATATAGGTACGATTGAAACAATATTATTGTAATTACAAAAATACGAAAAAATTTTAATTAGCCATACAAATATGCAAAAAATATGATATTCCCAAGCGATTTTTTATGGGTGCGCACAAATATGGGTGTGGGGCCTTTGTGCAGGCTGTTTAGTTGTGGTTTGTGTAATTGAATGGGTATGATATATTTCGGGTTGCTGGGCTGCCGGGGAAAATTTGCTGTAAATTAGGTTTGAAAATTTTGCCAGGTTGCAGATAATGTGTAACTTTGCAACCGAATTGCAGCGGTTTGGCCGTTGCGGAGCTTTTGAAATCACTAAAGAGAGAGGGGGTTGTTTCTTCCTGCAATAGTATTTATATAGAACATACATATATAAGAAAAAACGAGTAATTGGAGCTTTGGCTTGCTGTCGGGCCGGAGCGTGATGCAGGCCGGTTTCCCGGCTGGGGCGGCAGTGATTTCAAATATTAATTTTCAGAAACTTAAAAACAACCAATACGACAATGATTATAGTACAAGTAAAAGAAGGCGAGAATATCGAAAGGGCTTTGAAGAAATTCAAAAGGAAATATGAAAAGACCGGTATCGTAAAGGAATTGCGTGCCCGTCAGGCCTTTGAAAAACCTTCGGTAACAAAGCGCAAACGCCTCATGAAAGCTATTTATGTACAGCAGTTGCACCGCAACGAGGAATAAACCATTCTGTTAAAATATTTGGAATGAGGAATTAGGAGTGAGGAAATTTGTTTCCTTGCTCCTTTTTTATGCGATTTTTTTTGATAAGAAACGGGTATTTTGCCTGTTGTTTTGATACATTTATTCAGGAAAGTGCCTATCTTTGTAGGGGCATAATTGTGTTAAATTGAAAGGAGAAGGAATATGAGGGCATCAGCAGCAATGGAAAACTTATGGTTGTATCTTCAATCGTTGCCGCGCAGCAATAAGCGATGGTTGTCGGAGCGGTTGTTAGAGGATTTGCGCCCCAAGGCAGCGGAAGAGGGCGATGAAGAATATATAAGCAAGGAAGAAGTTCTTGCCGGGATTGATGCCGGATTGAAAGACTTGAAAGAAGGAAGAATGAGGCCTGCCCGAGAATTATTAAACGAATTGCGTAATGGAATATAGGATAAAAGCTGCAAGGTCGTTTGAGAAAGAACTTAAGAGGCTGGCTAAGCGATATGTGTCGATGGCCGATGATTATGAGCGGTTGCTTTCGGATTTGGAAGTAAATCCACAACTTGGTACCGACCTTGGGCGCGGCCTTCGCAAAATCCGTATGGCAATAACGTCGAAAGGGCGAGGGAAAAGCGGCGGAGCAAGGGTGATAACCTTTACGGTGGTTGTGGCTGTCGGCGAGGCCGATATAAATTTGTTGTATATCTATGACAAGGCCGAGCGGGAAAATATAACCATGAAGGAGATAGAGGCGTTGCTTGAAAAGAACGGACTTGGGTTTTAATCGGGAGGATTGTTAGGTGCATCTTTACCGAGTTTTAGGCTGTTTGGTTGTGGTTGTCGTGGGTGTTAAAGGCCAATAAATGTAAAAAAATCGGTAAAAACATTGTATTTTAGCATAAAACAGCTATATTTGTAGAAAAATGACGAAGCATGGATTCCGGACTGCAAGAAACCTTGACGCGGCTGATTGGAAAAACCGAGGTGCTTGTAGAGAAATACAATGCACTGAAAGCCGAAAAAGAAGCCATCGAAAAGGAGAATGCGGAATTAAAAGCGGGATTTGACGCAATGGCGGTACGCATCGAGCGGTTACAGCAAGAATATGATTACATGAAACTTGCGCGCACGGTGGCTACCAATCGCGAAGAACTCGACCGCAATCGGGAAATGCTCGGCAGGTTGGTGCAGGACATCGACAAGTGCATCTCTCAATTAATGGAATGATGCCATGGCAGCAGCGGAGAGCAAAGAGATATGGATTCGCATAGCCGGCTTGGACCAGTTCAAGGTGAACTTAAGGGATAAAGCCGAAGAAAAGGCGTATCGGGATGCCGAAAAAATGCTAAACGACGTGTGGCGCAAATATGCCGCCAGGTTCAGAGACAAGCGTTCCAACGAAGGCATCATGGCTATGGTGGCATTTAAGTTTGCTTGGACCGTGGTAGCGGCAAATGCCCGGAACGAGGCTGTGGCAAGTTTTTTGAAAGAATTTGAACGACAACTCGACGAAATTGTTGTAAAGATATAAGCACTGGAAAGATAACCGCGCACGTTGAGGTGTGGCATAATGCAAGTGTGCGCCGTGTACGCGTTGGATGAATGGCGGCGTGTCTGTTCCCGAAACGGGAAATGGCGTAATTGCGCATTGCGGTCGAAGCCGTATGCATATATACCCCCCATCAAGTGTGTGGCATTAAGATAAAAGCGGAACGAGATTTTTACCTGCACCGGTAGGCGTTAAAGGGTGGCGGCAATCGCCCTTGTGCGTCGGTCGGTGTGATTTTTTTTATATATACTTTAACAAAACAACAAAATGGACATTATACTGTTAATTGTTTCTATCGTGGTAAGCCTTGCAGTGGGTGCTGTGGTGGCAATTGCCATATCGCGACGTATCGACAAGGCCAAGGGCCGGGGGATTATAGAAGAAGCCACCCGTGAGGCCGAGATGATAAAGAAAAACAAAATTATCGAGGCCAAGGAAGCCGAAATGGAAATAAAGTCGGAAGCCGAGAAGATTGCGAATGCTCGCCTGTCGAAGGTGCAGACTGCCGAAGCCAAGTTGAAACAGCGTGAAATGCAGATGAACCAGCAGCAATCGGAGTTGCAGCGGAAGAAAAATGAGGTTGACTCGATGAAGAGTAATCTTGAGAACCAACTTGCCCTTGTCGATAACAAGCAAGCCGAGCTCGACAAGATGCAACGTAATATCCAGGAGACACTGGAGCATGTATCGGGATTGTCGGCCGAGGAAGCCAAGGAAAAACTCGTGGAGTCGCTCAAAGACGAGGCAAAAACTGCCGCCGCATCGTATATCAATGACATAATGGACGATGCCAAGATGACGGCCAACAGGGAGGCCAAGCGTATAGTGGTGCAGACCATACAACGTGTGGCCACCGAGACGGCAATCGAAAACGCGGTGACCGTTTTCCACATCGACAGTGACGAGATAAAAGGCCGCATCATAGGCCGCGAAGGCCGCAACATACGTGCGCTTGAGGCTGCAACCGGCATTGAAATCATTGTTGACGATACGCCTGAGGCGATAGTGCTTTCGGGGTTTGACCCGGTGCGTCGCGAGATTGCCCGTCTTGCATTGCACCAACTTGTGGCCGACGGCCGCATACACCCTGCCCGCATCGAGGAGGTGGTTGCCAAGGTGCGCAAGCAGGTGGAAGAAGAAATCATAGAGACCGGCAAGCGCACTGCCATCGACCTTGGCATACACGGATTGCACCCCGAGCTGATACGCCTCGTGGGCAAGATGAAATACCGGTCGAGCTACGGGCAAAACTTGTTGCAACACTCTCGCGAGACGGCCAATTTGTGTGCAATCATGGCATCGGAACTCGGACTTAATCCCAAGAAGGCTCGCCGTGCAGGATTGTTGCACGACATAGGCAAAGTGCCCGATGAAGAACCTGAATTGCCGCACGCATTGCTGGGTATGAAACTTGCCGAGAAGTATAAGGAGAAACCCGACATTTGCAATGCCATAGGCGCACACCACGATGAAGAAGAGGCCACCAGCCTGCTTGCTCCGATAGTGCAAGTGTGCGATGCCATATCGGGAGCCCGCCCGGGAGCCCGCCGAGAGGTGGTGGAGGCATACATCAAGCGTCTTAACGACCTTGAGCAACTTGCCTTGTCATATCCGGGCGTGATAAAGACTTATGCCATTCAGGCAGGCCGCGAATTGCGCGTGATAGTGGGAGCCGACAAGATCGACGATGCCCAGACCGAGAAACTGTCGGCCGAAATAGCCAAGAAGATACAAGATGAGATGACTTATCCGGGACAGGTGAGGATAACCGTTATCCGTGAAACCCGTGCCGTAAGTTTTGCAAAATAACAGGAGATGAACGACAACGATAAAGAAAAAACGGCCGAAGCCCGTGACGAGGTGCAGGAAGCGAAAAATGCGGCTTGCTGCCACCCAGGGCGTGACTTACGCAGCAAGCTGCACAGTTACAATTGGCTTGACGATGTGCCCGGCAATTTCAACGACGGCGACATCGTGGAAGTGTCGTTCAAAAACACCCGCCGCGGATTTTACCGCAACAGCCAGCATTTGCCTTTGGCGATAGGCGACCTTGTTGCCGTCGAGGCCAATCCGGGTCACGACATAGGTCGCGTGTCGATGACGGGCAGGCTGGTGAAGTTGCAGATGAAACGTGTGAATTTGCGCCCCGATGCCGAGATTTTGCGCGTGTTCCGCAAGGCGAAACCCAACGACATTGCCCGCTACGAGGAAGCCAAGGCAAAGGAAGTTGACACGATGATACGCTCCCGCAAGATTGCCGAGGATCTCAAACTCAACATGAAAATCGGCGACGTGGAATACCAGGGCGACGGTAATAAAGCCATATTTTATTATATCGCCGACGAGCGTGTCGATTTCCGCCAATTGATAAAAGTGCTTGCCGAGGCGTTTAAGGTTCGCATCGAGATGAAGCAGATAGGTGCACGGCAAGAGGCCGGCCGCATAGGCGGCATAGGCCCTTGTGGGAGGCCTTTGTGCTGTTCGAGCTGGATGACCAACTTTGTGTCGGTGGCCACAAGTGCGGCCCGGTATCAGGATATTTCGCTTAATCCGCAAAAACTGGCAGGACAATGCGCTAAATTGAAATGTTGCATGAATTTCGAGGTTGACTGTTATGCCGAAGTGGCAAAGAAACTGCCGCCTAAGGATGTGAGGCTCGAAACCAAGGATGCGACATATTATCATTTCAAGACCGACATTTTGAAGCAGGAAATGACTTATTCGACCAGCAAGTCGTCTCCCGATAACCTTGTCACGCTTTCGGCCGAAAGGGTTTTTGAGGTTATTGCTTTGAACAAAAACGGTGTCAAGCCTGAGAAATTGGCTCTTGACAACGCCGAGCGCGAGTTTGAACGGAAAGCGTTCGGTGATATCATAGAGCAGGCCGACGTCACTCGTTTCGACAAAGTTAAGCGAAAGAAAAACAAAAATAACAAGAAACGTCAGCAATCACGACCTGCGGATAACGGAGGCGACGGTGCCGACAACAGGCAGCAAGGTTCGTCCAAGCCAAACAGGCCGCAGCAACAGCCGCGTAAGCCGCAGCAAGGCGGCAATAATAATCAGCCGGGCGGCAATCGCAGGGAGAACAATACTGCCGAAGGGCAGGATGGCGGTAACCGCAAGCCGCAGCAACAAGGTAACCGCCGTAACAATAACCGTCAGCAGCAGCGTAAAGGAAACGGTAACAATAATGGTGGCAACAGGCCGCAGAATGCCGACCGTGACAAGGGAAATTCTCCCGCACCGGCAGGGCAGGGCGAAAATTGATTTCGGCTTGAAGAAGGTGTGTTTTTGACTATAAAAACTGCCGTGGCTGCTTGGTAATTATATGCCTATTTGTTATTTTTGAAGAAAAATTAATTCGTATGGATTTGTCTGACATATTGCCGTTGCTGATTATCGTGGGCGGCGCATTGATAAGCCTTGTGGGCAAATCCTCAAAAGGGAAGCCTGCCGAGGAAAAACCGGTAGGGCACCGTCCTCAGGCGGAAATCCCTCCCATACCGGCTCCGATGCCTGCCGACACGCGGTGGGATATGATTTGATTGACGATTGGATACCTTCGAATGACAAGTCTCCGTTGCCCGGCGAGGTGGCAGGAAAGCAAAAGAAGCAATCCCAAACATGGGAACTTGAAGGACAACGCTCCACCATTGCCGGCGAAAAAAAGACGGCAGAGCCGCAACAGCCAACCGCGGTATGTGAGCCTACGGCAGCGGGCGATCCCAATTATGCCATTGCCGAAGATAGTGATGGAGTCACTCCGCAAGACTGGCGCAAGGCCATAATTGCATATGAAATATTGAAAACCAAGTTTTAACCATAAAGTAACTTATTATGAGATACAAAATTCTAACGGCAGAAGAAGCAGCCGAATATGTCCACAATGGCGAAAATGTGGGCTTTTCGGGCTTTACGGTTTGTGGTACGCCAAAGGTTATTCCGGTGGCAATTGCCAATCGTGCAAAGAGTGAGCATGAGGCCGGTCGTGAATTTAAAATAAACGTGTTTACCGGCGCATCGACCAATGACAGCGTTGATGGCGAGTTGTCGCGTGCGGGTGCTGTGAATTTGCGCACACCCTACCAGTCGTGCGGCGACACGCGCAAAGCCGTGAATGCAGGCATAATCAATTATTTCGATTTGCACTTGTCGGAACTTCCGCAAAAAATGCGCTACAACACCTACGGGCAGCTTGATGTGGCCGTCCTTGAGGTGCAAAGCATCGATGATGAAGGAAATGCCGTGCTTGGCACGGGTATAGGTAATGCCCCCACATTTGCCATGCTTGCAAAGAAAGTGTTGCTTGAGGTGAATGAAGGCATCGACCCCAAAATCCGAGGCCTGCATGACATATATATTCCGCTTGACCCGCCTTACCGCCGCGAAATACCCATTTACAAGCCGAGCGACCGCGCCGGTGTGCCTACCATGCACATCGACCCTGAAAAGATAGTCGGTATTGTAAAGACTAATGTTCCCGAAGGCGGCCACCCGTTTGCGCCGAGCGACGAGACAACGATGATGATTGGCGAGAACGTATGCAACTTCCTGGTTTCGGAAATGAAGGCCGGTCGCATACCGTCGTCATTCCTGCCGCTCCAGTCGGGTGTAGGAAACATTGCCAACGCCGTTTTGGCTCGCCTTGAAGCAAACCAGGCTATACCGTCGTTCGAGATGTACACCGAGGTAATTCAAGACTCTGCGCTTAAACTCATCGAGTCGGGTAAATGCCGTTTTGCAAGTACTTGCTCCACTACATTCTCTACCGAGGCGATGAACGAGTTTTTTGCCAATATCGACTATTTCCACGACAAGGTGGTGATGCGTCCGGTGGAAATTTCCAATAATCCCGAGGTGATACGCCGCTTGGGTGTGATAACGATGAACACTGCGCTCGAAGCCGACATATTCGGCAACGTGAATTCGACACACGTTACCGGAACCAAGATGATGAACGGCATAGGCGGTTCGGCCGACTTCACACGCAATGCCTATACCTCTATATTCAGTTGTCCGTCGGTGGCAAAAGGCGGTTTGATAAGTGCAATTGTGCCCATGGTGTCGCATCTTGATCACAGCGAGCACTCGGTTGACGTGATTATCACCGAGCAAGGAATTGCCGACCTGCGCGGCAAGTCGCCCATACAGAAGGCCGAAACGCTTATCGAGAATTGTGCACATCCCAATTATCGCCCCTTGCTGCGTGATTACTTGAAGATGGCAAAAGGCGGACACACGCCTCACACGTTGCGTGCCGCATTTGCCTTCCATGAAACGTTTATTGCCGAAGGCGATATGTCGAAGACCGATTTCTCAAAATTCTGCTAATTTCGTAGCATATTAATAACTTTTTTCAGAGCCTGTTTGAATTCTTTCTCTAAAATGCGGGTGGGTTTAAACAGGCTCTTAATTTTCACAAAGGGGGGCAGCCTGTTATAATGAATAAGTAATGGCGTGTTTCCTTGTTTTATTCATGCGATGATTACATTTCCGAATGCTAAAATCAACCTCGGGCTTAATATTGTGGCTCGTCGTCCCGACGGGTATCACGATATAGAAACTGTGTTCTATCCCATAAACTTGCACGATGTGCTTGAAATAGTACCTTCGGCAAGCGAGGCGACTGCATTGCACACCCTTGGCAATCCTGTGAATTGCGAACCCGAGAAAAACCTTGTGATGAAGGCATACAGGCTTGTGCAACGGCATCTGCCCGGCGTGCCGCAAGTTGATATTTATCTATACAAGCATATTCCCGACGGTGCAGGGTTGGGCGGAGGTTCGGCCGATGCATCGTTTGCATTGAAAATGCTTGTCGGGATGAGCGGAGCCGATCTCGCCGACAACCGCTTGGCCGATATGGCATCGCAATTGGGTGCCGATTGTGCGTTTTTTGTGTATAATCGTCCCATGTATGCAACAGGTATAGGTAACGAGTTTTCTCAGGTGGCTGTTGACCTTTCGGGGTATTGGTTGTTGCTTGTAAAGCCTGCCGTTGCTGTATCTACCGCCGAGGCTTATTCTATGGTCAAGCCCGAGCAGTCTGACGTGTCTATCCCGGAAATTTTGCAAAATCCGGTTTCCCGATGGAAAGATGTATTGAAGAATGACTTTGAACCGAGCGTGTTTGCACGTTATCCGCAGTTGGCGCAAATTAAGCAGCAATTGTATGATGCGGGGGCGTTGTATGCGTCGATGTCGGGCTCTGGTAGTTCCATGTTCGGTATTTTCGAAAGTGACATTTTGGCAGAAACTGCAAGTGCCAAGATAAGCAATTGCCTAAATTTTGTCATGAAATTGTAAGCTAAAGAGTGTAATAAGATATTGAAATAACTGTTGTTGGTGTCATGGGGGTGTATCATAATTCCGACATTGGATTTGTCGAGACGATGTGCACATCGTCTCGATGGTGGTAGTGGTTGATTTACAATATGTTATACGATATAATGGTTGTAGAGACGCGATTAATCGCGTCTCTACGGGAGGCAAAATCGCATTTTGATACACTCTCATGACATTTTGGCAACATTTTTGATAGTGCTTTTGTGTTGATAAGAATCAGAACTAATTATGGCAACAACAGATAACATCAAGCAAGAAGAACCACAGGCAACTGCTCCGCAAAAAGAGGAGGAAGTTGCTGCGGAACAAACCAAATCGGAAAACAACGAGAATGAGGCTGCGGCAGAAAAAACCGAGGCCAGTGACGAAGCAACCGAGCTTGGGAAAAAAGTGGAATTGCTTGAAAAAGAACTTGAAAATTCTAAGAAAGAATATTTGTTCCTGATGGCTGAGTTTGATAACTTTAGGAAACGCACGTTGAAAGAGAAGTCGGAAATCATTAAAAACGGTGCCGAAAATGCCATGCGCGACTTGCTGCCGGTGATCGATGACTTTGAACGGGCGTTGAAAGCCATCGATGAAAATGGGGAACTCGACAGCTTGAAACAAGGTGTTGACTTGATTTATAATAAGTTCATGAAATACCTTGAGAAGAACGGCGTTAAACCCATCGACAGCACGGGCAAAGATTTCGATACCGAGTTGCATGAAGCCGTTACCACTTTCCCGGCATCCGACGAGTCGCAGAAGGGTAAGATTGTGGACACGGTGCAAACCGGCTACACGCTCAACGACAAGGTGCTGCGCCATGCCAAGGTGGTAGTGGGGCAGTGACCGCACGGGCGTGAAGTAGAGTGAGTGTGTGTGAATTGTGTGTTTTTTCAGAAAAAAGGTCTTGAACAACGATAATGGAGAAAAGAGATTATTATGAAGTGCTTGGAGTGTCGAAGAATGTGACACCCGAAGAACTTAAAAAGGCATACCGCAAGAAGGCCATCGAGTACCACCCCGACCGCCAGCAAGGGAAGTCGGAGGCCGAAAAGAAAGAGGCCGAGGAGAAATTCAAGGAGGCTGCCGAGGCATACGACGTGCTCAGCAACCCCGAGAAACGTGCGCGTTACGACCAGTTTGGCCACAACATGGGCAATATGGGCGGCGGCGGTTTCAGCGGCGGCGGAATGTCGATGGAAGACATATTCTCGCAGTTTGGCGACATATTTGGCGGCTTTGGCGGTTTCGGCGGCTTTGGTTCGTCGGGTAGCAGTAGCCGTCCGCGCCAGAACCGCGGCACCGATTTGCGCGTGAAGGTGAAAGTCACCCTGCAAGATGTGGCGCATGGCGTGGAAAAGAAACTGAAAATTCCGCACTACGTGGCTTGTTCGGCTTGTAACGGCACGGGTGCGAAGAACGGCACTGCATTTACCACCTGCTCCACCTGCCACGGCTCGGGCGTGGTGAGCCAAGTGAAGCAAACCATCCTCGGTACCATGCGCACACAAGGACCGTGCCCCACTTGCGGCGGCGAGGGACGCATAATTCAAGACCGTTGCACGGTCTGCGGCGGCGAAGGTATTGTAAAGCAAGACGACGTGGTGACGGTCAATATTCCTGCCGGCGTGGCCGAGGGCATGACGCTTAGTATGCGCGGCAAGGGAAATGCAGCCCGCCATGGCGGCGTTCCGGGCGACCTGCTCATAGTAATCGAGGAGGAGAAGGATGCCGAGTTGATGCGTGACGAAAATGACTTGATATACAACCTCATGCTCGATATTCCTACCGCCGTGTTTGGCGGCAAGGTTGAGGTTCCTACCGTTGACGGCAAGGCGCGGCTTACCATAGAACCTGGCACGCAGCCTGGCAAGATATTACGTTTGCGCGGAAAAGGTTTGCCCTCGCCCAATGGCTATGGCAATGGCGATTTGCTTGTCAATGTGATGGTATATATCCCCGAAAAACTCACTGCCGATGAGAAAGCGGCATTCGAGAAGTTGAAAGGACAGCCCGACATTACGCCAAACGAGAATGAGAAAAAGCGCATCTTCAGCCGGTTACGCCATTTGTTCGACTGATTGTGTGTCATATAAAAAAATAACAGGGTGTGGGAAACATATGGAATTTCCTGCACCCTGTTTCGTTGGTTATATAGTGTTTTTCATGGTGAATGGCTGATTGTGCGATTTCGTGTGATGCAAAGTTAGGGTGTCGATATGCAATATTGTTGCACATCATTGTTAAAAACAGTTTCTTTAGCTGCATTTGCACAAGACAAAAAGTGTGGCTAATTTTGCAACGGCATTTACGAGAATAACAATTTTGGAAGAATATTTGAATGAACTCAACGAGCAGCAGCGTGCTGCGGTGGAGTACCTCGACGGGCCGCAATTGGTGATTGCCGGAGCCGGGTCGGGGAAAACGCGTGTGCTTACATATAAAATAGTGCATCTGCTTAATCACGGGTATGAGCCTTACCGCATAATGGCATTGACGTTTACCAACAAGGCCGCCCGTGAAATGAAGGAACGTATTGCCGCACTGGTCGATGCCGATGTTGCAGGGCAATTGTGGATGGGTACGTTTCACTCCATATTCTCCCGAATTTTGAGACGAAATGCCGACCGTATAGGTTTCGGCCGGGATTTCACGATATACGACACCACCGACTCGAAGTCGCTCATCAAGACCATAATACGTGATATGGGACTTGACGAGAAAGTGTACGTGGCATCGGATATTCAGTCTCGTATTTCCAAGGTGAAAAATGCACTTGTTTCTCCCGATGATTATGCTCATGACCGTGATTTGCTTGAGGGAGACCGCCGAGCCCGTCGTCCTCGCCTGGTGGATGTGTATCGCGGATATTGTGATCGGTGCCGCATTGCCGGTGCGATGGATTTCGATGACTTGCTGTATTATACCAATGTGTTGCTGCGCGATAATCCCGATGTGCTTGATCGCTATCGCGATTTCTTCCGTTACCTGCTTGTCGATGAGTACCAGGATACCAATTTCGCGCAACACCTCATAGTGTCGAAATTGACCAAGGACAAAGGAAACTTATGTGTGGTGGGAGACGATGCGCAAAGCATATACTCGTTCCGTGGGGCGAATATTTCCAATATCATCAACATGGGCAAGTATTACGATGGGCTGCGCGTGTTCAAGCTCGAACAAAATTACCGTTCCACGCAAAATATACTTGATGCCGCCAACAGCCTTATCGACAAGAACACCGAACAGATAAGGAAGCATATATTCTCGGACAATAGCCGCGGCACCAAGGTGCAGGTGATAGAGGCTTATTCCGATTTCGAGGAAAGTTATATCGTGGCCAACCGTATCATTACATTACGGGCAACTCAAGGCGATGGCTATGACCGTTTTGCAGTGCTTTACCGCACCAATGCACAGTCGCGTGTGCTTGAAGAGGCTTTGCGCAAGCGTAATATACCGTATCGCATATATGGCGGTCAGTCGTTCTACCAGCGCAAGGAGATCAAAGATGCTATTTCATACTTCCGTCTTGCTGTAAACCCCGACGATGACGAGGCTTTGAGGCGCATAATCAATTATCCGGCTCGCGGTATAGGAGAGACCACCGTCGGCAAGTTGGTGAAAGCTTCGATAAAAGGTGGTGTGAGTATATGGCGGGTGCTGTGTGACTTGCAGGCTTATAATGTGGATGTCAACGCCGGTACACGGCGTAAACTCGAAGCGTTCAGAGACATGGTGCGTGGGTTTGTCGAGGAGAACGCTTCGGGCATTGATGCCGACGAGCTTGGCAAGGAGATTGTCAAGAGAACCGGGTTGATTGCCATAATGGAAAGTGACAAGACTCCCGAAAATATAAGCCGCAAGGAAAATCTCACCGAGTTGCTTAACAGCCTTGATGATTTCGTGCGAACCAAGGAGGAGGAAGAGAATAGCGATGAAACGAAAATGTCGAATTTCCTTGCCGGGGTATCGTTGTTAACCGACCAGGATCGTGACGACGACGGTAATGGCGAAGCTGCCGTTACGCTGATGACCGTGCATGCTGCCAAGGGGCTTGAATTTAAGAACGTGATTATAGTGGGTGTTGAGGAAAACCTGTTTCCCTCGGCAATGAGCAGCGACTCCATTGCCGGAATTGAGGAGGAACGCCGCTTGCTTTATGTTGCCATTACCCGGGCGCAGGTCACTTGCACTATCACATATGCCCGTTCTCGTTACCGCAACGGGCAGACGCAGACGTGCACTGCCAGCCGTTTCATTCGCGACATGGATTCGCGCTACCTCTCGGTATCATCTTCTTCGACATCCTATACAAAAAAGGAAGAGCCGAAATCACAATTCAGGTGGGAAAATGGTCGCTTGTCGAAAATTGGCGATGATGCCAAGCCTCGTGAGCAGTTCAGAATCAAACAGGAACCGACGCGCCGGCCTGCTGTATCGCAACCTGCCGCCGATAACGGAGATTTCAGCGTGCATGAGGTATCGGAATTATATCAGGGTATGGCTATCGAACATTCGCGTTTTGGCGCAGGAACTATCATCAGCATAGAAACCGGCGGAAGTGCCGATGCCAAGATAATAGTGGACTTTGGCGACATTGGCATTAAGACGCTTATACTTAAATTCGCCCGCTTCAAGATAATGTAACGCTACCCCATGCCGGTTGTGTGGGCTTAGTGGAATTATAAATAAGACAAATAACGAGATAACAATGGAAAAATATATCGACTTGGAGGCTTATCCTACGCCTTATTATATCGTGTATGAAGACAGGTTGCGCCGCAATCTCGACCTGATTTCACACGTTGCATCGGAGGCCGGTGTGAAGATAATCATGGCGTTTAAGGCCAATGCGCTGTGGCGCACATTCGGCGTGATGCGCGAGTATGGGGTGGCTTCAACTGCAAGTTCGTTGAATGAAATGTGGCTTGCCAACGAGGAACTTGGCTGCCTTGCTCATACTTATTGTCCGGCATACACCGATGAGACCATAGGGAAGTATCTCGAAGGCAGTTCTCACATCACATTCAACAGCGTGTCTCAGGCACGGCGTTTTTATGGCGATGTTGAGCGGTTTAACGCTGCCGGGGGGCACCGTGTGAGTTGTGGGTTGCGCATAAATCCCATGTGCTCGGTTATCGATACCGACATATACAATCCTTGTTGTCCCGGGTCGCGGTTTGGTGTCACTGCTGATGAAATTGACGAATTGCCCGACTTTATCGAGGGCTTTCACTTTCATGCCTTGTGCGAATCCACTTCTTATGACCTTGAACGTGTGCTTGAAGTCGTTGAGGAGAAGTTTGGCAAGTATTTGCCAAGGCTGAAGTGGATAAATATGGGGGGCGGCCACTTGATGACACGTGAAGGATATGACACAGGGCATCTCATCGGTTTGTTGCGCCGTTTCAAGCAGCGTCACCCCGGACTTGAAGTGATACTTGAACCGGGCAGTGCATTCACGTGGCGCACGGGCGACCTTATTGCATCGGTTGTCGATGTGGTGGAGAACAGCGGCATCAAAACGGCAATCGTCGATGCGTCGTTTGCCTGCCATATGCCCGATTGCCTTGAAATGCCATATAAGCCCACGATTACCGAGGCGTTACCTGAGGTTGTGCCGAGCAGTGAAAACAATTACCGCATGGGCGGAAACTCATGCCTAAGCGGTGATTTTGTGGGCGATTGGAGCTTTGCCGCCCCGTTGCGACCAGGCGACCGCCTGACGTTTGAGGACATGAACCATTATACCACGGTTAAAACCAATATGTTCAACGGCATCAGCCACCCGTCAATCCTGTATGTTCACTGTGACGGCCAAGTGGAAGTGCTGCGTGAATACACTTATGTCGATTACAAATCCCGAATGGACTGATTGTGGAATAGGGAACCGGCTTCCAAAGCCAAAAGGTAACGCTTGGCTTCGATGCCGCCGCCGAAGCCGGTGAGCGACCCGTCGCTGCCCACCACGCGGTGGCATGGGGCAATTATCGATATGGCATTGGCTCCGTTGGCATTGGCTACGGCACGCACCGATTGCGGTATGCCCAGTCTGCGAGCCATTTCGCCATAGGAAATTGTCTGCCCGTAGGGTATCATGAGCAGTAGTTGCCACACCTTCAGTTGGAACGGTGTGCCTGCAAACCGTAGCGGAATGTCGAATGTCGTCCTTTCCCGTCGGAAGTATTCGTCGAGTTGCCTTGCCGCTTTTTGTGTCACAGGCGACGGTATTTCTTCGTAATCGGCTTGCAACAATCGTTGCAACCGCTTGTCAACCCGTCCGGGATGTTTCTCATCCGTCCAATTGCAAAGACATAAATCACCGCCTATAGAACCAAGTAACAATTTTCCGCAAGGCGAATTGTAATGCTGTATGAAGATTTTGTTTTTCATGT
Source organism: uncultured Muribaculaceae bacterium (assembly GCA_944321685.1). GTDB lineage: Bacteria > Bacteroidota > Bacteroidia > Bacteroidales > Muribaculaceae > Avimuribaculum. Next base: position 25,573 of record CALUMH010000010.1, read on the forward strand.
GTCATTGTATTTTGACAGGCCGCACGTCGGGCAGGAAGAGTGCTATGACTCCAAGCAGTGGCAGCCATGTGCTTACTTCAAAAATAAATTCGATGCTTGTAAAGTCGGCAAGCCAACCGAAGAATGCCGACCCTATGCCGCCCAATCCGAACATCAGGCCGAAGAATATTCCGGCCACCATGCCCACTTTGTCGGGCATCAGGTCGGTGGCATATACAACAATGGCCGAAAATGCCGATGCTATTATCAGCCCCGACATGATTGCAGTGACTATGGTCCACGGCAGGTTGAGGTATGGCATGGCAAGTGTGAATGGTGCGGCTCCGAGTATCGAGAAAATGATGACATACTTGCGCCCGTAGCGGTCGCCCATGAAACCGCCCATCAGCGTGCCGGCCGCAAATGCCGCAAGGTAGGCAAACAGGCAATATTGCGACTGCTGCACCGTGATGTCGAATTTTTCCATCAGGTAGAATGTGAAATAGCTTGTCATGCAGGCGTTGAAGAAATATTTCGAGAATATCATCAGCACCAGTATCCACATGGCCACCCTTACGGTGTGTGCAGGCAAAGCCGTTGTGGCAACAGCCTGCCGTACACGCCGCCCCGCCCGTTGTCCGGCAAGTATGAGGCTGTACCACCCGCCTACTCTGAAGAGCAGCAGCGAGGCGAGCATGGCCGCCAAGGCAAACCACCCCACGGCGTGTTGCCCGTAGGGTATGACTATCAGTGCCGCAAGCAACGGGCCGAATGCACTGCCGCCGTTGCCGCCCACCTGAAATATTGATTGTGCGAGGCTCTTTTTGCCGCCCGATGCCAGTTGTGCCACTCGCGATGCCTCGGGGTGGAACACCGACGATCCGCATCCTATCAATGCCACCGAAAGCAGTATCAACCCGAAATTGGGAGCAAATGCGAGTGCCAGCAATCCGATGAGTGTGAAACACATGCCGGCCGATAACGAGTAGGGCTGTGGCCGACGGTCGGCATATTGCCCCACAAATGGTTGCAATACCGAAGAAGTGAGTTGGAACACAAGTGTTATCACGCCTATTTGGGCAAACGAGAAACTATATCGCTCCTTCAACAAAGGGTAAATGGCCGGTATCACCGACTGTATCATATCGTTAAGCAAGTGGCACACGCCCATTGTAAACAAAATTGCATATGCCGTACCCTCGGCCACTTGCGGGTGCCCCTTAATCTTTTCCAGTATCTTGTTCATAATAATCCTTGCAATCTCCAAACTTGGAGCCATAAATCGGCAATGCAAAATTATGCCATTACTTTCACACTGCAAACAAAAATCAGCTTTTCAGTTCATCCCGTCAAGCATGTGCATGAAAAAATCAAAAAAACGGGGGGTAAATTTGCCTAAAGCGACAATAAAGTGTAATTTTGCACTCCGATAGAGTTCTGTGTTTCAAGAATATTAACAAAACATTATATAAAGAGGTAAATGAACGTAACATTGGAAAAGGTGGGTAACGTGAACGGTTTTATCACGGTATCGATCGAAGCAAATGACTATCAAGACAAGGTAAAGAAGGAATTGAAGACAATCGGCCTGCGTCATCCGGAACGCGGTTTCCGCCCCGGACACGTGCCAATGGCATTGTTGCAAAAGAAATATGGCCGCGAGGCTTTGGTTGAAACCATCAACCGCGAGGCTTATGACGCTCTTGTAAAGCATATCCAGGACAACAAGCTCAACATTCTTGGCGACCCGATGATTGCCAATGCCGCCGACCTTGTGTGGGAAAACGGCAACGACTTCAATATCAAGTTTGAAGTGGGCTTGGCTCCCGAAATCACTTATGCCGTAAGCAAGGATACCACTATCCCTTACTATAATATCGAGGTGAGCGATGAAATGCTCAAGAAGAACGATGAGATGCTGCTAAGCCGTGCAGGCAAGCAGGTACCGGGTGAGGAAGTTGATGAAACGGCACTTGTCAAGGGTTCGATGGTGGAATTGAACGAGGACGGCTCGGTAAAGGAAGACGGTATAAGCGTGGAAAATACCATTGTATCGCCGCAACACTTCAAGGCCGATGATCAAAAAGCTCTGTTTGCCGGCAAGAAGGTCGGCGACGAAGTGGTGTTCAATCCGTGGGCTACTTGCGAAGGCAGTGCAGTAGAATTGGCTTCGATGCTTAATACCGACAAGGACAAGGTGGCAGAAATGAAGTCAAACTTCAAGATGACTATCAAGGAAATCCTTGTGGTTAAGAAAGCCGAACACAATCAGGAATTCTATGACGAAGTATTCGGAACCAGCAAGATTACAAGCGAAGAAGAATATTTCGCAAAACTGAAGGAAAATATAGCCAACCAAATGAAAGGCGACAGCAACTACCGTTTCACCATCGATGCCCGCAAGGCCATAATGGACAAGGTGGGTGTGTTGGAATTACCTGCCGATTTCTTGAAACGCTGGTTGTTGCGCCAGGATGACAAGAAGCACACTCCCGAGACCATCGATGCCGACTTCGAGAAAATGACTCCCGACTTGTGCTGGCAATTGGTTAAGGAGAAGATTGTGCGCGACCTTGCAGTGAAGGTTGAAGAAGCCGATTTCTTGAATATCGCCAAGTTGATTGCTGTGCAGCAATTCGCACAATATGGCATGACCAATCTGCCCGACGACGTGGTAGAACGTTACGCCAAGGAAATCCTCGACAACAAAGAATACCGTCAGCGCATTGCCGAGCGTGCCGTTGAAGACAAAATGTATGCAGGCATAAAGGAAGCTGTCAACATCGAAGAAAAGAGCATCAGCGTTGACGACTTCAATGCCCTCTTCAAGGCGGAAGAAGAAACTGCTGCCGCTGAATAAATCCCGACGGCGCAGAACGACATAAAAAGACAAAAGGCAAAGAACTGTTTCTTTGCCTTTTGTCTTTTTTATATCGTTCGGTTATTTGAGGTGTTTCTTTAGTTTCTTGTAAAGATATTCGGGTAGATAATAATTAGAAAATCTAACCCCTAATAATCCTGGAGCGAATGTGACATCATGCAACTTTCCAAGGGTGTATTTGTCATCGTAATCCAGTTCGATAAATGTCATCGAGTGTTCGGTATCCCGGGAAGCATCAATCTCTGCACTCAATACATCGAAATCCATGCCAAAGTGCCAATTGTTGAATTTCAGCAGTATGTAAACACCATCCTCCGGGAAGCCGCTTTGGGTGAAAATGCCGGTAGATGCAGTGGAAAAAGTGATCATAGAATAATATAATTCCGACGAATCCTTGTCGCCAGGTATTCCATCCTGGATGTTATCGCCGCTGTTGCTGTCCAAGCAATTGAGTATGCGAGTATAGGTTTCCATGTCAACTTCTATAGGGATAATGTTTAATCCATCATTTCCCTTGTCATTTTTGCTGAAATTATACAAACTGTTCATGTCTTGTGTGAAAATGAGTTCGCTCTTACCGCCAAATTCCGGCATGAACATACTTTTCTCCTGCCACATAGGTATTCCGTCGCGAACACGCCACACATCGGTTTCTAAAGTTTCGGTGTGATTAACCGAGTCGATATTGCTTACATACTGCTCCCTGGCATATAACAAGATTCCCGGATCCTTGATATGTAAGTAATAATTTTGTGTAGAAAAAAGGCCTCCTTTGTCCTGTACCCCAAGCAGCACAGTGGCATAGTTGTCAAAACCATTTGTTACGGTATCGCGCAATTGCATACTATATTCTTCGCAGGCAGCCAGCAACCGCGATTTTTCCTTTTGTGTATAATAGATTTTATGGGCATAAAAGCCGAGGTCAGACATGCGCCCGCGAGGCAACATCAACTGTTTCACTTCGCTTCGGCCTTGCGTCGGGAAGTGCCTTAACACGGTGACCTGCTTCTCTTGCCCTGCCTGCAATATCGTTTCAAGGTAATAGCGGGTGTTACCGGTCTTGAGGTCACGGCACAGCAGCCAGCCGCCATACGACAAAATTATGTCACCATTCCTCAACCCGAGCGGATAAGCCGTTGCCGTGTCGGTAACTTCTATGCAAAATGCCTCGGGAAGTCGGTCGCCAAAGCTGTAAACCTCATCGGTGGGTATTTCCTCGCTGTTTTCGTCAAAATAGTGGTTGTTGCCGCTGCTGATGCAATAGGTGAATGGGGTGCCTACGTTGGAAATGTATGACAACTCGCCAAACTCGTTGCGCCCGGCAATCATTACCATATCGCCATACATGTTATACTCCAAATCGATCGAGTAACTGAGCATGTCGTCCCACCCCACCCTGGCTTGTTCGTTATATGTGGTGAGATCGCATTGAGAAACCGGCGTTTCAAAGCCCGGCGTATATTTTTGTGCAAAACGTCCTTTGACGAAGTCGTACACGCCCAATTCAAATTTTTTCACCCAATTGGTCGAATCCACCCATAGGGCTTTGCTTGAAAAGTCGTCGGCATTGGCCACATAATAATTGCCGTCGGCATCGAGCCATTTGTTCACCGTCACGTTGTCGGCCGGATAAGTAACCATCTCACGCTGTAATCCATCGACGGGAGAACCGTCGATGTGTGAGATTTCCCACGACGTTTTCCGGCCCTGTTGGTCATATCTTGTTTCCTCTCGAATGTTTTCGGCCACATTTACCTCTACCAAAATGCTGTCGCGGTAGTCAAACTCGTAATTCATTACAAGGTTGCCGTCGGCATCGACTACAAAATCCTTCCGGTAATAATAAGTTCCGTCGCTGTAGTCAAATTTAAATACACGCATGCAACAGTCGTCGAAACTCGGCACCACATAGCGTCCGTTAGCATCGCGATATTCCACCGTATCGGCATAGCCTAAGGCATTATATTTATACAGTGTTTGCGCCAAGCCGGAATTTTCGCACCCCACAAGACGGTTGTTTCGGTCGTATGAATGCTTGCTCACGATTCTGCCATAGTCGTTATATTCAATGCAATATTTATGCACTCCATATTGGTTTACATCATCATTCCCAAGGCTGTCAACAAAGGTTACCTCTACGTCGCGCCCATGCTCGTCCTGCTTGTAAATCTGCGTTATCACTTCGTCGGAGTCAGCCCTGCGTGAGCTGCTTATGCGCACAGGTTTCAAGTTGGCATCGAAGAATTGCGACTTACATGAACGGTTGTTCTCATATATGTGTGTCCAGCCGCAATTCCCGAAATCATCGTTCATGTAGCCGCCCGAAATGTTGAGCGACGCTTCCATTATCTGGTTGCCGTTGTCGTCATATTTCTTCAACGTCTTGTAAGCGCCATCCTTGTTCTCCTGCGGAATGCCCAGGCGGTCGGAGAATTCCAGCAGCACTTCATATCCTCGCTCATCGCGCGTAACATGTACAATGTTGGCATACCCCAGGTCGTTGCCTATGCTGTCGGTGCGCAAAAATATGGGCATACCCCAACTGTCAACATAGCTGCCAGTGTATTCCCTCTTACCCACCTTTACAGGATTGTAACAGTAAAGCACTTTCCCGTCGGCATTGAGGGCACGTTCCTGCACCACCTCGGTGCCCGAAGCATCGCTTATAAACTCCCATTTGCACGCCTGCTGCAACATCGACAGCCATTTTGGGTTCACGCCGCTGTCGTCAGTGTCAAACTGGTTCACCAGATAGGTGATTATATTGTGGTAAATGTTGGGGCGTCCATATCCGTCAAGGGCTTCGATATAGGTCCAATTGCCGGCATTGTTCTTCCTTGTGAACCTGAAGTAGCATGGTTGGTAGTGCGCTTCATCGGCAGATATGCTGTCGATGCCCACAAGCCACCCGTTTTTCTTCACCGCCCTCACATAGTAAGCCGTATCGTCGGTAACCTTCAGTTGCCTCCGTTCTGCCGTGCCACTGTCGCTACGCTGATTGTTAAGATTGTTACCACCGGCTTTATTGATGTTTTTGCCGCCGGTTTTACGCTCTTCTTCTTTGATATCCCAACCTTCCCATTTGTTGTCGAATAGCGAGTTGTTGCCCCTTTTATGCGCAGGCGAATCCACCGACCGCAACGTCGTGCGGTGGTTATATTGAGGAAGTGCTATCATGCAACATGCCATGTAAGTAGCAATCACTGCCAATATCCTTATACGTTTCATTGCATATATTTTTTAAGTTCGTTTTTTTCATGTGTTGTGAGTGGCATTACATGGTATTCGGCTCCGGGAGCACCTTTCGCCACATTGAATGTGGCAGCCACATACCGGTTGCCACACACGCGCAGCACCGATATCTTGCCGCCGCGGGCACACACGCGTTTCCATTCCTCACCAAGTGCCGCAGTATTGTTCATGTCCTTGCCAAGCTGCCAATTTCCCACGGCCACAAGTATGTCGCCGTCGAGCAATCGTTTCTTGGTCACCTCCTTATCCCCACTCTCGAAGGCGGCTGCATACATTGTGCCACGCTTGTTCAACAGGTGCAAATAAGGTACACACTCTTTGATGTTGGAACGGGCTATGCTACGCTCGGCAATTGAGAAGCCCATCATGTAATTAATGCCCGAAACCTGCTTTTCCATTCGGCCAAATGGCAAGTCGGTGAGATGGAAAATATAATCGCCCATGCTCATGATATATGACTGGTCGCCAAATTCGTTGACACCTTTCACCGCTACAAAATCCTCGTCCCAAAAATCGCGCAAGAATATCATCTTGTAATAACACAACTCATATTTGTCCCAGTGAGGACAGCGCACCGGCGTGCCATCGATGCCGGCTACAGCGCGAGCAACCTTGTTGCCATATTCGTCATATTCGAGCCACTCTGAGCGGTAAATATCTCCATGCGAGTTGCATACATAATTCATTTTCACATTGCCGGTTGAACGCTCCCTCACCTGCACGGTCTTGAAATATATGCTGTCGGTTGCCAGATTTCCATCCGAGTTGCGGTATTCCTCAGTTTCCACCACATAAATTGAATCGGTCACGGTCGTGTGTACATACTTGTGGAAACCTATGGCATCGAATTTCTTGTCATTTTGCCACAGTGTCACCACCGTGCCACCACCCTCGGGATACTCATATTTCTCATCATAACGGTATATGCCGTCAAACACTTTAGTAGAGGCAAGTCTGCCACTGCCGTCATAGGCATATTGGCAACCGTAAGCAAGCGTGTCGTCGGCAAAGCGTTGTTCAAGCAATCGGTTCCCGTTATTGTCATAACTGAAAACCACCTTCTGCACTCCGGTGTAAGCATCCGGGTGGAACGAACCGTAGCATATGCTGCCATGCGCGTTGATGCGCAACGTGTCGCTATATCCGGCGGCATATTTGTGCACTTCCATGTCCGGTTGCGGCCTGAACATCTTGCCGAGTGATGACTCCACACAACGCCCATATTCATATTTGAGGAAATCGATGGCTGTTGCCGGGAGTGGCGAGCCAAACTTGTCAACCCGGTATTGCCGAGTGACAAGGTGGGTGGTGTCGTTGTTTTCATAACTGTAACCATAGCAGCCGCGAGTGTTGCGCTGCGGTGCGCCAAGCTCCGAGAAAAACAGGCAGCCGGTGACCATGCCGCGGCTCACCGTTTGGCGCATACGGTCGATACCGTTGTCGGTGACGCGCATCAGTTTGCCGCCGGCATCATAAAATAGTGCCCATTGTACATACCGGTCGCTGTTGTCATCGACAGCAGCATAGGTCATGTCTTTGTAATAATGAATGGAATAAAGTTCTTTGTTGTCGATGCCGTAGGCTACACATCTGTTCACTGCCGAGAAATCTCTGTCGGCCACCGGTACATACACCCAGTGCGACGTGGAGCGTTGCAACCGGGCAAACTCCTGTGCCTTGTAGTCGTCGAGTTCGGTATCGAGTAGCCCCACGGCCGGAGAACTGATATACGGGTTGATACACTTGTTGCCGGCGGGGGACATCACTTCTACGAGCGTAAAGGGGCGACCGCCCCATTCAGGCGGCAGCCATCCTTGCCGTGTGAGTCGGTAATATACCACGAGTTGCTCCTTCTCGGCGGCATCGTCAAGTGTTTCGCCAAGCCCCACCGGCCAACCGTTGACAGTGGTGAAATTGCCATAGTCCTCGCTCCAGCTCCAGCTGTTGGCCATGGCCACGACAAGCCACACAAGTAATCCTGCGGCCACGGTAGCGATTGTGTAGTAGAGGCGTCGCATATTTTGCCGCACCTTACGGTCGGCGGCAGCCAACTCCTCGGCCTGTCGGCGTTGCTCTTCGGCTTGTCGCTGCTGTTCTTCGGCCTGTCGGCGCAACTGCTCGCGTTGCTCCTTGCGCTCCTTCACAATGGGGCACAAAATGTCGTGAATGAATTCAAGCCTTATGCTGTTGTTATAAGAGAATTGCCTGATGAGTTTTTCTTCATCGACGAGTATCTTCAAGTCGTTGGCGGTGAGGTGTCCCACATTCATGGCATTGTACCGCGAGATATTTTCACGTCGTCCCTCCTTGTTCACCAGGTTGTCTTCAAGGTAATATACCTTTTGCTCGTCGATGCGAGAAGTGGCCTCGACGTAGAAATCCTTTATTATGTCTTCACTGTGGCGATTGATAAGGTCGATGGTAATGTGACGGTCGGCAGGATTCTTCTTTAGGTACAGGCGGCTAAGGAAAAGCGACAGCACGGCCGAGTCGATTTCAAGTTCGGGCACACCGTCAAGCTCGAAATCGGTTTCACGGCATCCGGCCACTTTGCTTATGATAAGCTTGGCGGCCGCCCTGTCGATAAGGCCGGGACACGGTTTCATGATGATTTCCCCGGCTTGCTCCTCGTTGATGGTGCGCAGCCCGTAGCGGTTAGACTTCATTGCCGGAATATAAGCCGTGTATCGTTCAAGGTAGGAAAGGAAATCCTCACGTATCACAAACACTAAGCTGAAGTTTGACCGGTGTACATATTCGGTGGTGTCCTCATTGCCTAAATCGAGCGAGAATTCGGCTGACGGCGAACTGGCCGGTTCGGCTGCTGCGCGGTCTTGCGCATCTACCACATATTGCGGAACCACTTCGTTGATGAGGTCGGCCAGCTGGCTGAAGAATTTAACTTTTGCTTCCTCGTTGCGCTGCAACGTGAATATCTCTTCAAACTGGTCGAACACTATGAGCGGGCGCACAGCCACTTCGGGCTTTCCGGGAAAGTGGAACGTGTGGCGGTGCATATATTCCCACAGAGTTTCGCCATTCTCGTCGATTACCGGCACCACCTCGTTAATTCCTATCCCCGACTCGGCAAAGGCCCGTTTAATCTGTGACATGTAACTCATGTTTCCGCCATGTTCCATGCGGATAGGCACAGGATACAGCCCCGCACGCCTTGCGATGGGGAAAACACCGGCATATATAATTGACGACTTGCCTATCCCCGAGCGGCCATACAAGATGGTCTGCGTGTTGTTGATGATATATTGCGATAAGCTGCCTATCTCTTCCGAACGTCCATACAGTGTCTCCCCTTCAAGGTAGAAGTTAAGGCCTTTCCACGGGTTGGAGCCACACGTTGCCTGCTGTTTCTCGTCTTTTTCCATTGCACTACAATTCTTTTATTTCACGCAAAACCACATTGGTAATCTCATCCATGTCGCCGGCCGAGGCATACCACACCGCATTCACGCCAAGGAATGCCTTCGGCAACCTGGTATGCTGGTTATAGAAGTCGAAGCCGCGTTGAGCAAATGGTATTATGAAGGTCCTTGCTCCCATGCGGTTTGCTATCTCGGCGGCCTCTTCCCATTCCATACGGTACTCGTGCACCTCCTTATATTCCGATTCGATATTGGTCGAGAGTATCGGCACAAACAACTTGGTATTGTTGATACCGTCAATTATAGCTTGCCGCCAGTCGGCTCCGCCACCTATGTTATCGGCATCAAACCACACCTTCAGTCCGGCTCGTCTTAGCGAATCGCATAAGTTGGATGCTACCTCGGTATCGCTGCGGGAATATGATATGAATACGTCACACTTTTCGTCATCGGCATTGCCCGACACTCCGTTTTTGATGCGCTCCACCACACCTTTCAATCCGCCAGGAGTAAACGTCTCGATACATTCTAAAAATTGCGCCAGTGAATCATCGATACTGTCGCCCGCCACAACGTCGTCTTTCATTGTCTCCATATTGGCACGCAGGCTGTACCACACAAATCTGAACAGCCAGTCGGAATAATTGTTGCCAAGCACCAGCAGGTACTTCTTTTTCAGCTCTTCGACGAGTTTCTTAGGAACTCCGTTGCCTGCAAGCCACGAGCGGCAAAAGTCCATCATGTCGATGTCGGTAACTACGTAGCTGAAAGGTGTGCGACTGTATTTTCCAAACATATAGAACACCGTCGGCTTCTTCATGTCGGCCGATGTCCGTATGTCGCCTATGTCCTCAATCATGCTACGTTGCGGATTGTTGTTGAATTGCAACGTTCTCACATTCCCTTTTCCCCATATTTCCTCCATTGCCGTTTCTACCACCGGAGTAAACGAAGTGGTAATTACAAAGGGGAATTTCTTTGTTCCCAGCAAGTCCATGAGCAATGCCGACGGGGTAGCATCGATACCGGTCTTGTCAAGCATACTGAGCACCTGGTCGATAATCCTGTAAATTTGCTCTTTTTTCCTTACTTTCGATTGATATACGTGGTCGAAGACCAGTCTTGAAAATGTTTTAGGTTTAGACTGTACTCCGGTTTGTGAAGCTATGAATGAAACTATCTCCCGGTGAATGTTTTCATGCTCCCCATCGGCCGTAAGCTTAGGTTCGACAAGCATATCGGCTCCAATCACAGGAATAACGTTCTTCTTGTTTATTTCGTCGATTAACCTATTCCAACGGTCTTCATCACGTTCATCCAGAATGAGATCAAAATCTGACATGGTAAAGTTTTATTATACGTAATGGTATCAAAAACAAGGAACTAAGCATATGGGAAACGCGTCTAAGTCATATGCTTAGCCTCATTTACAAAATTAATATTTTTTTATTGTCAACCATCTTTCTTTGTACAGATTTTTGCATTTTGGCTAAAAAATTTGCAGCCATCGGCGTTCAAATGCGCCGATGGCTGCAATAAGATGTCATTTATTATACGGTGGTATTATCGTCAATCACGATTGTTTACCCGTGCGGCCATGGCGGCGGCCATGGTGCGGCAATTCTCCATGTCGCAAGTGGTAGTGGTGCATTTCATGTCGAAAGGTTCGGCAACCTGTTCCACTTTCATGCAATCGAGGCAGGCCTTGATGTTTTTCCCCGATACAGGAGCCCAAGTGCCCGAGCCGAAGCACCCCACATAGCGGTTTTTCAAGTCGCGGCCTTTCAGGGCACTCAACAGGCGTTCCACTTCGGGGAACAGGCCGTTGTTGTAGGTCGGGCCGCCCACGATAAGCCCGTTATAGCGCATGACGTCGGCAAGGATAAACGACAGGTGTGTTTTCGACAAGTTATGAACCCGGATGTTGCGTACACTGTTGCGGCTTAATTCTGCGGCGATGGTTTCGGCAAGTTCTTCGGTGTTGCCATACATCGACGCATATGCAACCACCACGCCCGGTTCTGCTTCAAACCGAGCCAAACGGCTGTATAAGTCCACCACACGCCCTATTTCGTCGTGCCACACCGGGCCGTGTGTGCTGCACACATAATTGATTTTAACACCATCGAATCGTGCTATCGCTTTCTCGACAAATGTTCCGTATTTGGCTACAATATTGGAATAATAGCGGTACATTTCGGGATAATAACCGGCAGTATCCATTTGCGAATCGATTACACCGCCATTCAGTGCGCCGAAGCAGCCGAAAGCATCGCCGCTGAAAAGTACACCCTCCTGCTCCACATAGGTCATCATGGTTTCGGGCCAATGCACCATGGGCGTGAGGATAAATTTCAACGATCGGCCGCCAAGGTCGATAACATCGCCATCGGCAACCACCTCAATGCCGTCGCTTATGCCGTAATAGTTCTTGATCATTGCGACGGTTTTGCTGTTGCCCACGATTTTTAGTTGCGGATATTTGGCTTTTATGGCTTGTATCGAGCCGCTGTGGTCGGGTTCCATGTGGTTGATTACAAGGTAATCTATCGGGCGGTCGCCCACGATTTCTTCAATTCGAACCAGGAACTTGGCACTTTGGGCAATATGCACAGTATCGATAAGGGCCACACGTTCCCCTTTTACTATGTAGGAATTGTAGCTTACACCCTGCGGCAACGGCCACAGACCCTCAAAGCGGTGGGTGGTGCGGTCGTTCACACCTACATAATAAATCCCATTGCAAATTTCATGAATATTCATATTCCAAAAACTAAAATTTCAGTATATGCAAAATTAATCATTTGCCTTGCAACCTGCAAAATTTAAATTGTGGGCAGAGGCAGTAAAGAGCATTTGCCTAATTAGCGGAATTAGCCTAATTTTGCATAAAAACTTATGGTGATGGCTGAAACTAAGAAATTATATATTGAAACCTACGGTTGCCAAATGAATGTTGCCGACAGCGAGGTTGTGGCCGCCGTGATGGGTATGGCCGGATATGAGACTGTCGATGAGCAAGATGGTTGTGATGCTATATTTATCAATACTTGTTCGATACGCGATAATGCCGAGCAGAAAATTTTTTCACGACTTGCGCAGCTCAATGCTTTGCGCCGTAAGCATGGCCAGCATTTCATAATAGGTATATTGGGCTGCATGGCCGAGCGTGTGAAAGAGCAGCTTATTGACGAATATGGTGTGGATATTGTGGCAGGCCCTGATGCTTATCTCGACTTGCCCGACCTTGTGGCTGCCGCCGAACAGGGAGAAAAGGCCATTAATATAGAATTGTCAACGGTGGAGACTTACCGTGATGTGATACCCAAGCGCATAGGCGGCAACCGCATAAGTGGTTTCATAAGCATTATGCGTGGGTGCAATAATTTCTGTTCATATTGCATTGTGCCATATACCCGCGGACGCGAACGCAGCCGCGAGCCGCAAAGTATTCTCAATGAACTTGCCGACTTGCAGCGTCGCGGTTTCAAAGAGGTGACGTTGCTGGGGCAGAATGTGAATTCATATAATTATAAAGATGAAACTACGGGCGAAACAACCGGTTTTGCGCAACTGCTTACCATGGTGGCCGATGCCGCACCTGAGATGCGGGTGCGCTTCACCACTTCGCACCCCAAGGATATGAGCGATGAGATAATCAATGCCATTGCGAGCCGCAAAAACATATGCAACCACATTCACCTGCCGGTGCAATCGGGCAGTAACAGTGTGCTGAAAGCCATGAACCGCAAGTACACTCGCGAGTGGTATCTCGACCGTATTCGTGCCATACGCACAGCCATACCCGGTTGCGGCATTTCGACCGATATGTTCACCGGTTTCCATGGCGAGACCGAAGATGATTTCGAACAAACGCTTAGCTTGATGCGTGAAGTGGGGTTTGATGCGGCGTTCATGTTCAAGTATTCTGAACGTCCCGGTACTTATGCATCGAAATATTTGCCCGATGATGTGCCTGAGGAAGTGAAAATCGACCGCCTTAACCGCATGATAGCCTTGCAAAATGAATTATCGGTTGAAAGCAACCGTCGCGACGTAGGGCATACTTTCGAGGTACTTGTGGAAGGGTATTCCCGCAGGTCGAGAGCCGATATGTTTGGCCGCACACAGCAAAACAAGGTGGTGGTGTTCCCGACGGTGCCTGATGTGCATATCGGCGATACAATCACCGCCAAGGTTACCGATTGCTCGTCGGCAACTCTGATAGGGGAGTTGGTTCAATAAAAGAATAAAACAGCAGGCTATGGAAGAGGTTAAGGAACGCTTGTGGAACGGTAATTTCGTGAAAGTGTGCATAGGCAACTTTATGCTGTATTTTGCGTTTTACTTAATCATGCCCCTGCTGCCTCTTTATTTGCACGATACTTTCAATGCCGGGGAGCAGATGATAGGCATAGTGCTGGCAGGATATACCGTCACAGCCTTGATTATTCGCCCGTTTGGCGGTTATATCGTGGATAGCTTCCCGCGCAAGAAGGTGCTGATGCTGTGCTATTTTGCATTCTTCATCTTTTTTGCCGGGTATTTTCTTGCATGGACGGTGCTGCTTTTTGCCATAATACGCACGTTGCACGGGTTTGCATTCGGTTCGACCTCGGTGGCCATAAGCACCATGGCGATTGACGTGCTGTACCCGAGCCGCCGTGCCGAAGGGATAGGGTATTATGGGCTTAGCAATAATCTTGCGATGGCCATCGGGCCCACCATAGCCATATATATGTATGGCATAGTGCCCGATTTCCATTATATGTTTGCCATGTCGTTGGTAACTTCGGGTATAGGTCTTATATTCCTGTCGAGGGTAAAACCGCGCGAACGTCAGTCGGTAAAGGAGAAACCGCCCATGTCGCTCGACCGCTTTTTCTTGCTGAGAGGTTGGCGCGAAGGTGTTACTTTGGCCTGTTTCTCGTTCAGTTACGGCGTGTTATCTACTTATCTTGCCATATATGGCGAAAAAGAGTTGGGCATAACCGATGGCACAGGCACATTTTTTATGTTGCTGGCGATAGGGCTTATAGCGTCGCGGCTGCTTGGCGGCCGGTCGTTGCGCAAAGGGAAAATCACGCAGAATGCCGGAGTCGGCATGACGTTGTCGCTCATTGGTTACACGCTTTTTGCACTTGTCGAAGCTCCGTGGGCATATTATTCGGCTGCCATGATTATAGGTCTTGGCAACGGACATATGTGTCCTGCTTACCAAACAATGTTCATAAACCTTGCTCCCAATTCGCAGCGCGGCACTGCCAATAGTTCGTTTCTCACCTCATGGGACGTGGGGCTTGGGCTTGGGGTGCTTGTGGGCGGCTGGGCTGCCGAGTTTATCGGTTATCATGGCGCATTTGAAATTTCGGCAGCCGTCAATGCCGTCGGCGTCATAGGTTTTTTCATGTATGTCCGCCGCAATTATCTTGCTAACCGCTTAAGGTAGAGGTGCCTGTAAAGGTCTGCTTAAATGTTACCGTAATGTTACGCCGTTTTTTTGCGGCATCGGTTATTTGCTTTTAATTTTGCGGTATAATTGTTAATTTTGAGCATGATGAAAATTCGACACACTGTCCTGGTTGCTGTTTTGTTGGCCTTGCTTACCACATTTACCGCACGTGCCGACGATGATGATGACGATGATGACGAAGAGGAAATGGCAAAAACCGAGAAAGTGGATTACCGTCCGAGGATAAACGGAACCATACGTGCAAAATACGAGTATCAGCCTCAAATATCGTCGGGTCGTTTTCAAGTGCGCAATGCACGTGTGAGCATAACCGGCAATGTGCATAAGACGGTGTCATATAAAGCCGAAATCGACCTTTCCGACGAAGGGCAGATAAAAATGCTTGATGCCTTTGCCCGATGGAAACCCATCGACGGTGGTGCGTTTACCATAGGGCAGATGCGCGTGCCGTTCACCATCGATGCGCACCGTTCGCCGCACCAGCAATATTTTGCCAATCGTTCATTCATAGCCAAGCAGGTGGGTAATGTGCGCGATGTGGGTGCAACGTTGGGGTATGAATTCGACCCGCTTTTCCCCATAATCCTTGAGGCAGGCGTGTTTAACGGCTCTGGATTGACCAACCAAAAGGATTTTTGGAACAGTCAGATAAACTTTTCGGCAAAAGCACAGTTCAGGTTTACCGATGAGATCAATTTTGTGCTCAGTGTGCAGAAGATACGCCCCGAAACTATCAATATATATATGTATGATGCAGGCATCACATGGAAGTGGAACAACTGGACGGCTGAAGCCGAGGTTCTGCAAAAGGTGTATTCCGATGACAGTTTCCAATCGGTGCAGGCTGTTGACGCATTTGTCAATTACGACTTCATGATACGCAAGAAGTTGCTTCACAAGATTTCGGCTCTTGCCCGTTTCGACTATATGGGCGACCACAGCGACGGTACGCTAAATGAGCAGGGAAAACTGTATATTACCGATTACGAGCGCAAGCGTCTCACCGCCGGTGTCACCCTGAGCATAGCCAAACCGTTTATTGCCGACTTACGTCTTAATTACGAGCAATATTTCTATAACGAAGGCGCACAAGTCAAGGTCTCGGAACAAAACAAGATTGTGGCCGAGGTGATGATTCGTTTCTAAATCTCTTTCACAGGATTGGGTAATTATCGGTGGCAGATGTTTCGCGGGTGGTGCGAGAGTATTTCTTGGCGCAGGCGCGAGCGGTCGATGTGTACATAAATTTCGGTGGTGGTTATGCTTTCGTGCCCCAGCATCTGTTGTATGGCCCGCAGGTTGGCTCCGCCTTCAAGCAGGTGGGTGGCAAATGAATGTCGCAGTGTGTGAGGGCTGACATTTTTCCTGATGCCTGCCAGTTCGCATAAGCCTTTGATTATGTAAAACACCATCACGCGGGTCAGTTTCCCACCGCGGCGGTTGAGGAACAATATGTCGCCACAGCCGCGTTTCACAGTAAGTTTTGAACGGTATTGGTCTAAGTATTTTTGTATTTCCGAGAGTGCCACTTGTGATATCGGCACGAGCCGCTGCTTGTTGCCTTTCCCTTCTACTATGATATATTCGTCATCGGCATAGACTTGTGAAATGCGTAACCCCACGAGTTCGCTCACTCGCAGTCCGCAGCCATAAAGCGTTTCGATTATTGCGCGGTTGCGTTGCCCTTCGGGGGCATTAAGGTCGATGGCGGCAATCATTTTGTCGATTTCTTCTACCGTGAGCACCGAAGGCAATTCGCGCCCGAGCCGTGGCGACTCGATGAGCAGGGTAGGGTTGTGTTCGATGTATCCGTCTATCTTCAAGTATTTGTAAAATGTCTTTATCCCCGACAGTATCCGGGCTTGCGAGCGTGGCGAAATGCCCACGTCGTGCAGGCCGCTTAGGAAGTTATGCAAGTCGTCTTCGGTGGCATCGGCCGGCGAGCGGCGGTCGTCGTGCAGGTAGGTGAGCAGTTTCTGCACGTCGTCGGTGTATGCCTCCACGGTGTTGCGCGACAGCCCCCGTTCCATCATCAGATAGGTGCCGAAACGCCGCATCACGTCGTCGATATCGTAAATCTCTTTCATGGAGGCAAAGTTACTTAATCAATCACTCATAACATTTGCCCCGAGCAAAAAATTATGTGCAGCTTGGGGTTTTGGTGCAGAAAGGTCAAACTCATAACAGATAAGTCAAGTGTGATTTGACTTGTTGCGTAGTATAGGTTGTCTTTTGCTTTTGGATAATTTAAAATATGGTATTAATTTTGCAATGATTGATTTAAGATGATGCAAAACTATGATTAACGACCTAAACATAAAAGATGTAGCAGTGTACATCGGGCTTTCTTCTGTAACGAAGGGGCTTTCGATTAGCCCATTGAAATTGCAAAAATTGCTTTATTATGCACAGGCCTGGTTCATGGTTTTTAATGGAAGAGAAAGCACTTTGTTTTGCGATGTTCCGCAGGCTTGGGTTAACGGTCCTGTGTATCCTGTCATTTATTATGCCTATAAAGACAAAGCAGCCAATATGTGTGACCATTTGGACAGTTATGCTTTCTATGATGGCGATGCTTTAGAAGGATTGCAAAAGATTTCTGACAAGTTGAGCCTTGATACCGAGCAGCAAGAATTGTTGGAGTCTGTTGTAATGATGTATGGCAAATTGAGCCAGAATCAATTGATATGGCTTACACATTCAGAACAGCCTTGGGCAGATGCCCGTAGCGGTCTTGCTCCTTATGAGAGGTCGGAACGTGAAATATCACTGGACACGATGCATGATTATTATTTGGCCCGACATACAAGGAATAAGCAAAAAACATGAAACTTGACGTTGAAGATGTGTTTGATGCCGATAATTTTAAGACCATCAACACGCGAGATAAATTCGATAAAGAACTTTCGATAGATGATGTGAGATTGTCAAGCGACATTCCCATCGTTGTAAGGTATGATTATGTTGATTTGGGGAAAACAGAATATCACTTCAGGCAGACATTTACTCATGAAGATACCAAAGGGTATTTTGAGAAAATGAAAACATTTGCAGGTAAAAGCATAAATGCTTTACTTCAAGAATCAAGAACTCATCACTTTTATAGAAGTGAGTTAAAGGGTAATTTATTAAGAGCCGTACGAAAAGTTCTGCCGAAATCTATCGATACTAATCAAATCATATATCACTTCGGATTATATGAAAGTGAGAAATGGGCAGATCGTGAAACCGATACAAGATGCTCGCGGGTTTATTTTATGCTTGGAACATATGGTCATATATACATTTTGTTCTTTGACCCGTATCATGAATTGAATCCTATGCGGAAACCTTAATAAAGTTTAATCTGCATTCCGAAATCTGCAGGGCGTTTTTTTGCAATTGCGGTAGGCTTGCACTATATTTGTAACATCATAATCATTAAAATAACAATACGAGTAAAAAATGAGCAAGGTATTGATTATCGGAGCCGGCGGCGTGGGAACCGTGGTTGCCCATAAGTGTGCCCAAAATCCCGATGTGTTCAACGAGATTGTGCTTGCTTCGCGCACCCGCAGCAAGTGTGATGCCGTGGCCAAGGCTATAGGCAAGGACAATGTGACCACCGACAGCGTGGATGCCGACAGCGTGGAGCAACTTGTGGCTCTGTTCAACAAGCACCGCCCCGACATAGTGATTAACGTGGCATTGCCATACCAAGACCTTACCATAATGGATGCGTGCCTTGAGTGTGGCGTGAACTACCTGGACACTGCCAATTATGAGCCTAAGGACGAGGCCCATTTTGAATATAGCTGGCAGTGGGCTTACAAGGAGCGTTTCGAGAAAGCCGGACTGACTGCAATATTGGGTTGCGGTTTCGATCCAGGTGTGTCGGGTGTTTACACGGCTTATGCCGCAAAGCATCACTTCGGCCGCATCGATTACCTCGACATTGTTGACTGCAACGCAGGCAACCACGGCAAGGCTTTCGCCACCAATTTCAATCCCGAAATCAACATACGCGAAATTACCCAAAAGGGTAAGTATTACGAAGATGGCAAGTGGATCGAGACTGAGCCGCAAGAGATACACAAGACGCTTAATTATCCCAACATCGGCCCGCGTGAATCTTACTTGCTTTATCACGAGGAGCTTGAATCGCTGGTGAAGAATTTCCCTACCATTAAGCGTGCGCGGTTCTGGATGACCTTCGGGCAGGAATACCTTACTCACCTGCGTGTGATACAAGACATAGGCATGGCAAGCATCGAGCCTATCATGTATGAAGGCCGTGAGATAGTGCCGTTGCAATTCCTTAAAGCCGTATTACCAAACCCGAAAGAGCTGGGCGAGAATTACCACGGCGAGACTTCGATAGGTTGCCGTATTCGCGGCATCGATAAGGAGGGCAAGCCTCTCACTTACTATATTTACAACAATTGCAGCCACGAAGCTGCTTATAAGGAAACCGGAATGCAGGCAGTGAGCTACACTACCGGCGTACCGGCAATGACCGGCGCGATGATGTTCCTCAAGGGGCTGTGGAAACGCCCCGGAGTGTATAACGTGGAAGAGTTCGATCCCGATCCGTTCCTCGACGTGCTCAACCACCAAGGCCTTCCCTGGCACGAAATCTTTAACGGCGACCTGGAGCTGTAAATATTACATACGAGATATTTTTTATTGCCGCAAGTGTGGGAACATATTTGCGGCAATATTTTTTTGTGTAATTTTGCGGGCGTTTAACCATTAGACACTTATAATTGCGATGAACGACAAGGTTAAGGGGTATCTGCTTGGGGCGGTTGCGGCTGCCACGTATGGAATGAATCCACTGTTTGCGCTTCCGCTATATGCCGATGGCATGGATGCCGACTCGGTGCTTTTCTTTCGTTATCTGTTTGCCATTCCCATGCTTGGGGCTATGATATTGTTCCGCGGACGGAGTTTCAAGGTAACGATGCATGACACGTTGAGGCTTGTTTTCATGGGTATAATGGTTGCAGCCTCGTCGTTGGCGTTGTTTTTAAGTTATAATTACATGGCGGCAGGTATAGCCTCGACCATGCTTTTTGTCTATCCGATACTTGTAGCTGTTATAATGGTGCTGTTTTATAAGGAGAAGCCGTCGTTGCTTACTATGCTGTGCATAGTGCTTGCCATCAGTGGAATAGCCCTGCTTTACCGCGGCGGTGACGGCACGACGTTGAGCCTTGCCGGAACGTTGCTTGTGTTCCTGTCGGCATTGACTTATGCCATTTACATTGTTGGTGTGAACCACAGTTCGCTGAAAGATGTTGCCACGCTCACTGTCACGTTTTATGTGCTGTTATTCGGCGTGGGGCTGTTCCTTGTACGCATATTGCTCGGTGACGGGCTTACTGTTCCCACCCGGTGGTATTTGTGGGGAAATGCCGTTGCTTTGGCCTTGTTCCCGACGGCTATATCGTTCCTGTGCACGACGAGTGCCATAAAATACATCGGTTCCACTCCGACGGCCATACTTGGCGCGCTCGAACCGGTGACGGCTGTTATTATAGGCGTGACGGTATTTGGCGAAGCATTCACGTTGCGCGAGGGTGTGGGACTTGTGCTTATAGTCACGGCAGTGACATTGGTGATAGCCGGAGGCAGTGTGTCGCACGTGCTGTTGCGCTTTCGCAAGCTGTTTCCGCGTCTGCGTCGTTAAGCGGTTGGGTGGGCATACCGGGAGATTTTCAATGATTTGCAAAATGGCGGCGCTGAACCTATAATGGATTTTGGGCCGATGTTATTTCCCAGTGTCCGGCCTTGTTCCCGCCTATTCGTTTTATCGAACCTTCATGTTTAAGTGCCGAGAGATAATATCGCACCTGTCTTTCGCCGAGACCTGTCATGCGGCCTATCTCAATTGCTGTAATCCGGGGATTATGCACAATGCAAGCAAGAACTTTTGATTTTTTATCCTGCAATTTATCCTGCAATTTATCCTGCAATGTGTCATCGTTTCGATGTTTAAGCAATGTTGTCAGTATTTCACTTAACATGAAATCGATAAATGGACCCGATTGTCCTTGTTTCGTGCTTTCGGCTATGGCTTCGTAATACGATTGCTGATTGGCATATATCATGTTTTCCACCGGCAAATGTTCAAACACTGAATTCACCTTGCCAAGTATAAGAGACTGCCACAAGCGTCCGGTACGCCCGTTTCCATCGCTGAAAGGGTGAATAAATTCAAATTCGTAATGAAATACGCAGGATCGTATGAGCAGGTTGTCTTCAGCTGTTTTAAGCCAGTGGAACAGGTTCTTCATTAATTCCGGCACAAGTGATGCTGGTGGAGCAAGGTGTATTATTTGTCCTTTGTCGCCGAATACTCCTACACCGCCTTGGCGGAAATGCCCTGCATCGTCAACCAACGCTTCCATCAATGTGCGGTGAGCCAAAAGCAGGTCGTCGATTTTGAATGGATCTAAATGTTCATATAATTCGTATGCCCTTATTGCATTTTTTACTTCTTGTATTTCCCGTATGGGAGCAACAATGTTTACTCCATTGATGATGTCGGTCACATCGCTTTCCGACAATGTGTTACCTTCAATTGCAAGAGAACTGTGGATGGTTTTTATACGATTTACTTTCCGTAACAGCAATGTGTCGCTTTGTTTTATGCTTGCGGTATAGTGCTCGACTTGTGCAGATATTTCTGCGACTAAGTTGATTGCTTTCTGTGAGATGGTGAATGGTGGTGTATAGTTCATGTGGGGAAAATATGGGCGATGTTTGGAAAACCGGTATTTTTGGAAAGTTTCTAAATTGTAAAAATACACTGATTTTAATAATTTGCAAAACGGAATACCAAAATATTAACAGACTGCCGTCGTATAAATGTGTTTTTTGCGGAGAATAAGATGATGGTGGAGCCCGACTGTGTGCATACAAAAAAGGTGGCAGGGAGGATAGTAGTGTCCTTCTGCCACCTTTTTTGAGTATCTATGTGTGAAGAAGATTACAGCATCTTTTTAACTTGGTCATAGACGTTTTGTGCGGTGAAGCCAAATTTCTCGTCAAGCACTTTATAGGGGGCGGAATATCCGAAGTAGTCTATTCCCCACACTTTGCCGTTCAGCCCCACGAGGCTCTGCATGGCAAACGACAGCCCGGCTGTAAGCCCGAATACTTTCCCGTCGGCCGGTATGATGCTTTCCTGGTATTCCTTGCTTTGATTGCGGAACAAGCCTTCGGACGGAGCCGAGACTATGCGCACCTTTATGCCATCACGCCGCAGCAGGGCTGCGCCTACAACAAGTGTCGAGACTTCTGACCCGCTTGCCACGAGTGTGATATCGGGATTGTCGTCCGAACTGGCCACGATATATGCACCACGGGCTGCCTGTGTGTAATCGTTGCCGTCGGGCAGGTTTTCCACATTCTGACGCGAGAATATCAGCCCGGTCGGTGTGGCTGTGTTTTCCATTGCGAGTTTCCATGCCTGTGTGGCCTCTTCCACGTCGGCCGGACGCAGCACGAGCATCGAATTGAGTCCGCTGTGGTTGCGCATTTTTTCAAGCAGGCGTATTTGTGCTTCTTGTTCAACAGGCTGGTGCGTGGGTCCGTCTTCGCCAACGCGGAAAGCGTCGTGCGACCAAATGAATTTCACGGGCAGTTCCATGAGCGCAGCCATGCGCATTGCCGGTTTCATGTAATCGCTGAAGACGAAGAATGTGCCGCACGATGCTATGACACCGCCGTGCAATGCCATGCCTATGCAGCAGCAGGCCATCGTCAGCTCGGCAACGCCTGCTTGCAGGAATGCACCCGAGAAATCGTGGTGCTTGAATGCATGGGTCTTCTTGAGGAATCCGTCGGTCTTGTCGGAATTACACAAGTCGGCCGAAGCGCATATCATGTTTTCGACATTCTCGGCAAGTACGCTCAGCACAGCCGATGAGCCTGCACGGGTGGGGCCGCCGGCTTTTTGCTTAATGCTGTTCCAATCGATTTCGGGAACTTTGCCGCTGAAGAATTGTTCCAGTTTCTTTGCGAGTTCGGGGTGCTTGGTTGCCCATGCGGCCTTGGTAGCATATTTTTCGGCCATTATGGCTTTCAGTTCTTCCCGGCGGCGGTCATATATGGCCTGAACCTCGGGGAAGATTACAAACGGGTTTTCGGGATCGCCTCCAAGGTTTTTCACTGTGTTGATATATGCGCCATCGCCCAGGGGAGCCCCGTGTGTGCCGCAATCATGCTCGTAGCTTGTGCCGTCGGCCCTCAATGCGCCTTTGCCCATCACGGTGTGGCCGATGATTATTGTCGGACGCTCGCTTTCGGCTTTTGCCTCGGTCAGCGCGCGGCGTATTTCGTCGGGATTGTTCCCGTCGATTTCTATTACGTTCCAGTTCCATGACTTGTATTTCATGGCCACGTCTTCATTTGTCACCTCTTCACAAGTGGTGGACAATTGTATTTCGTTGGCGTCATAGAACATCACAAGGTTGTCAAGCCCCAAAGTTCCTGCAATGCGACCCGCACCTTGTGAGATCTCCTCCTGCATTCCGCCGTCCGAGATGTATGCGTAAATTGTTTGCCCCATAACCTCGTTGCCCAGCCTTGCGGCAAGGAACTTGGCTGCAATGGCTGCTCCCACGGCATAACAATGCCCCTGTCCGAGCGGGCCCGATGTGTTCTCGATGCCGTGTTTTACGTCAAGTTCCGGGTGTCCGGGACATGGCGACCCCCATTGACGGAAACTTTTCAAGTCATCGATGGTGTATTTCCCTGTCATGGCCAGCACCGAATAAAGCATCGGCGACATGTGCCCCGGGTCAAGGAAGAATCGGTCGCGCCCTTCCCAATATGGATTTTCGGGATCATAAATCATGAACTCCGAGAAAAGTACATTCACAAAGTCGGCTCCGCCCATTGCACCACCCGGGTGGCCCGACTTGGCCTTTTCGACCATCGCAGCAGTCAAGATGCGTATGTTGTCGGCTGCGCGTGTCATCAATTTGCTGTCGTTCATTAGACTTTATTTTGAGGTTTTGAAATATCGCATTTGCAAATGTATTAAATTATATTGATAAAATCCATGATTAACAAAAAAATAAGCCGGTTGCAGTGTGTTATGCGCGTTTTGCGCCAAAAAGATTGGTCGAAATTTCTCGATTAACAAAAAAATGCCTATATTTGCAGCACAATTTCGATTGAAGCCGTCGATACAAGCAGCGTAACCCTCTCTCTCGCAAAGCAATGTGACGGCATTCCCCACACAAGACTATTTCATTATTTTTAATTTATAATTACTGTTTTGCGGCACAGGCACAGGTGCCGGGCATAACCGGGGGCGCTGATGCACAATCCTTTATGCCACGCTTCACATAATATATTTATCCACGAATATATGTACACTCTTTCTGATTTAAGCTCACTCGACCTGACCGAGTTGAAGGCTATAGCAGCGTCGATGGATATAAAAAAAATCGACGACTTGAGCCAGGATGATTTGATTTACACAATTCTTGACCAACAAGCCATCAACACATCGAAAGCCTCGGCTGCCAATATGGCCGAGCGCAAGAAACGTGCGCCAAAGCAAAAAAACAAGGCAAAAGCATCGCCGGAAGCAAAAGCCGGAAACGGTGACGGCAAAGTCGCCGATGCAAAACAAGCCGATGCGGCGGCAAAGAAAAGCGGGCAGCAGAAGAAATCGAAAAAGCAGACAAAAGAAGCAAGCACCGAAACGAAAGAAGCCGAGGCCGTGCCTGCCGGCGATGTGGCAGAGATCACGGACGGGAACCAAAACAAACAACGTAGAAAGACAAGGAAAAACAAAGAGATGGAGAATAGCAACGAGGTTGAAGCAGTACAGGACGCAACCGCAAATGATAATGCGATAGTCGATACCGCAACGGTACAAAACGAAGCCATCGAGGAAAACGGGCAGCAACCTGCCGCAGCCGAGGAGCAACCGCAACCCGCAGCAGGTACACCGCTTGCAGCCGATGACAATTTGCCCGAAAACGAGCAGGCAATCGAAAACACCCAACAGAAACAGGAAGCAGATACCGTGCAAGCCGAGGTACGGAAACCATCGGTTTCGCTCGATGCATTTTTTAATACCGGCTCGCGTAAAACTTTCAAGCCCCGCAGCAGGCAGGAACGCGAGGAAGCTGCCCGCCGCGCCGCCGAGGAGGCTCGCCGTGCAGCCGAAGAAGCAGCAAAAGCTCCGATAATAATACAAGAACCCCAGGCCGAGAAGCAGGAGGCCGCAATTGCAACGGGTAAGCGGGGAAAGTTTACCAAGCAAAACGGAAAACAACTTGCCAAGCAGGTTGCCGAACCTGAACCGGAGCCATACAATTTCGAGGGAATATTGAAGGCCACGGGCGTGCTTGAAATCATGCCCGACGGGTATGGTTTCCTGCGCTCGTCGGATTACAATTACCTTACTTCACCCGACGACATATATGTGGCTCAAAGCCAAATCAAGCTTAACGGGCTTAAAACCGGTGATGTGGTGGAAGGAACCATACGTCCGCCCAAGGAAGGAGAAAAATATTTCCCGTTGTGCCGCGTGGACCTAATAAACGGGCGCACTCCCGAATTTGTGCGTGACCGCATTCCTTTTGAACATCTTGTGCCGCTTTTCCCCGATGAAAAATTCGACCTTACGAGCGGGAAGACTTGCAACATCTCGACGCGCATTGTGGATATGTTTGCTCCTATCGGCAAAGGACAGCGCGGACTTATCGTGGCTCCGCCGAAAACCGGTAAGACGGTGCTGCTTAAAGATATTGCCAATGCAATTTCGGAAAACCACCCCGAAACTTACATGATAATATTGCTTATCGACGAGCGACCTGAAGAAGTTACCGACATGGCACGCAGCGTTAATGCCGAGGTGATTGCCTCAACTTTCGACGAGCCTGCCGACCGCCACGTGAAAATTGCCGGACTGGTACTTGAGAAGGCAAAGCGACTTGTGGAGTGCGGGCATGATGTGGTAATACTGCTCGACTCGATAACACGCCTTGCTCGTGCTTACAATACCGTTTCCCCGGCTTCGGGCAAGATATTGTCGGGAGGTGTCGATGCCAACGCTTTGCAAAAGCCTAAACGCTTCTTTGGTGCGGCACGTAACATCGAGAATGGCGGAAGCCTCACCATCATAGCCACGGCTCTCATTGAAACCGGCTCGAAGATGGATGAAGTGATTTTCGAGGAGTTCAAGGGTACGGGTAACATGGAATTGCAACTCGACCGTAAATTGTCGAACAAGCGTATTTTCCCGTCGGTCGATATTATGGCATCAAGCACTCGCCGCGACGACTTGTTGCTCTCGCGCGACACACTCAACCGTATGTGGGTATTGCGGCGCTTCCTTAGCGATCGCACCTCGATCGAGGCTATGGAGTTTATCAAGGATCGCATGGAACGCACTCGTTCCAACGAAGAGCTTCTTCTCTCGATGAATGACTGAAAAATATTGATGCAATTATAATAAGAAGGCTTATTCGGCCACTGCGGGAAGCTGTGGGAGAATAAGCCTTCTTTTTGTCGTCGGTCACATTTTTTGTTGTTACTGTTCTTTCAGTTCGGCCTCGGTGTCGCGGAAAAACGAGCGCACAACAGCAAGTATGCTTATTGCATGGCTCAAGTTTAATTTCAATGCTTCTTCGTCACTATAATAGAATTCGCACTTTGCCGAAACCGTTTTCATAGAACGGTCGAGATACAATTTAGCCAATTTTATTTCGCGCGTCAACTTGTTGCACGCGGTAAGCGTCAGAGCAATGTCGTTTTCTTCCACGTCGGCAAATTGTGGCAGCAATATGGTGACATATGGATCATCCTCATCACCTACCAGCACATACATGGCTTTCATTTCTTTGCGGAACATCAAATCGCCGTCACCGTCTATTTGCGGGTTGTAGCCCATCGATTCGAGCACTCCTGCAATCAAATCTCTCTTTGACATAGTATATTCCTCCTGTTTTTGTTATTCTTCTGGTGATTCATCTCCATCGTCCTGAACCGGGATGTAGGTTCCGCCATCTCCGTCGCCGGGATTGTTCATCATCTTCTTTATCGTCCTGAGTGCAAAAAACAGAGCCTGGTCGAGATGCGTGATAATGCATGACAACAACTTGGTATAATCCTCATCACCAATTATTTCTCGCTCATAAAAAAGCCATACGCTGTCGCCCACCCTATACGCCTTGGTATA
The DNA here is from genome assembly GCA_944321685.1 of uncultured Muribaculaceae bacterium. Lineage (GTDB taxonomy): Bacteria > Bacteroidota > Bacteroidia > Bacteroidales > Muribaculaceae > Avimuribaculum. The sequence continues at coordinate 52,728 of CALUMH010000010.1, forward strand.
TTTCAACGAAGAATTAACCTGGTCCATCAACCTGTACAGAAACATCTCGTCACCACCGTCCGACAGCTCATATACACGGTGTATGGCTACCTGCAAGAAATTTTCATCATTAGGATTATACATATAAAGGTAATTAGTGCCTTCATAACTGAATCCGTATCCTATTTCTCCAAGGTACTCGCACTTAAACCCCAATTCTTTAAGGGCTTCCAATACATTTTCTTTTGTCATAATATCTCGGTTAATTGGTTAATAACTCTATATATTTTATCTGAAGCCTATGGTACGTCGGCTTATACCGTCCTTAGGCGAAAATTCGCTGCGAATGCGTTCATATTCGCGCAAGTCGCGGCTGCTCACCGACGGGCGGCAACTTGAAATCATGTTTTCAAGCAACTGCTGTGTGATTTTCTTGTAAGGCAGGTCTTTTTCACGTATCGTTTCGTTAAACATCTTGCGTGAAGCAGTTTTCACTATATAGTCAATGTCGCTGCAATTGTAGCCGCCGGTAAGCAAGGCAAGCTGTCCGCAGTCAATATCTTCATCGGCAGGCAACTTTGACAAAGCAAGTCGGAAAAGGCTTTCGCGTGCTGTTACGTCGGGCATATCCACATATATTATTTCATCGATGCGCCCTGTGCGAAGCACGGCCTTGTCGATGCGTTCGGGGTGGTTGGTTGCGGCAAGCACATAAACGCCGCGGTCGGCAGCGTTGTTCAGCATGCACAGGAATTCGTTTACTTCGCCGTTTTGGTAATTGCGGTCATCGTTGGAACGCTGTGGAACCATCGCATCGAATTCATCGAAAAACATCAATGTGGGGGCTTTCTCTTCGGCTTTACGGAAGAGTTCGCCTACTTTCTCTTGAGTTCCATGTACGAGTGTCGATGCAATATCGTCGGGTAACACCTTCATGAAGTTTATGCCAACTTCCTCGGCCATTTTCTCGGCAAAGAATGTCTTTCCGCACCCGGTGGGGCCGTAAAACAGCAGGCTTGGCGGCCTTATTCCATAAGCTTCGGCACATTCCTTGTGGTTCAGCACATTTATGAAACCCTCGGTCACCATGCGTTTCAGTTCGTCCATTCCTGCCACGTCGGCAAATCCGCCACCTTTCTTCTTGGCTATGGGTACTGCGGCAGGGGTCGAGGCTCCGATTTCTCTTGCCGGAACCTCGGCTTTATTCTCGACCTTGTCGGTGGTCAAGCCTTTCATTCGCAAAATCCATTCTTTCTCAGCCGGGGTAACACTCATAGCATTTATTTTTTTGTTAATGCTTAAAGATACAAAAATTCGACTGCCGATTTAATGCACTACCGCCGTATTAATATTTTTTAACTTACATAAGAAATCATGCCTCGGCCGTCAATGCAGCAACCACAGCTTCCCTGTATTTTGAAAGTTGCGCCACATAGCCATCGATAAGCCTCATCGTTGCATTTTCTTTACGACTGTTTAAACAACCGTTGGTCACAGGTATCGCAATCAATAACGGTGCCAGTGTGGCACAAGCAGTACCCAGTGTGGCAAGGTGCAATGCCTTGGATATGCCATACCCAATCGCCCCGGCACCCACCGGTGCCACATATTTAAGGAAATCAAGACTGCCGCCTTGAACAGCAATTTCTTTCAAAGCCATATCTTGCGTGAGAATTTCTTTCACCAAGTTCCCCTTGGCCGGATTCTCTTTTACCAGATTATCAAGCCACCTGCCATTTACCGAGTATTCCGAAGTCCATGACAAGCAAGCCTCGGAAAAAATCAATTTGACAAAAGCAAACGAGAGTGTCTGCTTCCTTGCCTGCGCAATTAAGTTTCCTTTAAACGAAGAAACGAAATCGTCCCACAATTGGTTGAATTTATTTGTTACCGTATCCATGAATATATTGTGTTATTTTATCGGAAGCCGATAATAATTGTTGTTTATGGTTTTCTATAATGCGTAAATCATAATTTACCATTCTTATTTCGCCTTGCAATCTTGCCGACCTGTCGAGATATTCTTTCAACTGCCTATCCACTATTGATTTGTATTCGGCGAGGTAACGGTCGATTTCACGGCCTATTGCTTCAGTCACACGGTCGCTGTTGGCATCAAATGCTGCAAGCACATCGCTTTCAACTTTGGCAAACATCGCATCAAGCTGCGGCGACACTTTCTGCACCAAATTGTTGATAACCTTTTTATCATCGGGCATCATAAAACTTCCGGCAAAAAGGCCTATTATACCTCCGATAATGGTTCCAACAACAGGTATTGCCGAACCTATCGCAGCACCGGTTATTGCGGCGGCAATAGTCCCGGCTGCAGCCCAGTTTTCTTTGCTTAATTCTTTCGACACATAGGCAGTGGCATCTTTCAAATTTGTCAATGCCCCTCTATCCGATACAGAAACCTCTGTCGATTTGGAATTAAAATTCACCTTTAAGATACCCAACTTTTTAAACTCCTTCTCAAAGGCTTCTTGAAAATTTTCAATTATGACATTGAACAGAGCCATCTGATCGGGAAAAACATCCTCGACGCATCGCGAAACCGCTTTTGCTTCTTCCTCGCATTTCCCGGCAAACTCATTTTGCATGAAATTCTTCAGTTCCTCGATGCTTTGCTTGCTGCGTATAAGATTTTTCAGGTTATACTTCGATTTACTGATTCTTTTCTCGCATTTTTCAATCAATTCCATCCTTATCGAACGGTTCTCCATAGCATAATCGTTCACAGCCACAGTTTTTTGCAGGCCTATGAACGACGTCAGGTCGGTGCGTTTGCTTTTATAAAGCAAGTCAAGTTTACGCTCAAGGTCCTGCTTGTTCTGCGTAATGCTCACGTCAAGCAATGAAAATTCCTCGGATGCAAGAGCCAGCACCTTCTTTATTTGCGCTATCTGACGTTTCCTGGCCATATAGCGGAACAGCGTTTCGGCACTGCGATCCGACAACTCGGCAAATTCATCCCTATTGTCATAATCCGTGTCCCCACTGTTACGGGCCATTACAGCCGGTGCGACATAAGGCAACACCACAGGCTCTTCTATGTCAAATTCTGTCGATAATTTCCTGGTTATATATCGCAATACATCGGCTCGCTCACGCTTGGGCACCATATCATAGTATGTAGCGACAAATGCGCACTGCGTGTATATGTCGGCTAAATTTTCCATCATGAAATCGGTGAGCGTAACGGGCAACGGGTGAGTGGCATCGGTGAGAATTATCGACAAGTCAGAAAGGTCGCGCAAGGCTTCACGTGTGACATCCTCATGCCAACTTTCAAGCGAATTGGTACCCGGTGTGTCGATGATGCGTATCCCCGATTTAAGTAATTGCGACGGGATGCCTACCCTGATAATTTTAATACCCCTGGCCGACTTCCGGTCGGTGGTCAAAATTGACAATTCCTTGCTCAACGCAATAATTGCGGAAAAATCTCGCACCTCGTAGCGACCATCCCTATACATTACGCATATACACGGTCTATCGCAATATTCTATCACGGTATTGACAACAGTAGTGCCCTGTATCACGCTCGACACCAAAAGTTGTTCCCCGAGCAAGGCATTGATAAACGAACTTTTACCGGTTGAGAATTCTCCCACCACGCTCAAGTTAAGTGCCGTGTCGCGCTGCTTGCTTTTTATCTTGTCGAGCTGAGCCATAAGCCCGGCACGTACATTGCCGCTCCACTTGTATTTTGCTATCAGGCTTTCGGCATAAAGAATGTGCTCGTCGATGTCGATAAATTCCCTTACCGTATTCCAGGAAAAATTATTGTGCAAAGCCATTTATTCATGTTTTAACGGGCTAAAACATTCCGGCATGATGGTATCGAAATTATGACCGGCACCCGGTACCGGATATGCCGATATTTGATGCACCGTCATGCCGAAATTAAATTCAGCTCGCCCAGTGTGTTGTTAAAAAATCACTTAAGCCCGGCCAGTTCAAATACCATTGCGTCGAGTTGCGAACAGATATCCTGCAAACGCTTTTCGCTATTGTCAAGAATCTGTTTGCGTTTGTCCACATTAGCCTGACCTTCTCCCATTTCTTTTATTATCGTCTCTACCTGGCTCTTCACGTTGCTTATTTCGGTGTCGATGGCCGACATTGCATTGCCAACAATCTTCATCAGCTGATTGTTGACGCTTTTAATCACTTCATCGGCCTTAGACGGTGCATTTGAAATCAGCGAGTCGGATATGGCCGGAGCCATCTTGCTCTTCAAGTCGGTCATGGCACGCTTGCCACCACCCACAATGCCTTTCCACACAAGCACTACAATCGCACCTATGACGAATACCGGGTTGGTCAACCCCAAAAGCACCAAACCGGTGAATACGCCCAAATCGACAGCCAGCGATTTGGCAATATCTTTAAAGTCGAAACGGCCGCCCATAAGGTAACCGCCCGTTTGTCCGAAACCAAGGTAAGCCCCCACGGCGCCGGCCACACGCACCCAGCCTTTGGCACCTTCAAGTTCCACGCCCACGCCGGTTATTTGAGCCTGTATTTGGTCGATTTCATTGAAGATATTGTCAAGGTCCTTTTCGCTCGATTCAAATATGTAAGCGGCTTTTTCCTCAACAAGGGGGACAAGCACACTCTTGTTCCATTCCGAGAAAGTTTCTTTCACCTTAGATGTCACGTATGCCACAATCTCGTCCGACACTTTCTTGACGCTCGATTTTGAAGTGAAACTTATCTTGGCAGTAGGTTCATATTCATTGACCCACGTCTCCACCCTGTTGGCTATCTCCCTGTATTCACCCAGTATCGCGCGCTTTATCTCGTTTTGGCAACGCTCTATCTTTAGAAGAAATTGGGTATAAAGTTGCTGTTTACTGGCTTCAAGCGTCTGCAATTGCGGTTGCGCGGTATCGTAACGTGCACGCAAAGCTTCAAGGCTCGTGGCCATTTGGGCACGCTGGTTGGGAATGGCTTTATACAATGCCTCTTTAGTAAGTATGTTTTTCAACTCACGGGCAGGTTGGGCAAGTTTTATGCGCCCCTTGTCCTTGGTGAGGAACTCGGTAAGCCGTTTCTCGAAAGCCGCCATACCCGACCGCTGGTAAAGCTGCTCGTCATTGTCGATTTTGCCGTCAAGAGCCTGCAATGCCGATATGCAATACACCTCGTTGGTAGTAAATCCGCCGACTTTTGTCTCAACGTAATGCTTCACTTCGGCTCGTTCGGCCTCCCTGCGCACCATGTCGATGCGGTTTACTACAAAAAACATATCGTCAAACCCCTTAGGCAACAACGTGTCCTCGATAGTCGTCATCTCGTCTTGCGAACAGGCCTTGGTGGCATCGAGCAAGAAGATGATGGCATCGGCCTTGTCAAGGTATTCGAGCGTCACCGCAGTACGTTCATCGGCCTCGTTAAATCCCGGGGAATCGATTATTTCCACACCCTCTTTCAGCAAGGCTGAAGGATAGAACAATTCCACCGACAGGTAAGGGCTGGTAAGCGATATTCCTTCGGGGTCGCCATCGACAGGGATAACCACATACTGGTCGATTTGGTCGTATTCGATTTCCATAGGCGGAACATCTTTCATTCCATAAGCCTGGATATGCTTGAGTGTGGCTTCGGGAATGCACGACAGCAATTTTTTGGGTAACGGGTTCCTGAAGTGCAACACAGCCCTCTTTTCCTCGCCATATTTTATCTCGTTTATCACAGCCGTGCAAGGCAACACACGGGTGGGAAGAATATCCTCGCCCAAAAGCGCATTGATAAACGTCGATTTGCCGTTTTTGAAAGTTCCCACGATTTGGATTTTAAAAGCATCGCTGTCAACCTTGCGGCTCAGCTGATGCAGGTTCTCGGCAAACCGCGGCATTGCGAGGTCTTCGATTATCGACGAAGAATCATTCAGCAACGATGCGAGCAGGGCTTTTTTATCCTTAAACCACGAGTATTCTTGATAATTATTAGCCATTTTATTGATACCTGATTATGTTTATATAAACAATTTTTTGAGACTTTCCACCATTTCGGCCTGTTGCGACACTTTGGCCGCGGCATCGCCACCCGATGAAGCGACCGACTGGCGAATGAGCGTGCGCTGAGTTTGCATCCAGCGCGACTCGGTTGCAAAAGCTTCGTTTATAATATCGTTATATATAATTTTGATTTTCACACTGCTGTCGGCCGATGCCTCTTCGATAATTTGCGGCAATTGCCCGGCTATCAACTTCTTTAATGTTTCACGTTGCTGCTCGCCTTTCTTTTCGAGCAGCTTGCGTGAGATTATGTTGGCACCGGTGCCCACACCCATTGTCGCCAATATAAGCGGGGCAGCACCGCTTGCGCCAAGCATCAGGGCGGCACCCAGCGTAAGGGCCGATGACACCACGGTTGCTTTTACGCTTTGGTCCTTAAGGCTGGCGAGCCTGATGGCCTTGTCGTTGACATCGGGGCGGAAATCTTCTTTTGCCATCAGATTTTCCACTTCCATTCCCACCATCTCCTTGAATTGCCTGCTCATCTCACCGTTAAGCCAACGCAAGTCGGCAGTCACTTGCTTAGCCACAAAATTATCGAGCGACAACGACATTGCCGACAATTCACGTTTCACGCGATAAGAATATTCGTTTTCAAGCCAGTCTTTCGGAACCGGTACCCGCGCCACTTCATGCTGCAAAGTCTCGGTTATCATATTGCCATATTCCGCAGCTTTGGCCTTAAACTCATCTATACACATCTGGCAACGCTTGCGAAGTCCCTCGCGCAATGTTTCCCACTGCTCGTGTACCTTCGACAGCTCGGCATTGCGCTTTGCTATGAGTTTCTCCCGCTCGGCATCGCCGGCATCAATGATTTCTTTCTGCCGTGCAATCATTGCCGCAGCCGAATTGAGTATTACCCTGACGTTGGTGACAAGCCATTTGCGCATCAACTCTTGCCGTTCGTTATGGCACATCCAAGACAAGACCATCGATTTCAACTTGTCAATGCCCACTATCGAATCATATTTGCCACCCGGAATTTCAATCGAATCGTCGGCTATGACTACCGGGATTTTCAGTTTCAGGCTTTCGAGTTTTTTGTACAAGAATGTTATCACATCTTCGCGGTCTTTTACTGGCACCTCGTCGAGCTTTGTCAAGGCTATTGCCATAAATGGTATGCCGCGCGACATAATCTTATGCCTGATGAACGATTGCTCGGTGAGGCTCAACATCGTAGTCGCCGAAATGGCCACAAAGGCAGCATCGGCACCCACAAGGCAACGCTCTATCACCTGTGCCCGCCGCTCCTCCAAATCCCCGGCCCCCGGAGTATCCAGTATATCGATACCATATTTGCCGAGCCACGGGTCACCGGTTTCGACCACGACGTGCCCCTCGGGTTCTTTTTCTCCGAAATTAGCGGCCTTCAAGCCTTCCCATGACTTGCCGGCAAGCGGTAATTCCTTGATTTCTTTTCCTTCCTTGTCATATACCTTGATTTTACCGGGTTTGCCGAATGTAATACGCGTGAACAATGCCGTAGTCGGCAAATCTGAGACCGGCAAAATCTCCCGTCCAAGCACACGGTTAATCAACGTGCTTTTCCCTCGGTTGAACTCTCCCACCACAGCAACGGTGAAATGTTCATCAAGCACTTTCCGATACAATGAAGCCACATCTCGGGCCAATCCCGGGAAACCCGTTTTATTTAACGCCTCGGCCGTAGCCTTCACGTTCTGCATAAGCTCGTGCGGCAATCTCACCACACGTTGAATGGGCGGCTCTTCGGTTTGTTCCGATTGCTCTTTTGCATCCGTCGCTTGCTGTTCTTGCACCGATGCCGTTTCTTGCGGTGCATTATCAGCATGCTCGACAGTTTTCTTAAAGAAACCTGTATTTTTTATCTTAACCATAATCTTAATCTACTTTTTTAAGTATTTGGAATAAAAATCGCCGTCCAGAGCCTTGTAGTATCCTAACAAAGAAGGCTCGACCGCCCTTTGCAAATCATTTTTAAACGCATTTTCCTTGCTTGCGTCGCACACGGTATCCTCGACAAGTGATTTTACAATTATGTCAAACCCGGCCAATACTCTTGCCCTGAGTGCGGCATAACCGTTACGGTCAAGGTCTTTCACTGCATCATGCCTGAAAAAGCCCGTGCCTTTATCAAAATCGGTATCGGCAAATGCCTCTTCAACACTCAAATCCCTGAAGCATACAAGGGTGAGTTCGGGAACTACGAATTCCATTACGTATCGTATGGGGAACACTATGGTACGGTCGATTTCTCCCGTCTGTTTATACCTGAGAAACGGCACTGCCACAATCAATTGCTCATTTCTTATAGTGAGCACGGGATATCCGGGTACATAGCCCATGGGTATCACGGCTTTTACTTCCGGCCTTTTTTTGATGCCGGCATATAATTCGGTTATTAATGACTTGTAATCCATTTTCTGATTTAATTAAAGAACATTTTAGGCATAACATACAATCATTTGCGAGTCGCCGGCATTCCATGCATTCTCAAACACATCGAGCGGCACCAGTTCTCCGCAACCGTCGGGCGACCCCGAGTCGTTAAGCACCACCATTGGATTGGCCGGGTCGCTGCGGTCGATGCCTATCACTTCCACGGCATGGTCGGCAGTGGTTTCCGGCGAAAATATATCGTTTTCATCGCCAAACCATATTTGCCCGCTGTCAACGCCCACGATAACCTTATTACCATCATTCAGGGCATCTTCTATTTCCGACATTTCGTTACCGAACGACATTTCATGTTCCACTCCGTAATATTCAAGCAATTTATTCATGTTGAGGGAAGTGGTGCCACCATCCGGGCTATCGACAAACCACCCGTTCTCTTCGGCTACGGCAACAAGTTCCTCGATGGGAATTTCACGGCCGGTGATAGCCTCGATGGCAAATTTCTGGGCATAAATGGCGCAACGCCCGGTGTTGCCCTGATATTCCCACAGCTCCATGTCCTCGGCAGGGTCTCCGCTCACCATCGATGCATCGGTGTCGGGATCAAATTGTCCCAAATCCAGCGGTTCCTGGGCAAGGAGACTGGTCGAATAATCCATTTCGTTAATAGCCAGGTAATCCTCAAACGGCATTTCGGTCTCCTCGACTATATTCCCCTCGGGGTCGGTCGAAGTAAAACGCACACTGTCAGGATTGCCGTCGCCATCGTAATCCAATATCTGGGAATGGAAACCTGCATCTTTCTGCCGGTCGCCGTCATAATCAACATAAGAATCCACCTTGGCCATGGTCTCCGACGACCCGGTATTGTCGAACCGTGCAGTTGTCACCGTGTCGAATGTGCCGTCACCTGTAGTATCGGCAAATTCCTTTACCATGTCGAAATTGCCGTCTTGGTCATAATCATAAGCCTCGGAATACGCCACTGTATTATTATAGTAATCGGTATCGGCAGCGACAAACCTGTCCATTATTCCATTTGCATCGGTGTCGCATTGCACCTCGAAATGATGCGGATTTCCATATTCGTCAAATCCCGAATAGGTTTCAATCATATCCCACACACCGTCAAGATTGGTGTCGTAGGCATAATTCAACCCGTTCTCATCCCAGTAAGCTATGGCATCTGATATGCCGTCGCCATCGGTGTCAAGTGTGATTAAATCATCAATCATAATTCATTCGATTTATTTGCAATAATAATAGTCAATTGGTATTATGCACTTATAGCATTGACAACCATGCGTGTATAGTTTCATTATACTACACTCATTATATCACAACAAATATATGTTTTTTCCATTATCAAAACGTCCAAACACATTAAAAAATTCCTAAATAGAATTTAGGATAAAAATTTATGACGAAATTTCACGGCAAGTATTGTGTAGTTTCAAAAATAGTAGTACCTTTGCCGTCACAAAACGACATGGTTCCTTGGATGAGTGGTTTAGTCAACGGTCTGCAAAACCGTCTACGGCGGTTCGATTCCGCCAGGGACCTCTAAGCTCTTGCTTCCAAGCAAGGGCTTTTTTTGTTATATACACGAATACTCGACGCTTATGACACTCGACGAAATACGCAATTTGCGAATCGAAGATTTCAATTATCCGTTACCCGAGGAGAGGATTGCAAAATATCCGCTTGCCGACCGCGAACAGTGCAAGCTGCTTGTTTACAACCATCATGCCTTGCAGGGTGAGTTCCGCTTTGCCAACGTGCCGGAACTGTTGCCGCAAGGCTCGATGCTGGTTTACAACAATACTCGCGTGATTAATGCCAGGCTGCGCTTCCGCAAGCCCAATCAAGGGGCATGGATAGAAATATTCTGCCTTGAGCCGCACGAGCCGCGTGATTATGCGCAGATTTTCGCCACAACCGCCGGTTGCTCGTGGCTGTGTTTCATAGGTAATGCCAAGCGGTGGAAAAGCGAACCACTCGAATTGCCTCTCACCATAAACGGCAAGGAAGTGACCCTCACCGCCCGACGCGGCGAGCGGCATGGAAATGCATTTATCGTGGACTTTTCGTGGAATAGCGGCGACACATTTGCCTCGATACTTGAGGCAGTGGGAGAGATTCCTATTCCACCATACCTGAACCGTGCCACCGAGCCAAGCGACAGCCGTGATTACCAGACCGTGTATTCACACATCGACGGCAGTGTGGCCGCACCCACTGCCGGGCTGCATTTCACCGACCGCCTGCTTGCCGAGTGTGACCGCCGGGGAATACGCCGCCGCGAACTCACATTGCACGTGGGCGCGGGTACATTCCAACCCGTGAAATCCGATACCATCGGCGACCATGAGATGCACACCGAATTTATCTCGGTGCCCCGTTCTTTGCTCATCGACCTTATCGAGAATAACTCAAGTCCGGTGATTGCCGTTGGCACAACATCGGTGCGCACACTCGAAAGCCTGTATTATATAGGATTGACGTTGATGCGTAATCCCGATGCCGATGAACGTGAACTGTGCATAGGCCAATGGCTGCCATATACCATAGATGCTGCCGATGAACCCGACACAAAAGCCGCGTTACAAGCAATAGTCGATTACCTCGACCGGCATCATGCCGACAGTTACATAGGCAGCACACAGATAATGATTGCGCCGGGGTTCCGTTTCCACGTCATCGACGGCATGATTACCAACTTCCACCAACCTCAATCCACGTTGCTGCTGCTGGTGTCGGCATTTGTCGATGGCAACTGGCGCAGCATCTATGATTATGCACTTGCCCATGACTTCCGTTTCCTGAGCTATGGCGATGCCTGCTTGCTGCTGCGTTAACGGCGATGCGGCAGGTGGAAATGTTCGGCCTTGACGATTACTGCTGCAAATACACACAGCAATGCGGTGCGCAGTAACAGGTCGAGCCAAAAGTTGCCAATTAAAAACACTGTATAAACAGCAAATATGGCTGCCGCAAGCAACACATAACCGGCTATGCGCTTCAACGGATAAGCCACGGGATAATACTTCCGCCCGACGAAATATGACAGCAGCATGGCCGTGCCATATCCTGCAAATCCGGCCCAGGCGCAGGCCATGTAGCCATAGCGCGGTACAAAAGCTATGTTGATGGCAACCAGCACGGCGCACCCGATGCCCGAGAATACCGCGCCCCAAATGGTTCGGTCGGTGAGTTTGTACCAAAACGACAGGTTGAAATATATTCCCATCATTATCTCGGCAGCCATTACAATCGGCACCACCCTAAGGCCGCTCCAGTAATCGGGAGCTATGATATACTTTATGATGTCGATATATGCTACTACGGCAAGGAAAGCAAGCAGGGTGAAGATGATGAAGAACTTCATGGCCTGTGCCTGTGTGGCAGCATTGTCGCGGTCGGCAGTCTTGCCAAAGACAAACGGCTCGTAGGCGTAGCGGAAGGCCTGAGTTATAACCGCCATAATCATCGCAACCTTGCTTGCCGCCCCGTATATGCCCAACTGTGCCGTTGCATCACTGCCGGTGTAAATAAACGGGAAAAGTATCTTGTCGGCGGTCTGGTTGAGTATCCCTGTAATTCCAAGTATCAGTATGGGCCAACTGTAGTTCAATATCTGGCGCATGAGCCGGCGGTCGAAAATATACTTGAAGCCTGTTAATTCTTTCTTGAAAAACAGCGTTATCAATGCCGTGCAGAACAAGTTGATGAAGAAGGCATAGCCTACGCCTATTGTGGGGTCGTAAATTTTGCCTACTACGTCGGGATAGCTTTTGTATAGCGCAGGCAACAGCACGAAATACACCAAGTTGAGCGCGATGTTCAGCACTATGAACAGTAACTTCAGTGCCGCGAATTTTATTGGCCGTTTCTTATAGCGCAAATAGGCAAACGGGATGGTTTGGAACGCATCGATTGCCACGCAGGCCGCCATCACCCCCACATATTCGGGATGGCTTGAATAACCTATGAATGATGAAACTTGGGGCAAAAAAGCCAAGACCAGCAATATGAATAGCAACGAAGTGCTGCCCACCGATATAAGTATCGATGAATACACCCGGTTGGGATCCTCATCCTTCTTGTTGGCAAACCGGAAAAACGACGTTTCCATGCCGTATGTGAGAATGACGAGCAACAGTGCAACATAGGAGTAAATATTGGTAATCACCCCGTAGCCACCCGATTCTACAGACAGCTTTGCCGTGTAAAGTGGTACGAGCAGATAGTTGAGGAATCTGCCCACGATGCTGCTCATGCCATAAATGGCAGTATCCTTAGCTAATGATTTCAGTCCGGCCATAATGTTTTACATTTTCGTATGTGTGTATCATCATTTTATTTGACGGTTACATCATGTAGAGACGCGATTAATCGCGTCTCCTCACGGCAACCAAACCGCAGCAATGTCGCTGTCGTAGAGACGCGATTAATCGCGTCTCTACATGATACAACTGTACCGCTAAAACAGTGTCTGCTCGGTAGCAAAACGGTTGCGGCCAAGGTGGCTGTAAGCGAGGTCGGTGACTTCGCGGCCACGGGGAGTGCGCTTGATGAACCCTTCTTTTATCAGGAACGGTTCATACACTTCCTCGATAGTTCCCGGGTCTTCGCCCAGTGCGGTGGCTATTGTGGTAAGCCCCACAGGACCGCCCTTGAACTTGTCGATTATGGTTGTCAATATCTTGTTGTCGATTTCGTCGAGTCCGTATTGGTCGATATTGAGGGCTTCGAGTGCGTAGCGGGCAATCTTACTGTCAACCGAGCCGTCGCCCTTCACCTGTGCGAAGTCGCGCACACGGCGCAACAGCGCATTAGCGATACGTGGCGTACCACGGCTGCGCAATGCTATTTCGCGTGCGGCATCATCGGTTATGGGAACGTTAAGCAACCGCGCCGACCGCTTCACGATGCCTTGCAGCACTTGGTGGTCGTAATATTCAAGGTGGCAGTTGATGCCAAATCGAGCCCTGAGCGGAGCTGTCAGCAGGCCGCTGCGAGTGGTGGCACCGATGAGTGTGAACGGCGACAACGTGAGCTGCACCGACCGCGCACCGGGTCCTTTGTCAATCATGATGTCGATGCGATAGTCCTCCATGGCCGAGTACAAATATTCCTCGACCACTGGGCTAAGGCGGTGTATCTCGTCGATAAACAGCACATCGTTCTCTTCGAGCGAAGTAAGTATGCCGGCAAGGTCGCCCGGCTTGTCGAGTACCGGACCCGAAGTCACCTTGAAACCCACCCCCAGTTCGTTGGCAACAATATTCGACAGTGTGGTCTTGCCCAAGCCCGGAGGCCCGTGCAACAGTATATGGTCAAGCGACTCGCCACGCATACGCGCAGCGGCGACAAATACCCGCAAGTTCTCGATTACCTTGTCCTGGCCGCTGAAGTCGTCGAAGACCATTGGCCGCAAGGCGCGTTCAAAGTCCTTGTCGCTTTCGATGCGCTCGCGGCGTATGTCAAAATTATCGGACATTATATTCAGGCCTCCTCGGCAACGATTTTGCAAATTTCGACAATCGTATCGGTTGCGCGTTCCATCGATGGTATCGGTACAAACTCATAGCGCCCGTGGAAGTTGAGGCCGCCTGCAAATATGTTGGGGCAGGGCAGTCCTTTGAACGACAATTGCGCCCCATCTGTACCACCGCGTATTGGCTGTACCACCGGTTTCACCCCGGCACGTTCCATTGCAGCCTTGGCAATGTCGATAATGTGCATCACAGGCTTGATTTTCTCAAGCATATTGTAATACTGGTCTTTGATTTCGATAGATGCGCAATCGGGGAACTCGTTGTTGATTTTGCGGGTGAGGTGTTCAAGCTCCTTCTTACGACGCTCGAAGCGGTCGCGGTCATGGTCGCGTATTATGTAGGTGATTACCGTCTGTTCCACATTCCCTTCTATGCCCACAAGGTGGTAGAAGCCTTCATACCCTTCGGTGTGTTCGGGTGTTTCCCAGCGCGGCAGCATGATTGCAAACTGGTTGGCTATGCGAATGGAGTTGATCATTTTGTGCTTGGCATATCCCGGGTGCACGTTACGCCCCTTGAATGTGACCTTGGCCACGGCTGCGTTGAAATTCTCGTATTCCAGTTCGCCGATTGCACCGCCGTCCATTGTGTAGGCCCAGTCGGCACCAAACTTCTGCACATCGAATTTATGCGCCCCTTGCCCAATCTCCTCATCGGGGTTAAAAGCTATGCGAATGTCGCCATGCTTGATTTCGGGGTGTGATTTCAGGTAGTCGATTGCAGTGATTATTTCGGCAATCCCTGCTTTGTCATCAGCACCGAGCAAGGTGTTGCCGTCGGTGACAATCAAGTCTTGCCCCTTGTAATCTTGGAGTTCCGGAAATTCGGCAGGTGATAGCACAATGTTTTTTTCGGCATTAAGCACAATGTCTTCGCCGTCATATTTCTCCACTATGCGAGGCGACACATGGTGTCCCGACATATCGGGCGATGTGTCGAGGTGGGCAATGAACCCGATGGTTGGAACCTGTTTATTGCAATTCGACGGCAATGTGGCCATCAAATAGCCATTATCGTCAAGCGAAATATCCGACAATCCCAATTGCTTGAGGTCTTTTTCGAGATGTTGCGCAAAAATCATTTGCCCCGGTGTCGAGGGCGTGAGATTAGTGAGTTCGTCGCTTTGTGTATCAAACTTCACATACTGCAAAAATCTATCTACAACAGTCATCATGTTAGTTATGATATGTTTATCGGCCGGGAAGCCGCGGTTTATAAAATTATAAGGATACCATACTGTTACCCCCACACAAAATTACTACAAAGCAATAACAATGGCAAATTACATTTCATCTGCCGTGCTTTTAGTAAAGTTCAATGATTTGTTCTGGTGCATTGGTGAGACATTCAAGGCCGCCGGCACGTACGACATAAGTGTTCTCGATACCCACTGCCCCCACTTGCGGTATCACAAACTTCGGCTCAATGGCAATCACGTTACCCTCGGCAAGAATGTCGCGGCTGCGCGGGGCAAGCACCGGTAATTCATTGACTTCGATGCCCACTCCGTGGCCTATGAAACCAGCCTTTTGCTTTAATCCCATGAAATACTCTTCAAGTCCGGCTTCCTTTACCATTTTCACGGCTTCTTCATACAGAGCCTTGGCCTCCACGCCGGGCACAGCCATTTTGGCAAGGCGGTGGTGAATGTCGATAGAGAGTTGGTGGGCTTTTTCGGCAAGCGGCGAAATATTGCCCACGCGGTACACTCGAGTCATATCGGTCATGTACCCGTTGAAATTGCCGCACATATCCACCATTACCGTATTTCCCGGCTTGATAAGTGAACCGTTGCATCCCACCGGCAGCGACGTGTCGAGCCCCTCGCCGCCCATTGCGAAGTCGTAGGGCGACGGTGTCTCGGCATTGTATCCACACAGCAGGTTGCCCATGAAAAGTTCCATGGTGTCGCCTGCGATGCGGAATTGCCCAAGGCACCCTTCACTGCGCAATGTGCGCTCTATCTCGATTTGCAGCTCGATGTCGGTCATTCCTTCGCGGTATATTTTCTTGATGCGGCTGTATGCTGCTTCGTGGTGAATGCCGCACGTTTTGAGCTTGGCAATCTCATATTCGCTTTTCACCGAGCGTATTTTCCCCATGATAGCCGATGCGTCGGCGATCTCGGCTCCGGGAAACGTCTTTTTCAGCCGTTCGATAGTGTTGTAGGATGTAATGCCCAATTCAAGTGCCAAGACCTTTGGCATATTCGATGCAACGGCTTCGGCAATCTGTTCGGGTTTGCGAATATATGCCACATTGTCACCCTCGAACCCAACAGGGCGTTTCACGAAATAAGTAATTTTACCTTGCGATGTAATGTAAGCATACCCGCAAAACACACGGCCGCAAGTGTAGTAAAGGTTTGCGAAACTCGACAGCAGCATGGCATCTATGCCGCAAGCCGACAGTTCGCTTGCTATGCGGGCCGTGCGGGCCGCAACCTCTTTGTCCATCGATAATGGAATAATGTTCATAATTTCTCGTGTTTAAGTTCTATAAAATATTGAGTGAAGTCGGCAAAATTGTCAAAGGCTATGTCATAACCTTGACACGAGCCGAATCCATATCGGGCATAAGCAAAAGGTATGCCTGCACGGTGTGTTTCATCACAGTCGCCTTGTGTGTCACCAACGTATATAGCTCCGTTCAAGCCATATTGTTTTATGATGTATTGCATATTCCCGCTTTTGGGCACAGGATTTTCGCCATAAGAAATCGAGCCCGAGAAGAAATGGGCGGTTCCGGTGAATTGCATGAAATTATGCAATCCGTTACGCCCGCAATTGCTCACCATGAACAGCCGGTAATGTTGCGACAGCTTTTTCAGCCCTTCGTAAACGCCTGGATAGAGCGTGCCTCCAAGTTGTGGCATCATGTCGTCTTCGGCCAGGCCGAGTGCTTCGACAAATGCGTGGCGGTTGAAATCGGCGGACACACGTCCCATAGTTATACCATCTACAATAACTTCAATCGGCTTGCCCATGTATGCGGTAAGGTCGTCGCCGGTTATATGTATGTCTAAGCCGCAGTCGGCAAAACAGCGGTTCCAAACAGCGGCATACGAGTCGGTGGCGTTCCACAGGGTGCCATCCATGTCGAATAGCAGAGAATCAATGTTTTTGTCAATTATCATACATCATAGTTTATTTGTTTCGGGTTACGTCGATGCCTACTTCGGAAATATGGTACAATGTGTCGCATGGCATTGATTGCCACACGAGTATGACCGATGCCGAGTCGAGCCGCACTCCATCGGCTACAGGCATTTGGCACTGGTATAGCGATCCGAAACCGTCGCTTGTCCAGTTCCCGTTGTCATCGACGAGCCGTATAGTGACCGGGTGGCGCATTACAAGTGAATCGCGAGTCAAGACATCGACCGTAAAGTTGGCGTTGGCATATTCATATTCGCTTTCATGCCTGAGCGATAGCGTTATGCTCATGTCGTCGCCTTCAATGCCGGGCTTGAAATAGCAAGGAACCGTATGTGCCCACAGGTGTTCCGGCAGGTGGACGAATTGTGAATATACTTCCTCGTTGCCGCCCGTGCAGGCCGACAGCGATAATACCGCAAGCATGATTGTGCAAATTTTTTTCATTGCAGTGGTCAATTTACAGGTGTCACGGTATAACCGGCTTTGCGCAGCAGCGACAACAGTCCTTTTTCACCGGGCAGGTGTCCGGCTCCTACCACAATGAATGTGGAAGCCTGTGGCAATATCGTGTCAAGTTGTGCGGCCCAGGTGGCGTTACGTCCGTTGATAATGGTGTCGAGTTCATATTTCGTCATGCCAAGGTCGGGATTGTTGATTAATTCATACATCGAGCTGAGATCTTGCCTTGAATAAATCTCGGCGAGCATCTTGGAATATTCCATGTATTTCGTTTCATCGCGCAGCATTTTCATCAAGTCTTGCACTTGAAGCGAAACAGGAGTGCCGAATAGCAATTGCAATTGGTATTCCACGGTTTCAAAACCGTTTATCGTCATTCCTTTCTCCTTTGCCATTTGTTGCAGCACGGCATCGATTTGTTTTGCAGGGTCGAAATCGGTGAATGTGGCTGCTGCCTGCATCACGGCAATTTGGGTGCTGAGTGCGGCAGGTTTCAGCATATCGAATTTCGACGCTGGTGTGTGGAAATACTTTTGTGTGGCGGTATCCACTATTTTCATTTCATCGGCAGTAAGCACTTTGCCAAGGGTGCTGTCGGCCGGAGCCATCATGTATTTTTGTGCCTGCAACATCATTTCCTTGGTTGCATTCTCCATGTTTACTTCACCATATAACCTTGTACACGATGAAAATGCATCGTCAAATCCGTCAATACTGTCAAGAATGGCAGCCGGTGCCACATGGTGGGTGCCTAAGACATAGGAATTTTTGGCGCCGTTACCCGAGATTTTCCATAAGATTTGCGCATTTGCGACAAATCCGTTTATTGCAATTGCGGCAAGCAATAATGCTTGCTTTAGAAACGCCGAATGTTTCATATATACGTTTTTTATTTCGTCGTGGTTTCTTATTTTTGCAAAAGTAATATGAAATTGCCTTGTGGTGGGTGAGCTTAATGAAAAAAATACTAATGCTGTTACAACTTGGTCGAATTTGAAGCATTTGGAAAATTCCAGCAGGTTTTGAATTAGCTTCGCATAGGCATATATTTGACTTGACCGAGATGAATTAAATGTGGTTATCGGTGCAACTTTTATACTGTCATTTGCATCTAATAATAAAAATATCTACTGCAATGAATAAAACAATAATTGTTACGGTTGCTTGTATTGTGCTGATGGCCGTGCAAGCGTGTGTCGGAATGTCGGCCAAGGCCATCGTTCCAAGTGATAAGAACATATCAAGAAACGTGACACCGGAATCGTCGTTTAGTGCCATAGAACTTAATGGCCCGATAAATGTGGTTTACCGGAACGGAAATTCGCACGAGGTGCGTATCGACGGTCCCGATAATGTAGTTCCGCTTGTTGAAACCACTGTTTCAGGCGGGAAATTGGCAATAAAATATAAGGATAATACACGCATCTCGGGAGATGCCGATGTGACGGTATATGTCACAGCCCCCGATGTTGCCGGGTTTGTGGCGAACGGTTCGGGTGGCATTTCCATAAAATCGGCCATTGATATACCTGGCCGGGATGCTGTTATGACAGTAAATGGTTCGGGTGACATAAATGCCATAGCAGTGACGTGCAAGTCACTTAACAGTGTTGTCAATGGTTCGGGTGACATTGATATTAATTCCCGAGTGAAAGCCACGCAGAATTTAAATATGGCAGTAAACGGTTCCGGGAATATTGAGGTCGATGCCATTGAGAGCAGGCAAGGCAAAGCCTCGGTCAACGGCTCAGGCGACATCTCGGTTGATGCGGCAAAAGTTTCCACGCTTGATGTCAGTGTTAACGGTTCGGGCGATGTGGAGTGCAATGAAATTGATGCCACGACGGTAAAAGCCGAATTGTCGGGTTCGGGTGATATTGCCATAGATGGCAGAGCGGAAAATGCCGACTTGACAGTCAAAACCTCGGGCGACATATCGGCCGAAGACTTGCAGGCCGACAATGTTAAAGCCACTGTAAAAGGTTCGGGTGAAATCAATTGTTATGCTGTGAAGACCCTCGATGCCACCATCAACGGTTCGGGCGAAGTGCGTTATGGCGGTTCGCCACAAGTGTCATCCCATGGCAATAACAGCGACAACATTTCTCGCAACTAAGTTTAAGCTCAAAATTGATTGGCCTTTTTTGTTGGATATTCCTTTGCTGTAATTTGATTGCAGATTATAAATTGGTGAAAATAGGGCTGTGCCGAAATACAAGCAACAAAAATGTATTTCGGCACAGCTTTGTTAAAAATCGGCTTGCTGTTTTTTGCATTACGCCCGACTTTCACTATATTTGCAATGCAAAGGATTACAGACCGCTTGCAACCTTCAGGCGGTGCTTGTCAAGTATTATTCTTTTCCCCTCGGAACATGAGTAACTTAAAAAAATCGAAACAATACAAGTTTTATTATGAGAAAAATCACATTATTAATGGTCATGTTGGCATTTGTGTCGATTGGAGCATTGGCACAGGTGCGCACACAACAGACATTCGAGAAAGGGTGGAAGTTTACCCGTGAAGATCAAACTGATTTCAGCACCGTCGGCTTTGACGACACCGAGTGGGAGTCGGTCGTAGTGCCGCACGATTGGGCCATATACGGTCCTTTCGATATTAATAACGATCGGCAGAACATGGCTATTGCTCAGGACGGACATACCGACGCAATAGAACACGCCGGACGTACCGGAGGCCTGCCTTTTATCGGGGTAGGGTGGTATAGGCTTGAATTTGATGCCCCTGAATTTGCTGCAGGCAAGACTGCCACTCTCGTTTTTGATGGTGCAATGAGCCATGCCCGCGTGTGGCTCAACGGACAGGAAGTGGGTTATTGGCCGTATGGCTACAATTCGTTTTATCTTGATGTCACTCCTTATTTGAAAGCCGAGGGCAACACACTTGCCGTGCGTTTGGAAAACGAGGTTGAGGCATCGCGTTGGTATCCCGGTGCAGGGCTTTACCGCAACGTGCATCTCATTGTTAACGAAGATGCCCATGTGCCCGTGTGGGGAACTCAACTCACCACGCCCGAGGTTAACAAGGAATATGCGCGGGTGCACTTGGTTACCGGCCTCACTATGCCTGTAGGTAAGTCGATAACCGATTACCGTATAGTTACCGAGCTTAAGGATGCCGCAGGCAATGTGGTGGCTACTGCCGAGAAACAGGGTTCCCGCTATGATGGTGGCAAGGCTTTCGAGCAGGATTTTGTAATCGACAGGCCGTCGCTTTGGTCGCCCGACAGCCCTACACTTTATGCAGCTGTTTCAAAAATATATGAAGGCAACACGTTGAAAGATGAATATACCACACCGTTTGGCGTAAGGTCTATCGAAATAATACCCGGTGAAGGTTTCTTCTTGAATGGCGAACACACTTATTTCCGTGGTGTATGTAACCACCACGACCTTGGCCCGCTCGGAGGTATTGCCAATGATGCAGGCATCCGCCGCCAAATACGCATTTTGAAAGATATGGGCTGTAATGCAATCCGCACATCACACAATATGCCTGCCCCCGAGCTTATACGTGCTTGTGATGAAATGGGTATGATGGTAATGGCCGAGACTTTCGATGAATGGAAAACGCCGAAGATGGATAACGGTTACCACAAATTCTTTGACGAGTGGGCCGAGAAAGATCTTGTCAACCTGTTGCATCAGTTCCGCAACAATCCGAGTGTGGTGATGTGGTGCATCGGCAACGAAGTTCCCGACCAAGGGAATTACAACGGTGCAAAGATTTCACGCTTCTTGCAGGATATTTGCCACCGCGAAGACCCCACCCGCCCTGTAACACAGGGCATGGACAATCCCGATGCCGTTGTGAACAATAATATGGCGGCAACTATGGATGTTGCAGGGTTTAATTACCGCCCGCACAAGTATCAGGAAAATTACAATAAATTGCCGCAAGAGATAATCCTTGGCAGCGAAACAGCATCTACGGTAAGTTCGCGTGGCGTTTATAAGTTCCCGGTTGTGCGCAAGTCCATGCAAAAGTATCCCGATCACCAAGCTTCGTCATATGATGTGGAACATTGCGGCTGGTCTAACTTGCCCGAAGACGATTTCATCCAGCACGATGACCTGCCATATTGCATAGGTGAGTTTGTGTGGACCGGGTTTGATTACCTTGGTGAACCTACTCCTTATTACAGTGATTGGCCAAGCCACTCGTCGCTGTTCGGCATACTTGACCTTGCCGGTTTGCCAAAGGACCGTTATTATCTGTATCGCAGCCATTGGAATAAAGAAGCCGAGACGCTGCACGTGTTGCCGCACTGGAACTGGGAAGGTCGCGAAGGCGAAGTAACGCCGATATTCGTATATACCAATTACCCGACTGCCGAAGTGTTTATCAACGGCAAGAGCCAAGGCAAGCGCACTAAGGACACTTCGATAAAGGTTTATAATACCGAGGACACCGTAGGCTCGACACGCTTCTTGCGCCAGCAACGTTACCGCCTGATGTGGATGGACACCAAGTATGAACCGGGTACGGTGAAAGTGGTTGCATATGACGAAAATGGCAAGGCCGTGGCCGAGACCGAGATGCACACCGCAGGCAAGCCCCACCACATAGAACTTGTTGCCGACCGCTCGCAAATCAAGGCCGACGGTAAAGACCTATCGTTTATCACTGTGAAGGTGGTTGACAAGGATGGCAACTTGTGTCCGCTCGCCGACAATGAAATCAAGTTCAAGGTGAAAGGTAAAGGCTTCTACCGCGCAGGGGCCAATGGTGACCCCACTTCGCTCGAATCGTTCCAAGCTCCGCACATGCACGTGTTCAATGGCATGATGACAGCAATCGTTTCATCGACCGAAGAACCAGGCAAAATCACCCTCGAAGCTACCGGAAAAGGGTTGAAAAAAGGCACAATCGACATTATCAGCGAATAATCGCGAATCGGTGATAACCGCCTCAATGGGAAGAGAGCTTGAGCATTTGCTCTTTTCCCATTGTTTTTTACCGACAATATTATAATCCGACAACTTTAAAACTACACATATTATGAAAAATTGGGAAAATGAACTGAATGAAATGTTGCCGTTGCTCGGGCACCGCAACTGGATTGTATTGACCGACATGGCTTACCCCTTGCAGGCCAAAGACGGTATTGTGACCATATATGCCGACGCCGAATATGCTTATGTACTGAATTTTGTAATAAAGGCGATAAAAGATTGCCCGCACATTCGTCCGCACGTGTACCAAGATATGGAATTGAATGATTTGGATGATAATTCTTGCCCGGGAATAGAAGATTACAAGACTATGACTGCCGAAACGTTGGGCGGTATGGACGTGAAGCACGTAAAACATGAGGAACTGATAAGCCGGCTCGACAGCGTAAGCAATATGTTCAAAGTCGTAATCATAAAAACGCGCCTGCTGAAACCATTCACATCGGTGTTCTTTGAACTGGATTGCAAATATTGGCAGTAACCCGGGTCTGCCAATATAAATAGTAGATGTATCATAATTCCGACAATGACGTTGTAGAGATGATGTGTACATCGTCTTGATGATGGTAGTAGTTGATTTAAGTGCTTTATGTGATGTAATAGTTGTAGAGGCGCAAAATTTTGCGCCTCAGCAAAGGCAGAATCGCATTTTGATAGCCCCCAAATATAAAAAAACTAACAGCCTTTTTAAACTGTTAGTTTTTTTGTACTCCCGAGCAGAGTATTAATTATAAAATTCCATGAAATAACAAATAATATAATGCAACTAATTTTCAATAAGTTGTTGTAAATGTGTGTTTTATTGAATTGTGCTAAAATTGCACAATATTGCATTGAAGTGACACAAAAGTGACACAAAACTTTTTTTGTATTATCAATAGATGTATCTTTGTAGTGCGATTAAAATACTTAAAGATATGGCAAAGATTGACTACATCAAATTGTCAAAGGTGCGTAATGACGGTACAGCCGAACTTATCGTGCGCCTATACATTACCAAAACATTCCGACCGCAATTCAGAAGCGGTTTGTTCATCGACCCTAAGCGGTTTATTTCTTTGGACGAAACAGACCGATGCAGGAATTATCGCATTGACATACCACGGGAAGGGAAACACAACTCTATGGAGGTGAAAAACCTTAAAGAAGTGGAAACCAAGTTTGCCACCTACCTTAAACGTTTGCAAAAAATATGCGATGTAACCGGAGAAAAACACAAAGACGAATTAACAACCGATTGGATTAACAACGCTTTGCGGCTCATTAACAAAACCAATACCAATATTGAAGATATTAGATACCAAATGATTGTCGGCTTAATCGAACAGGAGCGCAAAGAGGTTGAGGAAAAAGAGGAAGCCGAAAGGATTGCAGCAAACAAGTATTCTTTCTTCGACCTTATGACAGAATACCGCAATAACACCAAGAAACTTGTGAATGGTAAGCGTGAGGGGGATAAGTCGGAGGTGTGGAAACGTAATTTTGATGTGTTGGTGCGTGCCTTGCACCGTTACGAGATGTTTATCCGCCGGACTGACAAAGGCTTTACGCTCGACATTGATACCATTGACCATGAAACACTCGAAGATATTGAGTCGTATCTTCGTAACGAACATTCATTGCTCGAAGAATATCCCGATGTGTTCGCCAAGTTTCCCGTCACCATCGCCACCAAGCGGCGCAGCACAAAGCCACGGGGAAACAACACCATTGTCGCTTTATTCAGAAAGCTACGAGCATTTTTTCATTGGCTCAATGAGAGGGGCATAACTGCCAATGACCCATTCCGGGGTTTTGAGGGAACAACGACTGAACGCTACGGTACTCCTTATTATATCACGCTTGAAGAACGCAATGCCATTGCCGACTTTGACCTATCGGCACGCCCTGCACTGGAAGCGCAGCGTGATATTTTCATATTTCAGTGCTGCATCGGTTGCAGAGTGAGTGACTTGTTACGTTTGACCAATGAGAATGTTATCAATAAAATTGTTGAGAATAATGTCGAGAGATTTGTGGAATATATTCCCACAAAAACCAAAGGAACACGCCCAAAGGTGGTGAGTGTTCCCCTCAACGATAGAGCTGCCGAGATACTAAATAAGTGGCATGGTATCGCCCCCGGTGGCAAGTTACTGCCATTCATATCGGCACAAAAATACAACTATGCGATTAAGGAAATATTCACGCAGTGCGGCATAACCCGGCTTGTGACAACTCTCGACCGGGTGACAGGGCAGGAAGTGCAACGCCCAATTAACGAAGTTGCATCATCGCACATGGCTCGACGGTGCTTTGTGGGCAATATTTATAAACAAGTGAAAGACCCCAACCTCATAGCCCCTATGAGCGGACATTCGGAGGGAAGCCGTGCATTTGCCCGGTACCGTGAGATTGACGATGAACTGAAAATGGAGATAGTGAAACTTATAGAATGACTTTATAGGAACATATAAAACAAAAAAAGTATGGAAATTCTGCCTATCGATTTTGATTTGAGCTTAGATGAGTTATCAAAGTGGCATGATGCTTGGAGTAAGGAAAGATATGGTGCTGACAGCCTTGATTGTTCAAAGTATTACAAAAATTATGCTGACGGTGACCGATTTGTAACAGACGGTACACCAAAAGAGGGAGACGAGGCATTGTTAATAGAGAAAGCGGAGCGGGATAGGGTTTTGGAACTATTGTGTAAAATAAGACGACTTACACAAGAATTGAAAGGATATGGACTTGGAAAATTTTTAACGTTATCGGAAATACAGCAAAAAACGAAAGAAAGGGAAGAACTGTATAAAGAATATTTAGCTATCGTACAAGAGGGATACCCGACAGCGCAGCAGGCGGCGAATAACGAGACACAAAGAGAATATAGTGCCGATTTGGTTAATCTATTTCGTGGCCATACAGAATTAATAGATGAACTCATTGGCTTGCCGGACGATGAAATTGCAAGAAAAATAAAGGGGTGGGCAAAGCAAAAAAACAAATTAGAAAGAACCCTTATTGAAAACCCGAAAAACAACATGCGTTCTAAATTCGCACGAGAATTAAAGGCGTCTGGGATAATTCATGAAGCTGAAAGAACATTTAGAAACAAATTATAATAGAATATCAGTTGATAATAATACAAGTGGCGGTGTGTCGTGATGAACGATGCACCTTTTTTCGGCCAGCTTAGCCGCCAATTTGGCCAATTTGGCCAACTCTTTGCATGAGCTTGCATGCTGCATCTATCTTTGTTCCGTCCGAGGCAATGAAGCTGCATTGCCGTTGAGGGTGCGGAACAATTGGGAAAGATGTGTGACCTGTCAGCAAGGGAAGCAAACGCCGCCCACCACATTCAAATAAATAAAATCATGAATGTGAAAAAAATTTTAAACACAGACGCAAATGTACAGCTTGTTATAAATGCGCTTGACCTACGAGAGTTATTCCTTGAGTGGCAAGCCGAGGCACAGGCAGAAGTCGCCAAGCAACAAAAAGAAGAAACCTACCTGACCGCAAAAGAATGCGCCGAACGGCTATCGGTTGACCTTACCACGCTTTGGCGGTGGGACAAGACAGGGTACTTGCGAAAGGTGAAGATAGGCAAGAAAATCTTTTACCGTGGCAGCGATGTCGCAAAGCTGATGGAGGGGCAAAACCATGAATAACGACATTGCCGCAATGCTTGCCGCCGATGAACGGCAGTTGCAAGCACAAGACGAACAGCAAGGGAGGGAATACCTGCATTACTTGCTCGATTTGTCAGCCGACACAGCCGACACACGTTTCTTGTTCAACATTGGCGGGGTGTCTACTATCCCGGCAGGGGAGTTGATAGGCATCAAAGGACGGGCGAAGATGGGCAAGAGCCAATTTGCCTACTACCTTGCAGGGGCGATGTTGGCAGGCGAGCAGAGAGGTAACGTGACCCCTATAATTAAGCAAGGCAAGGTGCTTGTGTTCGACACCGAACAGAGCCGAGCAAGCCTGCATAAGTGTTGCCGCCGTGCGCTGCGATTGGCAGGACGCACTCCGTCGGCTAACCATGCAGACTTCATGCCGTTCACCATGCGCAGCCAGACACCCGAGGAACGCCGCCAATACATCACCCAGGCCATTTCGGCGGAGCAGCCCACTATGGTGGTTATCGACGGCATTCGAGACCTGTTGCACAATTTCAACGACCTCAACGAAAGCAGCGAGGTGATACAATGGTTGCTCACGCTCACAGCCGAGCAGGGCTGTACCATTTTGTGCGTGTTGCACCAAAACAAGGCACGTGACGATGACAATATGCGAGGGCATCTTGGCACGGAGCTATTGAACAAGTTGGCCGATTGCTTTGAGGTGAGAAAGAAAGACGGGTGCTTTACAGTCACTTGCACCGACAGCCGCAATGTGCCATGCCCCGATGTATCATTCACAATCGACATTGGCGGCTGTTTCAAATGTGAGATTGGGCAAGCCGTCGGCAATGAAAGGGAAGCTAAAATGCGCCATGCGCTTGAATTGTGTTTCAATAAGCAGCCGGAGATGGGGTATAGTGAATTAGTGGCAGCTTACCAAGCCGAGGCGGCTGTTTCTTGCCCAACGGCAAAGAACCACATTCGGCAAGCCAAGGAGATGGGAATGTTACAGACTAAAAATAGGGCGTATGTACTTATACCTAAAAAGCAGGAAACAAGGGTGTAGTGCAGTAGGTATAACCAACCCCCTATATTACATATAGGGGGGATTGTTTATACCAATCCCTGCACAGGTATATTATACCTTAAATTATACCTAATTATACCTTATACCAAACTCCATTTTTTAATATTTATTATTGATGCAAAATGACAGCAAAATATAAACTACAAAAATACGCCGGGCGTGGCAGCCGCCACACTTGCCCCAGCTGCCACCGCCCGAATTGTTTCACGCTGTATGTTGACAGCAGCGGAAACCCATTATCGCCCGAAGTCGGGAAGTGCGACCACATCAACAAGTGTGGGTATCACTTTACGCCGCGAGACTATTTCGCAGCCAATTCCACAAGACGCACGGCACGGAATTTCGCGGCCTCAACGCCGAGGGCAATGCCCGCCCAAACGAGCTACATTCCGATGCAGTTGGTAGAACGGAGCGAAAGCACCGCCAACACGCTCATGGATTGGCTTGGCAGATACTATGACAAAGGGCAGCTTGCGACTGTTACGGCACTCTACCACCTCGGCAGTACCCGTCGCCGTGAAGTGATTTATCCGCAGATTGACACGACAGGGCAGTGCCGCACGGGAAAGATAATGCAGTATGGCTTGGACGGACACAGGGTAAAGTCCGACATGGGCGACCATGTGGATTGGCTACACGCGCGTCTTATGCGCAAACAGGGCAAGACCACTGCCGACTACCAATTGCGGCAATGCCTGTTTGGGGAGCATCTGTTGCCTTGGCAGCCCGATACGACTGTTTGTGTAGTTGAGGGAGAAAAGACCGCCGTAATATGCGCAATGGAAGTGCCGCAGTACATTTGGTTATCGTGCGGAGGTTGCCAAGGGTTGACACAGGCTCGGTGCGCATCGCTTGCAGGCCGTCGTGTTATGGTGTTCCCCGACATTGACGCGATACCGCTGTGGCGAGACAAGTTGCCAATGTTGCAAGGTATCTGCCATTCGGTAATGCTATCGCCGTGGGCTGAACGTGAGGGCTATCCCACCCCCGATGACCGAGGTTGGGAAAGCTGCGCCCCCAAGTTTGACATTGCCGACCACATCATTGGCAGCAAGTCACGTGCCACGTTGGGGCAAGTGTGCAAGTGGCTCGAAGATTATAAAGTCAGTCCGAGCAGGGCAAACGTAAATTTCATTTGAGGCATGGAGACTGAAACGATATTCGGGCAGATAGTCGGCAAGGCCAACCACTACCAAGCCGTACCGGGCAGGAATGGCGAAAAGCGTATCATAAAGGACGGGAAGATACGAGCCTATGAACGCAGTTTCATGCGGCAATGCACGAAGTACCGGAATAGGCGCATTTCATCGCGTTTCCGGCTGTTTGTCCGGGTGTGGCATAGTTCGGTACGTTTCGACTTGGATAATAGCTTAAAAACGTTGTTGGATTGCCTGCAAATGGTTGAGGCGATAACGGACGATAAACTATGTTTTCAGATTGAAGCGGAAAAGCATATCGACAAACGAAACCCGCGTGTGGAGTTCGCGCTGTTGGAAGTGAACGAACAAAAACGGCTTTTCGGTTGACGCGATACTATGGTAGTTTCAATTAGTTTGTTTAATTTAAAAATAAAAATTATGGCTCGACAAAAGAACGACGGCAAAGGGCGCATGGGAGGCCGTCAGAAAGGAACGCCCAACAAGGTGACTGGAACTGTGAAAGAATGGCTTGCCGACCTCATAGACAAAAACAGGGGGCAGATAGAGGCCGATTTGCAGCAACTGGAGCCGAAAGAACGATTGGCCATGCTTGAAAAATTCATGCAGTACATAGTGCCGAAGCCAAAGACTGAATTTTCGGTAACGAGCGAAAAGCAGCAAGAACCGGTATTTGATTTATCGCTTGTTCCGGACGATGTAGTTTGCGAGATAGCGGACAAATTGCTCGATTATCGAGACATGGCATATTTTGGCAACAAAGACTAAGTGATGCAGTGCCGTTGAGGTGAAAGACCCGGCGGCACTGTTTGTATTATGCCCAACGGCTTGCGGTGATGCGTTTTGGCGGCATTTCTCCGTCAAGGTGGCACAATCCCACAGACAGGCAAAAAGGCCGTCAAAATTAATCTGACGAAGTTTGATGGCAATTAACGCTGCAAATTGGATAAGTTACCACTTTGCGTACTTTCTTGCCGACACCTCAACCCCATTAACCTAAATAATAATAACGACGGGATAGATTATAACGTTTGGAATGTCGTTGTATGCACGAAATATATTGCTACCTTTGCAGTGAAATGCCATTGGTATTTTAATCGCAACGCAAGGTTGTTTGCTTGGAGAGGCAGACAACCTTTTTCATATCCCTACACACTACAACTCCAGCGAGGTGACATTTAAGTGACATTTTAGGTAAACAAAAATCGCCAACTAATTGATAGTCAGCGATTAATTGTACTCCCGAGCAGAATCGAACTGCTATCTAAAGTTTAGGAAACTTCCATTCTATCCGTTGAACTACGGGAGCCTATAATTTGTGATGATGTTTTTGCGGGTGCAAATTTAAGTATAATTATTTGATTTGGCAATACCGTGACTATGATGGAATGTCGATTATAGTTGAAAAAAATTGTTTAATATCTTGTTGAAATAAATGTTGGGCGGTATTCAGGGCGAGGCTGGCTATTGCCGGGAGATGTTTTCCTGTTTTAGACGGCAAAGCGTATGATGTGGCAAAACTTGGAAACTGGCTGAAAAGAATCTTGTAACAACATGGTTAAATCTTAAAACATTGGAAAATTAAACGAACTCGATAAAAAACGGCATTGAAATTTGCATATTATGGAAAAAGGTAGTAATTTTGCACTCGCAATCGGGAAAACAACGGTTGCACACATGATTCCAAAAAGGTGCGGTAGTTCAGCCTGGTTAGAATACATGCCTGTCACGCATGGGGTCGCGGGTTCGAGTCCCGTCCGCACCGCAATAAACATTGAAAATCAATGTTTTACAAAATAAACACCCGATTTTACACCCAAGAATGTAAAATCGGGTGTTTTAGTTCATTTAAAAGGTTATGGGATAATCCGGATCAGCGGATTTTCGGATCAGCGGATTTTCCCGGTTGGTGGAACGGGGATTTCAGGAATATAGCTTGGCAAGCCTGAACATGAAGAAGCCT
>CALUMH010000011.1 GCA_944321685.1 uncultured Muribaculaceae bacterium
GTGGGAGAGTAGGTCACCGCCCCATAAAGGAAGGAGCCCGGACAGCTGTCAACAGCCGCCCGGGCTTCCTTTTTTTTCTATTCACCCCCGACCCCGCCATCCGTACGGAAAACTTTGGGTTGAACTTATGAAAGCTGCTGCACGGCACACTTTGTGCATGATTTCGAGGACAGTAGATAATTAGAATGGTTCCGGTGGAGCTTGTGTTGCTGCTTTTGGCTGTTTTCAAATAATTTTGTACATTTGTCAAAAATTTAAGGAATGGGCTTATGGGCATATTCAGTTTTTTCTCGAAAGAAAAAAAGGAAACACTTGACAAGGGGCTTGCAAAGACCAAGCAAGGTGTATTCTCGAAGTTGACGCGTGCTATTGCAGGAAAATCGAAAATCGATGACGACGTGCTTGATAACCTTGAAGAGGTGTTTGTGACTTCGGATGTGGGTGTAGATACCACCTTGAAAATACTTGACCGCATACAGAAGCGTGTGGCTCGGGATAAATATGTGGGTACGGGCGAATTGAACGACTTGCTGTGTGAGGAGATTACCGATATGCTCGCCGAAAACGAGACCGATACGGGTACCGATTTCACTGTTCCTGAGGATAAACGTCCATATGTGATAATGGTTGTGGGTGTGAATGGTGTGGGGAAGACAACCACCATAGGCAAACTTGCTTACCAGTTTAAGAAAGCCGGAAACAGTGTTGTGCTCGGTGCTGCCGACACGTTCCGTGCCGCTGCCATTGAGCAACTCGACATTTGGGGCGAGCGTGTGGGAGTTCCGGTTGTGAAACAGAAGATGGGCGCCGATCCTGCATCGGTGGCATTTGATACGCTTACATCGGCAAAAGCGCATGGAGCAGATGTGGTTATTATCGATACCGCAGGCCGCTTGCATAACAAGAAAGGGCTGATGGATGAGTTGACCAAAATAAAGAATGTGATGAAGCGTGTGGTGCCCGATGCTCCGCATGAGATATTGCTTGTGCTTGATGGCTCAACCGGGCAAAATGCTTTTGAGCAGGCTCGTCAGTTCGTGGCAGCCACCGAGGTCAATGAGCTTGCCATAACCAAGCTTGACGGCACAGCCAAGGGTGGCGTGGTTATAGGCATAAGCGACCGTTTCAAGATACCGGTCAAATATATAGGGCTTGGCGAGGGGATGGAAGACTTGCAGATATTCCGTAAAGACGAATTTGTGAAATCGCTCTTTGGAAAATAATCTTTTTCATGATTTGGAGGCCGAGTCTCTTCTTTGAGGAGATATGGTAAATTACTACTAATGGTAAAGAAAAAACGTATAGACATCATCACATTAGGGTGTTCAAAGAATTTGGTTGACACCGAGCGCTTGTCGCACCGCCTTGCCGCAGCAGGTTATGAGGTGGTGAACGATAGCGATGACGTGTGTGGCGACATCGTGGTAGTGAACACGTGCGGATTTATCGGTGATGCCAAGCAAGAGTCGATTGACACCATTCTTGAACTTGCCGAAGCAAAAAAAGAAGGACGCTTAGGACGCATTTTTGTCATGGGGTGCCTGTCGCAACGCTATTTCGAGGAATTGAAAACCGAATTGCCCGAAGTGGATCATTTTTATGGCAAATTTGACTGGAACGGGATTATCGATGACCTTGGAGCCGAGGTTCCGCCCACGGTGAAACCTTATGAGCGGCGTGTGACCACTCCGCCACATTATACATATTTAAAAATATCGGAAGGCTGCAACCGCTTTTGTGCTTTTTGCGCCATACCGCTTATAACCGGCAGGCACACTTCGGTTCCGATGGAAGAATTGGAAGAAGAAGTACGCCTGCTTGTTGCCAAAGGGGTCAAGGAATTTAATGTCATAGCGCAAGACTTGTCGTCGTATGGAATAGACATATACGGCGAACCATGCCTTGCCGAACTTATAGACCGCCTTGCCATGATTGAAGGTGTGGAATGGTTGCGCTTGCACTATGCCTATCCGGCACAATTTCCGTGGGATGTGTTGCCTGTGATGGCGAAGCATGGCAACGTGTGCAAGTATCTCGACATTGCATTGCAGCACATAAGTGACAAGGTGCTTTCCAATATGCGCCGACATATCACCAAAGCCGAAACCATGGAGTTGATAGAGAGGATACGTCGCGAGGTGCCGGGAATACACCTGCGCACTACACTGATGGTAGGTTTCCCCGGTGAAGGTGAGGCAGAGTTTGAGGAATTAAAGAAATTTGTCGAGTGGGCGCGTTTCGACCGCATGGGAGCATTTGCTTACAGCGAGGAAGACGGCACATATGCCGCAAAGCATTTTGCCGATGTCGTTCCCCAAGAAGTGAAAGATGCCCGCCTTGCCGAAATCATGGAGTTGCAAGAGGGGATAGCCCTTGAACTGAATGAGCAAAAGGTGGGCAGGACACTGAAGGTGATTATCGACCGGGAAGAACCCGATTTTTATGTCGGACGTACCGAGTATGACTCACCTGAAGTTGATCCGGAGGTGCTTGTGCGCAAGCCGTCGGGCGGTCTCGGAATCGGGAAATTCGTCAATGTGACGATAACCGAGGCATTGCCTTTTGAATTAGTTGGAGAAGTAAAGAAAGTATAAATAAAATGGATAACACTGTTATCATTGAGGCCATAGACAAGGCCATCAGGCACAAGGCACGGTTTTATGCCTATCGCCTGCCGGGTGAGCAACAATTGCACTTCGGAGCGCAAATCATCGATCAGCGCACACCCGAAGGGTTTATGATTGTGCCATTTGTCGAAAAGCCCGATTGTATGCCATATTTCATTTCGGCTCAATTCGATGCCGAGAAATATGTGAAGCTGCCTGTTTCGTCGTTGCCTGTCACTTCGTTGCACAAGGTTGCAGAGACTTCGACCACACGGGAAGAATATATGGAGAGTGCCGCACGTTGCATCGATGCATTGCATCGTGGCGATTTGCGAAAGATAGTTTTGTCGCGCGTCATTGTTGATGAGTTTGCTCCGTCGCTGACGTGGACACGTGTGTTTGAGCGGTTGCTCGACCGTTGTCCCGACGCATTTGTATTTGTGTTTAACAGCGAGGCCACCGGAGCATGGATGGGTGCATCGCCCGAGCGGTATTTGAGCTACGATGGCAGCAGGTTGCGCACAATGGCATTGGCTGGCACAAGGCTTGCGGGTACGCCCGGTGACTGGGGAGAAAAGGAGAAAGAAGAACAAGCCATTGTTGCCGATTACATAGAAGGAAAATTCACCGATTCGAAAATAGAGTGTGAACGCTCTCAGTTGATGACGCGTCCTGCCGGTAACGTCGAGCACTTGTGCACCGAATTTGCAGGCATTGTCACACGCCCGTCGCAAGTGGATGGAATGCGAAACACATTGCACCCGACACCTGCTCTTGGCGGCCTGCCCGTAAAGGCTGCCGTTAAGATGATAGGAGAAGTGGAAGGGCACAGCCGCCGTTATTATGGCGGATATATGGGGCCAGTAGGGTCTGACGGACAGTTTGAACTGTTTGTCAACGTGCGTTCACTTGAATTTGACGGCGAACGCTATTGCATATACGTCGGCGGAGGCTTGACGAGTGGTTCGGTTGCCGAGCAGGAATGGGATGAGACTTGCGGCAAGGCGGCTTTGTTGCAAAGCGTGCTTGGAGATTGAAGTCCGGTGGCAGGAGAGAAATAGTTGTGGCTCCTGCCATGCCTTTTTAGATGAAAACTTGTCGTAAGAAGGTGAAATAGAACATTTTTTGTGCGTGTGAGCAATCGGGAGCAAAAAAATATTGAAGAAAATTATTAAATTTGCAAAAAACAGAGGGGAAACCCCGCTTCAAGCCTCGTCAAACAAATTAAGGAAATGATATTTAAGATTGCAACACCACTATCCAATTGTGCAAATGCCACAGGCATAAGCGGCAGGGAAGATTATGTGTATCCTGCACCCGGTACGGCAGATACCGGTAGCCGTATGTTTGTGGTATGTGATGTGAAAGGCCGGCAGGAAATCGACGAGGTGGCTTGCCGTGCAGTGTATCATGCCGTGTGTGATGCCGTGAGTGTGGGGCATGATGCCGCCAAACCGTTTACGGAAAGGACTTTTGACGAAGCGTTGCATTCGGCGAGCGATGTACTTGATTCGATTGACGGGATTGATGATGCTAAGATGGTGCGCAATGGCGATGTGGCTCTTGCTTTTGCGTTGTTGCACCGTGGCGGTTGCTTTCTTGCCACCACCGGCAGTGCCCAGGTTATGCTTGTGAGACCCGGGAAAGGCATAGTGTTCCGTTCACGCAACACAGATGAACGCATGAGGCTGGGCGGAGAGCAGCAGGAGCACAAGCTTAATGCCGCTGTTAAGAACATAACCGACCTGAAGCCCGGCGATTACATATATCTGAGCAATGACAAAGGTGGCATTATGGCCGATGATGAAATAGTGGAATTGCTTGCCGATGAAAAACTTACCGATGCCGAAAAACTTTCACGACTGAGCCTTGCTACGGTTGAAGGCGACAGCCGCCGAGAATATTTGGTACACATAACCGATGTGCAAACCGATAGTGAAACCGGCGTCATCGAGACCCGTGAAAAGCGTCTTAAAGCCGGCAAGGTGTTGCATGGCCCGTTGGTTGTGGCAGTGGTTACTGCATTACTTGCATTGTGGTTTATGCTTGTGTTTGCCATATCGTCTTATGTAATAGACCGCTTTGATTTGTGATACCCCGCTTGGCAAGCATTGGATTGGTAGCGCAATTCGCATCTTATGTTATCGGGGAGTGATACACAAAAAGAGTTCTTTGAGATACCCCGTCACTTTATGAAATCGGAATAATTACGCGCATAAAAGCACCGGGAATTTGCACCTCGCAAATTCCCGGTTACTATAAAACACCTAAAAAATTAAACTAAGAATTACAAACCTAAAAACAAATCCATGAATAAACCTTAATTATATCGTTTTCAAATTATGCGAGTTCATATTACTATTTTGATGTGAGCCATATTTGTAAAGTTCCTCCATCGACTATCGCCTTGTGGGGGAGCTTGAAGTCGGTTATTTCCTTACCGTTGATAGTTATCTTATCAACGTATATGGCATTTTCATCACTTTCCTTGTTTACAATTATCTCGAATTTACGCCCGTTGCCAACGTTGATGGCAGCCCGGTCGATTAAAGGCGAACCGATTATGTATTCGCCCGATGCCGGATTTACAGGGTAAAACCCGAGGGCACTGAAAATGTACCATGCCGACATTTCGCCACAGTCGTCATTTCCTGCGTAACCCGACGATGAAGTGTTGTAGAGTGTACGCATGATGTGGTTGACAAGTTGTTGCGTTTTATGAGGTTGTCCGGCAAGTGTGTACAAGTATGCCACATGGTGGCTCGGTTCGTTGCCGTGGGCATAAAGGCCCACAAATCCCGACGCATTGTCATTCTTTTGACCGCTTGTGACAGTTGAAGTGAAAAACTCGTCAAGTTTGTTGCAAAAAGCCTTTTTGCCGCCAGTCAGTTCAATAAGTCCTTCCACATCGTGCGGAACATACCAGTAATATTGCCAGGCATTGCCTTCGGTGAACGGATAGCCGCCATTGGCGCCGTATTTATACGGGTCGAAAGGTTCAATCCATTCCCCACGGCTGTTGCGTGAGCGGAAAAATCCTGTGCCATGCGTGTCGTGCAGGTTGCGGTAATATTGTGCGCGAGCGTCAAACCGGGCCATGTCGTCGGTTTCACCCATGACTTGTGCCAGTCTGGCTGCACACCAGTCGTCAAAACTCTGCTCAAGAGTAATCGACACCGATTGCGATTGCAGGTCTTCGGGCATATACCCGTATTTTTCCCACACGTCGAACGGCGAATTAAGGTGAGGCGTGGTCAGGCTTGCTTTTACAGCCTCATATGCGTGGATGCTGTCTATTCCGGGTATCCCTTTTAATATTGCATCGGCAATTACCGGTACGGCATGGTTGCCTATCATGCAATAATTATCTTGTCCCCACAATTGCCACACAGGCAGATATCCGTAGTAATCATACTGGCGTATCATGCTTGCCACAAACCGGGCTGTGAGTTCCGGTTCGATTATCGTGTAAAGCGGATGTGCGGCACGGAAAGTATCCCACAGCGAGAATGTGGAATAATGCTCGTCGCCGTCGGCAAGTTGGCGC
Organism: uncultured Muribaculaceae bacterium; assembly: GCA_944321685.1. Taxonomy (GTDB): domain Bacteria; phylum Bacteroidota; class Bacteroidia; order Bacteroidales; family Muribaculaceae; genus Avimuribaculum. The sequence goes on from CALUMH010000011.1 coordinate 6,154, forward strand.
GTGGCATAGTCGGCGGCCATATATTGCCCGTTGCAGTCCGACATCAGGTTGGGTTGTATCATTGTGTGATACAGTGCGGTATAGAATATCTCTTTTTCGTGTTCCGACGCTTCAATTTCGATTTTGCCGAGTTGCTTGTTCCATGCCTCGTATGCTTCATTTTTTAGCGTGTCGAAACTTTTCCCTGCTGTCTCGGTCTGCATATTCAGCCTTGCATTATCAATTGAAACCGGCGATATGGCCACGCGACATTCCACCACCGATTGGTGTCCGAAGTCGAATAAGGCCTTTAGAGCAGTACCGTTGGCAACCGGGGAATTGTGTGTGATTGTACCGCCATTGTCTATGACCCATTCGGCAACGGGGCACGAAAATTCCATGCGGAAGTAAATCTTGCGCAATCGTGCCCATCCTGTTATGATTCGGTATCCTTCCACTGCATCGGGAGCAACCACACGTATTTGCGAGGCGATGATTTTGCGCCCCCAACTGTTTTTGTTGGCCGAGTGGTCGAGGTCGAGCCTTATTGCCGCCGACCCGGTGCAGGTGTCGCCGAATGTGTAGCGGTGCAGGCCTACACGGCGTGTGGCTGTCAGTTCGGCATTGATATTCTCATCTTTAAGTAGCACTTGGTAATATCCGGTGCTTGCACTTTCGTCATTGTGTGAGAAGCCGGAACTTGTGCGGTTGCGGTCCTTTACAGGCAACACCAGTATGTCGATGAAATCAGATGCCCCCGTTCCGCTCAGCCGTGTGTGCGAGAACCCGTATATTGTGTCGTCGTTATAGTCATATCCGGCAGCACAATCCCAGTCGGGAACTTCACGTGTGTCGGGCGACAGTTGTACCATTCCGAAAGGCATTGTCGCTCCCGGATAGTTGTTGCCGCTCAGTCCGCCCGCGATGGCACCGGTGCCAATGAATGGGTTGACATACCGTGCAACATCGGCTGCCGGCAGCTGCAAAACAGCAGCTGCCAACATAGCCGTAAGCCATATATATCGCTTGTGTGATGTCATTTATTAAGTTCTATTTTGTCGCCTTTTTTCAATTCGATGGTGAAAAATCCGTCTTTGGCATCAGCCTTTTTGTCGATTCCTTTTACGCGAACCGATTTTATACCCTTCGGCAACTTTATTGTGAAAGTACCGTCGGCTGTTGCAGTAAGCGATGCACTTGTGATTTTGCCTTTATTCCACGAAGCCGATACCTCGGCACCGCCTTTTACGCACAGCCCTTTGAAGCTGCCTTCGTTCCATTCGCGTGGCATACATGGAAGGAATTCAACATACCCTTCGTGGCACTGTACGAGCATCTCGGCTATTCCTGCCGCGCCGGCCATATTTCCGTCGATGGCAAAAATGTCGTATGGCGCACCTGCGATTCCTTCAGGTGAAATGGTAAACAGGTTTTCGCGGCTCAGTTTACCAAGCAATGTGTTAACGCTGTTTGTGGCCTTGTCGGTTTGTTTTAGGCGTGCATAGTAGCATATCATGTTGGCCCGGCTCCATTCCACATCTTCCCAACCTTCGGCATTCAATCGGCGTTCTATGGTAACATTGGCAGCATCAGCCAATTCAGGAGTTTTGTCGAGTGTGATTTGAGCATACGGGTATAATGATAACAAGTGTGTGGTGTGGCGATGGTTGGGTTGTGTTTCATCGAAATCTTCATACCATTCCATTACGCCGCCATATTTCTTGCTGATCCTGATGGGGGGAAGTTTTGCTACCACGGCACGCAATGAGTCGGCAAAAGGTTTGTCGATGTTAAGCAATTCCGATGAACTGATGCAGGCGTTCATGATTTCGTAAGCAAAAACGCGGTCACAGGTAGGCATCATTGCTGCGCACAGGTTTTGACCATTCCAACCAAACGAGTTTTCGGGTGATATGCTTGGCCCCGTCACCATATACCCGGTTTTGGGGTCTTCTACCATATAGTCGAGCAGGAATTGGGCGTTACCCTTGAGCAATGGATAGGCAACTTCGGCCAGGAACTTGCGGTCGTGAGTGTATTCATATTGCGTCCACAAGTGAGTGGCGAGCCAACTGCCGGCTGTGGGGTGCAATCCCCACCATATAGCTCCCGACAATGCCGAGAAGCCCCACACGTTGGCTGTGGTGTGAGCAGTCCAGCCTCGGCAGCCATATACCTTTTGTGCTGTTTCCTCGCCATAGTATGCAAGGTCGTTGATATAATTGAACAGTGGAATGTTGCATTCGGCAAGGTTGCCTACGTTGGCCAACCAATAGTTTTGCTGGGTGTTGATGTCGAGGTGGTAGTCGTTGGTCCAGCCCATGTTGCAGGCGAGATTGTCGTTGAAGAATCCTTGTAATGCAATGGGTAGCGGCGAGTTTTCACGTGATGAAGCTATCGTCAAGTAGCGTCCAAACTGGAAAAACAGTTCGTGCAGCCCGGCATCGGTTCCGCCATCTTCAACGGCTTGGCGGCGAACATCGGTGGGTGTGTTACTATTGTCCTTGCCCAGCGTTAGCGACACGCGTGAGAAGAGGGGCGAGTAGTCGGCAATGTGTTCGCGCTTCAAGTCCTCGAAATCGGTGCTTAGGGCATTATTTACAGTCTTAATGCACAATGGTTTATAATATTCGTTCTTATAGTCGGTTCTAACATTGGCGATAATTTTTACCGCATCGGCGTTGGAAACTATTATTGAGCTGTCGGTTGCAGTTATGAGTCCGTTGTCGGCATCAATGGCAATGCGTCCGATGAAGCATACACCGCGTTCGGCCTCATTGTTGTGCAGCGATGCGCGGCCCTCGAAAATCAATTGGCCGTTTTCGGTCCTTATTTCGGCCTTACGCAGCAAGTCGAGTGTCATCTCGAATGATATTGCCCCCTTGCGGCTTGCCGTGAAATTCATGGCAAGCACGTCGTCGGGATTTGAGGCGATGTATTCGCGGGAATATTCGGTATCACCGATTTTGTATGTGACGCTGCTCACAGCATTAGTCAGGTCGAGTTGTCGGCGATAGCTGCTTGTTTCTCCTTGAGGGTAAGAAAATTTCAATTTCATGTCTCCAATGGGAAGATGCGATCCAAACGACCCTGTGCGCCCTGTAAGGCTGTCGTTTGCTATCCTGTTCACCTCGTCGTGTCGCCCGTCGAGCGACATCTGCTGCAACTTCCGCATACGTTCCTTGCCAAACGGGCGGTCTTGCGTGGGATTGTATCCTCCCGACCACATACTCGATTCGTTGAGGGCTATGGTTTCTTCTTCCACACCGCCATATATCATGGCTCCAAGGCGACCGTTGCCAATTGGCAGGGCTTTCATCCATTCGTCGGCGGGTTGGCGATACCACATCATGGTGTCATCGGCCAAGGCACCGGTGCAGGTTGCCCATGCAACGCAACACCCGATTACAAGTTTCGTATATATCTTCATAGTAAAAAAGTATGTATTAGTTTCCGAGGCAAATTTAGAGTGTATATATATGTGTGTGTTATAAACATCACTTCTTAATATGCCGTAATTCAGCCAAATGTGCATTATTGGTGCATTTGTGTCAATAATTGGCGCATTTGTTCGGTACCGAAGGCTGCCATGTGGGGCTCGTACCGAAAAGAGGCTGATTATGTGAATATAGGCAAACTACTTTTAATATAATGTTAATAATATTTCACATTTAGATGTAAGTGGTTGGGAACTAATAAATTACCTCCCCTGTTTTTAACTATTGTTAACAAATTGCTGTATTTGTGAGTAGTTCGGGGTCATTTAGGCACTTGGCAGCGAGGGATATTTTGCTTTAATTTGCATGAATTAAGAGCCTGTTTAAATTTTGTTCAAATAAAAAGTGGAGAAATTTAAACAGGCTCGGGAATTTGAAAAATGGTTGTTGCGGCAATTAAAAAAAACTGCCCGGCAAATCCCAAGAACACCTTTACCCGTTACATCATGAATAATATAAAATTGTTGTTTTTTTTAATCTTGGCTGTTGGTGTGTCGTGTGTTAATACAATGGCAGGCACGGTCGCATCTGATTATTCATTTGTGAACATCGGCAGCGAGAATGGATTGTCGCAAAGCAATGTCAAAACTATTTTGCAGGATAGTTATGGATTTATGTGGTTTGGCACAAAAAACGGGTTGAACCGTTACGACGGGAGCCGCATAGTTGCCATAGACTGTTGCGACCATGAGAAAAAACGCAGTAATCATAATATATCGGCACTGTTTGAGGATGTTGACCGCCGCTTATGGGTGGGTACCGACGAAGGGGTGTATATATATGATATAAAGCATGATGAATTTGAATTTATCGATAATCGTGCACCCGACGGTGTGATGATGGAAAACTGGGTGGCCTGCATCGACCGGGACTATAACGGGAATATATGGATAGTGGTGCCCGACAAAGGCATTTTCAGATGGAGCGACAATGATTTGTTCCACTATACATTACCTTCGCACGACCAACCGAGCGACTTGTGTGTCACCGAGGATGGTTGTGTGTGGGTGTGCGGTTGGAATATGGGATTGATGAAATATGACCCGGCTGCCGATAAATTTGTGCAGGTGTCGCATGACAGCCGCGGCCGGTCGTTGCTCGGCATTGAGACCAATACCATTAGTGCCGATGGTGACTGCTTGCTGATGGCTGTGCAGAGCGGGGGCCTGATGAAATATGATTTTGTAAAGAATATGCTTGCCGATGTGGTTGTACCCGAATTGCATCACACTTTTGTGCGCAATGCCGAAGTTTATGGCGATGAAATATGGGCAGGTACGCACAACGGATTGTATGTGATTAACGAAAAAAACGGCGATATGGTTCATTTAAAATCAAGTATCACAGAGCCTAACAGCCTTTCCGACAATATCATATACACCATATACCGTGACCGTGAGGGCGGAACTTGGCTTGGAACAATGTTCGGCGGTGTTAATTACTATGCCAAGCGCAACCTTAATTTCATGAAGTTGTTGCCCAGGAATAGTCAAAACTCGTTATCGAGCCGCAGGATAAGGGAACTTGTTGCCGATGGCGACTGCATATATGTGGGAACCGAGGATGCAGGGATGAATGTGCTTGATGTTAAGGCGCTGAATGTGACGCGAATTACTTATCCAGCACATATGAAAGAACCTGTTACGCTTGCTTTGTGTTCGTATGACGGTAATGCATATTGCAGCTATTTCAAGGAAGGATTGCAGGTGATTGACCGGCAAGGGCACGACAAGTTTTATTTTAATTCGCAATTGGGCATAAAAAACAGCATTTATGCCATGACAGTTGACAGTAAAGGCCGTTTTTGGGCAGGAGGCGATGCGGGGCTTTATTGCTCCCTATCGGCAGAAGCTCTTGATTTTAAACGGATAGACGATTTTGCCGATGTGTGGATCTGGGATATTTTGGAAACCGGTGATGATGAATTATGGCTTGCCACAATGGGTTATGGGGCTGTAAAATATAATGTGGCTACGGGAAGGGTGAAATTTTATACCAACGATCCGGCCGACGACCGGTCGCTGAGTTCAAATTCGGTGAGTTCTATCATGCGCGATTCGGCCGGTAATTTGTGGTTCTCGACCGACCGTGGCGGTATATGCCGCTATAATGCAGCAACCGATGATTTCTCGTGTTTTTCAATAGAAAACGGTTTACCCGACGATGTGGCATATGGCATACTCGAAGACAGTAACGGTTATTTATGGTTCGGAACCAACAGGGGATTGGTTAAGTTCAACCCCAAGGACGAGAGTGTGCGCATATATACCACAAAGGAAGGGTTGTGCAGCAACCAGTTTAATTACAAGTCGGCAGTGGAAGGCAGCGACGGGCGTTTTTATTTCGGAACGATAGGCGGACTTGTGTCGTTTGATCCCGAAGCCGACATAGAGGAGCAACCCGAGGCTCCCATATATTTCACACGGCTGTCGATAGCAAACGAGGAGGTTACAAAGCATACACCCGACTCGCCCCTCAAGGTGAGCATACTTGAAACCGATAAAATCACGTTGCCTTATGACAAGGCCAGCATAAACCTTGATGTTGCATTGCTGTCTTATTCATCGTCGCTTGCCAAGGATTATTATTATCGACTTGAACCTGTGGACAAACAGTGGATACGTACAAGCCAGGATGGCATAAGGTATGCTAATTTGTCGCCGGGCGAATATGTGTTGCACGTGAGCGCTACTGGCGATGTGAATGCCATTGCCGCGCGGTCGCTTGCAATTACCATTCTGCCGCCATGGTGGCAGACAACCACGGCCATGGTGTGCTGGTTTATATTGATAGTGTGCATTTTCACCGTGTGGTTTATATGGTATAGGCACCACAAGAACCAGCAACTTGTAGAGCGGCAAAAATTGTTTGAGATAGAAAAGGAGAAAGAATTGTATGAGAGCAAGGTGGATTTCTTTACCGAAATCGCCCATGAGATACGCACGCCGTTGACGCTGATCAACGGGCCGCTTGAAATAATCAAGGAGCAAGGGGAAGTGAACGACCCGCAACTTGCCAAGAACCTGCGGGTGATAGGGCAGAATACCCGGCGGCTGCTTGACCTTGCGTCGCAGTTGCTTGATTTCCAAAAGATAGGTGCCAACAGGTTGAAATTGAAATATGAAACAGTGGACGTGTCGCAACTGTTGCAAGAGACTGTGGCACGGTTTGAGCCGACATTTGCCCACGACAATAAGGCATTGCAGATAACACGTTGCGAAGAACACTTGATTGCGAATATCGACCGTGAGGCTGTTACCAAAATATTCAGCAACTTGCTCACCAATGCGTTGAAATATGGCCGCCGGGAGATAAATGTGGAATTGTCGCACATAGGCGGTGAAATGGTGGTTAAGGTGCAGAGCGATGGTGAAAAAATTCCTGCCGAGCGAGCCGAGCAGATATTCGAACCGTTTTACCAACTTGACAATCGCACTCGCGAGAAGCGCGGCGTGGGGATAGGCTTGTCGTTGTCACGCTCGCTTGCCATGGCACACAAGGGAACTCTTGTGCTTGATACTGCCACCGGCGATGATGCCAATACTTTTGTGTTGACAATCCCGCTTAATCCGGGAGATGGTAGCGATGCGGTAAATGTGAGCGTGGAACCGGTTTTGCCTGTAGGTGGCAATGACAATAACCTGCTTGCCGGGCAGGAAAGTGAAGATGGCAATGTCAATGATGAGGAAGCGGTGGCCGGCTGCCGCATCTTGGTGGTGGAAGACGAGGCCGACTTGCTTGAGTTTATTTGCGAACGCCTGTCTGAGACATTCGAGGTGGAACGTGCCGTTAACGGCAAGGAGGCTCTCGATGTATTGCAGCAAGGAAATATCGACTTGATTCTCAGTGATGTGATGATGCCGGTAATGAATGGTATAGATATGTGCAAGAGCATCAAGACCGACCTGAACCTGTGCCACATACCGGTGATATTCCTCACAGCAAAGAATGACATAAACAGCAAGATTGCCGGATTGAAGGCCGGTGCAGAGTCATATATCGAAAAACCGTTCTCGTTTGATTACTTGAAATCGCAAATAGTTTCGTTGTTGAGCAACCGTCGCAAGGAACGTGAAGCATTCTCCAAGCGTCCGTTCTTCCCCATGAAGAATGTGCAGATGAGTAAGGAAGACGAGACTTTCATGGAACGTGCAGTGAAGGTGATAAATGACAATATCACCGATGAACAATTCAATGTGGAGCGCCTTGCCGAGGAATTGTGCATGAGTCGGTCGAGCCTGTTGCGTAAAATAAAAAGTGTATTCAATCTGCCGCCGCTCGATTTTATTCGACTCATAAAATTGAAAAAGGCTGCCGAACTCATACAGGAAGGTAATTACAAGGTGGGAGAAGTGTGCTTTATGGTGGGCTTCAGTTCCCACAGCTATTTCAGCAAACTGTTCAACAAACAGTTTGGCATGACTCCCAAGGATTTCGAGAAACAGGTACAGTCACGCCGTGAACAGTCACGCGGCAAGTCGGCCGCAACCGACAGCCTGCCGGGTGAATGATTTAGTGATAAAAATATATTTGTATATATAGGATATATTATATATATTTGCTATAAAATATAAATTATAATTATGGATATAGCAGTACAGCCCTTTAAAAGAAAAGTAATAGATATTCCTGCCGATACATTCCGTTTCCTTTCGATTAAGGCTGCGGGAAAAGGTATGAATTTAAAAAAATATATAGAAAGTTTGCTACAAAAAGATGTCGAAGATCTCGAAAATCTTGACGATAGTAGTTTGTATGCTTATTTGATGCAAAATCGTCCGGATGGACTCGTTCCTGCTGATAAAGAAGAGCAAGATGAATTCTGTAAATGGCTTAAACAATGAAAGTCGAGTTTTCTAAGTTTTTTATTAAATCGGCAAGACGTTTGTCCGGGAAAATGAAGAATTCGCTGAATGATGTCATTGAGGAAGTAAGGAAATCTAATACTATTGAAGAAATCAGCAATTGTCGAAAACTTGTTGATTTTAATAATGTATATAGAATTCGTATGGGAGACTACAGAGCATTTTTCACTCTTCATGTCAAGATAGAGGGAGATGTTGTGTTTTTTCAGTATTTGGTATCTCGTGGGGAAGTCTATGATAAAAAGAATATACAAAAGTTGCGGTTGATTGACGATTAGCCGCATTTTTGTTGCAAACACGTCATTATTGCGTTATTATGGGTGCGCTGACGCAAATGTGCTATTTTGTGGTGCGTAGTTTTTATGGTTGTTGGTTATGTGGTTATAATTTTGTCGTGCATAAACCTGCAAGTGAATTTTTAATACTATTATAACTGATGAACCTAAACAAGATTTTATTTGCATCATTATCGTTTGCGGTGTTGTCGCTTTTTGGCACGGCATCGGCAAGTGATTATTATTTGCACCGTCCATCGGGTAATGCCCGGTGGACGGTAATGCCTGCCGATGCGGTGGGTAACACCGAGCAATTGTTTACAGCCGGATATTCCAACCCCGAGGAAGTGGAAGCTGTGGTGCCTGGAACGGTGTTTACATCGTATGTTGAAGCAGGGCGGGAGAAAGACCCTAATTTCGGAGACAATATACATAATGTGGATCGTTCAAAATACGACCGCAGTTTTTGGTACCGTGCAACGTTCTCGGTTCCCGGTGATTTCAGTAAAGATTATGTGTGGCTTAATTTCCGCGGCATAAACCGTCGCGGCGATATTTACCTGAACGGTACGTTCCTTGGTACGCTCGACGGTTTCATGCACCGTGGTTGCTTCGATGTGTCGAAAATTGTCAAGCGCAGCGGCGAGAACATTCTTGCCGTGTTGGTGCATATACCGGCCATGCCGCTTGCCAACCAGGGTAGCCCCAATTACCTGTCGAGTGCCGGTTGGGACTGGATGCCTTATGTGCCGGGCTTGAACAGCGGTATAACCGACAAGGTGTATCTGTCGAACACCGGTGCCGCTACTATCAAGGATCCATGGATACGCACCAAAGTGCCTACCCGTGTAAAAGGTGAACTTGCCATTGCGGCAGAAGTCACCAATAACGGCAGCGAAAAGTCGAGTGTAGAGTTGCGTGGCGTAATCACTCCGGGCAACGTGGAATTTTCGCAAAGTGTGGAGCTTGCTCCCGGTGAAACCAAGACGCTCAGTTTCGACAAACGTTATTATAAACAACTTGTAATCAACAATCCGCGCCTGTGGTGGCCTAACGGGTATGGCGATGCCGACCTTTATACTTGCGACTTGCAATTGGTTCAAGATGGCGAAGTTTCCGATTCTCGCAGCATTGATTTCGGTATAAAGGAGTATTCTTATGACAAGGACGGTGGTGTTTTCCATATGTATATAAATGGTGAACCGGTATTTGTGAAAGGTGCCGACTGGGGTATGTCGGAATATATGCTGCGTTGCCGCGGCGAAGAGTATGAGACTAAAATTCGCCTGCACAAGGAAATGAACTTCAACATGATACGCAACTGGCTCGGCTCGGTTACCGACGATGAGTTCTATGAATATTGCGATAAATACGGTATCATGGTGTGGGACGACTTTTGGATGAATTCTACTGGCAAGTTGCCCTATGACTTGAATGCATTCAACGTGAACATGATAGAGAAAATCAAGCGCTTGCGTAATCACCCCTGTATTGCCGTGTGGTGCGGCGATAACGAGGGTACGCCCGAGGCTCCGCTCACTGGATGGATGGCCGAAAATATCAAGACATTCGATGGTGGCGACCGCCACTTCCAACCTCGTTCCAACGCCGGCGGATTGAGCGGCAGCGGCCCGTGGGGAGCAAAAGACCAACGTTGGTATTTCTTGCCATATCCTGTTTACGGGCTTGACAGCGAGATGCAATGCGGCTGGGGCTTCCGCACCGAGATTGGTACCGCTGTAGTGCCGAATGTGGAGAGCTTGCGCAAGTTCATGCCTGCCGACAAGTTGTGGCCCATCAACGATATGTGGAATTTGCACTACTTCGGCCCGAACGCAGGTAACGGTCTTCCCGACCAGTATGCAGCCGACATAAACAACAAGTATGGCAAGGCCGAAGGGGTAGAGGACTTCTGCCGCAAGGCACAACTTATAAATTTGGAATCGAACAAGGCTCTTTATGAAGGTTGGCTCGATCATATGTGGGATGATGCATCAGGTGTCATGAACTGGATGGGACAATCGGCTTATCCGTCGATGGTATGGCAGACTTATGACTACTATTATGACCTCACCGGCGCATACTTTGGTTGCAAAATCGGTTGCGAGCCATTGCACATCTTCTGGAATCCTGTTACCGATGAGGTGAAAGTTGCGAATACCACAATACGTGATTATGAGGGCCTGACTGCCGAGGTTGAGGTTTATAACATGGATGGTAAGGTAGTTGAGGAATATTCCAAGAGTGCTGTCATCAACAGCCCGTCAAACACTGCGGCCACTTGTTTCGTGATAGATTTCAATAAGGAACGTGACATAATTTCGCGTGGCAAGACTGCCGTAGCTTCATCAACCTCGAATGGTGACGCATCAATGGTGATTGACTGTGACGACAATACGCGCTGGTCGGCAATGAAAGCCGATAACGAATGGATATATGTCGATCTTGGCGAAACAATGCAAGTGGGCGGTGTGCGCCTTAATTGGGAAGCCGCTTATGGCAAGGAGTATAAGATACAGGTTTCAAACGATGGCAAGAATTGGACCGAAATGTTCCATGTCACCGACGGCGAGCCGGGTGTAAGGGAGATTATTTTCCCAGACGCTGATGCCCGTTACGTGCGTATGTTGGGGTTGAAACTCGGCTGGTGGTTTGGTTATTCGCTTTGGAGCATGGACGTACTTGGTGGAGTAAAACCGTCGCAAGGTTTGAGCGATGTACACTTCATTCGTCTTACACTCAAGGATAAAGATGGCAATGTGGTTTCGGAAAATAACTATTGGCGCGGTAACGACCGTTGTGACTTTACTGCTCTTAACGACTTGCAACCGGCAAATCTTAAAGTGTCATCGAAACTTGTGAAGAATGAAGGCAAAGCAACGATTAACGCTACAATAAGCCTGCCCTCATCGGCCAAGAGTCCTGCTTTTGCCGTGCACGTTCAGGCATTGCGCAAGAGCGACGGCGAACGCCTGTTGCCTGCAATCATGAGCGACAACTATTTCACCCTTATGCCAGGAGAAAAGAAGGTGGTAAGCATCGAGATGGATGAAAAGTTGCTTGAAGGCGACAGTTACACACTTTCGGTGGTTCCGTATAATAATTGATAATGTTGTTGTAGAGACGCGATTAATCGCGTCTCTACAGCGATAACAAAAAAACAGGTATAGACATGAAAATAGCAAAAACAATAATATGTGGTGCTGCATTGGGCTTGGCGGCAGCTGTGTCTCCTGCCTTTTTGCAGGCACGTGTGACATTGCCGGGAATTTTTACCGACAATATGGTACTTCAACGTAACGACACGATAACCCTCTTTGGCTCAGCCGACAAGGGCAAACGTGTAACCGTAAAGGCCGGTTGGGGTAAGAATGTCACGACCACTGCCGATGCCGCATCGGGCAAGTGGAGTGTAAAACTTGCCACTGCCGATGCAGGAGGCCCTTACACGATTTCGGTTTCCGATGGTAAAGAATTGAAACTCAAAAATGTGATGCTCGGCGAGGTATGGTTCTGCTCGGGGCAGTCGAATATGGAAATGCCGCTTGCCGGGTGGGGCAAAATCAAGGATTATGAGAAAGAGATTGCCGCAGCCGATTATCCCGATATCCGTCTTTACCTTGTGAAGCAGGCAACATCGGTTGTGCCAATCGATAAAATCGAGTCGCCGCTTGGCGGTTGGCGTGAATGTTCACCCGAGACAGTGCCTGAATTTTCGGCTCTTGCCTACTTCTTTGCCCGTAACCTGTGGCAGCAGCTGGATGTGCCGGTGGGTGTGGTGGCAAGCACGTGGGGAGGAACGCCTGCCGAGGCCTGGACCAGTGCCGAGACGCTGAAAGAAGTGTATGGTTACAGCGAGAAGATGGCTGCACTCGAAGCCACCGGTTTCGACCGCGATGCCATTATGGCTAATTACCAATCTGATCTTGCTGCATGGAAGGCTTCAGTGCATAAAATCGACAAAGGGTATGACGCAGACGGCAATGAGTTGTGGATAGCCGAAGACCTTGACGATGCCGATTGGAGCGAGATGAATGTGCCGTGCTATATGGAGCAGGCCGGATTGCCCGCATTCGACGGCGTGGTGTGGTTTCGCCGCACAACCGATGTGCCGCAGGAATGGGCAGGCAAGCAACTTTACCTTGACCTTGGCGCAATCGATGACGAAGATATAGTTTACTGGAACGGAATAAAGGTTGCCGAAGGTAGCGGATACAACTGGCAACGCCACTACACTGTGCCGGCCAATCTTGTCAAGGCCGGACGCAATGTGATAACTGTGAGAGATTTCGATACCGGCGGAGAAGGCGGCCTTACCGGCCCTGCCGATGCAATGGCGTTGCACCGTGGCGGCGAGCAAGTGATTTCGCTTGCCGGTGCGTGGAAATATCGTGTAGGGTGTTCGCTTACCGATATGCCTGCTGTGCCTATGTCGCCCGAAAGCTCAAGTTATCCCACCACGCTTTTCAATGCCATGGTCAACCCGTGGCTGCAATACCGTTTCAAGGGTGCCATATGGTACCAAGGCGAGGCCAATGTGGGGCGTGCTAATGAATATGAAACACTTTTCAAGTCGCTTATATTCGATTGGCGCAAGCACTTCGGCGATGATGATATGCCATTTTATTTCGTGCAACTTGCCAACTACCTTCAACGCCTTGACGTTCAGCCCGAATCGCAGTGGGCTGCCTTGCGTGAGGCACAGGCTTGCGCCCTTGGTATTGAAAATACCGGTATGATGGTGAATATCGACCTGGGTGAAGCCGGTGATATTCATCCTAAAAACAAGCAAGAAGTGGGTCGCCGCCTGTCGGCACTTGCACTTGCCTATACTTACGGGCTTGACATTCCCGCCGAAGCTCCCGTGTATGAAGGTTATGAAGTGACGGGCGACCGTGTGCGTGTGTCGTTCACGATGCCATCGAATGGCGAACCGTTTGAGCAGTCACAGGAAGTGAAAGGATTTGTCATAGCGGGACCCGATCGCGTGTTCCACAAGGCGCAGGCCTATACCGACGGCGATTGCGTAGTGGTATATTCGCCCGAAGTGGCAATGCCTGTGGCCGTGCGTTACGGTTGGGCCGACAATCCCGAATGTACGCTTAGTACAAAATCGGGTTTCCATGTCGCACCGTTCCGCACCGATAATTGGTAAAGAAAGTAAGTTTTTTTCATAAAATAAGTGGGTTAGTGGTTTAGTAATGGAAAATGTTTTTAGGTTTTAATGAGTTTTAAGTTTTTGGTACCTTGAAAGACGCAAAGGACCGCCTCCTCACCGGGGGCGGTCTTTGTTTATTTCACTGAAATTACCATAAACAACTTGTGAACAAGTCAGTTCGACCTCTTTGAGGCCGAATTAATGTAGGGGGCAGTTATCCGATGGCTTGCGTCCACTGGTTGTGGCCGCTTCGCCATCGGTTACCACAGGTTTGGCGGCCTTGCCGCCAGTGTGTTAGAGCAATCTCTTTGCCGTCGGGCGTGGAAAAGCTATCCGCGTCTATGCCGCCGGGTGTGTTAGAGCAATCTTTTTGTCGCCGGGTGTGAGAAAGTTATATGCGGCTTTGTCGCTAAGTGTTGGTGTGTGATGGTGGGGCGGCGAAGCTGCCCAATTTGTGGTAACCGGCGGTGCAGCGACCGTAAGGGAGTAAACCGTCGGAATTGGAGAGCACATAGAAAAACGGCCTCAAAGAGGTCGAATTTAGGGTAGCAAAACTTGAGATTTGCAAGTTTTCTTGGTTATTTATTTTATTTTGGCCGGCTTGGAACTGTCGGGGTAATCGGTTGGTGGAGAGGAGAATGCGGGGAATTGGAGAATTAGCACAAATGCGTCAAATTGATACAAATGCGTCAAAACAGGGGTAATAAGGCTATGTTTGCCGCAAACCTGTCGGTAATTGCCGAAAACGTAATAACCATTGAAAAATGTTAAGGATAATTTTGCATCGAACATGAACCTATAACATTTAAACAATAATGGTTATGAAAAAACAATTCTCAAAAACAATGTTAGGCCTCGGCGCATTGTCGATGGCCGCTATGTCTGCAAATGCGCAGATGGTTCCTCTTTTTGAAGCGGATCCGCAATTTTATGCATCGTCGGCAACAGATGTCACTCCCGGAAAATGGGACACTGATATGTTCCGCGGTAATGGCTTTTGGGCTGATGTGAACAACGACGGGCAGATGGACTTGTTCATAGTGGGCAACACTACTGCCGCCGGTTGGCACTCTCACATTTATGGGTGGACTAACAACAATGGCACTTTCACTGAAATTCAAAATTTGCCTTTCACACAGCGCAGCGATGGTAATGCTTGCCCGGCAGGCGACACTCGCGGTACTAACAATGTGACTATTGCATGGATTGACTACAACAATGATGGTAACATCGACGTTATTCAACGTGGTATTAAAGAAGGAGCAGCGGCAGAAAACTCTACCGATTCAGCCGACTTGTTCATCAACCTTTACAAGGGTAATGGAGACGGTACATTCACGCTTGTTGAGAATAGCGGCTTGCAGGTTATCGGTACTGAGCAGGAATGCCTCTACAGCGGCATAACCACTGTTGTCGATTTCAACTGTGACGGCTATCAAGATATAGCTATGACCGGTATTACCGATGGTGATCGTTTTGTATCGCTCTACAAGAACAATGGCGACGGCACTTTCTCGTTGTTAGACCCGAAAACTACATATGTTGATTGGATGGGATCTTCATACGACTTGGCTCTCTCTTCAGGTTCCATCGCTTGGGGTGACTTTAATAATGATGGTTATCCCGATTTTGCAATTAATGGCTGGAGTGACACTGTAGGCGGTGTAGCTACTATTGTTTGCAAAAACAATGGTGATGGTACTTTCCTTTGCCTTGACATGGCAACGACCGATCCATCATACGATTATTTGCCTCAGCAACCGGGTACGCAAAAAGGTATGCTCATGTGGGCAGATTTCAACAACGATGGTTGGCTTGACCTGTTTGTATGCGGTGAAACATACGATGGTAAAAACTGGGGTCGTACAGCCGACATTTTGCTTAACCGCGGCAACGAGCCTGAGGATGAAAATATCGACCTTGTGAATTTCCCTGAATCTCAATTCCAACGCATTCCAGCAAGTGAGTCAGGCATTAGCTTAGGTCAGGTTAAGGGCAACGCTACCGACATCGTTGACCTTGATGGCAACGGCTATATGGATATTATAGTAAGTGGTGAAGGTGCAGGTGCTCAAACCGACTTCATCATGAACAACGGCGATATGACATTCTCTGAAGATAACTCGACCAACAAGGCTGACTTCCGTAGCGGTGCTTCGATGGAATTCTGGGATTATAACGGTGACGGTTATATTGATTTCTTCGGTATGGGCTACCGTGACAATGGTCACAAGTTTACATTGTACCGTAATACAGGTAAATATGAAGATGACGATTTCACACAGCACGACTATCCTACCAACAATGCACCTGAAGGTCCGTCGAGCGTAGCAATGGCTGAAGACGGTAACGGTGTTAAGATAACTTGGGGCAATGGTAATGATGATGTTACCAAGAACCTGCGTTATAACGTGGCTATCGAAAAGACAAACGGTGAAATCTTCGCACTTGTTCCTGCCGACATTGAAACAGGGGCATTGAAAGTTGCAATGTTGCAAAACCTTGTATATGGCAACAGCTATAAGGTAAATATTCCAAAGTCGGAAATCAAGCAAGTTTACGTTCAAAGCGTTGACGGTTCTAAACAAACAAGTGAATTTATTCCTGTAGGCGGCCAAGGCACAGGCGTTGAGGAAATCGCAACTAACGATGGTATCAGCGTATGGGCTGATGGTGATGTGCTCAATGTTAATGTTGACGATGCTGCAACAGTTGAAGTATATAGCATTGCAGGCAACCGTGTTGCCACAATGAACATCGATGGTGCCACCAACATCGATTGCACCGACTACAGCGGCTTGTATCTTGTAAAAGTTGAGACCGAAGCTGCTTGCAAGACTGTAAAAGTTGTATTCTAAACCTTGACATAAACGAATAAAGAGCCGGCTCTTGTGCCGATAGCCGTTAATGCTTGCACACGTGTCGGCTCTTTACTTATTTTGAACTCAAAATTAACATAAACATGAGAAATCTATTAAAAGGAACCATGCGCGCCGTGCTGATGGCAATAGCGTGCGTAATGCTTTCGGCTGCCGGGTACGCCCAAGTGAGGGTGAGCGGTGTCGTTACCGATGAAAACACGTCCGAGCCGCTGCCGGGCGTTGCAGTGATGGAACGCGGTACCAGCAATGCCGTGCTTACCGACATCGAAGGCCGGTATAACCTGAGAGTGAAAGACGGGGCATCGATTGAATTCCAATTCCTCGGTTATAAGAATTATGTAATCGACAACGTTAAGGGTGGAACTTACAATGTGGCCATGGAGACCGAAAGCGAAGTCCTCGATGACGTTATCGTCCTTGGTACCCGTATGGCAAAGAGCGACCTTACCGGTGCTATCGGCAGCTTGTCGGAGAAGCAATTGAAGGAAATCCCTTCGTCGAGCTTCACACAATCGATGCAAGGTAAAGTTGCCGGTGTGTTTGTAAACAGCTCGGCTCGCCCGGGTGACGCTCCCACCATCAAGGTGCGCGGTACCAACTCAATCAACTACGGCCAAGACCCTATTTATGTAATCGATGGTATTGTGGTTGATGAAGGTCTTAACAACATCAACCCCGACGACATTGCTTCGATTGAGGTGCTCAAGGATGCTTCTTCAAAGGCCATTTACGGTTACCGTGCCGCCAATGGTGTAATCCTTGTAACCACCAAAAAAGGTCGCAAGGGTGAAGGCAAAATAACTTATGACGGCTGGGTAGGTTTCCAAACTTACGATGAAGGCGGCATGAAAATGATGGGTTCCCGCGACCTTTTCAACTTGCGTTATGATGCTTGGCTTAACCAATATATGACAGCCAACCCGAATGCCAGCGATGCCGATATACAGAATTATATCAATAACACCATTCTTGCCAGCAGTGGTGCAAACACCGGTTTCTCGGAAGAGGAACTTTATAACGGGCAGAATGACATTACTTCTGATTGGGTTAGTCCTATCACCCGTACCGGTATTCAACACAACCACTCGCTCAGTTTCTCGGGCGGTACCGATAAGACCACTTATTACCTTGGCGTGTCTTATACTAACCAACAGGGTATCATCATCAACTCGGATTATGAACGTTTCTCGGGTAAAATCAATATTGAACAAGAAGTTAAACCTTGGTTGAAGATAGGTACTAACACCACATTGTCGCGTGCCGTTACCAATACTCAGGAAGACAACCTTTATACCCGTTGCGTAACCGCCAACCCGATGCAGACCATCGACGACCGTGACTATATGTACTGGCGTGGCGGTCACGATTCAAGTGGTAACCCGTTGAAACTTATGGATGTTCGCCGCGAACAGATTCATGACCGTGTTCTTTCGTCGAATTACATCAATGTCAACCCCATCGAAGGCTTGAACATTCGTACTACTTTTTCTATCGACTACCTTAACAAGAGTGATTTCACTTATCGCCCGATGACTTCGGCCGAAGGTCCGCGTAACGACAAGGGGCAGGCAAGCCAATGGCGCGGTCGTGCTTTCTCTTGGCAATGGGATAACTCGGTAAGCTATGAAAAGATATTCAATAAGAAGCACCGTATATTTGCAATGGCAACTGCCAGCTTGACCAAGGACATGACCGATGCAACAAGCATCTCGGTTTCGGGTTTCCCGAGCGACATCATGGGCTGGTATAACATTGCAGCCGCTGCCAATAAAGACAAGGCAAACTATTCTTCAAGTTTCATTACCCAAACGGCTGTTTCGTTTGTACAACGTGTGAACTATACTTACGATAACCGTTACCTGTTCACAGTGAGCTTGCGTCAAGACGGTTCATCGCGCTTTGCCAGCGGTAACCAGTGGGGTGTGTTCCCGTCGTTCTCGGCTGCATGGAACATCTCATCGGAGAAATTCCTCAACAATGTTGACTGGCTCTCGATGTTGAAGTTGCGTTTGGGTTGGGGTCTCGTAGGTAACCAGGCAATCCCCGAATATGCTTACTTGTCGATTTACAACCCGTCGTATTCAAACGGCAATATCACATTCGTGTCGGACGGCCGTCAAGGCAACCCCGATATTTCGTGGGAAAAACAGAACCAGTTTAACGTGGGTGTCGATGCATCGATCTTGAACGACCGCTTGTCGTTCAGTGCCGACTACTTCTACACCATCAACAGTGACTTGCTCATGCAGATGTCGTTGTCACAGACCACAGGTTTCAACAACCGCATCGCCAACGTAGCAAAACTTGAAAACCAAGGTGTGGAACTTTCGTTCAATGCAAAACTGCTTCAACGCGGCGACTGGACCTGGAACTTCTCGGGTAACATCTCGCACGATAAGAACAAGGTTAAGGAACTTTACGATGGCCTGCAAGTGATATGGAGCGGTAACTCAATCACTTCACGCGAAGGCAACCTCTTTGTGGGCGAACCGGTTAACACTTATCATTCGTTCAAGGCTCGTATCGCACAGCAATCGGATATCGATTACCTGAACAAGATGAACGCACGTGACATACCCGATGGTAATGGTGGCTTTACTAACCACTTCGTGGGTGGTAAGGAAGTTCACCCGGGTGACCTGCTGCCCGAAGACCGTAACGGCGACGGCAAGATCACTTATGAAGACGATATGTATATCATAGGTCGCAAGGACCCGAAGTTCTATGGTGGTTTCTCGACCGACTTGTCTTGGAAGGATATCACGCTGTCGGCTACGTTCAGCTATTCTTATGGCGCACGTCGTTACTCAAGTATGTATGAAAGCACCATGAACCTTGGTGGTTGGGATTACTGCTCACACATCGACGCACTCGACCGTTGGACCCCGACCAACACCGATACCGATGTGCCTCGTGCATTCCGCGGTGCCGATGTTCAACGCTTCAACATAGGTGAAACCGACTGGGTATTGCTCGACGCTTCTTACTTGCGCCTGTCGGCATTGACATTGAGCTGGAATCTGCCTACCAAATGGATCAGCCCCGTATGCGAGAACTTACGCGTGTATGCAACTTGCAACAACTTGTTTACTTGGACTCCTTACAAGGGATATGACCCTGAAACAGGTGAAGACTATCCGTCGGCCAAGATGTATGTGATAGGTGTTAATGCCACATTCTAAAAACTAACTTAAAAAGGAATACGATTATGAAAATCTTAAAATATGGAGTTATTGCCCTCGTGGGATTGATGTCGCTGAACTCTTGCCAAGATTTCCTCGACCAAAAGCCGCAATCGAGCCTGTCGCAAGAGCAACTTTTCTCCGACACAAAGAACATGGAGTCATACGTTCAAGGGCTCTACAAGCAATGGCGCGATATGCACAAGGAGCAAATAGATATCTACCTTGGAACCGACGAGGCCGCACAAGGCGGTGTGCAGAACCGTGACAACCTTGACAAGCGTCAGCTCGATATCTACCAAGATATAACAACCTCGAATAACGTAGTGCTTAATGCATGGAACAAGCGTTACTCGGTGATAGCCGCTGCGGCAACATTGCTGCAAGAAAAACAAGAAACGGTGGAGACCGCCGACAGCCTTACACAGGTATTCGTTGCCGATGCATCGTTCTTGCGTGCCGTCAATTATTTTGAACTTGTAATGTTGTTTGGTGATGTGCCTATTGTTGATTACATTAATGTAAGCGATGGTGCCCGTCATCCGCGCAGCGAAGTTTATGCGCTCATGGAAAGCGACCTGAAGCGAGCCATCGAGTACTTGCCCACTATGGACGAACAGACCGACAAGAGCCACGCCACAACTCGCTTGGCATGGGCAATGCTTGGCAAACTTTATATGTATGCCGATGCCGATGTGATGCGTGAAGATGGTACGCCGTGGCGCGATTATGCCAAGGCCGCCGAAGCTTTCAAGCAAGTTATTGATGAGTCGGGCGTGGGTACTACTTTGCCGGGAGATGTCGATGAAATTTTCGGTAATACCAAGGATCTTGAAAACCCAACAATTCCGGCTTATGGTGACGGTGCCGAAGGTACGGCAAACGTGGAATGCGAATGGGTGTATGCCTTCCGTTTCGGCCATGCCAACGGTGACGAAAACAGCATCCAGTGGGCAATGGGCAGCCGTGCCGTGTCGATTATGTCAACCACAGGTGAAGCAATGTGTTTCTGGGCCGGTTTCGACGGTATGCTCCCGAGCGATTATTGCTGGAAGTTCAAGGAAGATGGCGGCGTATGGGAAAAGGGCGATGCCCGCCGCTTTGTTTCGTTCCGTGGTATAAACGAGAACGACAGCGAAATGAATCCCGCAGAGTTCAACGACCCGCGCAATGGTTGGACTGCCCAACTTATTGGTTACTGCTTTGGTGATGAACTTGACCCGCATACTGCAAAATTTGAAGACCCGTATGTTGAGGAAATAGGCATGAACACTTACCAAAGTGGTCGCGCAGTTCCGTTCATTCGCTTGGGTGACATTTTCCTCAACTATGCCGAGTGTCTGTATCGCACCGAGGGAGTATCGGCTGCTCTGCCTTACTTCAACGCCACAAGAATTCGTGCTTTGGGTAGACGTGGTGCATTGCCGGCATCGGCAATATCCGACGAGACTGCTTTCATGCACGAAATGATGGACGAACGTATGCGTGAGCTTAACTTTGAAGGGTGGCGTAAGTTTGACTTGATTCGTACCGGTTTCTTGACAGGCAACGATCTCAATGGTCAACCCATCATGCAGCGTAACAAGAACTTCCGCGATTTCGCCGTTGGATCGGTTAATCCCAACTATCGTTACTGGCCTATACCTCTTGACGAAATCAACAAGAATACCGACCTGCAAGGTTCGTCGAATGCTCAAAACCCGGGTTATTGATTTAATTGACAATTAACAGTTGACAATTATAATTAGAAATTAAAAGATTATCCTTTATTCATTGACAGTTGGCAATTGACGGTTGACAATTAACGTTTACTCATTGTCAATTATCAATTGCCGGCTGTCAATTGTTTTTTAACCTTTAAATATCATTATGGACAAGAAATTACTATTAAGCCTTGGTGCAGCTTTTATTACGGGGATTGCAGCCAATGCCGCCGACAGTTTTGAATGCGGACAATGGACCATCAGCATAGATCCCGAAACCAAAGCAATGGATATAACCCGCGGCGAAACCACTTTGCTCAAGCAAGGGTTTGCTCAATACAAGAATGCCGAGGGAACTACGATAAAAAGTACCGATGCCGCAAGCGTGAGCGTGTCGGCGGGGGAGGCCGTGAGCGACCTTTTCGGGCAGGGTACAAAGTATGTAGTCCTCTATGACATGGAGGGCGATGCCGACATCGAGCAGGCATTTTATGCCTATGACAGCCACCCCGAATATTTCCTGACCGAGGTGACAATTAAATCGGAAACAGAGACAAAAACCAATTATATATCGCCACTTACCACCGAAACCGCATCATCGGTTTTGCCTGAAGACGGAACCAACCGTTGGCTTTCGGTTCCGTTCAGCAACGACAATTTCACACGTTACAAGACTCCCGAATTGAATGGCAATCAATCATCGTATTATGTGACGGCGATTTACGACGGAGTTTCGCGTAACGGTTATGTGATAGGTGCGGTTGACTTCGACACGTGGAAATTCGTGATACGTGCCGAGGGGGCCCGTGGTTATGGCTTGCGCAGCCTTGAGACCGCTTGTGGCTGTGTAACTCCCGACGACCTGCGTGCAAATGTTACCATGCAGCACGGCAGCATCGTGGGCAAAGAATTGAAATCGTCGAGGATACTTGTAGGTTACTTCGACGACTGGCGTCGCGGAATGGAAACTTATGCCGATGCAGTGGCTACTGTGACTCCCGAGCGCAAGAATATTACCGGCAAGTCGTTTTTCGGCTGGAACAGCTGGGCAGTGTTGCAGACCGATGTCAATTACCAGGGAGTGCTTGATGTGATAGATTTCTTCAAGAATGAAACTCCCGAATTCCGCGATAACAACGATGCTGTGTATGTGGTGCTCGACTCGTGGTGGAACGACAATATAAGACCGGGCGAATTGAAAGATATTACCCGCCAGGCAGTAAGGAACGGTTTCAAGACGGGTATTTATAACACCCCGTTCAGCGACTGGAACGGCTATGACGGCATTTCTTACGATGACCCGGCATGGGGCAGCGGCAAGGTGAACGGTTCGGATTACACCTATAAGGATATTATTCTTACGTGGAAAGGCAAGCCCATAAGGCTTGACAATGGTTGGGCTCTCGACCCCACGCACCCGGGAACCAAGGCATTGGCAAAATACAATATCGACCAGTTCAAGTCGTGGGGTTACAAATATGTAAAACTCGACTTTTTGTGCAACGGTATAGTTGAAGCCGACAAGTGGTATAATCCTGACGTGCACACAGGTATGCAGGCTTATAACGAAGGTATCAAGTATATATCAGACTACTGTGGTGAAGATATTTTCATCGATTATTCGATAGCTCCCGCACTGCCTGCGCAGTATGCCAACGCCCGTCGCATAAGTTGCGATGCCTGGGGTGACATAAGTAACAGCGAAATGGTGCTTAACTGCATGGCCTACGGCTGGTGGCTCGACCGCCTGTATAATTTCAACGACGGCGACCATGCGGTGTTTGAAAATTACTCGGAAGGCGAAAACCGTGTGCGCATGACTTCGGAAATCATGAACGGGTATATATTGCTTGGCGACAACTACAGCCTCAGCGGCCGCAAGCCCGGCACACAGGCAATACGCGACCAGGCCAAGAAAGTCTTGAACAATAGTGAAATCAATGAAGTAGCCCGCACTTGCGGCGGTACTTTCTGGCCGGTATATGGTTACAGCTCACAATCCGGTGCCGGTGAGAAATACATGATGTTTGATGCCGGTACGGTACTTTACCTTGCCGCAATCAATTATGGCGGCAGTGAGATGAGCGGTTCGATACCTGTGGCCGACCTTGGCATACAATCGACAGGCGATGTGCTTGCCATAAAGGAACTGTGGGGCGGTGAAAGCTATGAGTTGAACAGCGAAGGCAAACTTGAATTTACCGTTCCGGCCAAGGATGTGCTTGTGTTTAAATTTGACAAGGCTGTAGGTATCGATGAAGTAGGCGAAAGTGCCGGCAACGACTTGCAAGTGGGCAAGCAGGGCGATGTCATCTATATGTCGGCTGCTTGCGGGTTGCAATCGGCTGCGCTTTATTCGCTCGACGGGCGCATGATGTATTCCCGTGATTTAGGAGGCGACGCAAGTGCCGAACTCGACCTTTACGGCATGGAACGTGGCGTGTATGTGGTGCGTGTGGCCGATGCCGCAGGCAATGTACGCAGTGTAAAATTCATTAAATAAGCAACCTGTATGAAAGGAAACAAGACATTGATGACTGTGGCCATGGTGAGCATGGCACTGGCTGCCAATGCCGCGCAGATAAAAGTAGAAACCGGCGATGTGAGCCTTATCATGGACGGGGAGCCTGGTGGTGCGCTCAATTTGTGTTACTTCGGCGAGAAATTGGCAAATACTTCGGAATTTGCTTATGCCTGGCACATCACGCAGCCCGATACACAAGACGAGTATGGCCGTCAGCTTTATCCTGCCTATGGTGGAAGGTTTTTCCTTAACCCGGCATTGAAACTGACTCATGCCGACGGGGTGATGACCACCGAGCTTGTATATCGTTCACATGAACAAAAAGCGATAGATGCCAACCGCACCGAAACCGTGGTGCATCTGCAAGATAAGATATATGATGCACGTGTGGACTTGCGCTTTGTGGCATACAATGACGAAGATGTGATAACGCAATCGGTGATTTTCTCGCATGGGGAAAAGGGCGAGGTGACAGTTGAAAATATCGCTTCATCGTATATCACGCTGAAAGCACATGATTATTATCTCACTCATTTCCACGGCACATGGGCGCGTGAGATGCAACTCACCGAGGAAAAATTGACACCAGGCGTGAAAGTGGTGGAGTCGAAAAAGGGTGTGCGCACAGCACAATCCGACAATTCGGCGTTCCTGTTGTCGCTCGATGCGCCGGCGAGTGAATACAGTGGTGATGTATATGCCGGAGCATTGGCGTGGACCGGTAACTACAAGATGCAATTCGAGGTTGACGAAGCCGGACTGTTGCACATCGTTGGTGGAATAAACCCGTTTGCCTCGGCCATTTCGCTTTCTGCCGGTGAAGAACTGGTAACGCCCGAGATGGTGCTTACCTACAGCAATAATGGTCGCAGCGAAGTGACGCATAATTTGCACGACTGGGCACGCCGCTACAATCTTGCCCATGGCGATGAGGTGCGTCCGGTGGTGCTTAACAGTTGGGAGGGCGCTTATTTCGATTTTGACGAAAAAGTGATTACCGACATGATTGACGATGCTGCCGCATTTGGCGTGGAGATGTTTGTGCTCGATGACGGGTGGTTTGGCAATAAGTTCCCGCGCAACGGCGACAATGCCGGGCTTGGCGACTGGCAAGTGAACAAGAAGAAGTTGCCGCAAGGCATAGGCTATCTTGCCGACTATGCCGTGAGCAAAGGCATGAAATTCGGTATTTGGATTGAGCCTGAAATGGTAAATCCCGACAGCGAGCTTGCCCGCCGTCACCCCGAGTGGATAGTGCAAAGCGGGAAGCGCGACTTGTTGCCCATGCGCAACCAGCACTTGCTTGACCTGAGCAATCCCGAGGTGCAGGATTTCGTTTTCGAGACGTTTGACAATGTGTTGAAGATGTCGCCCAATATTTCATATGTGAAGTGGGATGCCAACCGCCATGCCGACAATGTGGGTTCGACATATCTTGCAGCCGACGAGCAAGGCCGCTTTTGGTATGATTACATTTGCGGTTTGTATAACGTGTATGAGCGCATACGTGCCAAGTATCCCGATGTGCTGATACAATTGTGCTCGTCGGGCGGCGGACGCGTGGACTTCGGCGCATTGAAATATCACGATGAGTTTTGGGCAAGTGACAATACCAATGCACTTGACCGCCTGAAGATACAATACAGCGAAAACATCTTCTTCCCTGCAATGGCTACCGCAGCCCACGTATCGACTAGCCCTAACCATCAGACTGGTATGATGTTGCCGCTGAAGTTCCGTTTCGATGTGGCCATGATGGGTCGATTGGGCATGGAGTTGCAACCCAAGCAGCTTGAAGGTGACGAACGCACGTTTGCGTTAAATGCAATCGAGCTGTACAAGGAATTGCGCCCGGTTATACAGCTTGGCGACCTTTACCGCATTGATTCTCCTTATGATGAAGACGGGTATTGCTCCGACGTGTATGTGTCGAAGGATCGTCGGGAGGCGGTGGTGTTTGCATTCAGCACCACTTACCATAATCGTACCCAATCATATGACATCAAGTTGCATGGTCTTGACCCTGCCAAGAATTATTTGCTCAAGGAGGTGAACACTCCCGATGGCGGCAGTTGGTATCCCGGCAACGGAAAGGTGTACAGCGGTGAATTCCTGATGAAGGCCGGATTGTCGTTGCCCATAGGCGGTGCATTCACGAGCATGGTATTACATTTGACAGAACAATAAAAAAATAACGACGATATGAAATCAGCAATTATTTCAACAATGGCTTTGGGCGCACTCATGTTGTGTGCCTGCTCATCACCGTCGGTGGAGAATGGTATGGGCGTGACTGTCAAGTATGACAGTTCTACTAAAACTGTAGCAATAGGTTGTGACGGCCGCCAGGTGCTTGGCGGGGTATATGCCTCATATAAATTGGGTGACCGTATGGTTTCGGCAACCGATTATGCATCGTGCCAAACTGCGGTGAATGAAATCAGTGACGATTTCGGCCGTGGCCGCAGCCTTGTGCTTTCTTATACGGGCGATTCGCTGCCCGACTTGGTGCAGACATATTATGTGTATGACAGCCTTCAATATGTGTTGACCGATTTCACTGTACGTGCCAAGTATGGCGAAACAGCCACAAATTACATGGCTCCCGTAAATGCAACTTCAATTAAAGCATTCCCGGCAGAAGGCGACAACAGGGCGTTGTTCATTCCTTTTGATAACGACTGCTTTATACGCTATCAATCTCACGCAATGGGATTTGATACATTGCGCAGTTATGAGGTGACGGCCATTTTCAATAATGCCACCCGTGAAGGTATAATCATTGGGTCGGTTGAACATGATATGTGGAAAACGGCAGTTGATATGCAGTCGGCATCGGGCAACGAGTTGAAGTCGCTGGTGTGCTATGGCGGTGTGGCCGACAAGACCACTCGCGACTCGAAAGCACACGGCACTGTGTCGGGGCAGGAAGTGAAATCGCCTAAAATCCTTGTAGGAAACTTTGACGACTGGCGCGACGGCATGGAGGCTTATGCCGATGCCAACGCCACGGTGGCTGCCCCCATGGCTTGGGATAAGGCCATGCCTTTCGGTTGGAACAGCTGGGGTACGCTGCAATGGAAGCTGAACTTCAAGAATGCTTGCGAAGTGTCGGATTACTATGCGAATACTTTGCAGCCGAATAATTTCCAAAATGCCGATTCTGTGGTGTATATCGGGCTTGACTCGGGTTGGAATGCCATGAGTGAAGACCAATTGAAGAAGTTTGTGGAACATTGCGAGGCTCAAAGCCAGGTTGCAGGTATTTATTGGACTCCGTTCACCGACTGGAGCCGCAATCCCGAGCGCACAATAGATGCAGTTCCCGAATATAAAAACAAGGATGTGTATCTGTATGCCAACGGGAAACCGCAAGAGCTTGACGGGGCTTATGCCTACGACCCCACTCACCCGGCCATCGAGGAGATGATGAAACAAACGTCTGAATTGTTCCGCCGCTGCGGTTTCAAGTATGTGAAGATGGACTTTATGTCGCATGGCATAATGGAAGGTGACAAGTGGTATAATCCCGAAATACACACCGGCGTGGAAGCATATAATTACGGTATGCAATTGCTCGACAAGTATTTTGGCGATATGTACCTCAATCTTTCTATTTCGCCTATTTTCCCGTCGCAATATGCACAGTCGCGCCGCATTGCCTGTGATGCGTGGAACAAGATAAAGGATACCGAATATACAATGAATGCGTTGTCTTATGGCTGGTGGATTGATCGTGTATATCAATATAACGATGCCGACCACATTGTGCTCAGGGATGCCGAGGAGAGCGAGAACCGCGCACGTGTAACTTCATCGGTTATCACCGGCTTGTATATCGTGGGTGACGACTTCAGCAAGACTGCCAATCCCGAAGTGTTGCGTCGTGCCGAGAAGTTCCTTACCAATGCCGACGTTAATGCCGTGGCCGACGGCCGTTCGTTCCGCCCTGTAGAAGGTAACGGAGAACGCTCGGAGAGCCAGTTCACGCGTACCGAGGCCGACGGATCGGTTTATTATGTTGCATTTAATTATACCGAACGTGACACCACAATCCGGTTGTCGCTCGACCGTATAGGCATCGCTGTTCCTTATTCAGGTACAATGAAAGACCTGTGGAGCGGTGAAACCACCGAGGTGGCAGGTGATGCGCAAGAATTGGCCATACCTGCCAAGGATGTAAGATTTGTAAAATTCATAGCAAACTCAAAATAAAGATAGGTTCATGAAATTGAAGAGTTTATTTGTGAGTGCAGCTATTGCCGCTTCCATGCCGATGATGGCATGGAACGGCAGTGTGCTGATTTCCACTCCTAACACATCGATGTTGCTCCATGCCGATGAAGGGAGCGACTTGCGGTTTGCCTATTACGGTGAACGTATCGACGAGAGTGAAATTCATCAAATTCACGATGCATGGGATGGGCTGAATCAGGCTGCGTACCCTGCATTCGGGGAGAAAGTACATGAACTTACGGCATTGCAAGTAGTTCATGCCGATGGTAATATGTCGCTCGAACTCACTGTGCAAGGTGTAGAAACGCATGACGCCGGCGATGCCGTGGAAACGGTAATCACGCTTGCCGATGACGTGTACCCCTTTACTGTGGATTTGCACTACCGTGCTTATAAAGATGTGGATGTCATAGAAAGTTGGGCCACATACAAGCATAATGAAAAGAAAGATGTGGTATTGCAACGCTTTGATTCGTTCCAAATGCCTATAAGGCAAGGCGACGTGTGGATTTCACACCTTTACGGTTCATGGGCTGCCGAAACTTCAGTGGCCACCGAGCCGTTGCAACCGGGTATAAAGGTTATTTCCAATATCGACGGTTCGCGCAACGGTCACCTGTCGCACCCCGACGTGATGATTTCACTCGACGGCAAGCCGCAGGAAAATCAAGGCCGTGTGTATGGCGCAGTGCTTTGTTGGAGCGGCAATTTCAAGTTGCGTTTCCAAACCGAGTACCGCAATGTGCACAAGTTCTTCATCGGCATGAACGATGAGGCGTCGGAATATCGCCTGGCAAAAGGTGAAGTGTTTGAAACTCCAAAGGTGGCATTGACTTATACGGCAAAGGGCCTTAGCGGTGCAAGCCGCAATTATCATCGTTGGGCTCGCAAGCATGGCATGGTGTATGGTAGTGATAAGCCGCATGATGTGCTGCTTAACAGCTGGGAAGGCGTTTATTTCGACGTGTTCGAGCCGAAAATGGATGAAATGATGCGTGACTTTGCTGCAATAGGCGGTGAAATGTTTGTGATGGATGACGGTTGGTTCGGCACCAAGTACAAGCGTAACAATGACAAGGGTGCGCTTGGCGACTGGATTGTGGATACCACCAAGTTGCCCAACGGCATACAGGGTCTTGTCAATACTGCCGACAAATACGGGTTGAAATTCGGTATATGGGTTGAACCCGAGGCTACCAATGTCGAGAGTGTGCTTTACGAGAAACATCCCGACTGGGCACTGAATGTGAAAGGACGCAACCAGCATTACGGGCGCGGTGGCGGCCAAATGCTGCTCGACCTGTGCAATCCCAAGGTGCAGGATTTCATCTACAATATGGTTGACACGCTGCTTACCAATTATCCGGGCATTGCTTATATAAAGTGGGATGCCAATGTGGAACTTAAAAATTACGGGTCGTCATATCTGCCTGCCTACAAGCAGTCGCATATTTATATAGATTACCATCGCGGACTGGTAAATGTGCTTGAACGCATTCGTGCAAAGCATCCCGATGTGGTTATCCAAGCCTGTGGTGGCGGTGGTGGACGTGTGAGCTACGGTGTAATGCCTTATTTCGACGAGTTCTGGGTAAGCGATAACACCGATGCGCTGCAACGCATCTTCATTCAGTGGGGTACATCTTATTTCTATCCTGCCAATGCCATGGCACAACACGTGAGCGCATCGCCCAACCACCAGACGGGCCGTGTGGTTCCGCTAAAGTTCCGTTTCGATGTGGCAATGAGCGGCCGCCTGGGTATGGAAATGCAACCCGGCAGCATGACCGACGCCGAGCGCGAATATGCAAAGAAAACCATTGGCGAGTACAAGGAGATATTGCGCCCGATAGTGCAGCAGGGTAACCTTTACAGGCTTGTATCGCCATATGATGACAAGGGTTATGCGTCGCTCATGTACACCAATGATGACGCAAGCCGTGCTATCGTGTTTGCCTACAAGATGAAGCATTTCAATAATATGCTTGTTCCGCGCCTGCGCCTTGACGGGCTTGATGCCTCGAAGACTTATGAATTCCGTGAATTGAGTGTGCCCGTTGGTGAAAATCCGTCGCACCTCAACGGCAAGCGTATAAAAGGGGCAATACTGATGAATACAGGCTTTGAAATCCCGCTCGACCGCGAATATTCAAGCCGCGTGTATGAGCTTGTTGCAATAGATTGATATAAAATTGTTGGATTGTCGAAAGAGCCTGTCGGGCTTTAAATGCTCGGCAGGCTCTTTAAAAAATTTGATTATACAAAAAATGAAAAATATTAAATTGGCAGTGGGTGTGCTGTCGCTGGCGTGTTTTGCAGCTATGAATGCCGCCACGCATGAATTGCAGTCGCCCGATGGGAATATATCGATAAAATTCTCGGACGACAGTCTTAAACTTGTTTATAATGTCGATTATAAAGGCAAGGTGTTTATCGAACCGTCAAAGCTCGGGCTTAAATTGCAAGGAGCCGATGTGCTTGGGCAAAATGTGCAAATAACTGATGCCGAACTCTCGCAGGGCGTTGACAGCTACACACTGTTGCACGGTCGCTCGGGAAAGGTTGACGATGCATATAATGCATTGACGCTGGAGATGCAGGAAAACAGCCTTACCGAGCGTAAACTTGTTGTGGAGGCTCGTGCTTATAACGATGCAGTTGCATTCCGCTACATAGTTCCCGAGCAAACTCATCTCACCGATTACAACCTTGTGGAAGAATGCACCGAATTTTGCCTTGCAAAAGATGCCACGGCATATGCACTTGTATTGCCCAATTATAAGTCGGGCTATGAGAGCGAATATCACAAGTTGCCCGTTTCGGCTCTTGCCAACCAGGGCGGTGTGGCAAGCCATTATCTTGTGGGTATGCCGGTGTTGCTCGATATGCCCGGAGTAGGGTGGGGTGCGATTATCGAAACCGACCTTGAAGGGAATGCCGCAACTTACCTGACCAACCCCACAGGATCGTGGATGGGACATAAATTTACCACAATTGTATCGCCAAGCCGCAGCCGTAGCGAAGTGGCCGTGGCATCTACACTTCCGCATCATTCACCGTGGCGCGTGATAATGCTTGCCGACGAGCCTGGCCGCTTCGGTGAAACCAACGTGGTTACAAGCTTGAACCCCGAGTGTCGCGTTGCCGACACATCGTGGATTTCGGCCGGGTTGTCGTCGTGGGATTGGTGGAATGGCAGCTTGAATAAAGCCGGTGAAGTGGCTTATACCACCGAGACAATGAAGTATTACGTGGACTTTGCCGCCGAAAACGGCTTTAAATACATGACCATCGATGCCGGTTGGTGCGGAGAAGACATTACCAAGTGCCGCGACAATGTGAATGTGCCCGAAGTGGTTGCTTATGCCAAGTCGAAAGGCGTGAAGGTGTTCATTTGGCTATATTCGCGCTTTGTGTGGAACCAGATGGACGAAGCTTTCCCATTGTATGAGAAATGGGGTGTTGCCGGGTTGAAAATCGACTTCATCGAGCGTAACGACCAGGCCGGTATCGACTGGTATTACCGCGTGGCCAAAAAGGCTGCCGAGCATCACTTGATGGTTGACTACCACGGCTGTACCAACCCATGGGGCTTGCAACGCACTTATCCCAATGTGGTGGGATACGAGGCAATATTGGGAATGGAACAGTCGAAAGCCGGTGGCCGAGACAACCCCGACAACCGTGTGGCGCTGGCATTCACACGCATGATACCGGGCTTGATGGACTACACGCCCGGTGGTTTCGACAATGTTACTCCCGAGGAGTTTGAACCGAACATGGTGACGCGGCCGCAGGTGATGGGTACACGTGCACAGCACTTGGCTCTGTATGTGGTATATGACTCGCCTTTCCAAATGGTGTCGGACTGGCCCGAGGCTTACAAGAATGACCGCAGCTTTGATTTTATTAAAGAGGTGCCTGCTCGTTGGGACGAGACTCGTGTGCTTAACGGCACTCCCGACACCCATATCACTGTTGCACGCCGCAACGGCAATGACTGGTGGCTCGGAGCGATTACCGGATGGGAACCGACCAGTTTCAAGTTGCCGCTCGACTTCCTTGGCGAAGGCAGTTACACGGCTGTCATTTATCGCGACACCAAGGAATCGGGTGACCAGCCCAAGCAATATGAAGTGAAGGAGATGAAAGTGACATCACGCAGTACGCTCAATATCGACATGGCTCGTGGCGGTGGCATAGCCGTCAAGTTCATCCGCCGCTGATTTTTAGGGGCAAGCAATTGCTTGCGTTTATGAGAAGCGAAGGCGCGATTTAATTCAGCGCATCGGCATAAAGCCAAAAAGGCATATATTTCACGAAAGGCAAAATTCACATTTGTCTTTGCGGAGGGATATATGCTTTTTGGGCTTTATTTGTTTTAATCTTGACGAATTTCGAGATGCCACCTTAAATGGAGTCAAGTGCCGATAGTTCGTCGTTGGAGCATCCCGGGTGGCGGCAGTCATTCATCCTCACCCGTTATTTTGTAATAGTTACCGGAGGTAACTGTTACCGTGGTTGCAAAGTTGACGGCCGTGTTTGGAATTCCCTATTTTATTGAGCGTTGTTTTGCCTAATATTCGTGCAGGGAGGGGCGCGGGGTCGTTGCGATTTTTTAAGTGATTATTTGTTTGCGGTATGAGTTTTTTTTGCGAAATTTGCAAAGTATAATGCAGATAATATTACAACCTATATAAATTAACGATTTATGACAAAGAAGAGCGCATTGCAAAAGGCTCGTGCTGCCTACCAACCCAAGTTGCCTTCGGCACTTTGGGGTGCAGTGAGGGCCGTTGAAGGCGAACCAACACAGTCGGTAGCCGATCAGGAAGAAATCAAGGCTTTGTTCCCCAACACATACGGGCTGCCTGAGTTGACTTTCGAGAAAGACCCGAAGCCTGCCAAGGCTACAGCACCGTTTAACGTGGGTGTTATTTTGTCGGGCGGCCAGGCTCCCGGCGGACACAACGTCATCAGCGGATTGTTTGACGGAATTAAAGCCATAAATAAGGACAGCCGCCTGTATGGTTTCCTCATGGGGCCCGGCGGACTGGTTGACCACCAGTATATCGAACTCACTTCGAGCATCATCGACGAGTATCGTAATACGGGCGGTTTTGATATCATAGGCTCAGGCCGTACCAAACTTGAAGAGGTTGAGCAATTCGAGAAAGGTCTTGAGATTTTGCGCGAACTCAATATCAAGGCTCTTGTAATCATTGGTGGCGATGACTCCAATACCAATGCTTGTGTGCTTGCCGAATATTACAAGGCTCACAACGCCGGTGTACAGGTTATCGGTTGCCCGAAGACCATCGACGGTGACTTGAAGAACGACATGATTGAAACTTCGTTTGGCTTCGACACTGCTACGAAGGTTTATTCGGAAGTAATTGGTAACATACAGCGCGACTGCAACTCGGCCAAGAAGTATTGGCACTTCATCAAGTTGATGGGTCGTTCGGCTTCGCACATCGCACTTGAGTGCGCTTTGCAGGTACAGCCCAACTATTGCATCATCAGCGAGGAAGTTGAGGCAAAGAACATGACTCTTGATGACATCGTGACCAATATCGCCACTGTGGTGGCAAAACGCGCCGAGAATGGCGACAACTTTGGTACAGTGCTTATTCCTGAAGGCCTTATCGAGTTTATCCCGGCCATGAAGGCTCTTATTGCCGAACTCAACGACTTGCTGGCTCGCACTCCCGACTTTGCATCGAAGAGCGAGGATGAACAACGCAGTTTCGTGATTTCGAGCCTTAGCGCCGACAATGCCAAGATATTCGAGAGCCTGCCTAAGGGTGTTGCCCGCCAGTTGACTCTTGACCGTGACCCTCACGGCAATGTGCAGGTTTCGCTCATCGAGACCGAAAAGTTGCTTAGCGAGATGATTGGCAAGAAGTTGGCCGAATGGAAAGCCGCAGGAAAGTATGTGGGCAAGTTTGCTGCACAACACCACTTCTTCGGTTACGAAGGACGTTGCGCCGACCCGTCGAACTTCGATGCCGACTATTGCTACGCGCTCGGCTACAATGCAGCTCAGCTCATCAACTGTGGTGCAACGGGATATATGTCGTCGGTTCGCAACCTCACCAAGCCTTCGGTTCAATGGGTTGCCGGTGGCATACCTATCACTATGATGATGAACATGGAACGCCGCAACGGCAAGATGAAGCCTGTTATCCAAAAGGCTCTTGTTGACCTTAACGGCAAGCCGTTCCAGAAGTTTGCCGAGCAACGCGACGAATGGGCATTGAACACTTGCTATATGTATCCCGGCCCGATCCAATACTTCGGTCCGGCCGAAGTGTGCGACCAGCCGTCACGCACTCTTTATTACGAACAAGGCGGAAAGTAATAATCCCGGCAACTTTCCCAATGAAGGGAACAGTTTTGTTGCGGGTTTGATGATATAACCTAAATCTCAGCTTGCAGAGCCTCACCGGCAACCGGCCTATCGGTTGCGCGGTGAGGCTTTTTGCTTGTTGTGCGCCTTTGTGCGGCAGTGTGCATAAAAAGTATTAAAAAATACTTGTTAAATGTTGCTGATTGCTGTTTTTTGAGTAACTTCGCAACAGGGTATGCAAGGTGCAAAAAGAGCCTTGTCATGCAATTTGTTTTTTGGAAAGTTTGTTTTATTATACACTCACAGATTAAATATTTAACTATTATGGTTTATTCACAGGAAGTACAACACATGTGCTGTGTAAAAAAGGGCGCTAACCACCCCTCTGCCCCCATACCGGAGGAAGGAAAATGGGTTAGGTCGAAAGAAATCAAAGACATTTCGGGATTGACCCACGGTATCGGTTGGTGCGCTCCGCAACAAGGTGCTTGCAAGCTCACGCTCAACATCAAGGAAGGTATCATCCAAGAGGCATTGGTTGAAACCATCGGTTGCTCGGGCATGACGCACTCTGCTGCCATGGCATCGGAAATTCTCCCCGGCAAGACTGTGCTTGAGGCTTTGAACACCGACCTTGTGTGCGATGCCATCAACACTGCAATGCGTGAACTGTTCCTGCAAATCGCTTACGGCCGTTCGCAATCGGCTTTCTCGGAAGGCGGTCTTGTTGTAGGTGCTTCGCTCGAAGACCTTGGCAAGGGCTTGCGCAGCCAGGTAGGTACCATGTTTGGTACTTTGGCCAAGGGTCCTCGTTACCTCGAAATGGCCGAAGGCTACTGCACCCGTATGGCTCTTGATGAGGACAATCAGGTAATTGGTTACGAATTCTTGCACCTTGGCAAGTTCACCGATGCCTTGAAGAATGGTGCTACTCCCGAAGAGGCACTTGAGAAAGCTAAAGGTCACTACGGACGTTTCGAAGAGGCCGCTAAATATATTGACCCACGTAAAGAATAAGAGGAGGAAACAGACTATGTTAAGAGAAGTAAAATTTGAATCACAAGACCGTCGTATCAAGCAGATTCTTGCTGCTCTCAACGAAAACGGTATCAAAGATATAGAAGAAGCCAACAAGATTTGCGAAGAGGCCGGTATCGACCCTTACAAGACTTGTGAGGAAACTCAACCCATCTGCTTCGAAAATGCAAAGTGGGCCTATGTTGTAGGTGCAGCCATCGCATTGAAGAAGGGTTGCAAGAATGCTGCCGACGCTGCCGAGGCTATCGGTATCGGTCTGCAATCGTTCTGTATTCCAGGCTCTGTGGCCGATGATCGCAAGGTGGGTCTTGGTCACGGTAATCTTGCCGCACGCCTCCTCCGCGAAGAAACCAAGTGCTTCGCTTTCTTGGCCGGTCACGAATCGTTTGCCGCAGCCGAAGGCGCTATCAAGATTGCAGCTAAGGCCGACAAGGTTCGCAAGGAACCGTTACGCGTTATTCTTAACGGCCTTGGCAAGGATGCAGCCCAAATTATTTCGCGTATCAACGGCTTTACCTACGTTCGCACCCAGTTCGACTATTTCACTGGCGAATTGAATGTAATCGAGGAAATACCATACTCGAAGGGACCTCGTGCAAAGGTAAAATGCTATGGTGCCGACGACGTGCGCGAAGGTGTTGCAGTGATGTGGAAAGAGGGTGTTGATGTATCAATCACAGGTAACTCGACCAACCCGACTCGTTTCCAACACCCGGTTGCAGGCACTTACAAGAAAGAACGTGTGCTTGCCGGTAAGCCCTATTTCTCGGTGGCTTCAGGTGGTGGTACAGGTCGTACATTGCACCCCGACAACATGGCAGCCGGTCCTGCATCATATGGTATGACCGACACTATGGGTCGTATGCACAGCGACGCTCAGTTTGCAGGTTCTTCATCGGTTCCGGCACACGTTGAAATGATGGGCTTCCTCGGTATTGGTAACAACCCGATGGTAGGTTGTACCGTGGCTGTAGCCGTTGACGTTGCAACTGCCCTTAACAAGTAAGCAAGATTATATAGTTTACGCATAAAAGTCTCCTGCATCCAACTGTGGTGCAGGAGACTTTTTATGTATATTTTGTGTGCGGTGTGGTGTACATCGGAACTCTCAGTTTATGGCAAAAAAAAGGTACAAGGCGAGCGCAATTTGTCACACCCTTATTGTCGAGGTGCAGCATATGTTTTGGAAAGTTATCGAAAAGATTTGCACATTTGAAATATCGAATGGCGAATTTTTGTTATTTTTGTTTGTCCTAATAATATCATTAATATGAAACTTAATCTATTATTTGCTTTTTTGTTGGTGGCATTTGTTGCCGGTGCGCAACAGAATGTCGGGTATCGTGAGGGGGCAGTCGTTTCCCCGCAGGTGAATAACGATGGAACGGTCACGTTCCGTTTGCGTGCCGACAAGGCCAAGTCGGTGGCAGTGATGGGTGATTGGGCTGCCAATGGCGGGCGTGGCGAAATGGCCAGGAATGCCGATGGCGTGTGGGAATATACCACACCCGTTTTGCCATCGGAAATGTACACTTACCGCTTCGATGTTGACGGGATGGTCAATATCGACCCTACCAATCCGTTCACGCGCCGCGATGTTGGCAATGTGTTCAGTATTTTTTATGTAGATGGTGGTTGCGGCGATTATTATCAGGTGCATGATGTGCCGCATGGCGATGTGGTTACTACATGGTATCATTCGAATGCCGCCGGGGCCGACCGCCGTCTGTCGGTGTACTTGCCGCCGCTTTATGGGAAAGAGAACCGCTGTTATCCGGTGCTTTACTTATTGCACGGCAGCGGCGGCGATGAGACTGCATGGGTGGAACTCGGGCATGTGGCTCGCATAATGGATAACTTGATTGCACACGGCGAGGCAGAACCGATGATTGTAGTCATGCCAAACGGGAATTTCAGCAAGCAGGCTGCGGCGGGGGAAACGAATGAAAACCTTGATTACCGTCCTGTCATGACAAATATGTTGGCCGATTATAAGAACGGAGCATATGAAATGGCATTTACCGAAATTATTGATTTCATAGACAATGAGTTCCTGACGCTTCCCG
Source organism: uncultured Muribaculaceae bacterium (assembly GCA_944321685.1). Classification (GTDB taxonomy): domain Bacteria; phylum Bacteroidota; class Bacteroidia; order Bacteroidales; family Muribaculaceae; genus Avimuribaculum. The sequence continues at coordinate 43,911 of CALUMH010000011.1, forward strand.
ACAAGCAGCATCGTGCCGTTGCCGGATTGTCGATGGGTGGTTTCCATACATTATATATTGCATTAAATTATCCGGGATATTTTGATTACATAGGATTGTTTTCGGCAGGGTTGATGACTGATCTTGACACGACGAAAACGGCTTATAATGATGAAGATGCGAAATTGCTGAGGTTGCAGCAGACGGGATACAAGTTGTTTTGGATAGGCATAGGAGAAGATGATTTCCTGTATGACGTAAATACGGTATTCCGCAAGCGGCTCGATGAGATGGATTTCAAATATACCTATCATGAGTCGTCACGAGGTCACATTTGGGCCAATTGGCGGCAGTATTTGCTGACATTCGCTTCCCGATTATTCAAATAATTTCTATTGAATTGCATTTTGGCAACGTTTTTGCATAATGTTATTCGGGGAGGGCGCATCGGTGCCTGTGAATGTGAATTTTTGAAGTTTAAAATAAAATATAATAGTCATGTTAAGTAAAAAAATCGAAGAGGCATTGAATGCCCAGATTAATGCCGAAATGTGGTCGGCCTATTTGTATCTTTCGATGGCATCATATTGCCATGCCAACGGCAAGCCTGGAATGGGAAAGTGGTTTGAAGTGCAATTCAAGGAAGAGCAGGATCATGCCATGATTTTCTTTAAATATGTGATTTCACGCGGAGGTAACGTGAACCTCAAGGCCATAGAGCCGGTTCCGACAGAATGGAATTCGACGCTGAATGTATTTGAAAGCACTCTTGCACACGAGCAGAAAGTTACAAGCCTTATCAATGACTTGTGCGCTCTTGCCACACAAGAAAATGATTATGCCACACAAAGTATGCTCAAGTGGTTTATCGACGAGCAGGTGGAAGAAGAGGAGACTGCCCAAAATATTATCGACAACTTGAAGATGATCAATGACAACGGTTACGGGTTGTATATGCTTGACAAGGAACTCGGTGCCCGCACCTATACCCAGGCAGCTCCGCTTGCAGGAGGCGAATAATTTTGTACAACAGCTTGAAAAAAGCGATAACAGAGCCACGGTGACACAATGTGTGTTGCCGTGGCTTTTTTGTGTGAAGCATTTGGCTGCAAGTGAGATAAAAACCTGAATAATCTTGTACAACGAGACATTTTTTATGGAAACAATGCTCGTATGATTAGATTAATGCTGTTATTCTTGTCATATTTTGATGAGAATAATTGCTATATTCGTTCCGAATGTATAATTGAGCGTGTGTTGCAAAAAATTCAATTCCCCAGACTTTGCCAACGTGTCACCCAAGACGAACGTACAAGTCACGAAGTCTCCTAACTAATATAAATGTAGAGACGCGATTCATCGCACAAGTGTCCGGTAAAAATTTTAACAAATGCTTTAATGCGCTTTTTTCAGAGTTGTAACTATCATTTTGTTATAAGCATACCGTCAAAAAGCGAAGGCCATTTTAAAGTTTGCTTGTCATATTCATGTGCATGTGCAAGTAGGTCCTGTATCCACTTTTTTTCAGTCAGGCAAGTGCTCAGTATTCTGGCAGCCTCGTATGTTGAGAATCCCCGACAGTGGTTGTCGGCCGCCATTGCAATAATGCAGAAAGCAGTGATGGCGGTATATATTTGAATGGAGACGGCATTAGCCGATGTGCCGAAGAAATCCTCAATCCTCAGGTGCTGCTTGATCCATTTGAAAAACAACTCGATTTCCCATCGTTTTTTGTAAGCCACAGCGACGGTTCCGGCGTCCAGTTCCATTTGTTGGTGATAAACCTCAGCAGTTCATTCTTCTCGCTACAATAATAGTCCACCATCCTCAACGGTACGGAATATGCCGCCTTTGCCACACTGTTGCCGAATACGACCACCTTGTCGGACATTATACCCCGTCCGACAATTGGCTCACGGCTGTACACCTCATTCAGGCGCATCCTCTTGCGCGGCCTTGCCACGAACCAAGCCCCGCATCCGTTTATCTTCGCCAACGCGCATGTCTTGATATATGCCTTGTCGAAAACATAGAGGCATCCTTCCCTGTAACGGTAGTACTCCATGAAGAACTGGTCGCGTTCCTCGTTGCCCGTTACAAGGCACATGGCCGGAATCCGCTTGAATATGTCATACAAGGTGCGCAGCTTTATGCCACCGCCGTTACGTTGCGGTACCGACCACGGGAACCTCCCGAGGTCGAGGTGGACGGTTGAAGAATCAATGGCGAAGAAACCGGCCACTTGCGTTCCGTCGAAAATCCTACGAAGTTCCGATTTACACGTGCGTACGGATGACGACGCCCTCTCCATCATACGGTGTGCCATCTCACGGTATATGGCCACGTCGCGTTTGCTGTTCGCCTCCGCCAATGTCGAGCGGGCCACAGACTTGCCCATGCCTAGACGGTACAACTTATCGGAGTGCGCCAGCAACGACATCTCTATGTCGCGCAGGCTCGCACGGGAAGTAAGTTGAGCCCATAACATGACCAACAAGTGGTTCCAACAAGTGAAGCTCTTGACATACTTGTTACCGCCGTATTTTTTCACGAGGTACTCGAAATAATCACGGTCCAGATACTGGCACAGCTGATTGAAAACGTAAGGAATTTGCCGCATTTTGTAGCATTTTGCTATTTGCGCAAATATACCACAATACTACATATTCTTAAATCCTCCGAGTCGTAAAACCACAACTAAAATACTGTATATCAGATGTTTTACATCGGTTGTTAATTTTTTTACCGGACACTTGTGCGATGAATCGCGTCTCTACTCGTCATACATTTTCAGAGCAAATTTTAGGATATTCAAGATATTATGCAGTTTAATGGAAATAAGTGAAGAAGTCAGGAAAAAATTCAATTCTTGTGGCCGCTGCCGAAGGTGGGCGAAGTACCAATTATTTGTTGAGACATGATGCTTGAGTGATGCTTTTTGAGTGTTTTATTGTCAAATGTTTTGCATAATAACGCATATTGTTGTATTTTTGCAACCGATATGCGCATTTTTATAAATTGGTGTTCCTCTTTAGGGGTGTGCATTAGAAATGGGTACGCAGCCTTTGGTTGTATTCTTGAATGAGTAATGGCGTTTGTTTCAATGCCCGGTGAGGGGATAAGGCACACGCAACTATGTCGAGATAATAGTAATGTCTCTATTAATAGAATTATGAGAATAAGGAAAATAGGTTTGTTTATTGTCGCATCTGCTGTTTTGGCTGTTCCGGCCACTGCCGATGCCGCATTTTGGAACAAGTGGTTCAAGAAAGGGAAAGCCGACACGACCGAGGTGGCCGAGCAAGATCCCGAAAAAGTGCAGGAATTTGGCAAAATCATGTATAATGCCACCGGTGAGAGCCATGGCATGATGAATGTGTATGAATACAAAGACGATTATTATTTTGAGGTACCTGTTGCCTTGATGGGGCGTGATATGCTCGTTGTCAATAAGTTGACATTCGTGCCATCGGAGCTTAACGAGGCCGGAGTGAACCGCGGTACAAATTATCAGACCCTTATGGTGCGCTTCGGTGTTGATTCGGCATTGACTCATGTAAGTATGCGCCAACAGCGTCCGTTGCCCGATGTTCCCCAAGGAGATGCCATTGCCCGTTCTATTGCCGAAAATTATATTTCGCCAATAATAGAGAATTTCGAGGTAGTGGGGCATTCAAAGGATTCCACTGCCGTAATGATAAAAGTCACCGACCTTTTCAATGGTCAAAACACCATAATCAACGATGTGTTCAATAATATCAACCTTGGCACGTCGGCCAATAAGAACTTGTCGCGAATTGTGAGAGTGGAGGCTTTCGACAACAATGTGATAGCACATAGCGAATTGACGACGAAGGTGACCGAAGGAATGGAGTCGGTATATGTGACTGTGGGAGTTAGCTGCTCTATAGTGTTGCTGCCCGAAGTTCCCATGCAGGCCCGGCTTGACACACCGCGCATAGGCTATTTTACAACCGATAAACTGTATTACAGCGATGACCAGCAAAAGGTTGACACCCGCAAATATATTACTCGGTGGAGGCTTGTTCCGAGCGACACTGCCGCATATTTGCGCGGAGAAGCGGTTCCGCCTGTGAAACCTATCAAATTCTATATTGACAACAGCGTACCCGAAAAATGGAGGCCATACCTCATTGAAGGTATTACCGACTGGAACTGTGTGTTCGAGAGCATAGGGTTTAAAGACGCCATAGTGGTGGAGCAATATCCCGATACCGTGGCTACCGATGACATCAACTATTCGACACTCACGTATGCGGCCAGTACCAAGATGAATGCCATGGGGCCATCGACGCTTGACCCCCGCACGGGAGAAATTCTTGAAGCCGACATCATGTGGTGGCACAATGTGCTGTCGATGCTGCAACAGTGGATTACAGTGCAAACCGGTGCAATAAACCCGGCTGCCCGCACAACTTTGTTGCCCGATAGCCTTATGGGCGATGCCATGCGTTTTGTGGTGTGCCACGAAGTGGGTCACTCGCTCGGTTTGCGCCACAATATGATAGCATCAAACGCCATTCCCACCGATTCGCTGCGGTCGAAACAGTTTACCGACCGGTTCAACAGCACTTCGTCATCGATAATGGACTATGCCCGATTTAATTATGTGGCTCAGCCCGGCGATGGTGTTACGCACGTTTCGCCGCACATAGGCCCGTATGATTATATGGCAATAGAATATGCTTACCGGTGGTATCCCAATGCCGATAGTGAAGAAAACGGGTTGCAAGAGTTGCTTGCATCGCACACAGGGCCGCTTTACAAGTTCAGCGAGGCACAGCCGTCGCGCGATGCTGTTGACCCCCGTGCGCAAAGCGAGGATCTCGGCGACGATGCCGTTCGTTCGTCGCAACTCGGTATCGAAAACTTGAAAGTGGTTATGGACAACCTCATAGCATGGACGACCACAGGAGAGCGAAACCAAACGTATGACGAGGCTTCGCGCCTGTATTACGCCGTGGTCAACCAGTGGAATTATTACCTTTATCATGTGCTTGCCAATGTGGGTGGCATATACATTGAAAACACTACCGTTGGCGACGGGGTGAAGACTTTCACCTATGTCGAAAAAGAAAAACAGAAAGCGGCAGTGAAATTCCTTATAGATAATGTGTTCACCACTCAAGACTGGCTTTTCAATACCGAAATTTCGGATTATACGTTCCTTAATCGCAACACTCCTAACGGGGTGGTGGAATATTCCCCTTCGCAGATATTCAAGAATGCCCAGGCATACCTGTTTTTTGATTTGCTTTACAACGACCGTCTGCTGCGAATGCTTGAAAACGAAAGCCGTAATGGCAAGGACGCATATACCACGGTTGACCTGATGAACGACTTGCACCGCAGCATCTTCGGTGTGACCATACGCGGCGGCTTGCCCACGGTGAGCGAGCGCAACACGCAAAAGCTTTTTGTCGATGCCCTTATCACGGCAGCTTCGGCCTCGGAAGGGATAAAGGTCAACCGTTCTATAATGGGCGGACAGATACTCGACCCCGACGATTGCAGTATATGCCCATATCATGCCGCCGACATCGAGCGCAGCGGAACACGCCGCGAGCTAAGTTTCTATGGCTCGCAGATAGCCCGCACTAGCGATGCAATATCGGTTAAACGTGGAGAGCTGTTGCGTATAAAAGACTTGTTGACAAGCCGTTCAGGTACTTCTGACGAAGCAACTCGTTATCACTATAAAGATTTGATTTTGAGAATCGAGAATGCTCTTGAAATAAAATAGACTTATTCATAACACTACTATTATACTATTTTACATTATAATGAAAAAATTCATTTTATTTTTGTTGTTATCAGTGGTTTCGGCTACAGCGGCAGTTGCATCGGTGACGGTAAAAGGCCGCGTGGTTGATGCCGGAGACCAACAGCCGCTTGTGGGGGCTACGATAATTGTGCCTGAGAAGGCACTCGAAGCAGCCGGAAGCAGCAGGCGCAATGTGAACGCGCTTACAGACATTGACGGGAATTTCACCATTGTTATTCCCGATGGGATTACGGCGGTGGATTGCCGTTATGTGGGATATGCGCCAATTACTGTGGAATTAAAAGGAAACCTCGACCACTTGGTTATTCCCATGACGGCTGCTTCTACCGAGTTGAGCGAAGTGGTGGTTACAGGTTATCAAAAAATCGAAAAGCGTAAACTTACGGCAGCCATACAGACGGTGGCTGTGAACGACAATATGCTGGGTAGCGCGATGAACATCGACCAAGCCCTTGCCGGACAGGTGGCCGGACTTTCGTCGGTGACTTCGACCGGTGCGCCGGGTGCTTCGCCCAAGATTCGCATTCGTGGTACGGCATCGCTCAATGGCACACAGGAACCGCTGTGGGTGCTCGACGGTATCCCGCTTGAAGGTACCACGCTGCCTACGATGGAAGACTTGAAAGACATCGATGAGATATATTCGACTTCGATTGCAGGCATCAATCCAGCCGATATCGAGACGATAACCGTGCTTAAAGATGCCGCCGCCACTGCCATATATGGGGCGCGTGCTGCCAATGGCGTGATTGTAATCACCACGAAATCGGGCCGTTCGGGTGTACCGAAGGTGAATTTTTCCACGCGCATCACCTATTCGCCAAAGACAGGTATCGATCGCCTGAACCTGCTCGACAGCAACGAGAAGGTAGATCTTGAACTTGCCCTGCTTGGTACGTCATACACCTACAGGGAAAACAAGGGCCAGGTGGCCCGCATCATTGCCGCAGCCGGAGAAACTAATGCCTACAAGGCAGGTGGTTGGGGAGCGCTGTCGGGCAGCACCCAAGCGCAGATAACCCAATTGCGCAATATCAATACCGACTGGAACGACATATTGTTTCGTAACACCGTGAGCCAGGAATACAATTTGAGCGTATCGGGAGGAAACGATAAGGCCACATATTATACTTCGGTAGGTTATACCGATGAGCGCGGCAATGTAGTGGGTGTCGAGGCCAATCGTTTGAATGTGACGGCCAAGGCATCTTATCGCCTGAGCCGCAGGTTGCGTGTGGGCGCGTCGCTATTTGCCAATCGCCGTGTTAACAAGTCAAACCTTACCGATGCCGACGGTTTTACCAACCCGGTTTATTATTCACGCCGTGCCAATCCGTATCAAACTCCTTTCAATGAAGATGGCTCATATAACTATGACGTTGACATTCAGGGGCGTGAAGATTCCGAGTTGATGTTTAACATATTTGAAGAACGCGATGGAACCAGTTACGAACTTGAATCAAAATCGGTGACTGCGATTTTCGATGGGGAGTTTCGTTTCAACGATCAATTCAAGGTGTTTACACAACTCGGCTTGCAACTTGACGACAGCAACAAGGATGAAATAGCCGACGGCAACACTTATGCGATGCGCAAAGATGTGGAGCGCACCACGCTTGCCACATTGGGCGGAGAGTCGTTCCTGCCCGAAGGTGGCAAGAAAACCGCTTCGTCGAGCACACAGCGGCAGGTGACATGGAAATTACAAGGCGAATATTCCGACAAGTTTGCCGACATTCATGAGGTGGAATTAATGGCAGGTACCGAAATCCGTAAGACGTGGTATGAATCGGTTTCGGCTACAGGTTACGGTTACGACCGCAAAACGTTGCAGACCAAGCCTGTGATATTCCCCGATGAAAGTTGGGCTGAATTATATCCGCTGTATGCCGAGACTTATACCGAGAATGCTTTTGCTTCGTTCTATGCAACCGGTTCGTACTCGTTGTTGGGTCGCTACACCATAGGCGGCAGTGTGCGTATGGACGGCTCGGATATGTTTGGCGTGGCCAAAAAATACCGTTTCTTGCCGCTTTATTCAGTGAGCGGATTGTGGCGGTTGAGCGATGAACCGTTCATGGAAGATGCCGAGTGGCTTGATAACCTTGCCTTGCGTGTGTCATACGGTATTCAAGGAAACATCGACAAAAATACGTCGTCATATGTGATGGGTGACTATAACAATGTGACAATACTGCCCGGTGTTACCGAGGAGATTATATCGGTGTCAACGCCGCCCAACAGCCGCTTGCGTTGGGAAAAGACCAAGACATTTTCGACCGGTATCGACTTCGGCGTGCTTAACAATGCCATCAATCTGAGCGTGGATTTCTATAACCGTAACGGTTCCGACCTTATCGCAGCACGTATGTTGCCGCTTGAAACCGGTTATGTGCAGATGCTTGTAAACTGGGCAAGTATGCGTAACACAGGTGTGGAAGTGACCATTGCCTCGCGCAATATACACACTCCCGACTTTATGTGGACCACCAATTTCAATTTCGCATGGAATGCCAATAAGGTGTTGCGTGAAGAAATTCCGTCGAATCAAACCACGCCGGGGCGTGAAGGGTATCCGGTGGGTGCATTGTTTGCTTTGAAATCGGCAGGGCTTGACGAAGACGGGTATCCGTTGTTTTACAATAAGCAGGGCGAAGTGGTGACTGCCACCGAGTTGCTCAAGCTTAACTCGGCCGGGGCAAGTACTCTCACGGCCGAAGAGCAACGCAACCTGTACAGCTACATAGGTTCGACCGATCCTCTTTTCTCGGGCGGCTTGATGAACACGTTTACCTATAAGAATTGGGAACTTAGCTTGAACTTTATTTTCAACCTCAAGTCGTATGTGCGTTGCTCGCCGTCGTACAGCCCGGCCAATTATGACCGCGGAATGAACAGCAATCGTGACATACTTAACCGTTGGACTCCGGATAACACCAACACCACGTTCCCTGTGCTGATGAACAGCAGCGACCGCCCGGCCGAATACATACAGTATGCCGAATATTCGCTTTACAGTTCGCTCGACACTTGGGTGAAACGCAACGACCATGTGCGCTTGCAAAATCTGCGCCTTGCTTACACATTGCCGTCGGAAATAAGCCGAAAGGCCAATATGGAGCGCGTGACCATAGGTCTTGAAGCAAGGAACCTGTTGGTTTTTGGTGCTGATTACACCAATTATTTGGACCCCGAAACCATGGGTAACGAGTTTGCTCAGCCCATTCCCAAGTCGTTCTCGTTTAACTTGAATGTTACATTCTAAAAAAAGTTTGACACCGATGAAAAATATTAACAGAATATATGGCATTGCCACGGTGGCATTGGCTGCTTTGTCCACGACGAGTTGTGACAACTTCCTTGACATTCAGCCGGTGGGGCGTGTCATCATTACCACTGCCGAGGAATATCGCAAGATGCTCACCGAGGCTTATTCCATTGTGCCCGAAGACCGCGGACTTGCCACTTTCCGCAGCGACGAGTTTGTGCTTAATTCCACTGTTTCGCAAGAAGACTTGAACAGTTACCTCGATATATGGCGTTGGGAAGACGTGTCGCCCGAATCTACTACCGCCACTTTCAACTGGCGCAGCTACTATCAAGTGCTTTATGAAGCCAATTACTTGATAGAAAGCCGCGACAACATCACCGAAGGCAGTGCCGAAGAAATCGACCAACTTGAAGGCGAGGCATATATGCTCAGGGCATATATGCACTTCCTGCTCGTTAACCTGTATGGCGAGCCTTATACCGCCCTTGCCGATCCTTATTCAAGCAAAGCAGTGCCGTTGAAGCTCGATACCGACCCTTACAATGTGCTTTCGCGCAATACGGTGGGGGAGATATATGACCAAATAATAAGTGATATGGATATGGCCGAGCGGTTGCTTAATGTGGATGATTGGGGCGAATATCGCTACCGGTTCAACACGCTCTCGGTCGATGCGTTGCGTTCGCGCGTGTATCTTTACATGGGGCGTTGGGAAGAGTCGCTTGCAGCTTCGCGCCGTGTGCTTGAAGTGAAAAGCACACTTTCTGATGTTACCACCGAACTGCCCAACCATTATCAGTCGGTTGAAAACATTGTGGCTCTTGAACAGGTCATGACTGCCTATTACGACCGTGCAGGAAAGGTGAATTCGGAGCTTTATGGTTTGTATGACATTTCGGGAGATTTGCGCCGTACACAATATTTCAACCGTCAAACTTCGTCGAACATCACTGTGAAGAAGGGTGGCAGCAATGAATACAGTTGTTCGTTCCGCGTGGGTGAAATTTACCTTAATGCTGCCGAAGCCGCACTTGAAGCCTCGACAGGCGAGGATGCTTTGCAGGCGGCCCGCGGATACCTGCTCACACTTATGCAGAACCGCTACACAGCCAATTATTATGCCAAGCGTGAAACCGCTGTGAATGAAATGTCGCGCGATGAATTGCGTGAGGAAATCTATGCCGAACGCCGTCGTGAATTGGCGTTCGAGGGGCATCGTTGGTTTGATTTGCGCCGCACCACCCGCCCGCAGCTCACCAAGACTTATCAGGGTGTCACTTATACGTTGGAACAAGATGATAGCCGATACACAGTGCGCATACCGTCGGCAGCCATCGAGGCAAACCCCAACTTGGCAAATTAAATTTCAGTTTGGATGGAGATGTGATTAATCGCGCATCTTAAGCAGCCCAAATATATTTAACCATAAAAAGAAAGGATTGAAAGATGAAAAAGACTGTTTTATGCATGGCACTTGCCGCATTGTCGGCAGGCAGTGCGCTCAACGCAGCCGTTTCCCTCACAGGAGGGACTTCTGTCTCGCTTAGCGGCATATTGGCCGATGCCGAGAATGCCCCGGCAAAAAACGTGATGGCCTACAGCGGCAATAGCCTGTATGCCTCGGGCAATTTCGACACGGCTTTTGGTGAAATGTCTCCGCTCACAACCAGCGATGCTTTCATCATAAAGTATAGCACCGGCATGGTAGAACAATGGAAAGTGCAACTCATGGGTTCGGCAACAGTTTCGGCTATGCTTGCCGACGGTGATGGCGGTATTTACGTTGCTGGCACTTATGCCGACGAGGTGGTTGTAGGCAGCACCGACGGCAACACCAAGACCATCAACGGTTATGAAGAATATGGTGAGCCTGTGGCGTTCAAGGCTGCATCGTTTGTTGCACATTATAATGCCGAAGGCGTGCTGCTCGCTGTTGGAACAATAATGCCGACGCAAGACGCCGAACTTAATAATTATGCAACGGAAAATGGCCTGTGGGCAATGATTTTGGAAGGTGACACTTATTGCAGGGTAAGCAAATTGCTCGACTTGAATGGCTCGGTACATGCTGTAGTTGATTTTAAAGGTGCGATTTCAACAGCAGATAATTCTGTGGCAGTTGCTTCGGGTTCATATGCAAACGTAGAATTCGGTTTGGCTGCACCATCGGCAGCCGGAGCTGTTGTGGAATTCAATGATGCGCTTGAAGTGGTATCTTTCCCCGTCGTGCTGAAAAGTCGTTTTTGCGGAGATGGAAATACTGCTGATGAGAATGTCTCTTCACTGACTGCAGCCGCTGTCGGTTCGCAATTATATGTTGCGTTCAATTCGGTCGGGACTATTAATGTTTCGGCATATAATACATCCGAGCAGGTCGTAAATGAAATGCCCGTTGAAGGCGGACACAATTATGGCTATACCATTGTTTCGGCCAACGCCGAAACGAAGGAGGCACAAGTGAAGAATTACACCACTGTATCGGTGAGTGAAGATACTCAAGCAACTTCGATTGGCGACATGGAGGTTGCAGGCGACAAGCTGATTGTGACAGGTATGTTCCAAACTGCCCTTGGTTTTGACTCTGATATTACTGCAACTTCGAGCAGCGATATGTATGTGGCTGCCATTAACACATCCGATCTTAACACTGCTTGGGCTGTGGCAACAGGATATAACGAAGGTGATGCCAACGATTACAATGAAGCAATCACAGGCAGTGCAATCTTTGGTGACGTTGCCTATATTTACGGATGCAATGAGCAAAAGAGCGACCGTGCCAAGCAGGCTTCGCTGTTTTATTCGGTTGACTTGGCCGATGGCACTATTGAAAACATGAACCCCGAAGACTATATCTTCGGTATGGCCGGTGACGGAACAAGCGTTGCAACCGCTCACACCACGGTGCCGGTTAGCGGTATCACATTCACTGCCTATGGTGAATTTGCCGGCGTGGACAATATTGCTGCCGACAAGACGCAGCAAGTGAGCGTTTATCCCAATCCTGTGGCCGATGTGCTTAACTTCTCGCTTCCATGCGATGCACAGGTATATGCCCTCGATGGCAGTCTTATGCTTAGTGCTGCCGATGCAAAGTCGCTCGACGTTACAGGTCTTACCGGCGGTGTTTATATTGTAAAAATAACCGTAGCCGGAGAAACTTCATATATCAAGATAATGAAGAAGTAAAAAATTGAAATCGCGCCACTGAAGAAGTGTAACGGAAGCAAAACTCTGATGTTACCTTCCTCTTACATTCGCAATATACTGCTTCGGAGATGCCGATGACATGAGTCCTTGAACTTTTGTGGGGTATCTCCGAAGACTTTTTTGTGCTTTTGTCTGTAATTTTGATATGTTTATCAGTAATTCGGTTACATGGTAAAGCATGGGTGTGCATTATTTTTGTATCAAAGAAAAAATGATGTAAAACCACACAAAAACGAAAACCCGCATATGAAAAGAACTTTGCCCTCATTGCTGATTTTGATTACTTTGATATTCAATATTCCATTCATCACTATGGCACAAGAAAAAATTACACAGACTGCCGGACGCGTGCAGTTAGGGGAATTTGCCCCTGAATTTGCCCGGCTTAACGATGATGTCTTGTTTGGCGAAGTGTGGAACCGTGCTGGCTTGAGTCCGCACGATCGCAGTATGATTACCATTGCCACGCTGATAGGCAAAGGAATTATCGATTCTTCGCTCACCCACCACTTGCAATTTGCCAAGCAAAACGGTGTAACTCGCACCGAAATTTCCGAAATCCTCACCCACATAGCATTTTATGCCGGATGGCCTAACGCTTGGGGAGCTTTCCGCCTTGCAAAAGATGTGTGGGCCGGAGACAGCATCGTTGCCGACGATAACGGAATGGCGGCATTCCAACGCGAAATGATTTTCCCCATAGGCGAACCAAATGCGGCTTATGCCAAGTATTTCATAGGGAACAGTTACCTTGCACCCATTTCAAAGGAGCAAATACCGTTTAACAATGTTACATTTGAACCGCGTTGTCGTAACAATTGGCACATACATCATGCCACAAGCGGAGGCGGACAGATGTTGGTGTGCGTGGCTGGCCGCGGTTGGTATCAGGAAGAAGGAAAGCCTGCCGTGCCGGTGTTCCCGGGCGACGTAATACATATTCCTGCCAACGTTAAGCATTGGCACGGTGCAGCCGCCGACAGTTGGTTTGCCCACCTTGCCTTTGAAATACCTGGTGAAAACACATCGAACGAATGGCTTGAACCGGTATCTGACGATGAATACAGTCAATTAGGCAAGTGACGCGAGTTTATACCTGATAAAGCACGCAGGGATTGCACTTTTGCGATGTAATCCCTGCGTGTTATTATATATCTTGATAAATCGATGTCAATCAATGGCAGCAACCGCCGCACCCGTCGTGGTCATGGTCGCCACAGCCGCCACCGCAACTGTCGCAACTGCAACCGCCGCAGCTGTGGTGCTGTGGCAGGTCGTCGGGGGTGGCATCGCGTACCAGCATCACACGGCCCTCATATTCCACATTTTTGCCGGCAAGGCGGTGGTTAAAATCTATTGTTACCTTTTCGTCACCTACATTTATCACGAGCCCTTGTGCGGGTTGTCCGGTAGATGTCATCATGGTCAGCGACTTTCCCACTTGTACCACGTCGGCCATGAAATTACCGTCGGCATCGTTGAAAATGCTGCGTTCGAGTTCCATCACAAGGCTTTCGTTGCGTGAGCCGAAAGCTTGTTCCGGAGTAAGCGTAAACTTGAATTCGTCGCCCTTTGTCAAGCCTTGTAACTTACGCGAGAAATCTTCGAGCAATCCCGGCTCCGCGCCATATACGAAGTGGTCGGGAACCTGTTCGGTAAACTCATATTCAAGTGTACGATTTCCGTCACCGTCCACCGAATATATTTTATAGGCAAGTTCTATGTATTTGCCGGTGCTTATTGTATCCATATATGCTTAATAAATTATTAATTGTTTATTCGATTATTGTTTTGGTAATCGGTATATTTATTACCGGTGTATATCGCCGGGCCTTCGTCATAAATATCCTCTTCCTCTTCTCCAAACTTGTCGGTGTCGTTCTTTTTCCATTTTTTCTTTTCGGGCTTGTTCTTCTTGATTGCCTCGGGTTTTTGCATATCCACCGCAACCTCATATATGTTCCACGACTGCTCTATATCCCAATTTTGTTTTAGACTGATTTTTTTTGGGTAATAATACACTTCTTCGGGTTGCAAGTGCGATGCAAAGTTTCCTGTATCCCATTCGCCGTTGCTGTTGCGGTCAAGCACGATGCGGGCATAGTAATCGCCCGGAATTACGTTGTTGAACACGGCATATCCGTCACTGCCCACGGTAGCGGTGCGTTGCACCGCATCGCCGGTGTTGAGCAGTTCCACGAAAGCCGGCCCTGTGGCAGGTGATATGCTCAAGTACAGGTTGGCATATTCTTCAAGCCCGCGCACCTTGAATAGTTGTTCTATCGTCTTGTTGGGCGTGCCGTAAATTCCGTAAACCGACATCGAGTCGATGCGCAACTTGTAGGTGGCACCCGGTTCCCATTTCACCGGCATCGACCATTTCATTATTTCATGCGGTTCATTGGGGATAAGTGCAGGCACCGGTAATTCTTCCCAAAGCGAGTCTTCATATTGTTTCCACAAGTGGAAACCGCTCATCATGATGGTATCGATGGGCTCCACCACTTCAAAAGTGAGCGGTGCGTCAACATCGACGGTGGCGGTGGATGTCAGTTTGAAATCGAAAAACGGTATCCGGTCAATCGAGTCCTTTTCCCACGTGCGTAACACGGTGGCCAGTTCCATGCTGTCGGCCCGGGCTTCCATTTCGGCCTTTACTGTGTCGCGTTCGGTTTTGCGTTCTTCGGCTCGCTTGCGCAGGCGTTCAAGGTTCTTCTCGTATTCCTCTTTCAGTTCCTTGTATCTTTCGGCCTCGTCTTTCTTTGATTTTTCAAGTTGCCGCTTATAAGCATTCTTTATGTTCACATAAAGGGTGTCGGTGGTGTATGTGAGGTTTTCGAGCGTGTCGGTACGTAAGTAATTGAGTGTAATTCTTATCGAGTCGTTATGTGCAAGAGCTGTATCGGTAATCCAGTAAAACAGGGAATCGTTAAATTCCGACCGTTGCAGCTTGTACCAGCTATCGTCGTCACGCACTTGCGGTTCAATGACTTTTATTGTGGGCAAGGTGTCGCTGCGGGCACTGAATTTAATGTATATGCGGTTGTAATCAGGCCGTTCGTAGGCATACAAGTATTGCGACACATAGCCTTCGTTTGACATTGATAGCAGTATGTCGTTTGGGATAAACACCGTGTGGGTGCCTTGTGTCACGGTATCCACTGCCATGCTTTTGGTGAAAACGGTGTCCATGGTTGTTTCCATGTATGTGTCGGGGATTATGGTATCGAGCAGGAATGCCATATCCTCGGTGCGGACAAATTTATAGTCACGGTCGGCATCGTTCAGGGCATAAATGCGGTATCGACCCGGTTTCAGGTTGCGAATGGTGAATTGCCCGCGGTCATTGGTGCGGGCCACACGGTCGAATTGCAACTTGGTAAACGCCGAATCGTTGAGGTTGCTGTGTATTCCCACCACCACTTTTTGCATGGGTTCAAGGTCGCGGGCCCGTAGCACTATGCCCGACACTTGCAGCGTGTCGATGGTGTCGCCGGTTGAAAACGCAAAAGCGAAATTTTCAAGCGGATTGTTTTCGTTATTGTCTTGTATGCAATTGGCAAAGTCAATCGAATATGTGGTACCGGGTTTCATGGTGTCGCGGAATTCCACTGTTACTTTGTGCCCCAGAGCTGTGAGCCGCGGCATTTCGCGCTGCACGGGCGAGAACATCACTTTTTCGCTTTGGTCAACGAGAGTCACCACTTCGTCGAACTCAAGTTCTACCCGGTTGCCTTTAAAGTTCAGCGTGTTGGGTGCCGGGTTGCTGCCTATGAATATTGGCGGGTCCATATCGACCGGCCCCCCGGTGGGCGAGCCTATCGATGCGCACGAATAAAGCATAATGGCGGCCAGTGCCGCTATTATAAGGTATGTGGTATTTTCTAATTTCACTGCTTGAATAGTGTGGATAGTGTGAGAAAAACGGCGTAAAGGTAGTAAAAATTTGCCGATACATTGGTCACGGCAGGCTTAAATTGTGGCTTTTTGCAATTGATAACTTTTAAAAGGGCAGATAAAAATTTCAAACTTTGATGTTTTGTTGTATATTTGCAAGCTGAAAATGTGCGGAATAAATTTTAACAAAAATAATAATTAACTAACAACAACACATGCAAAGTAAAGGTTTTATTAAGGTATTGGCTGTAGGCCTGTTTCTTGTGTGTGCGTTTTACCTGTCGTTCACTTTTGTGACTCGCCATCATGAAGGAAAGGCTGCCGATTACGCAGCTGCGATGGCCGGAACAACCGACGTGGCAAACGATACTTACAAGACTTACTACAACGCATACCTTGACTCTATCGAAAAGGAGAAAGTGTACCTTGGGTATTACACTTTCCAGCAAGCCCGTGAAATGGAAGTAGGCCTCGGCCTTGACCTGAAAGGTGGTATGAACGTGACACTGCAAATTTCGGTGCCCGACATACTCAGGGCCTTGTCAAACGAGAACCCCGATCCCAAATTTAACCAAGCCATAGCCTTGACCGACTCGCTGCACCGCAACGACAAGGACTATGTGGCTGCCTTTTGCGCCGAGTACCGCCGCATAGCACCCGAAGGCCGCTTGGCACAGATATTCCGCAACGTGGAGAGCGTTAAGCCCAATGACTCTAACGAGCAGGTTGAGGCCGTTCTTCAGGACGAGGTTAAGGCAATGGTGCGCAACTCGCGCAACGTGCTTGCAACCCGTATCGACCGTTTCGGCGTGGTTTCTCCCAATATCCAGGAACTGGAAAGCACAGGCCGCATACAGCTTGAAATGCCGGGCGTTAAGGAGCCCGAACGTATGCGCAAGCTGCTGCAAGGAACTGCCAACCTGGAATTTTATGAAACATATACTTTGCAAGACCTGCAACAGTCGCTTGCCCAGTTTGCACAAGAAATAGACGCGCACAATGCTGCCGACACGACCAAGGCTGCCAAGCCGCTTGCGCAGTTGCTTGGCTGGAACTCGGGCATGGTGGGCGGCCCGGTTATCGGCCTTGTGAGCGTGCTCGACACTGCCGAGGTTAACCGCGCGTTCCATTCACCCACCGCAAGCCGTTTCTTGCCTACCAACTTGAAACCTTGCTGGACTGTAAAGGCCATCGACGAACGTGGAATGTATTACAACCTTATCGCGCTGAAGACGGTGCAAGGCAAGCCTGTGCTTGATGGTAGTGTGATAACCGATGCTTCGAGCGAATATGACAACTTGCAAGGTAACGTGGTTTCGATGACGATGAACGATGAAGGCGCACGCAAGTGGGCACGCATCACCCAGCAAAACCTTAACCGCTCGGTGGCAATCGTTCTTGACGAGAATGTATATTCTTATCCTAATGTAAACAGTGTGATCGAGGGCGGACGCTCTCAAATCACCGGCAGTTTCTCGGTTGAAGAAGCAGCCGACCTTGCCAATGTGCTCGAGAGCGGTAAGATGGTTGCCAAGGTTAACATCGTCAGCGAAAGCGTGATCGGTCCGTCTCTTGGTCAGGAAGCCATTGAGGCTGGTATGATTTCGTTCGTTGTGGCTTTGATTATCCTTATGGTATTCCTTGTTGCAATGTACGGTTTCGGCCCCGGCATGGTTGCCAACGTGGGTATCTTGCTTAACCTGTTCTTCACGCTTGGTATTCTTGCATCGTTCCATGCGGTGCTCACGTTGCCTGGTATTGCCGGTATCGTGCTGTCGCTTGCAATGTCGGTCGATGCCAACGTGCTTATTTATGAGCGCACCAAGGAGGAACTTCGCAACGGAAAGAACCTGAAGGCTGCAATTGCCGATGGTTACAAGAATGCGTTCTCGGCCATCTTCGACTCTAACCTCACTTCTATCATCACCGGTATCATATTGCTTGTGAACGGTACTGGCCCGATTAAGGGTTTTGCAACGACGCTTATCATAGGTCTCGTATGCTCGTTCTTCACTGCAATCTACATTACCCGTGTAATCATCGAGGCTATATTGAAACGTGGCGGATTCAAGAATGTTACTTATACCACCGCACTGAGTGCCAAGACGCTCATCAGCACCAATATCAACTTCATGGGCAACCGCAACAAGGGCTTCGTGATTTTCGGTGCCATAATTGTTGCCTTCGCCATATTGCTTGGTGTGCGCCAACTTAGCCCGGGTATCGACTTCTCGGGTGGACGCAACTATGTGGTGCAATTCGACCATGAAGTGAGCACGGTGGATATTCAGAACGAGCTTGAACCGCTCTTCCCCGATGCATCGGTTAGCGTAATCACCATCGACAATGATACGAAGGTGCGTATCTCGACCAACTACAAAATCGACGATGACAGCGAGACTGTGGATGACGAGATAATGGCTATCCTGTATGAAGGATTGAAACCGCAAATTGGCGACATGAGCTATGACGACTTCAGCGTATCGAATGAAACCATTGGCGTGGTATCGAGTGAAAAGGTTGGTCCTGCTATCGCTGCCGACATGACGCGCGATGCATCATGGGCTGTGTTCTTCTCGCTCATCGCAATGGCTCTCTATATACTGCTCCGTTTCCGCAACATTGCATTCTCGCTTGGTGCATTGGCCGCTGTGGCATTCACGGCATACGCAGTTGTGGGTATATACACGCTCTATGGCCTGTTCCCGTTTGAAATGGAAATTGACCAGAACTTCATTGCGGCTATCTTGACTGTGATTGGCTATCAGGTCAACGACACGGTGGTGGTATTCGACCGTGTGCGTGAGTATCGCGCCCTGTATCCCAAGCAAGACTCGTTCACGCTGTTCAATAATTCGCTTAACAGCACATTGTCGCGTACTTTGGTTACAGGTCTTAG
Source organism: uncultured Muribaculaceae bacterium (assembly GCA_944321685.1). Classification (GTDB taxonomy): domain Bacteria; phylum Bacteroidota; class Bacteroidia; order Bacteroidales; family Muribaculaceae; genus Avimuribaculum. The sequence continues at coordinate 62,970 of CALUMH010000011.1, forward strand.
CTCGCTGCTCGTGCTCATCGTCATCTTCATTCTTGGTGGTGAAACAATCCGCAGCTTTACGTTTGCAATGGTTATCGGTATCGTAATCGGTACGTTTGCATCGCTCTTCATTGCAGCACCGCTTGCATTCGTTATCAGCAACAAGCAAGAAAAGAAAGCCGCAGCCAAGGCTGCAACCGTGACGAAGAAATAATTCACTTTTGTCATAACCTCAAAGCTATGCGCACCCCATGCGGCTGCGCATAGCTTTTTTTATACCGGTTACCATGTGGGAACTACCGGTCACCACCCTGCCACCGATGGGAATAAAAACTATACTGTCCTGACTCCCACCAAACCACATAATATCCTGAATATCCTATTTAATTTGCCATGTGTGACGCGTCGGCGAAATAATATGTATGGCAAGTAGAGACGCGATTCATCGCGTCTAAAGTGCGGCTTTGATAATAAGTTGATTTTCATAGGAGAAGGTTTCAGACGCGATGAATCGCGTCTCTACATTAATATTGGTTAGGTGATCTTTTCTTGACTTGTACGACAGTCCATAAGAAGCAAATTCAAGGTGGGTGGCTTTGCCGCCCACCTTGAATTTACATTTTTAGCACACCGACTTAATTCTAAAAACTATCCTGTCAATTCTGCTTTATTTTGCTTGTTACATGGTCGATAAGCAAGTGCGTTCCGCGTTCTCCGGGTTTGCTTGGTTTAATCCAGTCGTAAGTATATTCCCACCAGAATACTCCGCCGAATCCGTTTTGCTTGATCCATTCCACTTTCGCGTCGAGCGACCGTTTTGTTTCAACCGTCATGAATTCATTTTTGTCGGGTGAGAAGAAATATGCGCATTGCGGTCCTTCGCACCATTCTTCGGTCCAGCCCTCTTTGAGCAATTGCGGGAGTTCGTTTGACCCGCAATAGCGTCCATAGTCGCGTAAAGTTTTCCCTTCAGGTACAGTTTCACCCGGCTTGATGCCCTTATATTTGAATCCGTAGCAAGCAAGCCCTATGTGCAACTTGTCATTAGGGAAATATTTCCAGTCGGTGTCGGTGATTGCTTTCTTTATTTGGTCGAGCGGGCAATTGTGTGAAGGTGATGTGCCCCATATGCCTCCGCCCATATCATAAAACATGATATTGATCCAATCGACACACTCGCACAGCTCACGAGCCTGTTCGGGCGTATATTCTCGATAGTGATGCAGTGCAGTGGTGAGCCAGTAGCGGCGTGTGTCGCCGCCGAGTTCGGTCAGTTCACGCCTTATTTCTTGCATGAATCTCAGGTGCAAATCTTCTGATATGGTGTGTTCCCAGTCAAGTTCTATGCCATCATAGTCATATTTTTTTATAAATTCGGCCATCATTGCGGCGAATTTCTTGCCGCGGTCAACCGATGAAGCGATATCGACAAATTCTGTTCCCGGGAACGAACACAATATTTTCCCGCCGGTTTCATGTACTGTTGCAATGAATTTCTTAATTAAATCGGAATGTTTATATTCGTGTTGCTGTACATACTTACGGTTTATTTCCGATTGTGTCAAATCGAAATCTTCGGCTTTCCATTGCGGGCCTGCCATGATATACAGGAAATCGAAATCGGCAAGTTCCGCTTTTACGATATCAAGGTCCGACTGGATGTCAGCCTCCACCACATATGTGGCATTGATGATTTTATGCTCCTGTGCATTAACGTCGGCAGCAAGTGGCATACATAGTGCCAAACCAAGGGCAAAAGATAGAATTTTGTTCATGTCAGGTATATTTAAAAATTAACATATACAAATATAAAACCTGTATGTGTTTTTTACAAGGTTTGGGCAGGTTTAAATTTCAGGTATTAATAAATCCGCAAGAGAGCGACAAGCAACCTATATTTGCAAAATTTAAAATTTGCTATTACTTTTGATGTCGTAATTTTAAAATCAAGTACAATCAATTGAATGCATCGGTTATTACTTGTTATAATAACTTGTGAAATAGTGTTGGCGGCAGTTTCTTGTACGGGGAATGGGCAGCAGGTGGAAGTTGCGGCTGAGCAACCGGACATGCTGCCGGCAGCAACGGCCGACAGTGACGTTGTGCCGCAGCAACCGCACCGGCTGTTGCATAATGGCACAAGTGATACCATATATGAAGTGGTGACGCAGGTGTTTTCCGCGCGCATGGTGGGAGATACCATTGTGAAAGACGGGAAACCCGACTATGACAGGGAATTCAGCGCATTCCCCAATGAAGATACATGCATATATGATACCTTGGGGCAGGTTGACATGGTGTGTGGCGTTGCCGACGGCATTCATTACAGGTATGTATATGGATATGACAACAAGCGGCTGAGTGACGAGCGTTATTATCAAAACGGCGAATTGTTTTACGACCGTAAATATGTATATGACCGTGGACGAAGGATAAACACCATCGAGGAACTTTACATTGCCGGGAGCAAAACCATTAACGAATATCCTATCGACACGTCGAAGATAAGGTTCAAAAATGGCAACCGCATAGAATATGGCTCCACTCCTGGCGACTATACCATAACCGATGCCCGTGGAAATGTGGTAAAAGAATCGTCATACAGTGAAATGGACGATTACAGCAGCGTGATAGAATACACCTACAACGACCGCGGGTGGCGCATAAGCATAAATTGTGAAGGTGAATACCTGTACACTTATGATTATACCAACATTGACGCTCACGGTAATTGGTTGAAGGCTGTGATACGCTGTAACGGCAACCCATACGGCATAGTGGAACGCACCATTTCCTATTATTGATTGCCGTTACAAAAACACGAGCACTTGCTGCATCGATGCAATGCAAATCTGCGATTATTCCTGTTTTGTCAGTTGATTACTATCTCGTCGGTAAACAACCATGAGCCTCGTTTGGGGTACTTGACTGCGTGCAGGCGCACATATCGTGCCGATGCGTCACACAGAGTGGAATATACCTTGTAACGTATTTCGGCCGACGTGTCGGGCACGTCGCACCATGCCTGTCCGGCGAGAGTGAAGTTTTCCCCGTCGTCCGACAGGTAAATGTCAACCCTCCGTGGCATATACACCCATGCTCCCACCGATTGCAGGAATGTGGCACCCACGTAATGCACAGGTTTTATGCTCCCGAGGTCGATGGTTACATCCATGTCGCGCATGGTGCCTTGCCAGCGATTGTCTCCATAGGTCCAACCGCCGCACACGCCGTCGGTGAGGGCACTGTCGCCGGCTGCCGGGTATTGACGGCTGTAGGGCAGATTGTAAATTACTTTGCAACCACGGGCAAGGTGCTTGAGCGGACGGGTGCTCTCTTTGCGGTCGCCATATTCATTGGCAAGGTCAAATGTGTTGTAACCCATTGAGCGCAATTGCGTCACCAAATTTAGTGCACGGCGGCGGAAGTCGGGATAGTTTTTCTGTTCAGGTTGCGACCATGCCGTTTCGGCTACTGCAAAAGCGCGAGGGTAGTACATATATTCGGCATGGCTGTCGTCGGTGATATATTCGCACCACACATTGGCTTGCACCCCGAGCAGGTTGCCGGCCACGTCGCCGGGAATGCTGTCGGGCAATGGCTCGAATGAATACACTTTTTCGAGCGGAGTGTAGCCGCCTATCGATACCGGCTCCTTGAAAGGGGCATCTTGCGTGTAATCAAGGTAATAATATGCGTTAGGGTTCATGATGGCAGGGTTGCCTTGCCGCATGGCTTCAAGGCCTGGTTCGGCACCACGCCACGACATTACCACTGCCCCGGGGGCAAGGCCGCCTTGCATTATTTCGTCAAATCCCACCACGGTGCGGCCTTTCGACTGAACGAATTGCTCGATGCGGTGTATCATGTAGCTTTGCAATTCATCAACGTCGGCCAGCCCTTCTTGTTCCATTCGTTGCTTGCACTTCGGGCAGGTTTTCCAACCTTCTTTTGTGGCTTCGTCACCGCCGATGTGTATGTATTGCGATGGGAACAGGTCGATTACCTCGGAAAGCACATTTTCGAGGAATGTGAAAGTTTCCTCGTTGCCTATGCAGAAGTCACCGTTGCGGTATGGTTCGCCGCTGCATGAAAGTTCGGGATATGCGGCAAGCACTTCTTCGCTGTGGCCCGGCATTTCTATTTCAGGAACGACGTTGATGTGCCGTGCACGGGCATATTCGATAATTTCACGTATGTCTTCTTTGGTATAATATCCGCCATAGGCACGTGGATCGTCTTGCGTGCAATATGAGCGGTCGCCGTTCCACCAGTCTTCCCACCGTTTATAAGGCCGCCATGCAGCCAATGATGTAAGAAGCGGATAGCGGTCGATTTGCAGTCGCCAACCTGCCGCGTCGGTCAGGTGCAGATGTATATTGTTGAACTTCAGCAGCGCCATTGCGTCTATTTGCTTCAATAAAAATTCTTTCGGGCGGAAGTGGCGCGACACGTCGAAGTGCAAGCCGCGGTATGCAAACCGCGGCGCATCGGTGACGGTGCAACATTGCAGTCGTTTGACGGTACCGCATCGCGTCATTTGCTGCAACGATTGTATGGCATAGAATGCTCCGGTTTCCGATGCCGCCTTGATGTGTATCTTGTCGGGTTTTATTGTGAGCGAGTATGATTCGTTTTGAGCCGCATCGGCATCGCCGGTTATTGTGATTGAAATGTCGGCTTTGCGCTGATTGTCGGTTGCCGTCATATTATTTAGTGACTTCAAATAACTCGCAAGTGGGCCGTTGCCGTTTTTTATATGGAAAAAGGCATCCGGTTCAGGCCAAGTATATACACCTTTGCCCATTTCCACCTGTTGCGGCACAGGAATGACATCGCAAGGAGAGCCTATGGCAGTTTCGGCAAACATGGGCATAGCCAAGATAATCAAAGCGATGGTTATAATAATGCGGTACATATAGTTAAAGTAGTTTTATTGGTTTCTATTAATTAATATCGAAGATGTGTGTAAATTTATATTCTTTGTATAATTTGCGCAAATTATTATGCGATAATTTGTGCAGGTGGAACTGTTTTAAGCTTGTTATACAGGTTATCTGCGTGTTTTTATATTGAGGGAAGTGAAAATTTATACCGTGTTTTGATGGGGTTTGTTTCGGTTTTTTCTGTACATTTGTGTAATGTGTTATGGCTTAAAATTTTTGTATTATGATTAAACGATTTATGTTGTGCCTTGTATCGTTGATGGGATTGGCTTGCATGGCACAAAGTTCGCACGGTTATCAAAATCCTGTAATTCCCGGTTTTCACCCAGACCCGAGCATTTGCCGTGTGGGTGATGACTATTACTTGGTAACCAGCAGTTTCCAGTATTTTCCCGGAGTGCCGCTGTTTCACAGTAAGGATTTGGTGCATTGGAAGCAAATAGGGCATTGCCTTACTCGCGAGTCACAACTCCCTTTACATGATGCAAGTACCACCGGCGGAATATATGCGCCGACAATTCGTTACCATGAAGGAACGTTTTACATGACGACAACCAATGTATCGGATAAAGGCAATTTCATTGTATATACCACCGACCCGCGTGGAGAATGGTCGGAGCCTGTGTGGCTGAAACAAGGAGGAATTGACCCGTCGCTCTATTTTGAAGACGGCAAGTGTTATTTGGTAAGCAATCCGTCGGACGGAATCTTCCTGTGTGAAATAAATCCCAAAACAGGGGAGCAACTTACCGAATCGCGGTGTATATGGAACGGTACGGGCGGGCGTTATCCCGAAGGGCCGCATATTTACAAGAAAGACGGGTGGTATTACCTGCTTATTTCGGAAGGAGGAACGGAATATGGACATAAGATTACTATTGCTCGCAGCCGCAATATATACGGGCCGTATGCAGGAAATCCGTCTAATCCTATATTGACGCATATCAACCAAAATGCGCAAAGCAATCCGATACAGGGTGTAGGCCATGCCGACTTGGTTGAGGCCGCCGATGGCAGTTGGTGGGCGGTGTGCCTTGCATTTCGTAACCACAATTTCCATCACAATCTGGGGCGGGAAACTTTCCTCGTTCCTGTGAGATGGGATAAAAATGCCTGGCCGGTGGTGAATGGAGACGGAACTGTGGCTTTACAGATGGATGTTCCCACTTTGCCGCAACAGGCTGTTGAGGAATTGCCTGTCCGCACTACGTTTGAAACAGGCAAATTGGGGCATGAATGGGTGTATGTGCGCAATCCGCATTTTGAAAAATACACATTCAAGTCGGGGAAACTGCGCCTTTACGCTACCCCGATAAGCCTGGATTACATGGGAGATGACAGTCCGACTTTTGTTGCACGCAGGCAGGAGCATATAGATTTTTCGGCCGGCACTTCGTTGCAGCTGAAAGATGCCGAAACCGGGGATCGCGCCGGGCTTAGTGTTTATATGATAGAAACATCGCATTATGATTTATATGTGGAACAACTTGCCGATGGCCGACAAGCTGTGAACTTGCGGTATCGCTTGGGAGCAATAGACCATGTGGAGAAAACCGTAATTGTTCCCAGACAAGCCGAGGTTAGGCTTCGTGTGAAAGGCGACAAAGAATTTTACACGTTTTATTACTCGGTCGGCGATGATGACTTCGTTGAACTTGGCAAGGTTGATACACGTTACATAAGCAGCGAGACTGCCGGAGGTTTTACCGGGGTGATGCTTGGCCTATATGCCGTTTCGGCTGCCGAGACTTCACAGGCATTTGCCGATTTCTCATATTTCGATTACGAGCGGTAAAGCGACCTTTTTTGTGGTAAAAAATGAGCAACGGATGGCACTTGATGCTGCCCGTTGCTCATTTTGTTTGTTGCTATGGATTGTTCCTTTTACCGCGAGGGGATGATTTCGATGATGTCGGCATTGGCCGAGTCGAGTTTGACTTTAGTCGTGCCGGCGGGGAGTGTGAATGTAGTGTATGCCGAAATCGTGGTTATTTCTTGCAGCGTATTGCCTTTGTCATCAAGCATGGTGATGCTTAATGGTACATCGCTTTTGCCCATGAGCAAGGTATAACCTTTTGTGCCCTCAGTAACATCGAAAGTCATGGTTCCGTCAAGCGTGAACGATGATGAAGCATTGAGGTCGAATGTGCGCAAGGCGGCTTCGATGTTCCCTGTCGTTTGCAGGCCGAACCCAAGATTTTCGGTGCTTAACGGATTGATTTCAAATGAGCGGACGGCCACATAATTCGTCTTGCGTGAGTCGAGGCGCTTGAGGCGCACATAACGCGCTTTTACCGGCGTTCCGCTCCAGTTTATCACATATTGACGTTCGATGTCGGCAATCAATGGTTGCCATGTTTTACCGTCGGCCGAGTATTCGAGTGCGGCATGGTCGAAGTAATCCACATCGTCAACCGAATTGCGGCCTTGCAATATCCTTACCGAATGTACATCTTTCACGGTTTTCAGGTCAACGGCTATCCAGCTGTCGCGGCGTTGCGGTAATGCCGAGGTGTAATACGTTACGGTGTCGCCGTCGAGCATCAGTTGCGGTTGCGTGGTGGCGGAATTGGGGAACGAGCTTAATCCACGGTAATTGCAGGGCATTTGTCCTGAAATTTTTGCAAGGAAACGTGCACCCATTTCTTCCATTGCGTTTTCATAGAACGGTTGCAGCTTCATTGTTCCCGATTTGTGGGCTTCGTAGTTGCGGCGGTCATCCCGGCTCATTAAGTTATCGGCATATTTGTTCCAGAATGTGGCATTATCGAAATCCGAGCGGAACATTTCAATCAATTCCACCGTGCGCTTGCCGCGGGTGCCCAGTTTGCCGAATTCCACAAGCCACGGGCGCAATTCGGCAAGCAACAGTTGATTGTCGCAGCCTGTTTCCATTTGGCAAGGCACTTTTTCGATGCGTTCAAATTCGGCGGCAAGAGCGTGGGCATCGCTTTCGTTATAATCGTCGATGCCGAAGGTGCGTGTTTCCCACGACTCGTCGCGGCGGTAGCCGGTCTCGGTGTCGCATGAATGGATTGCAAATGTGCGATAAGCCTCGGCTGCCCTCGGTGCCATTTCCTGCAATGCGCGTTCCCAGCTGTCGATAGGGTTGTATGCCCCGATATTCCAAGCATAATCGGCCACTCCATACAGTGCAAGGCGCGATGCTTCGCCATGTTCCATCGGGTTACTTAGCACTCCGCTCAGTTCATTGCTTGAAAGAGTGGTATCAAGGCCGTAAACGGGGCCTTGCAGTACAATGTTGCGCACATAGTCGGTTACAGGATAATTCCACCAAAACAGGGCAGGACGCTTGATGCGCGAGTTTACCCATTCAAGTGTGCTTGCGGTAATATCGCTGCACACCACATCACCGGTCCAGAATACCTTTATGTCGGGGTTCAGATTGTTGCCGAAATAGGGCAGGCTGCCGCGCGGCGTGGGATTGGCCCACGATTTATTATAGTCGGTGGGGCATAGTATCAGTGAGCCTACATCGCCTTTCGCCTTGACGAATTCGTCGGTCAGGCGGTTGAGCAGTTCGGTTTGTTTCACCGGACTTGTGCCGTCGCCCGAGATGTCGTCGAAGAAAATGGCGAATTGCCTTACTCCAAGGTCATACATCATCTCGAATTTCCGTAGCAGGTTGCCATAATCTTCATCGTTCCATTTGATATCTTTACCCGGGTGTATGGCCCACACGAAGTTTACATGGTTGCGATGGCACGCCTGCACGAGTTCTTTAAGCCGTGCAGCTTCATCGTCGGGGTACGGCAGTCGCCAGTTGGGGCTGCTGTGGTATGGGTCATCTTTCGGCCCATAGACGTAGGTATTCATTTTGAAACGGCCGAAGAAATCGATAAGCGACAGGCGCACTTCATGTGACCATGGCGTGCCATAGAAACCTTCAACCACGCCACGCAGTGGCAGCGAAGGATAATCGTTGACTGTCATGCACGGCAGTTTGCCACCTGCTGCCATTCGGGAGCCGACAACTTGGCGCAACGTTTGCAATCCGTAGAAAGCACCACTTTCATCATATCCGGTTATTGTGATTTCTTGGGGAGTTATGTTGAGCACATATGCGCCCGGAGTGGCTTTAGCACCTGCTTTCTCTGCAACTTTTTCACCGAAGTCGATGGTAAGTTTCACACCCTTTTCCGTGACAGGGATGAAATGTACGTCGTCGGCAAACCGGCCTTGACGATCATTGACTTTTATGCCACCCGCTATGTTGAGGGTTTTCCCTTCATCAAGTAAAATGTCGTGTGGGGTGGGATTTATCACAAGTCCGTTATGGTTGATTTTTTCACCATCGACGGGTAAAAATTGTTGAATTTCTTGCCGTTGCGACGATAGGTCGAAATCTTGTGCAGCAGCATTGCCACACACCATGCCGGCACATAAAGCAAGTATTAAGGCATTTAGTTTCATTATATCGGTTTATTTTAAATGTTATAATTTTACAATGTTGGGATAACGATGGCGGTCGGTCTCGTTGATTTCTCGTATCACCCGGCACGGGTTGCCTGCGGCCAATACCCCTGCCGGAATATCCTTGTTGACAACGCTGCCTGCGCCTATCACCGAGTTGTCGCCTATGGAAACTCCCGGCAGAATGCACACATGGCCGCCAATCCACACATTGTTGCCAATGGTGATGGGAAGGGCATATTCAAGCCCCAGGTTGCGGCGTTCGTGGTCGAGCGGATGTCCGGCTGTATAAAAGCCGCAGTGCGGGGCAACAAATACGTTGTTGCCGAAAATGACTTTTGCACCGTCGAGAATGATGCACCCCGAATTGATGAAGAAGTTATCGCCAACCTCGATGTTGTAGCCATAATCGCAATAAAAAGGCGATTCGATGCAACAGTTCACACCGGCCTTCCCAAGCAGGCGGCGCGTAATTTCTTCGCGCTTCATGGTCATGGACGGACGCAGGTTGTTGAGTTCAAAACAAAGCTCCTTGGCAGCGATGCGTTCTGCCACCAGTTCCGGGTCATAGTTTGCATCATACAGCACCCCCGGCTCCACATTCATTTTCCTGTTTATTGCCATTGTATATGATTTTATTGTTCGTTGGAGAATGAATAGGGGCGGTCTTCGGTCAAGGTGCCTCGGTCGGAGTTGGGAGTGGGGCTCATGTCGAGGTGCAGGGTGCCGCCATTTAGAAGGTCGTTGTGGCGGTAATAGAGCTTGGTGTATTCCTTGCCGTTGAGGGTGGCCGAATTGATGTAGATGTTTTCCGCGCTGTTACCGGGGGCATCGATTACCAGCTTTTTGCCGTTTTCAAGGTGCAAAGTGGCACGCTTGAACAGTGGCGAACCTGCCACATATTGGTCGGTACCCGGACATACGGGGTAGAACCCAAGTGCCGAGAATACATACCATGCCGATGTTTGCCCGTTGTCCTCGTCGCCACAATAGCCGTCGGGAGTGGGGGAATACAGCTTGTCCATTGCTTCACGCAGCCGGTATTGTGCCGTCCACGGGCGGCCTGCATAGTTGTACAGGTAAATCATGTGCTGTATGGGCTGGTTGCCGTGGGCGTAATTGCCCATGTTCATTACGGCCATTTCGCGGATTTCATGAATCGGGAAACCATAGTAGCTATCGTCGAAAACCGGCGGTACGGTGAATACCGAATCAAGCATGGCGGTGAAATTCTTGTTGCCGCCCATCAGGTCGATGAGGCCTTGCGGGTCGTGGAATACCGACCAAGTGTAGTGCCAACTGTTACCTTCGGTGAAATCGCCGCCCCACTTGAACGGGGAGAATGGCGACTGGAACTTGCCGTTGTCTTCGCGACCGCGCATCAAATTGTGTCCAGGGTCGAAAGTGTTGCGGTAATTCATTGCGCGTTTTTCGAGTTCGGAGATTTCTTCCTTTGGCCGGTCAAGTTTTTTTGCAAGCTGCAATATGCACCAGTCGTCATAGGCATATTCAAGTGTACGCGCCACACTTTCGTTTATACCCACATTGCAAGGCACATATCCCAGGCGGTTGTAGAATTCATGGCCAAGTCGGCCGGTTGACGGCACGTCGGGGTGCACGTTGTTGCAGCCATTGAGCAATCCTTCATATAGCGTTTCCACGTCATCGACTTGAACGCCTTTCAGATAGGCATCGACAAGCACCGATGCCGAGTTGTTGCCTACCATGCAGTTGCGGTGCCCCGGGCTTGCCCATTCGGGGAAAAAGCCGCTTTCACGGTAAGCATTGAGTAAACCTTCCTGTATTTCCTTGTTGACCGACGGGTACATGAGGTTAAGCAACGGGAAAAGGCTGCGGAATGTATCCCAAAAGCCGGTATCGGTGTACATATATCCCGGCAGAACTTGTCCGTTGTAGGGGCTGTAATGCACAATGTTGCCGTCGGAGTCGATTTCATAAAACTTGCGCGGGAACAGCAACGAGCGGTATAGGCATGAATAGAATGTACGGTATTGGTCGATTGTGCCACCTTCCACTTCGATGCGGCCAAGTGCGCGGTTCCAAGTTTCCTTGCCATCGGCGGCAACCTGCTCGATGGTGCGGTTATCCAGTTCCATCATATTGATTTCTGCTTGCTCGGGACTTATGAACGACGAAGCCACACGCACATTCACTTGTTCTCCCTTATGGGTGGAAAATCCCACTATGGCACAGGCATGGTCGGCAGTTTGTTGCACGGTTCCTGTGTGCAAAGTGTCGCCGCTCATGGTTGCTGTATAGGCAAACGGTTTGTCAAATTCCAGTATGAAGTAGTTCCTGAAGTTTCCCGGCACGCCGCCATGGTTATGGGTGGTATAGCCTATGATTTTGTTTTCATCGGGAATGATTTCCACGTGCGAGCCGCCGTCGAAAGCGTCAACTACGAGGAACGAACTGTCGCGCTCGGGATAAGTGAAACGGAATATCGCTGCCCGTTCGGTGGGAGCGATTTCGGTAAGCACATCGTGTGTGGCGAGGAACACCTTGTAATAATAAGGAGTGGCAGTTTCTCCTTTGTGTGAGAACCATGAGGCACGATTTTTCTCGTCGAAAGCCGATTGCCCTGTTACAGGCATTATCGAGAAGCAGCCATAGTCGTTAATCCACGGGCTGGGCTGGTGAGTTTGTTTGAAACCGCGTATCTCGGTGTCGTTGTAGATGTATTGCCATCCGTCGCCCATTCCGCGAGTGTGAGGGGTCCAAAAGTTCATGCCCCAAGGCAATGCAATAGCAGGATAGGTGTTTCCCGCCGATATCTCAAACGACGATAAAGTTCCCATCAAGGGATTGACATACTGCGTGTAGTCGGCACGTATGGCCATTGAGCATATCATTAATAAAGTTGCGATTAAAATGCTTTTTTTCATTATAATTTAATATTAAAATTCTTATAGTAATTTTTTCAGATCTTCGACATTTGGTAAGGTTTTGCGCAAGCGTTCAGGCATTTCTTCGGTTGTATGGTAAGTTGCTACTCCCATTGGCTTATTATAATCTCTAATTGCAAATTCAACAAATGTTTGGTTCATTCCTTTACAAAGTATAATGCCAATAGAAAAATTTTCATTTGGTTTTCTGACGTATTTGTCTAAAGCAGAGAGGTATGTGTTTAGCTGTCCTAAGTATGAAGGGCGAAATTTTCCTGATTTTAATTCAACGGCGACCAATGAATTTAGTTCCCGGTTGAAAAACAGAAGGTCAATAAACATTTCTTCCCCGGCAATTTCGAGTCGGTATTGATTTCCTATAAAACAAAAGTCTTGCCCGAATGTCATTATAAACTGCTTCACATTATTTATGATTGAATTTTCAATAATGCGTTCATTTAAGTCTTTTTCTTGTTCATCAAGTTCTTCAACGTTTATAAAATCCAGTAAATATTCATCTTTAAAAGTATGTATTGCTTTTAATGCTTGTTGTGGATTGGATATTGTTTGCGTGAAATTATTGGGTAAACAACCTTGATGATGATACAAGTCAGCTTTGAGATAATTTCTAAGTGTGTATTTATTCCAATAATGTATTGCACATTCGTGTATATAAAATAATCGGGCATTTAAAGATTTGGTTTTTGCAATGATTTCCATATGGTGGCTGAAACCTATTGCAAGAAAATCGTTCCAATTGAAATCGTCGGTTAATGGCTTTATTGTTAAGGATGTGATTAATAAGTTTTCGTTTAATTCCAAATTGCCAGCCAATGGCTGGCGATTTAGAACCAGTGTCCATTCTTCATAGAATTGACGCATATTTTTTATATTTGAGACAGAAAATCCTCTAAGTCCGGGTAATTCTTTATGTAACATGGTGGCAATTTGTTCGATTGCACCTTTCCCGAAAAAGCCTTTTCGGGAATTCTCCGATACATATTGACCTATTCCATAGTATAAAGATAGTTGATATTTATTTACTGATGCAGCTGCGCGATATTGGTTGCGCAAGATAGCTGTCTTTATGGTTTGGACGGCCTTGGTGTAGTCGTTGTAATTCATGATAAATTTGAGAATAGGTTAGTACCATTTTACAGGTTTGTTTCCCATTTCTATTTCAAGAGTGCCACCTGCGGTTATATCGGCAAAGTCGATCCATGCCTTGTGATATGGCATGCCGTTAAGATTGATACTTTGTATGTAGCGATTGGCATCGGAGTTGTTATGCGTGGTGATTATGAATTTGCCGCCGGGCACTTTGATTGTTGCCTTGTCAAGAAGAGGCGAGCCGAAGTAATAGCGTCCTCCGGCGGGTTCCACTTGATAAAAGCCAAGAGCCGAGAGCACGTACCATGCCGACATGGCACCCACATCTTCGTTGCCACACAGCCCGTCGGGCTGTGCAGTGTAGAGTGTGCCAAGTATTTGCCGCACACGGTCGGCTGTCTGCCACGGACGGCCAAGCATGGTGTAGAAATATGCGATGTGGTGGCTCGGTTCGTTGCCATGGGCATACTGGCCTATCATGCCCGAAATGTCGGGCGAGATTACATCACCTTCGAGTTGCGAGTCAACGGTGAACAGTGAGTCGAGTTTCGCAATAAAATCTTCTTGTGAAGGGAAACAACCGACAAGCCCCGTCAGGTCGTGCGGAACGAGAAATGTATATTGCCATGCGTTGCCCTCGCAATAGTCGTCGTTACGGTGGTCGGACGATATGGGATTGAACGGCTCGCGAAACTTGCCATCCGAGTCTTTCCCACGCATAAAGCGTGTTCCCGGGTCAAACAGGTTGCGGTAGCTATGGCTGCGCCGGGTGAAATAATCGTAACCGGCGGTGTCGCCAACCATCTTGGCCACTTGCGCCACTCCATAGTCGGCAATGGCATATTCCATGTCATAAGCTACCGACTCTTTCATCATGTCGCAAGGAATGTAGCCATATTGTTTGCGAAGTCCCATGCCACGTTCGTCGAGCATGGCCGAATTGCGTAATGCCTCGTATGCCCTGCGTGGGTCGTCGGCATATCCCTTGGTGACAGCATCGGCGAGGATACATATTCCCGGGTTGCCTACCATGGTGTTGGTTTCGCATCCCATCAGGTGCCACACAGGCAATTTGCCTTGCCGGTCGTAAATTGAGAGGAAGGTATTCACCACATCGCGGGTAAGTTCAGGGTGGATTATCGACATTAACGGGTGTGCGGCACGGTAGGTGTCCCAACATGAGAATGTGGTGTATGTCTTGAAGTCGCTGCTGTTATAAATCTTGCCGTCGGCTCCGCGGTAATCGCCGTTTACATCGCAAAAGAGCGAGGGGGCAATCATTGTGTGGTATAGGGCGGCGTAGAATATTTCACGTTTGGTTGTGTCGGCAGTGGAAATCCTGATTTTCGACAATTCGCTGTTCCAAGCACTGTCGGCACGGGTTACACATCGGTCGAAATCCCAGCCGGGGAGTTCGGCTTTCAGGTTGAGCCGAGCATTGTCGGTCGAGACCGGCGACAGTGCCACTTTCACGTAAACAGGGTTGTCGGCTCGGGCTTCGATGTTTGCCCGGGCATAGACTATGGTGCCTCGGCAACTATCGGGCGTGAAAATGTCGCCATCGGTAGCAAAATCGAGCGATATGACCGGTTGCGAAAACTCAGCCACGAAATATATGCGTTGGTCGTTTGCCCAACCACGCGAGTACCGGTAGCCGCCGAGCATGGTGTCGCTGATGCGGAACACCGATGCCTCGGTTGCCCTATCCCAGCCTCCGCCGTTTTGCAGGTCGATGACTATTGCAGCGCTGTCGGGGTGGTTGAATGTGTATTTGTGAAAACCCACACGTGCGGTGGCTGTGAGTTCCACGTCGATGTCGTAACGGGTGAGCCGTGTGGCGTAATATCCCGGTCGGGCAGTTTCATACGAACGGTCGGAGTATGACCACAGCCCTGATTGCGGGTCGGCGGCATTTCCTCGGGCATAAGTCACTGTTCCTGTCACGGGCATGAGGGTGACATCATGCAAGTCGCCTATTCCGGTGCCGCTCAGGTGTGTGTGCGGAAACCCTATTACGGTAGAGTCGCTTATGTGGTACCCTGAACACCAATCCCACTCTTGCGGAATGCTCGTCGGACCCAATTGCACCATTCCGAATGGAACATTTGCTCCGTAAAACACGTGCCCGTGTCCGCCGGTGCCTATGCGAGTGTTCACATATCGTGTGAAATTTTCATGTTCGCCGTTTATGTTGCTTGAGCAGGCTGTTGCGGCGAGCAGCAGCGTTGCGCCTATTGCGATAATGCCCGTTGTTTTCATCGTGTCATGCTTGTATTTGGTTTGTCACCCATTTTCAGCTGCAATGTGCCGCCGGCCACAAGTTGGTCATACGGCAGCGAATATGTGCCGAGCGGCTTGCCGTTGAGGCGCAGTTCCTGGACGTATATATTCTGTGGAGAGTTATTCTCTACCTCTATGACGAATGGTTGCTTGCGTACATTTTCAGGAAGCGAGATGGTGATACGGTCGAAAAGCGGGCTGCCTATTTGGTATGACGGACGGTTGTCGCTCAAGCCTTTTACGTCAAACAGTCCTATCGACGACATCACATACCATGCACCCAGTTGCCCTTGGTCTTCATCTTGTCCGTAACCATAACCGTGTATTTCCTCGGTACCATAAAATTCGTTGCATATTGTGCGTGCCCACTTTTGCGAGAGCCATGGGCGACCTGAGAAATTAAACAGCCATGATATGTGCAAATTGGGTTGGTTCCCGTGGTTATATACACCTGATATGCCTGCAAATGCATCGACCGTGGTTCCGCCGCCAAACACGTTGGCACGCGACACGATGAAAATACTGTCGAGGCGGGTATTGAAGCGGTCGGCACCTATCAGTGCGACAAGTTCCTCGGGATTATGCGGAACATAGAAAGTGTATTGCCATGCATTGCCTTCTTGGAAACCTACCCATGGGCGCGACGGGTTGAATGGCTCGATGAAATCTCCGTTTTTGTCGCGCGGGCGCATGAAACCGGTCGATGGGTCGTAGATTTGCCGCCAACCGTCGGCAAGGCGTGATAGCGTGTTGTAGTCATCGGTGCGGCCCAGTGACTTAGCAAATTGCCCCACGGCGTAGGCACTGAAACTGTATTCGAGAGTGTGCGATGCTCCGAATGGAGAACCGTCGCGGTGCAGTTCGTCGCCTGCCCCGGTGCTGGGAACATAGGGAGAGTAGCCATGTTCGACAAAAGCCTCCATGTCTGATTTCCCTACTCCGTCGGGGCGGTCTTTCCACCCGAGCTCGTTTTTCAGTGCTGCCTCATAGGCAAGGTTGACATCGAAACTACGTATTCCGCAATTATATGCCCCGGCTATCACAAGTCCCATGAAATTGGTGCCAACCCCCGATACGTAGCGGCTGTTGGCTATACCATCGGCAAGCCAACCTGTTTCTTTGTACACGAGCAGCTGGCTTTGTACAAAATCGGCATAATATTCGGGATAAGCCAATGCCCACAGCAGCGACAAGTTCCAGTAGCCCCCCCACATGGCATCGGTATTATAATGGTTATGAATAGGCTTGCCGGTGGTTTTGTCAATTTCGATTTGCCCTATGGTGCCGTCGTTGCGCGGATAAGCACCGTTGACATCATTTGCAAGTCCGCGGCCCAGCAGGGCATGGAACAGTCCGGTGTAGAATTTTGTGCGGTCGGCTTCGCTTCCGCCTTCCACCCTTATGCGGCCGAGTGCCTCTTCCCAAGCCTGGGTGGCTTGTCGGTGGGCGGCATCGAAGTCAAGATCTTCGGCCTCGGCGAGCAGGTTCTCCCGTGCATTTTCAATCGATGTGTATGATACGCCTACTTTTACTTCTATTACACGGTCGCTACTATCGCGTGTGTCGAAAGTCATGTAAAGTCCGGCTCCGAGACCGTGACATTCATCGGCTTCGGCATTGATTATTTCTCCCGAGAAAGTGCCTGTTTCTTGAGGCAAATGGTCGGTTGTGGCGTAAAAATAAATAGGTACCGAGGCTCCGGGTTGGTATTTCTGCACATAAGCCGGTTCGGTTACCACATATCCTTCGATTGTTCCGGCACCGAGGTATTTCACATAAGCGTCTTTCACCGGGCCGCTTTCGCCCCACCGGTGGCCGATGTCGAATATCAAGTGCGCACTGTCGGTGGCAGGGAATGAATACCGGTGGAAGCCCACACGCCGGGTTGCAGTAAGCTCGGCTTTTATGTCATAGTCTTTCAGTAGCACCGAGTAGTATCCGGCAGTGGCGTATTCGTCTTTTTTGTCGAATGTCGAGCGGTAGCCGTCGGTATTGTCGGCCGAGCCGTCGGGAGAACCTGGAACGGTTTTCAGTTCTCCTGTTGTCGGCATGATTGAAATTCCGCCCACTTGGAATTCGTGCAGGTTGACAAACCCTTCGATTGAAGTGTGCCGTGCATCATATCCCACGGCTTGCCATCCATCCTTGTTGCCAAGGCTGCCGTTGGTTGACGGCGCGACTTTTGCCATGCCGAAAGGCACGGCTGCCGGGGTATAGAAAAACCACCGGCTATGGGCTGTGCCGATACCTGGTTTTACATAATCGGACAATGCAGGCGCGTCATTGATTTCGTTCTCATTGGTGGAGCATGAGTTGAACGAAAAACATAAGGCAGCAAGTGCCGCAGCTATCGAAGTTGTTGCAAATTTCATGTCAATGGTGTTGAGGTTAAAAAATGGCGTATTATTTTACAAACTTACTATAAATCTCTGGAATATCCGCCGAATTGCAGCAGATTAAAGCAACAGGATTTGATAATTAGGGAGTTAGAGGAAAAACGCAGAAGTTTGGCAGGCAGTTGAAAACCGTCTTAAAGCAGATTAAAGCAAAAGAACGGTTTCCTAATCATTACCCGATGAAAGTGCAGATTTA
>CALUMH010000012.1 GCA_944321685.1 uncultured Muribaculaceae bacterium
TTTGACTGACGGGGGCTTGGTTTTCAAAAAAAAGTATCCGCAACGCCTGTTTATGGGCATTGCGGACATGAATTTTTTGCCTTATTGTTTTTTAGCGGACACCAATATAATAAAAACTGCTTTATGGAAGAAAAACTGAACCTTACTCAAGAGTGGGACAAAGTGTTCCCGCAAAGCGACAAAGTGAACCACAGCAAAATCACGTTCCACAACCGTTACGGCATTACGCTTGCCGCCGACTTGTATGTTCCAAAGAATGCCACGGAACCGATGCCGGCCGTGGCTGTTTGTGGCCCGTTCGGAGCCGTAAAAGAACAGGCCTCGGGACTTTATGCCCAAGAACTGGCCGAGCGCGGTTTCCTTACCATAGCTTTCGACCCGTCATATACCGGAGAAAGCGGTGGCACCCCTCGTTATGTTGCATCGCCCGACATCAATACCGAAGATTTCTGTGCTGCAGTCGATTACCTGTCAACACGTGCCGATGTTGACCCCGAACGCATAGGCATACTCGGCATTTGCGGCTGGGGTGGTATGGCCGTGAATGCCGCGGCCATCGACACGCGCATCAAGGCCACTGTGGCAAGCACCATGTATGACATGAGCCGCGTAAACGCCAACGGATATTTCGACGCAGCCAACAATGCCGACGCACGCAACGAGCTGAGGCTACAACTTAATGCCCAACGCACCACGGACTACCGCAACGGCACATATGTACTTGCAGGAGGCCTGCCCGACGTTGTACCCGATGATGCCCCGCAATTCCTGAAAGATTACTTCGCATATTACAAGACCAGTCGCGGCTACCACAAGCGTTCGCTAAACTCCAATGGCGGATGGAACACCACCTCGTCACTGTCGTTCCTGAATATGCCCATACTGTCGTATGCCGACGAAATCCGCAACGCAGTGTTGCTTGTTCATGGCGAAAAGGCCCATTCGCGCTACTTCAGCGAAGACACTTACAAGATGCTGACCGGCGACAATAAAGAATTGCTAATAGTTCCGGGCGCAAGCCACACCGACCTTTATGACAACTACGGGAAAATCCCCTTCGACAAAATCGAAGCGTTCTATAAGGAATATTTGAGATAATGACACACAAGTTCATAACATTCGGCAACGGACAAAAGGTGTGCCGATTGGGACAAGGAACTTACCAAATGGGTACACGGTGCAAAGATGAGATAGCGGCTTTGCGCCGTGGCATCGAATTGGGATTGACACTCATCGACACTGCTGAAATGTATGGTAACGAAGACCTTGTGGGCGAAGCCGTGCGCGATTGCCGCGACAGGGCCTTCATTGTAAGCAAGGTTCTGCCGGGCAATGCAAGTTACACCGGCACGAAACAGGCCTGCGAGCGCAGCCTCAGACGGCTCGGCACCGACTATATCGACCTTTACCTGTTACACTGGATAGGACGCTACCCGTTTTCCGAAACTGTATGCGCCATGGTGGAACTGCAACGCGAAGGAAAAATCAGGCATTGGGGCATGAGCAATCTCGACGTTGCCTATATGGAACAAATCATGGCACTGCCCAACGGCGATGATTGTGCTGCCAACCAGGTCCTTTACAACCTGCATGACCGCGGCATCGAATACGACCTCATCCCGTGGAGCGAACAGCACGGTATTCCCATCATGGCCTACACGCCGCTCGGCGAAGGCAGGTTGCGCACCGACAAGACGCTTGCCAAGATAGCCCGGCGGCACAGTGCCACCGCCACACAAATAATGCTTGCATGGGTAATGCGCAATGATAATGTGATTGCCATTCCCAAGGCAAGCAATATGGCTCATGTGGAAGAAAACCATAAAAGCCTCGACATCAACCTTACCAACGAGGATTTAAATGAGATTGATACAGCGTTCCCGCCACCGACACAAAAAATCCCATTGGCCGGTTGGTAAGCTGCAATACACAAATAAAAATGCCGGGATACGCACCGCATATAGGGAGCATATCCCGACTTTTTTCATTGCATTATATCTCCTATTCTATTCCGAGGCGGCTGCGACGGCATGACCGTTGGCCGTATATCATCACCATGATGTAGCAAATGAGAGGCAGCACGAACGAGACATTGACTGCCGGCATCCCCATCACTGTACCCATGTCAATGATGGCGGCCTGAACCGGAGGCAACACCGAACCACCAAGAATGGCCATAATAAGGCCGGCCGAACCAAACTTGGCATCATCGCCAAGCCCTTTAAGGGCAATACCGTAAATAGTGGGGAACATGAGCGACATACAGCCCGATACAGCCACAAGGCAATACATTCCCATGCGATCCTGGAAGAATATCACGCCCAAGGTGAATACGGCTGCGGCTATCGCCAATATCTTCAACAGCTGACCGGGATTGAAATATTTCAGCAAGAAGGTGCAAATGAAACGGCTCACGCAGAACAGTGCCATGGCAACTATGTTGTAGAGCTGTGATTCAACTTCGGCATCCTGCTCGGTCATCCCTTCGGCCATGAACACGCGCGTACCATACTGTATGATAAACGTCCAGCACATGATTTGTGCTCCCACATAGAAGAACTGCGCAATAACGCCCTCGCGGTAACGCGGCAACGAGAATATGCGCTTCATGGTGGGAATGAAATTTATTTCATGCGACTGGTCGCCGTTCTTTGGCATCTTGGCAAAACGCACGATAAAGAACATGGCAAGAATGACAAGCCCAATAACCAAATACGGTGCTATGAGCGTGGCAAGGTCGGCATCGCGAATGGCCACATACTCGGCCTCGCTCAATGCTGCCCGGGCATCGGTATCCATGGGGTGCAACTTATTCTGAATAAAATTCATCGCCACATACATTCCCAGCAACGACCCTATCGGGTTGAATGCCTGTGCAAGGCTTAACCGGCGCGTGGCAGTCTCCTCGCTACCCATCGAGAGGATATAGGGGTTACTGCTCGTTTCAAGGAACGACAATCCGCAAGTAAGAATGAAATAAGCCAGCAGGAACGGGTAATACTCTCCCGTCAACTTTGCCGGAAAAAACATCAATGCCCCTAAGGCATACAATCCCAAACCCAACAAGATGCTGGCCTTATAAGAGAATTTACGCATGAATATTGCGGCAGGGAACGCCATTGCAAAGTAGCCTCCATAGAAAGCCACTTGCACAAGTGCCCCCTCGGTGACACTCATGCGGAAAATTTTAGAAAACGCTTTCACCATAGGGTTGGTGATGTCGTTGGCAAATCCCCATAAGGCAAAACAGCTTGTAATGAGGATAAACGGCAACACATAGCTCACCCCGTTATGGTGAAGCAGCGATGCTGATTTTTTTTGATTTTCCATTTAGGTTTATGTAAAGTTATTCATGTTAAATTTCATTAGTTTCCAAAAGCCTCGGCCTGAACCATTATGTTACCGATTGCAGTAGCCTCGACAGGCCCACTCACCACCGGAATGCCGATGGCTTCCTCGGTCAGGCGATTAAGCAGACGGTTTTGGTTCCCGCCGCCTATTATACACAGTTCTTCAACCGGCCGGCCGATGAGGCGGTTCAGCCCCTCTATGCCGCGGCGATAGCGGTCGGCAAGCCCTCGGGCTATGCACATCATATATTCGCCTTGCGTAGCAGGCACTTGCTGTCCGGTGCGGCGGCAATGTTCGGCTATGGTTTCTTCCATGCCGTCGGGATTTTGGAATTCAGGTGCATCGACGTTGATAACCGACTCGATATGCGACTTCTCGGCTTCGGCAATAAGCACACCGTAATCGGTTTCACGCCCTTCTTCCTCCCATTGTGCACGCAGGCGTTGCAATATCCACAGGCCGGTAATGTTCTGCATGAAACATATTTTGCCGCCCACACCACCTTCGTTGGTAAAATCGGCAAGACGAGCTTCCTCGGTAAGAATAGGCTCGTCAAGTTCTATACCCAACAACGACCATGTACCCGAACTCAGGAATGCGCGGCACGCACCCCGACGCGAAACGGGCGGCAGAGCCTTGATGGCACTTGCCGTGTCGTGCGAGCCGACGGCAATCACTTCTACTGGATAATCAAGTCCTATCTCGGCTGCAATCTCAGGTCTCAATGTGCCGCGGCGACTGCCGGGCATCACTATCTCACCGAAAAGATGCTGAGGCAACCCGAGTTCGTCAATCAACTTGCGGTTCCAAGTGCGGCTGCGGGCATCAAGCAATTCCGACGTAGATGCAATGCTATACTCATTATTTGCCACGCCGGTAAGGAAAAAGCTGAATAAGTCGGGGGTGAACAACAGTTTGTCGGCAACTTCAAGTCTCACATCGCCCTCTTTTTTCAAGCCATACAATTGGTATATGGTGTTGATAGGCATTATCTGAATGCCTGCCTCGGCATAATGTGCGGCAGCCTTGTCGCCGCCAAACAGTTCTTCGGGCAACCCGTTGGTGAATTGGTCGCGATAACATATGGGATTGCCGAGCAAATTGCCACGGCTGTCGATCAGGCCGAAATCCACACCCCAGGTGTCGATACCTATGCTTTTGATGCGGTATCCCTTGCGGACGGCCATGCGCAACCCTTCTTTCATGTCTTGGAACAGCGACAAGAAATCCCAATAGGTGTGCCCGCCCATTCTCACCTGCCTGTTGCCAAACCGGCTGATAGTCTCCAATTCCAATTGACCATGGCTGAAAGAGCCAGCAATCACGCGGCCGCTCCCCCCGCCATAGTCAACTGCGATATACACTTCTTTCATGCTGTGGGTGCAGGTAATTACTTGGTTACTTTACCCAAGATGTAAGTATCAAGGTCGGCAATCTCTTCGGGAGTGAATACATTGTAATTGAAACCCGATTGAATGATTATGCGGCAAGCCATTTCAAAGAACATGGCACGCTCGAATGCCTCGTCGAAATCTTTTCCGCACACCACTTGCCCATGCTTGAGCATCAATGCCGAGTTATGTTCCTTCAACGCATTCATGACAGCTTCGGCAAGTTCGGGCGAACCGGGCCGGTAATAAGGAATGATGGGTATTTCACGACCCACGTGGCACGGTATTTCAGCCGTCACGTTAAAGTTGGCAGGTTGTTCCTTCATGCAGGCTATTGCCGTTGCATAGGGCGACTGGAAATGCAACACCACATTCATGTCGGGGCGTTCGCGCAACACGCCCAGGTGGAACACGTGTTCCATCGACGGCTTCACGCCATTCACGCTTTGCCCTGTTGCAAGGTTGCAAATTGCCACTTTCTCTTTCTGCAAGTTAGGTACCCAGGAACCTGTACCCGAAATCAATACTTCTTCGCCTATGCGCCACGACAAGTTGCCGCTGCTGCAAATGGTGAGACCTGCATCGCCCACACGATGGGCTTGTCTTACAAATTCGTCTATTTCAAGATTGGTAATCATGTCTGATATAGTTTTTTTGGTTAAGGCTTATGAAACGGGAAAGGAGGGTGAGTCACCAATCGCTTCACCCTCTTCCCTTTTTATTAAAAAAACGATTTAACTTAGATTATTTATATATAGGGCCGTAATTCATGCAAGCGCGGTAGTCGGCACCTTCCTTATCCATGCCGAATGCGTTCCATGCAGCCGGGCGGAATATCTTGTCATCGTCAACATTGTGCATACAAACCGGTATGCGCAACATCGAAGCCAATGTGATGAGGTCGGCACCGATGTGTCCGTAGCTGATGGCACCGTGGTTGGCGCCCCAGTTGTTCATAACCGAATAAACATCCTTGAACGCCGGTTTGTCGCACAAGCGAGGTACGAACCAAGTAGTAGGCCAAGTCGGGTCAGTACGTTTGTTCAATACTTCAAATATCTCAGGATCAACATCAGCAGTCCAACCTTCGGCAATCTGCAATACAGGACCAAGGCCCTTTATGAGGTTCAAGCGCGACATGGTAACAGGCATACCGCCACGCGACAAGAAGTTGCTTGAGAAACCACCACCGCGGAAGTAGTCACGGTCGGCAGGCAACCAGTTGGTTGCCTTCAAGCAAGCCTCGGCATCCTTTTCGGTCATTTCCCAACACGGCTTCATGCAATGTTCACCGTTGGCATTCACACTTTCACCGGTAGCGTCGAGCGTGGTTGCTCCCGAATTGATAAGGTGTATCATACCGCCGGCAGCAAGTCCTGTCAATTCCTTGCCTGTCACGCGCTTAACAGCCTCGGGACTCCAATAAGTGCGCACGTCGCTGAACATTTGTCCGCAACCTGTCAACAAGTTGCCAAACAACATGGCCACGGCATTGCAAGTATCATTTTCGGTAGCAAGCACAAATGCCTTACGGATACCGTTCCAGTCAAATGTGCTGCACATCAAGGCTTCGGTGAAGTCGCCATTAGGCTTCCAGTCGGTCCATTGACGTTGGCCTTGGAAACCGGCGGCAATGGCGTTGTGACCCAATGCCTCTTCCTTGAAGCCCATCTCACGCAATTTGGGGTTGCCGCGCATCAAGTCACGAACGATAAGCGTCATCTTTACCACAAATTCCCAGTCGGCCTCTTTCTGCTCGCGGGTCTTTTGGCGTTCGGGGCGGTTCTTGTCCCAGCCTTCATTGGGCTTGCAATACTTTTCAACCCAAGCCATTGCTTTCTCATATTCCTCATGGTCGTAAATACCCTCGTCCATGCGGCGCAAGATTTCGGTCTCGTCAACGCTTTCGTTACGCATACCCAGGTATTCCTGGAAGAAATCGTGGCTTACGATACTGCCGGCGATACCCATGCACTGGCTGCCTATCGAAAGGTAGCTTTGCCCGCGCATTTGAGCAACGGCAACGGCTGCACGTGCCCAACGCAATATTTTTTCGGCAACGTCGGCCGGGATTGTATTATCGTCCAAGTCCTGCACATCGCGGCCATAAATGCCGAATGCGGGCAAACCTTTTTGAGCATGACCTGCCAACACGGCTGCCAAATACACGGCTCCCGGGCGTTCAGTACCATTAAAGCCCCAAACGGCTTTCGGCCAATACGGATTCATATCCATGGTTTCCGAACCGTAGCACCAGCACGAAGTGACAGTAATGGTTGCACCCACGCCTTCACGCTCGAATTTCTCGGCACAAGCGGCAGTTTCGGCCACACGGCCTATGGTACCATCGGCAATGACACATTCCACAGGTGCGCCGTCGCTGTATTTAACGTTGCTTGAGATAAGCTCGGCCACAGCCTTGGCCAAGTTCATAGTCTTTTCTTCAAGACTTTCACGAACACCGCCCTGGCGGCCATCAATGGTCGGGCGAATGCCAATTTTAGGATACTTGTTCATAGTTTCTATCTCTGTTTTAAAGAAGTATGTTATTTTAGTTGTTTATGTTCTGTATGTCTCACTGAATATCCGACCTGTATTCCATAATACGCACACGCGCAACCATGCCTGAGCAGCATGGCAAAATTTTCAATCTTGCGGACACTATACTCTTTCCTTGCGATGCAGCAGGCAGGAGCAACCTTGGCACGAACAGTCCACTCACGCGCGTGAATGGAACGCGAACCCGGTTCGCTCGCTAAAAAACTCACACAAAGTAACATATTTTACCCTTGACGCACAAGAAAAAATATATGTTTTGCAACATAGTAGCCACGGGTAACAAACCGTTACCCAAGCACCTCGCGCACCTTGGCCGGATCGGTTACGAGACGACTGTATTCGTCGATGTGCACAGTACCTCCCATCGACACACGCGGATTACGATACTGCATCCCGCTTTCCACCTTGCTACGAGCCGAGAGGTGAAATTCTGTCGCACCGGTTTCGGCGGCAATCTTGCCGATATTCGAGGCATTAACTCCACAGCCCGGCATTATGATTATGCGGCCTGCGGCACGTTCCACCAATTGGCGTATCAACGGTATGCCTTCCTCGGCAGTGGCAGCCTGCCCAGAAGTGAGAATGCGGTCAAATCCCATGTCGATAATCTGCTCCAATGCCTCGAACGGATCGCGGCACACGTCGAATGCCCGATGGAAAGTCTTGGTCATCCCTCCGGCAAAAGGCAGCAATTCTTGTTTTATCATATTCACATCCACATTCCCGTCGGCAGTAAGGCAACCTATCACAATGCCCTTTACACCTAAGTAACGGGCCATGTTGATATCATACTTCATTATCTCCACTTCATGCGGAGAATAAAGAAAGTCGCCACCACGCGGCCTTATGATTACGTGCAGCCTTGTCGTCTTAAGCAACCGTGCCGCCACCATAATTTCGCCATACGATGGAGTTGTTCCCCCCTCGGGAATACCTGCACACAGTTCCACACGGTCGGCACCGCCCTCTTGCGCCTTGGCAGCACTTTCCACCGAATTGGCACAAACTTCTATAACTCGGTAACTCATTGTTTTAATGTTATTTCAATTACATAATCGGTTTCATCGGGAACTTTCGGCAGCCTTAGCAACACCCCGCCACCTTTTTCTTGCTTGTACTCGACAGGCGTGCCGTCGGCAAACACCTTTGCAGCTTTCACTTTTGCCTTGAGCGGCAAGTAAAGCCCGTCATCGGCAAGGTCGAGAATATGGACAAACAAGCGGTCGCCCTTACGTGTGGAAACGCCCCACGGGTGCGGGGCTATGTCGCCACCACGGGTCCCGTAAATGGTTTCACCATACACAGCCAACCAGTCGCCCATTTCTTTAAGGCGTTGCACGGCTGTGGCAGGCAGTTCGCCATTGGGTTGCGGGCCAATATTAAGCAGCAAGTTGCCATTGTTACCTGCCGTTTCCACAAGATAGTGTATAAGGTCCTCGGTAGATTTATAATTTTGATCTTTTATATTATACCCCCATGTATTATTCATCGTTTGGCACGTTTCGAGCGGCAATGTACTTATATCCTGCCCCGAATACCCGGCAGTGTTCTCGCCCGGCTTGTCACGCTCGAATATTTGTATGTCTTCACCGGGATAAGGGTCTCTGTGATGGTTGTTTCCCACAAGGCACGCCGGTTGCAGGCGGTGGATAAGGGCATATTGCTCGTCGCTTTGCCAATCAAAGTCGATTGGTTGATCCCAAAATCCATCAAACCATATCGCACCTATTTCCCCATAATTGGTAAGCAACTCGGTGAGCTGGTTGTTCATAAACCGGTAATAGCTCGGCCAGTCGCCATGCCCTTCCGGCCGCCCCGTGCCTCGCCCGGTATTGCCTTGCGGATAATCATCGCGCCGCCAGTCGAGGTGAGAATAATAAAAATGCAACTTTATGCCTTGGCGGTGGCATTCGTCGGCAAGTTCCTTTAAGACGTCACGGCCGAATGGCGTGGCATCTACTATATTATAATCGGAATACTTGGTATCGAACATCGAGAAACCATCATGATGGCGTGACGTGATACATATGTATTTTGCCCCCGAAGCTTTTATTGCCGACACCCACTCGGCGGCATCGAAACGTGACGGATAGAAAGCCGAAGCCAGTTTTTCATACTCGCACCTGTCGATATTGCCTGTATTCATATACCACTCACCTTGCCCCGGCATACTGTACAACCCCCAATGCAGGAAAATACCGAACTTGTTGTCTTGAAACTCTTCACGGGCTTTCAAGTTTTCTGCGCCGGGAACATACTCCGCGGCTTCTTGTGCAGCAAGTCCTCCGCCCGACAACAGTAACGCAGCGGCAATTACAGCTTTACAAAAACGATGGTTTATCATATAAGGTTATATTAATGGTTTTATGTTGTACAAATATAGCGAAAGATTAAAGTACTGCCAAAATTGCCAAAGCGATTTTTACACTACGGTTACCACAATTTGCAAATCGACGCGCCGAGGGAATACGTGTGTGAGCAGGCAACAATATTTTTTGCTTGCCACATATTTTTTCACCATTTTTGCATACAAAATAAAAGCACGATGAAACGATATATAAAGATAACTTGCGCGATTGCGGTGGCTGCCGCCATATCGCTGTTTGTGAAAAGCCGCTGGAACGCATGGTTCGGCAACATACCCGAAGAGCCTTACACTGCGGCAGAAGCCCCCGACCGCATCATCCTGACACCGGGTGAACAATTCATGTCGCAGCGCACCGTGTCGTGGCGTTGCGGCGACACATTAGAACCGTCGTTCCTGACGCTTACCGCAGACGGCGATTCCGTGACACTGCAAGCCGCCGGCACCGTGGTGGAAAGCCGCGGCGGACGCGATGCCTTCTACCGGGTGAGCCTCGACAGCCTGCAAGCAGGCAAGGAATACAGCTACAGCGTATCCACAGCAGGGAAACGGTCAGCTGCATATTCGTTTACAATGCCGCAAGCCGACTTGCCACAACGGCAATTCATATTCTTCGGCGATGTGCAAGACGGCTTCGGCGGCCCGTCGGGCAAATGGTTTGCCAAATTATACCGAAAATTTCCCGATGCCGATTTTTGGGCTTGTGCGGGCGACCTTGTGGAGCGGCCCATCGATGCTTATTGGAACTACTTCTACTCGACAGCCGACTCCATACTCACCACCATGCCACTTATCACGGCCACCGGCAACCATGACTACCTGAAATCGCTGTATCCGAGCATCGACCCGCGTTGGCGACACACATTCGTGTATCCCGGGAACGGAGCCGAAACTGCTATGGGTATAAGTTATTACATCGACCTGCCCGACTTGCGGATTATGGTTGTCGATACTCACGGCATCAACGATTGCATAACACTCACCGCACGTTACCGCTGGCTGCGCAAGTGCCTCAAGGAAGCAGGCGACAAGTGGAAAGTGGTGATGTACCATCACCCTGCCTACTCTGTGCGCAAAAGCCGCAACAACTTACAGATACGGAACACATTTGTGCCACTGCTTGAAAAATATGGCGTACACCTTGTTTTGCAAGGGCATGAACACGGATATATGCGTAACATCGGCACCCGTGGCGACCACCCGGTGTACATAGTCTCGTATATGTCGCCAAAGTCATATCCGGCACGCCCCGAAAGCCCGGAATTCAAAGTGATTGGCAACACACCTATGTACCACACAATAGATTATGACAACTTTAAGATGGAGTTCCGCTCATATGCCGTCGAGAACGATTCGCTTGTGGACCATGTGGGAATTTCACGGCTCATGACCGACAGCTTCTGAGCAATTTTGCCACCTGCGCGGCGGTAAAACGCACATTGCGCAGCGTGACATCTTTCTTCATGGCATATTCAAGGCTCACAGGCGACTGCTGTATCGATAACAATGCGGCAAACCGGCTGTCATCAACACCCCGGCAATCCACACACCCGGCAATGCCTATAACCGGCACACCTGCACGGGCAGCACGGTGCGACACAGCACCCACCACCTTGCCCATAAGGCTCTGCGCATCTATCCGCCCCTCGCCGGTGATAACATAATCGGCACCGGTTATAATATCGTCAAAACCGGCAAGGTCGAGTATAATCTCGCTACCGGGTTTCAATTCGGCATCGAGCAATGCTAAAATTCCGCCACCCGCTCCCCCGGCTGCACCGGCACCCGGCGATGAAGTTATCTCTTTCCCACAATACTGCTTAATGACGTGGGCATACACGGCAAGCCCATGGTCAAAATATTCCACCATCTGTTCGTCGGCTCCTTTTTGTGGCGCAAAAACATATGCAGCCCCCATATTCCCGGTCAACGGATTATCGACATCACAGGCCGCAGTGAACCGGCATTGCGCAAGACGAGGGTCGATTTCACCGGCATCTATTGCCGCGACTTGTGGCAGGCTCTCACCTATCGGAGCCAATTCACAGCCATTGCAATCAACAAACCGATAACCCAGTGCCGCAAGCAGCCCCATACCGCCATCATTGGTGGCACTGCCGCCAAGCCCGATTATAAAACGGCGGCAACCGCGGTCAACGGCATCTTTTATCAAAACTCCCGTACCGAAAGTAGTGGTTTTAAGCGGGTTCCTCAACTGCGGCTCCACCAATGGCAAACCCGAGGCTGCGGCAAGTTCTATTGCTGCCGTGTTTCCATCATCAAGAATTACATAACCGGCCTTTATGGGACGCATCAGCGGGTCGAAGGTTGCACACTCCACCCGGCGCACGCCGCCCCTTGCCATGCGTGCAACAGCCTCTACCGTGCCCTCACCGCCGTCGGCTACCGGCACATTCACCACCTCGCAACCGGGCAACACCACACGAAAAGCAGAGGCAACGGCTTCGCCCACTTCTTCGGCATTTGCCGAACCTTTAAACGAATCAAATGCTGCAACTATCTTCATAATTACCCGAAAAAACTAATAGAGACGCGATTAATCGCGTCTCTACGGCATATTGTGATAACTTAATAAATCTCACTACTTTGTAAATTCCAGCCCGGCATATATTCCGTCGTAATTTTCAAGCAGGCTTGTAATAGTGGAAAGCTGCGAAATGTTCAACTTGTCGGAAACAAGCGACAACAGAGATTGCAACTTCGACACATCGGCCATCAGGCTGAGTGTATTAAGCGACTTCGACACTTCCACGGTGACGTTTCCCAACTTGCTTGTGCTTGACAACTTGTTGAAACCGAATATCATTTCTCCTTCGTTCCCACCCTTCTTGACAGTACCTTTAAACGTTTTGCCGTTCTTAAGGGTGACAGTGACATTGCCATCGGTGGTTATGTCCATTTTCATACCATCAAGCCCCAACTTGTCGTAATACGGCATAAGTTTTTCCTTGAGGACGGCAGCAGCCGCTGCCCCCCCGGCCTGTTGAAGCACATCGTCGCTTTTGAACTGTATCGACGGACCGGTAATAGTCCACGATCCTGCAATATCTTTCACCTCAAGGTTATCGTTCTGCAACACGCCGCCAAGTATGCTCCCGAGCATCGAAGCACCGGAAGAGGTTGACGAAGATGTCGAATCCGACTTTGCCGCCGAATTGTTCAATACACCTCCGAGCACACTGCCCCAATCAAAAGCGTTCACCCGGGTTGCCCCTATCATAGCAACCACGGCAGCCAACAATAAAACATTAAACTTTTTCATCACGATTGATTTCTTTCTGTCATTAATTCTTATAGATTTTCAATCTGCAAAAATAGTGCAACACGGTCGCAATACAAAACAAATTCATTTGTTTTTAATACCGGGTCGCAACCTGTTTCAGCAAAAAAAGAATGTGTTATATAACATATGCGCGGCAACTATGTAGCAATACCGTGTTTTAAGTAAACAAACACAACCCGCAAAACGCATTTTGTTTTGAATATTCACCATATCATACACAAATTTTTTATTTTATTGCAATTCATGAGCATTTGTGCATAATTATTTTGTTTTTGAATACATAAAGGTGTATATTTGCATTGCATTTGGCCTCCAAGCCAAATGCTTTGTATAATTATGTCGTAAAACCATTAACTAATATGCTGGATAATACCAATATAAAAGTCCTCGACGACGTGGTGGTACGCTTCTCGGGCGACTCGGGCGATGGGATGCAACTTGCAGGCAACCTGTTCTCGAATGTGTCGGCCGGTGTGGGCAACCAAATTTCCACTTTCCCCGACTACCCTGCCGAAGTTCGCGCTCCGCAAGGATCGCTCAGCGGCGTTTCGGGTTTCCAAGTACATATAGGCAAAGGCGTTTATACTCCGGGCGACAAAGCCGACGTGCTGGTCGCAATGAACCCGGCGGCTCTGAAGCAGCATGCCAAATTCCTTAAAGAAGGCGGAGTGGCAATTGTAGATATCGATTCGTTCAAGAAACGCGACTTGGAAAAAGCCTTGTTCGTCACCGACGACCCTTTCACCGAATTGCAACTCAAAGCCCAAGTGGTGGAAGTGCCCATGACATCGATGGTGAAAGACGCACTTGCCGACAGCGGAATGGACAACCGCTCGATGACCAAGTGCAAGAATATGTTTGCATTGGGATTGGTGTGCTGGCTTTTCGACCGTCCGCTCGAAAGTGCTTTACACTTGTTACACAATAAATTTGCAAAAAAGCCTGCCATATATGAAGCCAACGCAAAAGTCATGCGCGCAGGCTACGATTACGGCCATAACATACATGCATCGGTATCGACCTACCGCATCGAAAGCGAAAGCATCCGCCCGGGCCGGTACACCGATGTCAACGGAAACACCGCCACTGCATGGGGATTAATTATGGCATCGGAGAAGAGCGGCAGGCCGCTTTTCCTCGGCAGCTACCCCATCACCCCGGCAACCGACATTCTTCACGAGTTGGCTAAACGTAAAGACCTTGGCGTAAAAGCCTGCCAAATGGAAGACGAAATTGCCGGAATTTGTTCGGCTATCGGTGCCGCATTCGCCGGCGACCTCGCAGCCACCAGCACTTCGGGGCCGGGGTTGTCGCTCAAGAGCGAAGGACTGGGACTGGCCGTCATCACCGAGTTGCCACTGGTGGTAATAGATGTGCAGCGCGGTGGCCCGTGTACCGGTCTGCCAACCAAAACAGAACAGACCGACTTGCGGCAAGCCCTTTACGGGCGTAACGGTGAATCGCCATTGGCAGTAGTGGCTGCGGCATCGCCCACCGACTGTTTCGACATGGCTTTCGAGGCTGCCCGCATAGCCCTCACACACATGACCCCGGTGATATTGCTCACCGACGGTTTCATAGCCAACGGCTCGTCGGCTTGGCGCATACCCGACAGCGACGAGTATCCCGAAATACGTCCGCCCTTTGTCACCGATGACATGAAAGGCCGCTGGCACCCGTATATGCGCAACGAGCAAACGCAAGTGCGATACTGGGCAGTTCCTGGAACCGAAGGATTTACTCACCGCGTGGGCGGACTGGAAAAGAGCGCAGTGACAAGCGCAATATCCACCGACCCGGCCAACCATGCCAAGATGGTGGAAGCCCGCCGCCTGAAGATAGAGAACATCGCACACGACATCCCTGCTCTTGAAGTGAAAGGCGACACCGAGGCCGACACGTTGCTTGTGGGCTGGGGTGGAACATACGGGCACCTGCTATCGGCCGCCAACCTGCTGAATGCCGACGGGCGGCACGTGGCTCTTGCACACTTCCGCTACATCAATCCGTTGCCGCTCAACACCGGCGAGGTATTGGCCCGCTACAAGAGGGTTATCGTGGCCGAACTCAACAACGGCCAGTTTGCCGACTACCTGCAAGCCAAGTATCCGGCAACCGAAATCCGCCGCATCAACAAAGTGGAAGGGCAACCGTTCCTCGTACAGGAAATAATAGATGGTGTAACTAAAATCATGGAGGACTGACGAAATGGAAGAAACAAAAAACACATCATACACAGCAGCCGACTATAAAAGCGACCAGGCAGTGCGCTGGTGCCCGGGCTGCGGCGACCATGCCGTGCTTGCCGAGCTTCACAAAGCAATGGCCGAACTGGGCATACCGCCGCACAAGATTGTGGTGGTATCGGGCATAGGATGCAGCTCGCGGCTTATTTATTATATGAACACCTACGGCTTCCACACCATTCACGGACGTGGTGCCGCAGTGGCCACAGGCATCAAAGTGGCCAACCCCGAACTCACGGTGTGGCAAGTGTGTGGCGACGGCGACGGCCTGGCCATCGGCGGAAACCACACCATCCACGAAGTGCGCCGCAATGTGGACGTGAATATGCTGTTGCTCAACAACAAGATTTACGGTCTCACCAAGGGGCAATATTCACCTACAAGCGACCGCGGATTTGTGAGCAAGTCGTCGCCCTACGGCACTACCGAAGATCCGTTCATTCCCGCCGAACTGGTATTCGGCGCACGTGGCACTTTTTTCGCCCGCAGCCTTGACGTGGAACAGGCCGTGTCGCAAGAGGTGATGGTAGCTGCCGCACGACATCGCGGTTGCTCGGTGGTGGAAATATTGCAAAACTGCGTGATTTTCAATAACGGGATACATAATTATGTGAGCGAACGTGCCAATCGACCCGAACACACCATCCACCTCGAACATGGCAAAAAGATGCTTTTCGGTGCAAATCTCGAAAAGGGTCTTGTGCAAGACGGTTTCGGGCTGAAAGCCGTGACCATAGGCGAGGACGGTTACTACATCGACGATGTGCTCACACATGATGCACACTGCCAGTCAAACTTCCTGCACCAGCAGCTTGCCATGATGGACGGCCGCTCGTTGCCGCTTGCCATAGGCGTCATTCGCGACGTGGAAGCACCCGTGTATAACGAAGCCGTAGAGCAACAAGTGGCCGAAGTGCGGCAGCGCAAGGGCTACAGCTGCCTGCGCGATATGCTGCTTGCCGGCGACACCTGGGAAGTAAAATAATCCGACACTCCTTTATAGAAACACCATAAGCCTGAGCCTTCCAAACTCGTGTAAATGAGGGTTCAGGCTTAATTTATGCAACAAAAGATACCAATAACAACCTTAACCAAAACATTCAATTGTTGGATATGATGATACTAATTTATCTATTTATGACACTATTACCACCATAAAGAGGCAACTGTGGGGAAACGTGTGTATTTTTGTTTAACCAAAATATGTATAACCATTGTATGGCTCGCTTGATGAGCCATCGACATAAACCTGAACGCATTTATGAACCGATTTCTGCTTGCCGCCACTTTGATGATTGGCACCATCGCCTCGGCGTGGGCTTTTGCTCCACGCGAATACACCGATATGAACCCCGGATGGAAATTCGCACTCGGCAATGCCGCCGAC
Organism: uncultured Muribaculaceae bacterium; assembly: GCA_944321685.1. GTDB lineage: Bacteria > Bacteroidota > Bacteroidia > Bacteroidales > Muribaculaceae > Avimuribaculum. Next base: position 16,604 of record CALUMH010000012.1, read on the forward strand.
ATGCAGGCCGACTTTACCCATGGCACCGAATATTTCACCTATATGTGTAAGGTCCAAGCCACTTTGCAGGCTCGAAGTCCCATTTGGACTGAATTCAACGACAGCGCATGGACCGATGTTGACTTGCCCCACGACTGGGTGGTTGACCTGCCATATAGCAGCGAAGCAAGCCACAGCCACGGATACAAAATGGTGGGTTGGCGTTACCCCGAAAACAGTGTGGGCTGGTATCGCAAGCATTTTACCATTGGACGTGAAATGGAAGGTAAGCACATATATGTGGTGTTTGACGCCATTTTCCGCGATGCACAGGTGTTTTGCAACGGGTTTTACCTTGGCCACGAGCCGAGCGGATATATCTCGCAAGTGTATGACATAACCGAATACCTTAATTATGGCGGAGACAACGTGCTGACGGTGCGCGCCGATGCCTCGACCGAGGAAGGATGGTATTACGAGGGCGCAGGCATTCCGGGCAACGTGAAGCTCTATGCGACTGCTCCGTTACACGTTGCACACTTCGGCACACAGGTAACCACCGACATTGCCGACGACTACAGCCGGGCGGCAATAAACATCTCGACAACAATAAGAAACACACGGCTCTCCGATGACTCGGCCACAGTGCGGCACACGCTGCTCGATGCCGACGGCACAGTGGCCGCACAATCGAAAGGGGTGAATTGCCACGTGGGATACAAGAGTGAAAACACCGTTCGCGAAAGCATCACACTACCAAACCCGCACTTGTGGCAACTCGACAACCCATACCTATACACAATAATCACCGATGTGATTGACAAGCAAGGAGAAACAATCGACACCTACACCACACGCATAGGTGTGCGTACAATAAAGTTCGATGCCGACAGCGGTTTCATGCTCAATGGCAAAAGGGTGAAAATCAAGGGTACCAATATGCACCTCGACCATGCCGGGGTGGGTACGGCCGTTGGCCGGGAACTGTGGCGTTACCGCATCAATCGGTTAAAGTGGATGGGCAGCAATGCCATCAGAAGCTCGCACAACCCGGCATCGCCCGATATGCTCGACCTATGTGACGAGATGGGTATGCTCGTAATCGACGAAAACCGTCCGATGGGCATTAACGAAGAGCAATTAAGGCAATTGCGCAGCATGATTGTGCGCGATCGCAACCACCCGTGCATAATCCTGTGGAGCATAGGCAACGAAGAGTGGGCGATAGAGGGCACTTCAGGCGGCGAGAAAATAGCCCGGTCGATGTGTGCCCATGTGCACCGGCTCGACTCGACGCGCCTTGCCACTGCCGGCAACGCGGGCGGACGCGAGTTTATCAAGGGGCTTGATGTACAAGGTTATAATTATATTAAACAAAACGATGTTGACGGACTGCACAAGCTCAACCCGCAATGGTGCGCGGTGGGTACCGAAGAGACTTCGGGGTGCGGCACCCGCGACGTGTATTACACCGACTCATTGCAGGGGCGAATGGCCGCAATCAACCGCGAACCGGCCGGCCAACAAGACATGAAAAATGTGATAGAACGCGGTTGGAAGTTCTATGACGAACGACCCTGGCTGGGAGGATTGTTCTACTGGACGGGGCTTGACTACCGCGGCGAACCCAACCCGATGAAATGGCCGGCAACCGGCTCGCAATTCGGCCTCATGGACTATTGCGGTTTCCCAAAGGACGAGACTTACTACCTGCGGGCTTGGTGGACGCAAGAACCGGTGTTGCACATATTGCCCCACTGGAACCTTGCCGGGCATGAAGGCGAAGAGGTGGAAATATGGGCTTACAGCAACTGCGACGAAGTGGAACTCACCGTCAACGGTCGCAACTTGGGCCGCAAGGCCATGCCGCGCAACGGGCATATTGAATGGACTGCCACTTACCGGCCCGGAACAGTTTCGGCCATCGGGTACCGGAATGGCAAGAAAGTTGCCGAATGTGTAATCGAGACCACGGGTAAAGCCTCAAAAATCAATGCCGTTGCGCAGAAACAGTCGTTCAAAGGCGACGGGTATGACTTGGCTGTAATCGACATAGAGCTGCTCGATGACAAAGGCCGCCGTGTGCCCGATGCCGACATCAAACTCAATGCCGCCGTCACCGGCCATGCCGAAATCATTGGTTACGGCAACGGCGACCCGGGCTTCAAGTGGCAGGAACGCCCCACACCGGGCAGCGACAAGCAGCATTTTGCCATACGCACGTTTGCAGGCCGCGCCCAACTGCTTGTGCGTCCGCTGCGCGGCAGTGACGGCACATTCACTGTCACGCTCTCAAGCGAGGGCCTTACTCCCTCGACATTAGAATTTTAATATTTTTTAACTGGGGGGGGGGTAAAATATACAATTCTCCAGGTAGGGCGTGCAACTTTTCACTACCTTTGCTGCATCTAAAGCTCAAAAACAATTCAATTATTCACATTATGCTTAAGATTGAACGGTTTATAGCAACTTTATTTGCAGCAGTGTCATTCACGTGTATTGCATCGGCTCAATACAGCGTGCGCGGCGAGGTGATTGACAGCACAGGAACAGGCGAACCATACGCCACCATACGCATATACTCGGCAACCGACACCACACGGGCGGTGACAATGGGAGTCACCGCCGAGAACGGCACATTCAACCAAGCCCTCTCCCGGGCCGGCAGTTACCGCTTGTCGGTGGCCTCGGTGGGAAAGCAGGAAATAAAGCGTAACTTCGAGGTCAGCGATGCCAATCGCCATGCCGACCTCGGACGCATGGTGGCACGTGTGGCCGACAATGTGCTTGGCGAAGTGGAAGTGGTGGCACAGAAACCGCTCGTCACTGCCGAAATCGACCGTCTTAGCTACGATGTGGCAAGCGATGAAGATGCCAAAGCAAGCAGCATACTCGAAATGCTGAAAAAGGTGCCAATGGTGACCGTTGACGGACAAGACAACATTCGGGTAAACGGCAGCAGCGATTTCAAGATATACAAGAACGGACACCCCGACAACACGCTCTCGGGCAACCCGTCGCAAGTGCTGAAGTCAATCCCGGCCGACATGGTGGAAAAAATAGAAGTCATCACCGAACCCGGCGCAAAATATGATGCCGAAGGTGTTAACGGCATCCTCAACATAGTGATGAAAGACAACAGCCGCATCGACGGCATAATGGGCTCGCTTTACGCGCAATACAACACCCTGGGGCAACCGGGAGGCAACCTGTATCTCACCACAAGCCTCAACGACAAGCTGACGGCAAGCGTCAACTACTCGTATGTCAACATCGGCGGCGACATAAAGCAATACAACGACCGCTCGTTCACATACCGTGAAACTGGCAACCACGAAACCGGCAGCATCTGGATGAATAATCAAGGGAACTTGCAATTTGCCTCGCTCGACCTGAGCTACGAAATCGACACGCTTAACCTTGTCACAGCCTCGTTCAGCGGCTACGCGCTCGGCATCGACCAACATGGGGCCAACTCCACACAGATGTTCGACCAGGCCGGCAACTCGCTATATTCCTACGTGCAGCGGTTCGATGACGGGCAGCAATACAACTACTTCAACGTAAGCGGACGGCTCGACTACCAGCACCTCACACATCGCAAGGGCGAGGCACTGAACTTCTCCTACCTGCTATCGGCATCCGGCACGGGCTCTGTATATGACTCTCGTTACGAAGACCTCGTTAACCCACAATTCGACTACACACGCTACATTTACGACTCCGACCAAAAGATGTGGGAACACACCTTCCAGCTCGACTACACCCGCCCCTTCGGCGACAAGCACAAGCTCGACGTGGGCGCAAAATACATCTTCCGCCGCAACCACAGCGCAAGCAGCACCCGGCAAGACGAGCAGGCACCCGTGCCGCTCGACTTCATGCACCGCACCCACGTGGGCGCAGCCTATGGCGAATACTCGTTCTCGTCGGGGCCGTGGATGGCTCGTGCGGGTCTGCGCTACGAGTTTGCCCGCATGACGGCCGACTACCGCACCGGCAACTCGCCATTCATGGGCAAGAACCTCAACGACCTTGTGCCAACGCTTAGCGTAGGCTACCGGCTTGACGACAAAAATAACTTGCGGCTCAACTTCTCCACGCGCATCAACCGCCCCGGCATAAGCTACCTCGACCCCACCGTCAACGAGTCGCCCACCGAGGTGAAACAGGGCAACCCGTCACTCGTGAGCGCACGCAACCACTCGCTGCAAGCCACCTACACCTATATCCACCCCAAGCTTACACTCAACGCCACATTAGGCGGCCTGCTCAGCAACGACCAAATCACCCAGCTCATATACACCGACGGCGACACTCGCCACGAGACCTACGGCAACATCGGCCGCCAGCGCAACGGTTGGCTTAACCTGTATGCCCAGTGGATGCCAACGACGAAGACAAACGTGTCGGTCAACGCATCGGTCACATACAACCGCTACCAAAACTACGACCTCGGCCTCGACAACAGCCGCTGGGGCGTGAGCCTCTTCGCCCGTGCCTCGCAGGAGCTGCCATGGAAACTGCGCCTGAGCCTGAGCGGTGGCCGCAACGGCGGCGGCACCTGGGACTTGTATAGCTACTCCCGCCCCAGTTACTTCTATATGCTGGGGCTACAACGCTCGTTCCTCAAGGACGACCGCCTCACCGTGCAGCTGTTCGCCATGAACCCGTTCTCGGGCAAATACCAAAAGTACGAGGCCGTGACGCGATACGGCGACTATACAGGACTGGAAATAAGCCGATACCCCCAGCGGATGTTTCAAGTAGCGGTATCCTTCACTTTTGGCTCGCTAAAGGCATCGGTGAAAAAGACCCGTACCACCATCACCAACGACGATGTTGTCGGCGGTGGCCGCGACAACGCCCCTGCTACCGGCACCTCCCCAACCGGCAACTAACCACCTACAATATCAATTGCAGGATGGTGTGTCGAAATGCAAATTCAGGGGGCGACAAAGCAGTCCAATCTGCGGTAACCGATGTGTGAGGCAAAGCCGAACCATCGGAACATTAAACCACACCTCACGAAACATATATTTCTGCCATGATGGCAATTTCATGCAGGCACTATTTGCTTTTGCGCCCAGTTTGTACTATCTTTGCCATAAGCAACCGGCCCAGAGGGGTTAGAGGGCTGCGATAATTAAGGACTAAGACGTTACCATGTGTTATCTTTCGGTTCCAAATCTCGCAAATTTGAACTCACAGGAAGATAGAGCAACGGGGGAACGTCCACTCGAAAGGTATGTTATATCCTTTGCATTGCACCGATTATGATGCGATGTATTTATGTTTATACATACATCTCGGCGTGGGCTGGCTGCGTTGCTTATCTCTGTGAGTGGGCAATGCGAGAGCCTGGAACCGAGGTAAGCAGAAGTACAGACTCCCACGTCTTTAGTTTTGTTTAATACCTATATTCGAGGGGAGTGCTTATCGGGCGAGTGCCGCAAAAAAGCAATCGAATCTGTGTAAATGAGTGTGACAATGCTTTTTGCGGAGATTAAAAAGGACTTCTATTATTTATGATTAACATCGGGGAACTGATACATGAAAAGGTCAGGGAGCAAGGCAAATCGGTCACATGGCTTGCCCGCAGGCTCAATTACAGCCGCACCAACATCTACAAAATCTTCAACAAACCATCAATCGACACCGACGTACTACTGCGCATCAGCGATGCCCTCGGCTACGACTTCTTCTACATATATTCCCGGGAACTGCAACGTGACCGCAACTCAGATTCCAACCACCATATTTCCCCGTAGAGAAGGTGTGTCGAAAAGCACACCTTTTTTATGTACAAAGAGGGTAAAGTCAAAATGTAAATTCAAGGGGGCAAAGCCGTCCAATCTGCGATAACCGGCGGCGCAGCGACCGCCAATGGGTGAGTAGCAAGCCGTCGATAAGACCATGCATTAACAATGCTCGGCCTCAAAGAGGTCGAACACAGTGAACCGTAATACATTCGACCTCTTTGAGGCCGTTCCAATGATAGTTTTATGCTCCGATGGTTCGGCTTCGCCTCACACATCGGTTACCTCAAATTGGACGGCTTTGCCGCCCAATCTGCATTTTTGACACATCTTCCCGATGACGATAATGGTTGATTTACAATGTTTATATAATGCAGCAGTTGTAGAGAGGTAACATAGCATTTTTATGTCCTACCGGTGTACCCAAGTTGTTGACATATAAACCAATCGGGTACATGTATGCAAGCCTAATCAGCGACATTTCCATTTATTTTGCAATACATTAATCTGAAATCTCAAATTTGCAAAATATGAATTTTGACATTGTTGAAAAAATAGTCAAATATGCAGTAATCGGAGCATTCTTTTTAGGAGTATTGTGGCTATTTGAAATCGGCCCATTCGAAGAAAAAACTAGCACATACCAACCAACATTTACCGGAACCAGTTCTTCATATTGGACAGCCAATGCATATTTCATCGATGGTTCCTTTTTTGGAAAGATAAAAGTATATCGCGATTATATCATAACTCCATATGGAGAAAAACGTAATTACTATAGCACAACCGGCACCGGAAATACCTATTATGCTTATTTTGCCAGTATGGGTACATACTATATTTATTTTTAGAAATTTGACCATACACAAAAATACATAACAACAAACTTATGGTGTAAATCAATGTCTCTAATACAAACTTAATGTCTCACCGGTGTACCCAAGTTGTTGACATATAAACTAATCGGAAACACAAACTACAGTCGCAATACGTTTATTATTCATTACTTTGCTTACATAATCTTAAAATTAAATTCTGTAAGTTCATTTGTTCATTACCAATATCACATAAAAACAATTATTATGAAAAAAATCAAGATGTTGCTGATTACCATTGCCATGCTGCTGCCATCGTTGGCGAGTGCCGATGTGCCTGCGTGGGAATGGGGGCCAAAGTATATGGGCGAAATGCACATAGGCTATGGCACTTCCAGAAAACAAAACGGGTACAAGGCATATTGCGGGCGCGCGATGCTTGGCACATTGCAGGGCGTACAATTATCTAATTACCTGTCGGCAGCCGTGGGAGTAGATGCCGTGATGTTCACACATTATTACAAAGGACAAGATATGCGTTTCAATATGGACGTGTATCTCGACCTGCGTGGCTACTACCCGCTTAGCGACAATTTCGCCCCGTTCCTCGACCTCGGCCTTGGCACATTCTTCAATGTACATCCGTGGAATGACGGCCAAACGGCATTTTTCTGTCAATTTGGCCCGGGCTTCAGATACCGCAAGTTCAACTTCAGTTGCGGTCTGCAACAACACGACACAGGCCCTACCGGCTTGACTACATTTTACACCAAAATAGGCCTTTATTTCTAACTAAGGGAGGAAACGATTATGGAAAAAAACAAGATAAAGAAAAACGAACAAGAAGAAATAATATCGCGCCGCCGCTTTTTCCGCCGCGCTGCCGGCATGGTGCTGCCGGCAATAGCATTGGCCGCAATGCCGCGCTTGCTTACTTCATGCGAAATCGATGAGCCGTATCCCGGAGACATTATCGGTGACGGAGGAAGCAGTGGCTCAAGCGGAGGAAGTAGATGCGGTGGTATGTGTACAATGAATTGCAGAAATGAATGCAGATCGTTGAGTGCATACCAACCAGCTTCATGCTCCGGATCAACGTGCAAATCGGCCTGTATGCGTACATGTAAAAATTGCTGCTACCATACAAACAAGCATTAATAATGTAACAACAAAGCTCTAAATATTAAGGCAGCAATGGCTATGATACATAGCAGTCTTCGCACACGATAGTAATGCCTACGTTTCGATAAACACATCAAATGCACACACCGCACATCGGGAGGAATGTAACCCGTAGGGAGTGTATCAAAATATGATTTTGCCTCTGTAGAGACGCAAAATTTTGCGTCTCTACAACTGTTACATTATATAAAACATTGTAAATCAATTGTTACTATCATCGAGACGATGTGCACATCGTCTCTACAAATTTAATGTCGGAATTATGATATACCTCTACAAAAAATCATTATCCAAGCTGTCTCTTTTTATATTTACAAAAGCAAACTGTTATGAAAAAAATATCGTTTTGCACACTAATAATGCTGCTATCTTGCATACAATTATTAGTCGCCTCTGAAACGGGTTCCGGAACCTCTGAGTTCGTCAGACATAATTGCGTATATGACATAAGCACACAACTACCTGATGACGAACTCCTCGCCTCAAATCAATTTGTCCGTACAGGGTCGAGCAAGCCCCAATCAATAAAAAAATGGGTCGAAGATTTGGGATATGGAATTGTGGTCAATGAACTTTTCAGTGATGGGAAAACGCTGAGCATGACATATCGCCGCTGCCCGGCCTGTAACGGAACGCTCACTTGTGGTATGTGTTACGGCTCGGGAACCTGTTCTTTGTGCCATGGCAGAGGTGCCATATACTCGGTAGGTTACAGCTTCCCATGCACCATATGCCAAGGAACGGGCAGATGCAATATATGTGGAGGTTCGGGAACTTGCTTCTGTTCACAAGACGATTATCCCGGATATACCTACTACTCCGGCAGATGGATTGGACCCGATGGGCAGATTCTTTTCAACGACAGTCCCTCAAACTATGACGGTGGGAACTCATCATCTCCCCGTTCCTCATCAAGAGGCCGCAACGTGTGTCCGGTATGCAATGGCCGCAAATACGAATCACAAGCCTACCGGTATGCAGCCGGGGCGGCAGCCGGTTGGAAACCGCCCTACCACCATTTCGGAGGCTCAGGCTGTCCATACTGCAATTCCACGAGCGACCACTATCATTATCCATGTTCGGAATGTAAGGGCACCGGCCGCAAATAAAATTGAAAGGAGTATTTCAGTTTTATCTTATATTATACTTTTACTTTATTTTACCAATGGAAATAAAAGAAACAGATAATGGCTGGCAAGAAGGCATGGCCAAGAGTATCACGTTTATCGTGACCAAGGACTGCCAGCTGGCCTGCAAATATTGCTACCTTGTGGGAAAGAACGAGAAGGAACGAATGTCGTGGGAAACGGCCAAGGCGGCAATCGATTATATCCTTGACCGCGAACATGACGAGATGTTTGATACCGAATCGGTGATATTCGATTTCATCGGCGGCGAGCCGTTCCTTGAAATCGAACTTATCGACCGCATTTGCGATTACCTCAAGGTGCAGATGTTCAGCCGCAACCACCATTGGTTTAACTCATACCGTTTCAGTTTTTCGACCAATGGCATTAACTACGACTCAGAGCCGGTGCAGCGATTCATAGGCAAAAACATCGGTCATCTGTCGATAGGCATCACCATCGACGGCACTCGCCGCAAGCACGACCTGAACCGGGTGTGGAAACACAGCAACGGCGAGGCCGAACGTGGCTCGTATGACGATGTGGTACGCAACATACCACTGTGGCTTAACCAGTTCCCGGGTAGCAGCACCAAAGTCACAATAAGCAGTGCCGACATACCATATATTTGCGAAAGCGTGTTGCACCTTTACTCACTTGGAATCCACGAGGTGAACATCAACTGCGTATTCGAGAACGTGTGGAACGAGGGCGACGACATCGCGTTTGAACAGCAGCTTATGCAACTGGCCGATACCATAATCGATGGCGACCTGTACCGCGATTATGCCTGCTCGTTCTTCAGCGAACATATAGGCAAGCCCTTGGACCCGGTGAACGACAACCAAAACTGGTGCGGCGCAGGCCGTATGCTCTCGATCGACTCGGCGGGGAATTTCTACCCTTGCACGCGCTTTGCGCAATACTCATTGCGCAGCAAAAAGGCATGGATGATAGGCAACATTCATGACGGCATCGACAAGAACCGCCTGCGCCCGTTCCTCACGCTTGACCGCCTCACCCAGTCGCCTCGGGAGTGCATCGACTGCGAAGTGGCAAGCGGTTGTGCCTGGTGCCAAGGCGAGAATTACGACGCCGCCGACACCCCAACAATATACCAACGCGCCACTGCCATCTGCAAGATGCACAAAGCCCGCGTGAGAGCCAATAATTACTACTGGAACAAACTCTATCGCAAGCTCGAACTTGAAGGCAACCGAGAAGAATACGAGAAGAACAAACCCGCAAGGAAACCTGAAACCTGCTAAACACGACTGCTATGATAAAGTACCTGATTATACAAGTGGACGACACTTCGGTATCGTATTGCCACTACCCTGCCCTCACAGGCAAGCCGCGGCTTATATCACTCGACGACCTGCGGGCAGGAATATTGTGGGCAATGAAAGAGAATGTGACGGTGCAATTTGTTTATCCGTCATACCGGCTTCCCGATGAATACCACCGCGTGATAGAAAGCATCGACCATGCCGACATAGTTCCCGCCGGGTGCGAAGATACCGGACTGCTCGACAAGGCCGATGTTATAGTGCTTGACGGTATGAGCCGCATCGCTTCCCACACTTTCCGAAGCAATGCGGCATATGTGCTGCGCACAAGCAAAGAGGATTTACTCACAGGCCGCGATGCCGTTGCCTACCTGCTTGACCGCGTGATGCGACTGAATGTGGTGATAACCGATGTGGAAACATTCACCGATGATGACACCGAACGGTACGGAAAACTGCTTGGAAGCCTTGCCGAAGCAGTAGCCGAACAGTATGCCGCAGGCCGCAATGTGCAATTCAACCTGCTTACCGACAGGCTGATGCTCGACCGGATGAACAATTGCAACGCAGGATGGGAAACCATAGCCCTTGCCCCCGATGGCAGGTTCTACCCCTGCCCTGCATTTTATGGCGATGCAGACAAGGGATATAATATAGGCGACTTGCACTTGGGTCCCGATATCAAAAATCCGCAACTATACCGCCTTGACCATGCCCCTATATGCCGCCGGTGCGATGCTTGGCAGTGCCGTCGCTGCACGTGGCTCAACTGCCGGCTCACGCTCGAAGTCAACACACCGGGGCACCAACAGTGCATCATGACCCACGTAGAGCGTAACGCTTCGCGCCGCCTGCTGCCACTGTTCCCGGGCACTGAAATTCCCGAAATCGGCTACCTCGACCCGTTTGATATAGCAAAAAATTAAAAGGTTGATAATAAATTTTGACACAAATGAAAAAAATCATAGGAAAAGTAACTCCCGAAGAGAAACAAGAAATACAATCGCTGTTTGAACGCCGCAACGGGCTTAACGAACTTGCAAGAATTCTCACAGCCGACAACGCCGAACTTTATGAAAAACTGGTACGTGACATGGGCGAGACCGGCACACGCTTCCAAAACTGGTGGGACCGCATGGCTGCAAAATACCAGTGGGAAAGCTCCGATGGCGGCAATTGGGAAATAAATTTCGACACTTGTGAAATTTACTTAGTCACAAAATAAAAATATATGGTTACATTATTGATACCTTGCTTTATCGGTACAGGGGAACTGTTGCTGATAGGCGGCCTTGCTTTACTGCTTTTCGGCGGGAAAAAATTGCCCGAGATGATGCGCGGACTTGGACAAGGCGTAAAACAATTTAAAGAAGGCATGAAAGATGTGGAAACAACCATAAACGAAGATGCCGAAGCCGAGAGAACCGCAACCCGGGCTTCCCAACAAGCCTCAACCCCCAAAAGCGAAAAAGCCAAAGATGAAAAACAGGCACAATGACGGCCGAGAAGAAATGCTTACATTCGGCGGTCACCTTGAAGTGTTTCGCCGGATGCTATTCCGCATACTTGCCGTCACCATGTGCATCGCCGCCGTGGTATTCTGCCTGAAGGAGCCGACGTTTGAGATGCTGCTTGCCCCGAGCCGCCCAGACTTCGCCACCTACCGGTGGATTGAGCAAGCCATGCAACTCATCTCCCCCGGGTTCCGTTTCGAGGAATACCATGTGGAGCTAATAGCAACACAACTCGCCAGCCAATTCATGACCCACATCACCACGTCGATTTACCTGGGCCTGCTCGGCGCATCGCCCTACATACTATACGAGCTGTTCAGCTTCATATCTCCGGCCTTGTACGAAAACGAACGCCGTTATTCGGTGCACGTGCTGCTCACGGTATATCTGCTGTTCATCGCCGGGCTGCTTATGAGCTACTATGTCATATTCCCCATTTCGTTTCGCTTCCTCGGCACCTACTCCGTAGCCGAGGCCGTACGCAACACCATCACCATCGACAGCTACATCTCCTCATTCGTCACCCTGTCGCTGCTCATGGGCGTCGTGTTCCAGTTGCCGGTGATAGCCTTCTTTTTGGGAAAGATGGGCATACTCACCGCCCCCATGCTCGCCCGCTACCGCCGCCATGCCATCATGGTGATAGCCGTCGTGGCAGCCGTCATCACCCCGCCCGACGTGATGTCGCTCATACTCGTGGCAATCCCCTTGTACTTGCTCTATGAAGTGAGCATACGCATAGTGGCGTGGACCGGTAAAAAAACAGAATAATCGGCAAACGTTTGGCACGTAGCCTCAACTTGCACTACCTTTGCCACTGCGCGGCATCATTTGGCACCGCGCAGTGGCAAATTTTTTAACAACACTAAACGAAAAAAAATGGATTTTCTTAGCGACAACAATCTGCTCGGCCTCGCAATAGGCATCTGCACATTCCTCGTGATAGGCTTGTTCCACCCCATAGTGATAAAATGCGAATATTACTTCGGCACCCGGTGTTGGTGGTGGTTTTTGATTTTGGGATTAGTATGCATGGGGTTGTCGGTATGGGTCGGCAACCTGTTTGTGTCGGCATTGCTCGGCGTGACGGCATTCTCATCGTTTTGGAGCATACTCGAAATCTTCGAGCAACAAAAGCGTGTGCAAAAAGGTTGGTTTCCCCGTAACCCAAAGCGCAAATACCCATTCGGCGAAAATCGATAACCTTCACCAAAGCCTTATTTCTTGGCATAAAACAAAAAACAGTGAACAAACACTGCGTCTTTTTGTCTTTATGTCTAAAATTTAGGTATATTTGCATTACAGAACTTTACACAGGGGGGATAATGAACAAACTGGTTGCATCGGTATTATCGGGCTTGGCAATTATGTCGCCGGGAGTTACCCTTGCCGCCACGCGACCCGAGTGGCGGCCTGCACGGGATGCGGTAATCGAAGGCCCGAGCCTTAACAATCCCGACACCTCGAACGGCATTGCCATATACACCGGCAACCGGTCGATAATAATCATTACCGACCACCGCGTGGAAGTGCGCGTCTTTACCATACTCGGGCAATCGGTGTCGCACGACGAAATTCCACCGGGAGCATCAATCCTCAACATCAATTCACGCGGTATATACATCGTGAAAATTGAAAACATTACCCAAAAAGTGGCTCTGTAACCAAAGTATCATAAACAAAACTAATATAACTGACGCTATGGAAGAAAACACTAACTTAGACTGGGCAAACCTATCGTTTGGCTACATGAAAACCGACTATAACGTGCGTTGCACCTACAAGGACGGCGCATGGGGCGAAATAGAAGTTACCGACTCGGAATACATCAACATGCACATGGCAGCCACTTGCCTGCACTACGGGCAAGAGATATTCGAGGGATTGAAGGCTTTCAAGGGCAAAGACGGACGGATACGCATATTCCGCCTCGATGAGAATGCCAAGCGCATACAGCGCAGCGCAAACGGCATAATGATGGCTCCGCTGCCCGAAGAGAAATTCCGCGAGATGGTAGAAAAGGTTGTAAAGCTCAACGAGCGTTTCATTCCGCCTTACGGCAGCGGCTCGTCGCTCTACATTCGCCCCATCGAACTGGGCATGACAGCCCAAGTGGGAGTGAAACCGGCCGTTGAATACCTGTTCATAATTTTTGTAACTCCGGTGGGCCCGTACTTCAAGGAAGGGTTCAAGCCGACCAAGGTCGCCGTGTACCGCGAATTCGACCGTGCAGCCCCATGCGGAACCGGGCGTTGGAAAGTAGGCGGCAACTACGCGGCAAGCCTCAAGGCCGGCGAAATGGCACACTCGGCAGGATACTCGGCAGTGCTTTACCTCGACCCGAAAGAGAAAAAATACATCGACGAATGCGGCCCGGCCAACTTCTTCGCAATAAAGGGTAACAAATATATAACCCCGAAGTCAAATTCGATATTGCCGTCGATAACCAACATGAGCTTGCAACAAATAGCCAAGGACATGGGCATGGAAGTGGAATGCCGCCCGATGCTGCTCGAAGAGCTTAACGATGTGGACGAAGCAGCAGAATGCGGAACAGCAGCCGTTGCTGCTCCCATCAGCGAAGTCGATGACATCGACGAAGGCAAGAAATATGTGATTGCCAAGGACGGACAACCCGGCCCAGTCACCACCAAGCTCTATAACCACCTGCGTGCAATACAGCTCGGCGACGAACCCGACACCCACAATTGGGTAACAATACTTTAAAAAATTGATAATTGATAAAATTGAGGGTGTGCCAAAATGCAGATTGGGCGGCAAAGCCGTCCAATCTGAGATAACCGATGTGTGAGGCGAAGCCGAACCGTCGGAGCATTAAACCATCATATTTGGAACGGCCTCAAAGAGGTCGAATGTATCACAATCCACTATGTTCGATCTCTTTGAGGCCGAGCTTGTTGATGTATAGTCGACGGCTTGCGACTCGCCACTCAGAGGTCGCTGCGCCGCCGGTTACCGCAAATTGGACGGCTTTGCCGCCCCCTTTGAATTTACATTTTGACACATCTACAATTAAATAATATATATGTGTGTATGATAAATTTCTTAGCAATAATCGAGCAATATTACGGACACGACACCGATGCCGCACGGCTGCTGATAAAGCATAGCAGGCAGGTCGCCGACCGGGCCATGGAGATTGCCAGGCGAAAACCGCAATTGAAAATCGATACCGACTTTGCCTACGAAGCCGCCATGCTGCACGACATAGGCATTTTCCGCACCGATGCTCCCGAAATATTCTGCCACGGCTCCGAACCTTACATAAAGCACGGGATACTGGGGCGGGAACTGCTCGATGGCATGGAACTGCCGCGCCACGCCCTTGTGTGCGAACGCCACACCGGCGCAGGCATATCGGTCATCGACATCCGGGAACAACAATTGCCACTCCCCTTGCGAGATATGTTGCCAATCTCCATCGAAGAAAAACTTGTGTGCTATGCCGACAAGTTTTTTTCAAAATCGCATCCCGACCGTGAAACCACCTACGAACAAGCACACAAAAAGCTTCACAAATACGGCAACGCGACAGTAGCCCGTTTTGAAGCCCTGCACGAACTATTCGGCTGACGAGCAGCCATACACGCGGCTGTGCATCTGCTTTATGGCTCGTTCAAGCATCTCTTGCGACACATCGCCATGCGTCATCAACTTCAATTCAAGTGGCTGCCTGTCGGGCCCGTAAGGAGGCTGCACGTAATGTACCGAATTCCACAGTTTCAACCCAAGCGACTCATAAAACCGTATGCGCCTGACGGCTATCGGCGTGGTCGGAGGCTCCACTTCAAGCACGATGGTCGAAGCCACCTTGTCAAGGAAATTGCCAAACACTTCGCGGCCTATGCCATGCCCGCGCATCTGCGGCACCACTGCAAAGTGTTCGAGATACATGATTTCGTCCAATTTCCAAAATGTGATAAAAGCAAGCAGGCTGTCATTCTCATCGGCGTCAAATGCCCCCCATACCGAAAACGCACCGCATGAAAGCAATGAAGTAAAATCGGAAAAATCGCGACGCTCATCGGCCGGGAATGCCGACGTGTAAAGTTCCTTCACCTGCTCAAGCGCAAGGTCGGAATGTGAAACCAAACGGTAAATTATTCCCATAAATTAAAAAATTTGCTTACAAAATTGCGAAAAATCAATAATTAGTTTGTAACTTTATATCATGATTAAATTTGCTTACGCAAGTTACGACTTTTTTGCCAATGCAACAAATGCAGCGCAGGCCGTTTGACGAAAAAAAGAACACTTGGGTTGTATGCAAGGCCGAATTAAGTAACATCTGACGTAAAAAAAATACAATCGACACATAGAACACTTACTATAATAACTAAAAACTTTATTTCATACACATGGCAAATTTTCAATTAGACGAGTTAGACTGCAAAATACTGAAAATGCTGTCCTCGAATGCGCGTAAGCCTTACCTTGAAATCGCTCGCGAATGCAACGTATCGGGAGCTGCAATACACCAACGCATACAGAAACTTTACAGCGTGGGAGTGCTGAAAGGCTCGGAATCGAACATCGACCCGGCATCGGTAGGCCTCAACACTTGCGCATATGTGGGTTTCTTCTTGAGCGACCCATCGCGTTTCGACGAAGTAATAGAACGCCTCAAAGCCATGCCCGAGGTGGTGGAATGCCACTTCACCACCGGTAAATATGATATGCTCATTAAATTATATGCCCGCAACAACGAGCACCTGCTCGAACTTATACACGACCGGTTGCAATCGATAGGATTTGCCCGCACCGAAACACTTATTTCATTCAGGCAAGTAATCAAGCGCCAAATACCCATCTACGATAATATTGTAGATAATGATTGATTATAGCAACTTGCTGCTCGATGCCGTGCATTGCGCACAAGAAGCAGGCAAAATACACCTGTCATACTTCAGGAAAGGGAACTACTCGGTACAAGCCAAGCACGGCAACGAAAGCGATATTGTGACATCGGCCGACAAAGCTGCCGAAACTTCGATAATCAATTTCATACATACCCACTACCCCACTCATTCCATACTATCGGAAGAGTCGGGTAGTGAGGTGCATGATGCCGAATACACATGGGTCATCGACCCTCTCGACGGAACCACCAATTTCAGTTCCGGGCTGCCCATGTTCAGCGTCTCGATAGGAATCATGCGGAACGGAGTTACCATCGTGGGGGTGGTATATGCCCCTTACCTTGGCGAATTATTCCATGCCGTGATAGGCGAGGGCGCATTCCTCAATGGAGAAAAAATAGCTTGCGGCACACGCCTGTCGCTCGACAAGTGCGTAGTGGCAACCGGATTTCCGGTAGATAAAGACCGCACCCCCGACAACAACCTCGACAACGTTGCCCGCATCATGCCACAAGTGCGCGGTGTGAGGCGGTTAGGCTCGGCTGCCATCGACATAAGTTACGTGGCGGCAGGTTTTCTTGATGCCTATTGGGAACTCAATCTGCACGAGTGGGACGTGTGCGCAGGGCTGCTCATAGCCCGGGAAGCCGGAGCCGAATTCCACCACTTCCGCCACGACCGTAATATCTCGGTGCTGGTGGCCTCTCCAGCCATATCGGCACTGATGTTGCCTTTGTTATCCACCTGTCCGGGCAGAACTATTGCCAATCTCACGGGAAACAAGTAATTTTGTAATCGGAAAATTACAATTACCCATAGAAACATGAAAGAAATTGTATTGAGCGGAATACGCGCCACCGGGCAATTACACCTGGGCAACTATTATGGCGCACTGAGCAAATTTGTGAAAATGCAGAACGACCCCGAAAGCAAGTACACCAATTACTTCTTCATAGCCGACCTGCACGCACTCACCACTGCTCCCGACCCCGACAAGCTGCACGAGAATGTCAAAAGCATTTTGGCCGAATATCTTGCCGCCGGGCTCGACCCCGAAAAATCGACCATATTCGTGCAAAGCGACATACCCGAAATACCCGAAATGTACCTGCTGCTGAATATGCACGTGGGTATAGGTGAATTGATGCGTACCGCATCGTTCAAGGACAAAGCGCGCAAAATGCTGGGCATAACAAGCGACAGCGACAACATAGAACAGGAAATAATAGGTGCCAACACCAACAAGCGTGTCAACGCAGGACTGCTAACCTACCCGACCCTGATGGCAGTGGACATTCTCATACAGAAAGCCACAAAAGTACCCGTGGGAAAAGACCAGGAACAGCACCTTGAACTGACTCGGCGCTTTGCCCGCCGCTTCAACTCATTCTACGGCGTGGACTATTTCCCCGAACCGGCCAACTTCGACTTCGGCGGCGAGCCGATAAAAGTTCCAGGGCTCGACGGCTCAGGGAAAATGGGCAAATCGGAAGGCAATTGCATTTATCTGCTCGACGACCCGAAAACGTTGCGCAAGAAAGTGATGCGTGCAGTCACCGATGAAGGTCCGAAAGAACCTAATTCGCCCATGTGCGAAGCTGTACAGAACCTGTTCACACTGCTGAAAATAGTGTCAACTCCCGACAAAGTGCAATATTTCACCGATGCTTACAACAATTGCTCAATTCGCTATGGCGACCTCAAAAAAGAAATCGCCGAAGACATATTGCAAGTAACAACCCCAATACGCGAGCGCATAATCGACATACAAAACGACGATGCCTACCTTGCCCGCGTGGTGAAAATGGGTGCCGAAAAGGCTCGTGAAACAGCTTCAAAAACGTTGCGTGACGTGCGTGAAATAATGGGCATACGCCCCTTCTAAGCAGCACTGCAAAAAAATCACACAGCCGCCCGGTGTCATCGATTTCCGAAACACCGGGCGGCTGTATTATAATTTAGACTAAAAATACCGGGGCGTATCTCCACAGTCTATGAAAAAATAGTATCTTCGTAGGCATAATTAATACCGTTACCATAATATGAAAACCTACACCTCTTTTTTTGCATCCGCAGCACTCGCACTCATGTTGTGCACATCATCGTGCGGCGGCAGCCATTTTATTGGCGACAGTGAAGAACGTGCCACGGTCGAAGCCGATTTTGCGGCAAGGCGCGACACAGTGCCTTGCAAGCAGTTCTTCGACAACATCGACATGGTGGAACTTTCCACCGAGCAGCGTGAAGCGTTGAAATTCCTGTATGCCTATATGCCGATGGCCGACATTGCCGACCATCCGGTAGATTATTTCATCGAAAACATCGATTATTCATTCCGCGCCCGCGAAGAAATGCCATGGGGAAAAAGTGTTCCCGAGCGTGAGTTCCGCCATTTTGTGTTACCCGTGCGTGTCAACAACGAGAACCTCGACACGTGCCGCAAGGTATTCTACAATGAACTGAAGGAACGTGTGCAAGGACTTTCGATGCGCGATGCCGTGCTTGAAGTCAACCATTGGTGTCACGAAAAAGTCACTTACCGCCCATCCGATGCACGCACAAGCAGTCCGCTTGCATCGGTAAAAACGGCATACGGACGTTGCGGCGAGGAATCCACTTTCACCGTGTCGGCATTACGTTCGGTGGGCATTCCGGCACGACAGGTTTACACACCCCGCTGGGCACATACCGACAATAACCACGCTTGGGTTGAAGCCTGGGTTGACGGCAAGTGGTACTTCTTCGGTGCCTGCGAACCCGAACCGGTGCTTAACCTTGCTTGGTTCAATGCGCCGGCATCGCGCGGTATGCTCATGCACACCAAGGTATTCGGCCGCTATATGGGTTCCGAAGAAGTGATGTACCGCACTCCGCGATATACCGAGATTAACGTCATCGACAATTATGCACCCACAGCCAAAGCCGATGTAAATATAGTCGATGCCGATGGCCGCCCGGTACCCGGAGCGAAAGTGGAATTCAAAGTTTACAATTATGGCGAGTTCTATTCGGTAGCTACAAAAGATACCGACAACAACGGCAAAACATTCCTTACCGCCGGCAAGGGCGACATGGTGGTATGGGCCTCACGCGACGGACGGTTCGGATATTCAAAAGTATCGTTTGGCAAAGACAGTGTGGTTACAATCTCACTCGACAAGACAGCAGGCGAAAATTACGCACTCGACCTTGACATAATACCTCCGGTTGAAGGAACAAACCTGCCCGAGGTCACAGCCGAGCAACGTGCCGAAAACGACCGCCGCTTTGCCCTCGAAGATTCTATACGCCGAGCCTACGAAGCAACATTCTATACCCAAGAAATGGGTATAGAATTTGCCGAAAAACACAATCTTAATCCCGAAGAGACTGTTGCCTCAATGCTTGTGGCATCGCGCGGCAACCATGATGTGATAACCGAATTCCTTGCTTCGCTCGACACCGACGAGAAAAAAGCCGCCGGCATCGACCTGCTGCAATGCATAGCCGAAAAAGACTTGCGCGATGTGGAACTTGCGGTACTTAACGACCATCTGCTTAATTCCCGACAAGGCGATGATTGCAGCGATGAACTCTTCAGCCTGTATGTGCGCAATCCGCGCGTGAGCAATGAAATGATTACCCCCTATAAGGCATTCCTCACATCGGTTGTTCCCGAAGACGAGCAAAAGGCTTTTGCAGCCGACCCCATGAAAATTGTGGCATGGGTGGCCGACAGCATCGCCATCGACCCCACTTGCAACCTTGGCGGCTCGCCAATCACACCCATAGGTGTGTGGAAGTCGCGTGTGGCCGACCGTCACAGCCGCAACATATTCTTCGTATCATTGGCCCGTGCCATGGGTGTGCCTGCCCGCATCGACGAGATAACGGGCAAGGTGCAAATAATGGGCAAAGAAGGTGCTACCGATGTCGATTTTGAACTTGTGGAACAGAGCATGGCCGAAACAGGCCGCCTTGTGGCCAAATACCGACCCACCAAGGTTCTCGACGACCCGAAGTATTATGACCACTTCACCATTTCCCGCATCACCGAAGATGGGCGCCTGAGCCTGCTCGGTTATGCCGAAGGTGCAAAATGGTCACAATTGCTCAAGAACGGTTTAACGCTTGATGCAGGCAACTACCTCATGGTAAGCGGAACTCGCCTGGCAAACGGCGGTGTGCTTTCACATCTTGTGTTCTTTACCATCGAACCGGGCAAAACAACCAATGTCGAACTGGTAATGCGTGAAAGCCGTGACGAAGTGCAAGTAATCGGCAGTTTCGACTCGGAATCCACCTATATGCCCATCGATGGAGACCTGCCACGGTCGATACTTTCCACCACCGGACGCGGATACTTTGTGGTAGGCGTGCTTGGCGTCGGACAGGAACCCACCAACCATGCATTGAAAGACATTGCCGCAGTAAGCAAGGCATTTGAACAATGGGGCCGCAAAATGGTACTGCTGTTCCCAAGCGAAGAGCAATACCGCAAATTCAACCCCGACGAATTCCCCGGGCTGCCTTCGACAATCACTTACGGTATCGACACCGACGGTGCCATACAAAAACAATTGCGTGAACAAATGAAACTGAAAGGCAGCACACTGCCCATATTCATCATAGGCGACACATTCAATCGTGTAGTGTTCTGCTCACACGGCTATACCATAGGCATAGGCGAGCAAATGATGAAAGTTGCCCATAAGTTGTAACAAAAAACAACCAAATAAAACGATAAGGACGGACGACTCCCACAATCGCCCGTCCTTATCATTTACTTGTTTTTGGAAAATATATTTTGCGATGTGAGTGGAAAGTTGTATTTTTGATTTAACTAAAACCGCTTAATGTATTGCAAAGTTGAAAATCAAGCTGATAGGGGAAATATTACTTTGGACTGCCGTCACATTGGTCGGAATAGTGGTTTTAATTCCGGCAATGCTTTACGTGCCGTTTATTCAAGATACCATAAAGGATATTGCAGTCACACAAGTATCCAAAGCCACAGGTTGGCAGGTACAGGTGGGAATGATAAGGCTGCAATTCCCGTTGGAACTGCGCATTGACGATGTAAACATAATTGACCACGGCGACACAATAATCTCAGCTGTCAACCTCACTACAGGTGTACGGCTGAAACCGTTGCTGCATGGGGAAGTCGTCATGCGCGGAGCACGATTGGAAAATACCAAATATGGCATGACGAGTGCCGACTCATCGATGTTGCTCACCGCCCGTGTGGAACTCATCGACATCGACGGAGTGAAATACGACCTTGCCTCGGGGTCGCTCGACGTGCGCAAGGCATTGATACACGGCGGCGACGTAAACCTCGACCTTTTCAACGACAAAGCACAACCTGCGCCGACCGACACTGCGGCAACGTCGCCATTCACTATAACCGTGGGAAACGTGACCCTTGAAAAAATCCGCTACACAATGGCAATGATGCCGGTTATCGACAGCCTTGGTGTGGAAATAGGCCGGGCTTCGCTCGACAGTGCCGTTATCGACCTCGGTTCACAACAAATCGATGCTCGGTTACTTGCCGTCGATAGCCTGCAAGGAGCATATTTCACACCGTCTGCCGAATACTTGGCGGCACACCCGGCCGACAGCATTGCCGCAGCCGAACCCGACAGCGTGACATCGGCCCCATGGGAAATACGCTGCACGGCCGTGCGGCTCACACGGGCAGGAGGAACATATGCCATGCGTGGAGCCACACCGGCGGTTGAAGGTCTCGACATGAATTATTTGCAAGCAAGCAACGTAAACATCGCCATCGACAGCCTGTATAACCGCGGCACGGAAATACGCGTTCCCATCAAGCAATTCACAGCCGACGAACGCAGCGGATTGCGAGTGCTTGAGGCCTTGGGTACATTTGCCATGGACGACCACGGCATGACCATCGACGGGTTCTATGTCTCCACACTGCTGTCGCAGTTGAGTGCCGAGGGATATGTCAGCAACGATTTCCTTACAGGCAACCCGTCGGGAAAAATCAACATTGACCTTGATGCCGAAGTGGGCCTTGCCGAGGTTCAACGTGCAATACCCGAACTTGCTCCCGTGTTGTCGATGATACCGCAATACCGCCCGCTCGAAGCACGCATAAATGCAGCCGGAACGGCAAGCCGCCTATCGGTAAATGCTTGCACGGTTGCACTGCCGCGCTACGCATCGGTATCGGTAACGGGAGATGTTGAAAATCCCATGTCGCCCGACAAATTGGCCTTAAACCTGGATTTAAACGGAGATTTCAAGAACATCAATTTTATAAAGCCCTCAATGCTCGAAGCCGAGCAACAAGCGGCTGTAAACTTTCCACCTCTCAAGTTGGAAGGCAGTGTGAAAATGCGTGGCGAAGATGTAAAAGGCACTTTGACTCTTGCATTGCCATCGGGGCACGCAGCCCTCGATGCCGATTGGGCCGGCCGCACCACCGACTATAATATTTCATTGCAGGCCGACTCGTTGCCACTCAAGGCATTACTGCCGCTGAGCGACTTGGGGCTGCTGACAGCAGCAATAAATGCGCAAGGCCATGGATTGGATATGTTCGACCCCGAAACGTCGATCAATGCTTACGTGAAAATCGACGATTTTGAATTCGGCAAAGAAAATTACCATGACATAAGGTTTGCAGCACGGTTAAGCAACGGCCATTTTTCCTCTAACTTATTGTCACAAAACGATGTGCTTAACTTTTCGCTCGGGGCATACGGCACAATTGCACCCGATACTTATGACGTGAAATTACAGGCCTACATAGAGAACATCGACCTACAACGCCTTGAAATGTCGGAAACGGCCATGTACGGACACGCCGACATCACTTGCGATGGCACAATAGATCTTGCAAGCGGGAAATACAGCGGCAAACTCGGCATTAAAGACCTTGGCTGGACCATGGACGAGGCTTATTATTACGCCGATGCCATAGATATGGATTTTTCAAGCGATTCAACACACACCACAGGCAACATCGCAAACGGCGACATGACACTCTCGTTGAAATCGCCTTGCGGCATCGACTCGTTGCTTGCAGGCTTTTCCCGGACCGGCGCATTGGCTGCCGAGCAAGCCGAAAGGCTTGTTATAGATGCCGACACCTTGCGCGACGTGATGCCGCAATTCGATTGCAGCATCAAAGTGGGTAAAAAGAACCTTGCAAGCCAATTCCTGGAGAGCAGCGGCGTGGAATTTAACGATATGCGTTTCAATGTAACCAAAGACAGCACTTTCCGCATGACCGGCGACATAGACCGCCTCACTGCAAGCGGACTTACCATCGACACGGTGCGGATGTATGCCACCGAACGCAACCGCCGCATAAGCTACCTGCTGCACGCTGCCAACCGTGACAACCGTAACGGAACCGGCATCGCCTCGGCCGGATTGCTGGGCATAATTGCCGGGAACCGCGCAACAGTGTTGCTGCGGCAATATGACTTCAACGACAGCATCGGGGTACGCTTCGGCATAGATGCAACCATGGACACGGCAAATGTGTTGTTGAAACTTATCCCCGAAGACCCTATAATAGGTTACAAGCGATGGCTCATCAACAAGGACAATCACATATCATATAATTACCGTAACCGACACTTCGATGCCGATATGCGCCTGCAATGCGATTCAAGCGTGGTTTCGCTTACCACCAAGCACGTGGAAACAGGCGACAGCACCGGTGTACAAGAAGATATTTTGCTCGACATATCGAAGGTACAGATAAGCGACTGGCTTACATTCTCCCCGCTTGCCCCGCCCATGAAAGGAGAATTGGGAGTGTCGCTCAAGGTGAAATTCAACGGCGAAAGCCTGTGGGGCGACGGTGTGGTGAATTTCAACAATTTCTATTTCAACAAGAAACGTGTGGGTGACTTCACCTTGAATTCACTTATCGACCTTGACCCGCAAACCGGAGGAACCAACATAGCCGCCGCTCTTGAAGTCAACGGACGGCAATCGCTCATTGCATATGGCGCGATAAACGACACAACCACTGCCAACGTTTATGACTTGTGGATCGAACTCGACCGTTTCCCCTTGGCAATAGCCAACCCGTTCATGCCGCCAAATGTGCTTAACACAACCGGATACCTCAACGGTATGATGTCGGTTTCAGGAGCTTCGGGGCAACCGTTGCTTAACGGGTACTTGCAGTGCGACTCCACATATATTAACGTGCCGGTGTTCAGTACATCGGTCAACCTGCCCGGCAAGCAAATCCCTGTAGATTCGAGCGTGATAAAATTTGATGATTATTCCATCAAGATGCTTAACGACAATCCGCTTGTGGTTAACGGAACTGTTGACATGAGCGACCTTGCCGACATGGGAATTGACCTTGCCATACGCGGGCAGAATGTGCAATTTGTCAACAGCAGCCAAACCAAAAAAGCCGAGCTATTCGGCCGAGGGTTCGCCAACCTCGATGCCACCATGCGCGGCACCATGAACGACCTCGACCTTGACGCAACGGTGTCGATATTATCGGGAACCAACATCACATATGTCATGCCTACCGACGTGAACACCCTCACACAGCAAAACAGCGAACAATTAGTGACATTTGTGCAATTCAGCGATTCCACCACATATGTCAAGAGCGATTCGCTGCAAGCTGCCACCACAAGCAGCATGAACCTGACGGCGCGACTCAATATAATGCAAGGATCGCACGTGAATGTGTTCCTGAGCAACAACGGCTCGGACCGTGCAGAAATCGAAGGAAGCGGCAACCTCACGTTTGCGCTCAACCGGCTCGGCGACATGACCATGACCGGACGTTACACCATCAACAATGGTTTTGTGCGTTACAATCCGCCACTCATATCGCAAGTGCTGTTCAACTTCAAGGAAGGCAGCTTCATTCAGTTCAACGGGGAAATAATGAACCCGGTGTTGAACCTTACCGCCGTGCAAACCACAAAAGCCAATGTGACACAGGAAGGGCAAGATTCCAGGCTTGTGGACTTCCTGATTTCGTTGTCGGCAACCAACACATTGAGCGACATGGACGTGCAATTCGACCTCTCGACCAATAGCGACGTGACAGTGCAAAACGAATTGCAATCCATGTCGCAAACACAGCGCAGCGCACAGGCCATGAACCTGCTGCTCTATGGCACCTACACAGGGCCAAGCACATCGGCATCGAGCAACCTTGCAAGCAACCAGCTTTACTCTTTCTTGCAATCAAAGCTAAATTCATGGGCTGCCAACAACATAAAGGGCATAGACTTGTCGTTTGGCATCGACCAGTATGACCAGACGGTCGATGGCGTGACCTCATCGACCATGCGATACAGCTACCAGGTATCAAAGTCGCTTTTCAACGACCGTTTCAAAATTGTAGTCGGCGGGAACTACAGCCCCGACATGACAGGCGAAAACGAAATTGCCCAAAGCCTGTTTAACGACGTGTCGCTTGAATATGCACTCACACCCAGCGGAAGTATGTATGTGCGACTGTTCAACAAGTCGGGCTACGAAAGCATCCTTGAAGGAGAAGTAACACAAACCGGTGTAGGTTTCGTAATAAGCCGCAAGTTGCCAAAGTTGCGATACCTGTTCAACTTCGGCCGTCCGCGCCGCAAAAGCGACGAAAACGCAGCCGCAACCGATAAGTCGGCAGCCATAAAGGAAGAAAGAAACGACACCACAATGACGAAGGACTGATGAAACAATTTGTATCACATACCATAGCATTGTTTGCCGCCGTATGGGCTTTGCTGGCACTGTCGGGGTGTTCCACCACCAGCCGTCTCGCCGACGATGAAGTTCTTTACACCGGCGTGAACCACATCACCTACAAAGCACCCGAAGGCGAAGAAATAATAGGCAGTGTGAAAGACCAAGTGTTCACGACCATCAACGTGAAGCCCAACAACAGCCTTTATTCACCTTACATACGCCACCCATTCCCACTCGGGCTATGGGTGTATAACCACTGGGATAACACTGCCACCAAGGGGTTCAAGCACTGGATATACGAGAAACTTGTTGCCGAACCGGTACTTATCTCCGACGTGCGCCCCGAGTTGCGTGTGGAAATGATTAACACTACGCTCGAAAACAACGGATACTTCGGCTCCAAGGCTGCCTATGAACTTGAATATGACAAGGATAACCATAAGAAAGCCCGCATAAACTATACCGTCAACCTCACCACGCCTCGTGCACTGGGGCGTGTAATGCTCACAGGCGGCACATCGCCGGTGGAACAGTTCATCGACTCGCTTGCTCGCCGCAGCCACTACCTGCACCCGGGCAGCCGCTATTGCACCGACTCGCTCGACGTGTTGCGCATCAATATCACCAACCGCCTGCGCAACCGCGGGTACTACTTCTTCAGGCCCGAATATATCGAATACCTTGCCGACAGCATTTTGATACCCGACAGCGTGGTGGTGAAAATGAAACTTGCCGACAATATGCCGACGGCTGCCAAAAGGAAATATTACATAGGCAACGTGGAAACGGTGGTAAAAGATTTCCACGGGCAAGGCACCCCCGACACGCTCGAAACACGCCGCAGCGGACGCATAATAAAATATATGCCGCTGAAGATGAAAGACCACTTGATACCGTCATGCCTCACCATGCGCAAGGGTCGCACATTCTCGGTTCGCACCATCGAGCAGACGCAAGACAACTTGTCGCGCATGGGCATCTTCAGCAGCGTGACAATCAATACCACGCCGCTCGACTCGGTGACGAGCGACACCATCGATGTTGACATAGAATGCGTGCTCGATATGCCGCTCGAAGCAAAATTTGAAATACAAGCCGCTTCCAAGTCGAACAGCTACATAGGGCCGGCGGCAGTATTCGGACTGACACATAAAAACATTTTCGGCGGAGGCGAATTGCTGACGAGCCAAATCAATGGTTCGTATGAATGGATGACCGGCAGCGGCAGCGAACAGCGGCTCAACAGTTATGAAGTGGGCCTCGACTTTACGCTCGCCGTGCCGCGATTGCTTGCACCCCGCTTTATCGACCGCAGCCGCCGATACATCAATTGGACAAAATTCAATCTTTCGGCCGACCTGCTCAACCGCCCCAGTTACTTCAAGATGGTACAATTGTCAACAGGATTCACCTGGGAATGGCACACCAACCGTTACTCATCGAGTTCATTCACCCCGTTCAAGCTGTCATACACCAAGCTGCTCAGCCACACAGCCGCATTCGATTCGATAATCTCACAGAACCGTGCGGTGGAAAACAGTTTCAGCGACCAGTTCATTCCCATGATGAGCTATACCTACACGCTCGATCGTGCCATCGACCGCCGCAACAGTTTTAATTTCACATTCACCGTGTCGGAAGCCGGAAACATATTTTCGGGGATATGGGCCCTTGCCGGGCAACACGGCGGAGCCGGAACCAAAGAACTTTTCGGAACACCTTTCTCCCAATTCGTCAAGGCGCAGGCTCAACTCATATACACGCGCAAGGTGCTATCGGGGCACTCCATCGTGGCTCGCGCGTTCATCGGGGCGGAACACGCTTATGGGAACTCGGCCGAAGTGCCTTATGCCGAACAATTCTACATAGGCGGAGCCAACTCGGTGAGGGCTTTCGCAGTGCGTTCCATAGGTCCGGGCAGCTACCATTCCGATGGAACGGCCAACGGATATTACGACCAAACGGGCACATTCAAACTTGAATTGAATGCCGAATACCGTTTTCCCATTCTCGGGTTCTTGCACGGGGCTGTATTCCTCGACATGGGCAATGTGTGGTTGCTGCAGGAAGACGAGCAACGCCCGGGTTCGCAACTCACTGCTCGCAATTTCCTTAACGACGTAGCTGTGGGCACCGGCATAGGTCTGCGCTTCGACATGGACGTGCTGGTGTTGCGTGCCGACCTTGGCATCGGCATCCATGCTCCTTATGAAACCGGACGCAGCGGTTACTACAATATGACTTCGTTTAAAGACAGCCTTGCCTTCC
This sequence comes from uncultured Muribaculaceae bacterium, assembly GCA_944321685.1. Lineage (GTDB taxonomy): Bacteria > Bacteroidota > Bacteroidia > Bacteroidales > Muribaculaceae > Avimuribaculum. The sequence goes on from CALUMH010000012.1 coordinate 45,110, forward strand.
ACCTTGCCATAGGCTACCCGTTCTGAACGATTGACAACAGGCATCTCAAGAATTTCATGCCCGATTTTGATCTGTCTCTTGGCAAGAGACGGATTGGTTAGCTACAAAATTAGTTAAAATATTGATTTATATTATAATCAGCCAACCTGTTTTTGCACATTAGGTAGAAAACGCCATGGCATAATTGCCTATATTTTACAATTTTATGCCGATATTATGCTGTAAGTCATGATATTGCTGTCACAATCCGTCTCTTGCCAAGAGACAGATTGCCAACTCGGCTTGTATTAATGAAATAGACCTGAAAACGATGAAAGCTTGTTCGTATGATATAAAGTTCTGTTTGGTATGTCTTATTGCCGTATTGCTTCAAAGCTGCGGTGACAACAATGAAATGCCGCTCATGGAACGGCTCGACGATACCATAGCAAACAGTGCGGAATATGACCGTGTGAAAATCGCACGCATCGACAGCTTGAATCGTTTGCTTGCAACAGCCTCTACGCCCGAGCGCGAATTTGAATTAAACAGACTGCTGTTTCTTGAATATAAATCGTTTGTGTGCGACTCGGCTCTGCATTACATAAATGCCAACATTTCCCAAGCCCGAGATGCAGGCGACAAAGAATGGCTTATGATGTCGCTTATCGAAAAAGCCGACCTGGTTGCAAAAGCAGGCATTTTCACCGAGGCACTTAAAATACTCTCAGGAATAGACTCCCGTACCCTCCCCGACGACATCAAAGACAATTATTACCAAATATGCGGCACCACTTACCAATATATGGCCGAGTATGCCGACGGCAGCGAGTATATACATGATTATCAAACCAAGATAACAGCATACAGGGATTCGGTGCTGTCAATGTCAGCTCCCGACAGTTTTATCTATGAAACCGAATACGGGTCGCGATTAATCCAGCTTGGCAGGCGGCAAGAAGCAGCCGATTTCTTTACCCGAAGTCTTGAAAATTACAATTTCGGAACAAGGGAATACTCGGTCATTGCATCATTGATAGCCTATGTGTACCAACTTGAAGGCAACATCGACAAATGCGAATATTATATGGCATCAAGTGCCATTTCCGACATCCATGGGTCGGTGAAAGAGAACCTGGCACTGCGAGCACTCGCCGAATTCAGGTTTGAGGCCGGCGATGTCTCCCATGCCTATCATTACCTGAGGAAAAGCATGGAAGATGCCAACTATTTTTCGGCACGAATGCGCAAAAACCAGTCGGCAAACATCTTGCCACTGGTAATCAGGGCTTACGAAGCCAAACAGCGAGAAATGCAATCGCAACTGAAGTGGCTCATTGTGGTAATCAGCGCATTGGCCATGGGGCTTGTGGTGGCAGTGTTTTTCATCATTAAGCAACTGAGGACGGAATCGCGCAGTTTGCGCCTGGTATCGATAACGAAAGACAAGCTGCTGAAACTCAACGAGGAGTTGCAACAAACCAATGCCACACTCAAAAGCACCAACACCGCACTCTCGGAATCAAGTTGCATCAAAGAGGAATACATAGGCAAATTCATGGAATTGTGTTCCAATTACATATCCACACTCGAACAGTATCGCAAAATGCTTTACCACTATGCCGCCTCGGGTCGCAGCGAAGACTTGCACAAGGCCTTGCGCTCCACCAGCATCGTGAATAACACGCTCAAAGAGTTTTATCAGGCATTCGACACGGCATTCCTAAATATTTTCCCCGATTTCGTGGCCAGGTTTAACGACCTGCTTCCCGAAAGCGACAAAATACTCTTGAAAGAAGACGAAAAACTCAACACCGAGTTGCGTGTGTTCGCCCTTATCCGACTCGGCATAACCGACAGTGCCAAGATTGCCGGTTTCTTGCGTTGTTCCATCACCACCATCTACACCTATCGTTCCAAGCGCAAGAAACGTTCGCTCTGCCCTGTGGATTTCGACGATGAAATAATGAAAATTGCATCGTTTTAAGGACTTTTCAATTAAGAAGGTATTTAGATTTTTATCATTCTTTAACCACTTCAATCAACTAATACACAACTTGTTGTACCTTGAATATAGTTAGATTTATATTAGGTGCATTATGCAGCGGAATTTAAACTTAATAATTTCGTGTCGGTATGATTTTTTTGATTAAGCGTATTGCCGAATACCTTTTTCCATGAAATCATTCTTTTACCTATGTAAACTTATCATTAAAATCTAAAAGTTAACAGATGAAAAAAATTAATCAAGCCAAACAGTGCCTGCTCAGGCACGTGTTGATCCTATTGGGCGTGATGGTTACTTCTGCATCGGCGTTTGCGCAGCAAACGGTGAGCGGAACTGTTACCGACGCGGCCGGAGAAACCGTTATCGGTGCCACCGTAATGGTTAAAGGAACTACTAACGGAGTGGCAACCGACATCAACGGAAAGTATGCCTTAAAAAACGTTCCTACTGATGCCACTATCGTATTTTCTTCGCTTGGATACAAAACCATCGAAGAAAAAGTTAACGGCAGAGCCGTAATCGACGTGGTAATGAGCGACGACCAGCAGCTGCTCGACGAAGTGGTGGTTGTGGGTTACGGTTCATTGAGCCGCAAGGAATTGACCAGCTCGATTGTACAAATCGACAAAGACCAGTTCCAGCAGGGTGGTATGAACAATGTTATGGAAATGCTTTCGGGCAAGGTGGCCGGTCTTAATGTATCGACCGTTTCGCCTGCCGACCCCAACAGCACTTCATCGCTCCAGGTGCGCGGTGCCACGTCGTTGACGGCGAGCAACGAGCCGCTTGTGGTCATCGACGGTGTGGCCGGTGGCGACATCCGCACGCTTGCCCCGCAAGACATCGAGTCGATGACCGTGCTCAAGGATGCCGCATCGGCTGCCATTTATGGTACGCGCGGTGCCAACGGCGTTATTCTCATCACCACCAAGAAGGGGTCGGGTACTCCGGGCAAGCCTCGCATCACTTACGACAGCTACTTTGCCGTGAACATTGCCAAGCCGGGGCCCAAGGTGCTGTCGGCCGACGAGTGGCGCCGTGCACGCCGTGGTAACGACTTCGGCGCAAGCACCGACTGGTATGACGCACTGATGCGTGATTTCTCGTATGACACCAACCAATATGTGTCGATTGACGGCAGCACCGATAACGGTTATTACAATGCCTCGATCAACTACAAGCGTGCAACCGGTCTCGACATAATAAGCGCACGCGAGGAATACGGGGCACGTGCCGCCATTCAACAGATGTTCCTCGACAAGAGGCTGCAACTCACATTCACACTTAATGCCCGCCACGTGAAGGAAGACTGGGGCGATAGCGGTATGTTCGACACTGCCCTTTCCATGAACCCCACAATCCCCATTTACGACGAAAACGGCGATTACTACCAACCCACATCGCCTACCGGCGTTTCCAACCCAGTGGGCAAGCTCAACCTTGAAACGAGCCAAGGCAACCGCACATATATCCTGGGCACTGCCGATGCAAAATGGAACATTTGGAGCAACGGCACCCACTCGGTAAACACTCAGGTGTCTTATTCTTATGACTACAACGACCTCAAGAGCGATTTCTACACTCCTTCCACTTCGAGCGAATCTTACTGGAACGGATACAAGGGCCGTGCAAGCATAACCTACCAAAAGTGGTGGACCAACCGTGTGGAATGGCTCGGCAACTATTTCTTCAACAACAACGGCCACGACGTGAAAGTAATGGTGGGTTACACCTATGAACGCGACAACTGGGAACAAATGTTCATGGAGAACAAGAATTTCACTTTCGACAACGCGCTGTGGCATGGCATAGGCTCGGGCAGCTACCTGCAAGAGGGCAAAGCCAATATGTATGCCGGGAAATCGGAATCTACTCTCGTCGGCTTCTTCGGCCGCGTTAACTACAACTGGCGCGATATGCTCATTGCATCGGCCTCGATGCGTTATGAAGGGTCCACCAAGTTCGGTGCCGACAGCAAGTGGGGTGCATTCCCGTCGGTTTCGTTGGCATGGGAAATAGCCAAGACGCCGTTCATGGAAGATTACAGCGACATCGTGCAAAGCCTCAAGCCGCGTTTCTCATATGGCGTTACCGGGCGTAGCGACTTCGATGCTTACCAGTCTATCGCCACATATTCGGCCAACGGCAAGTACTATATCGATGGTCAATGGGTAACCGGTTATGCTCCGTCGAACAACGCCAACCCCGAATTGCAGTGGGAAAAATCATCGAGCGCAAACTACGGTATCGACTTTATGCTGTGGAACCGCGTGTATGGATCAATCGAATACTTCGACCGTCGCAGCAACGACCTGCTTTACACCTATACCGCACCTCAACCGCCTTATGTATATTCAACCATACTGGTTAACGTGGGTACCACCAAAAACACAGGTATCGAACTCTCGCTCACCGGCGACGTGCTTGTCGATACTCCCGTGAAATGGACTACCGGTGTAAACTACTCTTACGGCACTACCAAGCTGTCAAAACTCTCTAACGACATCTACAAGGCTTCATATCTCGACCTGTACTTGAAGCCGGGTGTGGGAACAAGCGAATACTTCTTCCGCGTGCAGGAAGGCGGCAAGATAGGCCAATTCTACGGTTACGAATATGCGGGAACCGATGACGAGGGCAATATGCTCGTTTACAACAAGGATGGCGAAAAGGTGCTCACCGCACAAGCCACTGCCGAAGACAAGCGTTACATAGGCAACGGCGCACCCGAGCACTTCCTCACATGGAACAACACATTGCGTTGGCGCGATTTCGACCTCAGCGTGATGTTCCAGGGAGCATTCGGCCATGAAATATTCAATATGCGCAAGTATGGAATGGGCTTGCAAGGTTGCGGCAGCGACAACGTGCTGCGCAGTGCCTACCTCGAAGACAAGGGTGTGATTACCGGCGGCGGTATCATTTCTTCTTACTTCCTTGAAAACGGCAACTACTTCAAGCTCGCCAATGTCACACTTGGCTACACTGTTCCGTTCAAGAGCAACAAGTTTGTCGAAAGCCTGCGTGTTTACCTCGCAGCCAAGAACCTGTTCACACTTACCGGTTACTCGGGCAACGACCCGTCGATTGTCACATCCACCGGCATTACTCCGGGTGTGGACACCAACAGTGCCTATCCGCAAGCCACCCAGCTCACACTGGGCGTAACGTTCAGGTTTAAATAATCTATCCAATTAACCAACACATTGACAATAACAATTATGAAAAAAATATGCTTGATTGCTGCTGTCGCTGCTGCCATGGGAGGTACCATGATTTCTTGTACCGACCTCGACGAGAAAGTGTTTGACCGCATCGACTCTTCAATCTATTATCAAGACGAAAACAGTGTGAAAGGTGCCATAGCGTCGGCTTACAATGCCGCTACAACGGGTTTCCTTGAATACTTTTGGTACCTCAACGAACTTAGTGCCGACCAGGTGGCCTGGCGTTCGTGGAACGGCGGAGCATGGGGCTGGGACGAAGGACAAAAATTCGTGCTCACGGCTCAATCGTGGAACTCCGAGTCGGTAATCATACGTCAGGCTTGGGAGAACGCTTGGAAAACAATAGGCTTGTGCAATATGCTTATCGAAGACCTCAACGGCATAGATGCAAGCGCACTCGGCATGAGCGAGGAAGCAAAAGCCATGTATATCGCCGAAGTACGCACACTACGTGCCTGGGCTTATTACAACAACTTCGAGCTGTGGGGCGGCACACTGCCATTGTGTACCAGCACCCAGGGCGACATTCCCGGTTCGGCATCGGCCAACTTTGACGAAGGATGCAAAATAATCTACGACTTCATCGCCACCGAACTCGATGAAAGCTATTCTTCGCTGATGAAGGAAGACGGCTCCGGCAATTCCCGCCTGCGCATCAATCAGGGCATGAACCGTATGCTTAAAATGCGCTTGCTGCTCAACAGCGAGGTATTCATTGGCGAAGACCATTACAGCGAATGTGCCACCCTTGCACAAGACATCATCGATGGCGACTATGGCACATATGGCCTTGCAACCGACTACCGCGACATATTCTCGAACGGTAATGTTTCTTGCCCCGAGGTGATATTTGCTTTTGCACAAGAAGACGGACAGTTGACCAACAACAACCGCAACACTCCGTTCCTGCCCTACAACTATGATGAATTCGTAGGACAGACATTCCCCAACACCGGATGGAACTGCTTCTGCCTTGCACCGTCGAAAGACAACTCGGGTACCGTGCAACCCGACGGCGGCACCGACAACCCGAAGAGTTTCCTGTTTGATTACGGTGACAAACTGGGTGCCGTGTATGACCGCTTTAACGATGCCGACATTCGCAAGCAGAATTTCAATTGTACCGACGACGGTGTGTGGAACGGCGGCATATTCCTGAAGGGCGCAATGCTGAACCGCGAAACAGGCGAACCGGTGCTTGCCGATGCCGACCGCGACGGTATGCCGCTTGTTTATGTCGATCAAGTGGGTACGTTCCTCGGCCTTGGCCGTCCGCTTGCCGATGTCATGAACCCTCGCTGGGGTGAAACCAGCTCGGGATTGCGACTGATGAAGTACCCTATGTATCCCGAATCGACCGGCCTCAGCTACCTGAATATTCCCGAAGTCGAATTCCGCCTTGCCGAGGCTTACTACACGCTTGCCGAGTGCCGTATGCGTGCCGGTGATGCCAACGGTGCAAAGGAACTTATCGATGACGTGCGTTCTCGTTACTTTACCGACAAAACCGCGCTCGACACTCCTGGCCCGAAATCGGTGTATGGAGAATTCGGCATGGACTGGCTGCTCAGCGAGTGGGGCATTGAATTCCTCAACGAAGGACGCCGCCGTCGCACCGACTTGCGCCGTTTCGACAAGTTCACACAAGGGCAATGGTGGTTCTTCGGCCGTGACACCGAAACCGGTTACGACCTTTCGGCACAGCGCAACCGCAAGTATGAATGGTTCCCGCTTCCCGAAGCCGCACTCATGGTTAACCCCGGACTTGTACAAAACCCCAATTATTGATTTTATCATGGTGCATAGGGGTACACACTCGTGCACCCCGGCACCGTAAAAAAACACATAAAACGTTTAATTTGCATATCATACAATGAAAAAGATATATTCATATATGCTGTTGCTGCTCATGATGCTGCCGCTGATGGCAACATTGCAGAGCTGCGACGAGGAAGAAATAGTTTTTGAAAGCGACCTCCCGCGGTTCGAGTTGCGCGACGACCGCATCTTGGTGGAAGTGCTTGTGCCGTCCAACACTCCCGTGGGTGACGAAATGTACATAGTGGGTGCAATCAACGGCGGTGATGCCAATGCCGTAAAGGGCAATCCGCTGTGGCAATTGGAAAAGGCTGCCGACTATGATTACAAATATGGCATCTACCTCGATCCCACAACGTTTGCTGAGGGTACTTCTCTCGCCGACGGTTACTACTTTTACTCGGCTACCCAACGCGAAGAACGCACATTGAAAGGCGACAGTGTGATGCACTACGACAATGCCGGTGTTGGTTCGCGCATCAATATCAATGCCGAGCGTTGGGCATCATATTTTGCATCAGGCGAAGAAATCACTCATGACGGTTATGTGATTTATGTAATCGACAACAGCGGCTACGAGGAACTTGCCATGTATGCTTATGGCGATGCCGAGGCATTCGGTGCATGGCCGGGCATATTGCCAACGGGAACCGAAGTTGTTGACGGAACCGAATACAAATATTTCGACACAGGCGAGGCTAATGCAGGATTGTCGTTGAACCTCATATTCAACAACAATAACAATGGCAGCCAGCTTGCCGATTTCCCCGTAGTGCTCGACCGTGACTACTTTATTGAATTGACTCCCGACGGTGCAGTTGAAATCGACCAAAGCGCAATGGTTGAACACGACGGCTATGCAATATTCTTCGAGGACCTTACGGGCTGGGATACTCTGAACCTGTATGTATGGGGCGACGGTGTGAACGACCTGTTTGGTGCATGGCCGGGAATGGCCCCAACAGGCGAAGTCACCATCAACGGTGTAAATTACAAGTATTTCGACACAGGCGAGGCTAATGCAGGCGTGTTTGTCAATGTGATAATGAACAACGGTGATGTTCAATTCGACCTTGCAGGTATAACCCTCGACCGCGACTATTACTATTCGATTACAGCTACCGGAGGTGTGGAAATTGAAGATCCGAACTCTTACACAGGAGGCGGAGCCGTAGAACCGGAACCCGAACCTGAGCCTGAACCGGAACCTGCCGAAGCCTATACCATTTATGTGGAAAACCTCACCGGCTGGGATGCAATTTATATGTATTCTTGGGGTGATGTGAACGACATTTTCGGTGCATGGCCGGGAATGGCTCCGACTGGAACAACCGAAATAGAGGGCACCACCTACACATATTGGGAAATCGAAGGAAGCGGCGAATCGCAAAACCTGATTTTCAACAACGGTACCGACCAGGCACCCGACTTCGCAGCAACCCTCGACCGCGACTATTATCTTACTGTAACCGCCACAAGTGTTACCGAAAAGGAATAACATAATCTTTTTATTGTAGAGACGCGATAGACGCGATTAATCGCGTCTCTACATATTCACCTAACATTAAACAACTTAAACCAATGAAAGCCACAAAAATATTATTATCATCACTGATGCTTGCAAGCTCGCTGCTTGCAATGGGCAGCTGTTCGTCAAACGATGAACCGGCCGGTCCTTCTACTCCTGGCGGTACCACACCCGGTGCAGCCGCAGGGACAATGGTGATATATGAAGCCAATCCTCGCTTTTTTGCCAATGAGAATTGTTTTGACGCTATCAACGCCCGCCTCGACGAAATAAAGGCAATGGGTACGACTGTACTGTGGATTATGCCCGTGTGCGAACCCGGAGAATTGAAATCGGTAGGTTCTCCCTATTGCATAAAAGACTACAAAGCAGTAAATTCGCGCTATGGCACTATCGACGACTTGAAATCGCTTGTCGATAACGCACACTCGATGGGGATGAAAGTGATACTCGACTGGGTGGCAAACCACACATCGTGGGACAACGCCTGGATTACCGAACATCCCGACTGGTACACGCAAGATGGTGCCGGCAACATCACTTCGCCTGCCGGACAAAACTGGACCGATGTGGCCGACCTCAATTATGACAACGCCGAAATGCGTGCCGCAATGATTGATGCAATGAAATACTGGGTCACGACTGTGGGCATCGACGGCTATCGTTGTGACTATACCGACGGTGTGCCCCACGACTTTTGGGCCGATGCAATAAAGCAATTGCGTGCCATCGACAGTGAATTATTCATGCTGTCGGAATCGGAAGGGAGCGACTACCTGAAGGACGGCTTTGATATGTACTACGACTGGTCGTATGCCACACTGCTGAAGAACCTGTTCAACGGCGGCGACATCAAAACATTCTTCGAGAAAGCCGACGAATTGCTTGCCCCGATTGATGATGCATCACGTGTAATGCGATATGTGTATAACCACGATGTGGCTTCATCGAATACCCTTACATCGCTTTACGGCGGTGCCGATGCGCTGCCCGCAGCTTATGCATTGACTGCAATGCTCAATGGCACCCCCCTGGTTTACTCTTCAATGGAAACCAATTTGTCGAGTGGCGGAACTCTTTCGTTCTTCAACTACAATCCGCTCACGTGGAACAGCGATAAAGCCGACGTATATGCCACAATCAACGACGCATACACAGCTACCGCCGAAGTGCGCGGAGGTGAATTGCTCACATATTCCACCGGCGACGTGGTAACTTTTGCCCGTGTCAACGGTTCGCACTCGATGCTCGTGATGGTTAACCCCACCGGCGATGGGGTCACGGTGAAAGTGCCGATGGCCTACTCAGGAACCGAGATGCGTGATATGCTCACCAAGACCGATGTTGAACTGCCCATGACCATCGACCTCGCGGGTTATGAATATGCCATTTATTACAAATAACGACATATATTGCGTTTATGAGACCTTTCTTATGTAAGATTTTTTCCGTCATCTCTGCCATGTTACCACTGTGCGCCGTGGCGGCCGACACGGCCAGCTCTCCCAATGGCAGATTGCAGCTTTCGGTCGATGTCAACGACAACGGGCAACCCTGCTACGGATTAACGTTGGATGGCAACCCAGTGATTAAAAACAGCCTCCTCGGACTTTCGGGACGCGAGGCCGATTTCACCACCGGCTTCACGGTGAGGAATGTGGCCACGGCCACACACGACGGCACTTGGGAACCGGTGTGGGGCGAATATGCAACTGTGCGCGACCATTACAACGAACTTGCTGTAACTTTCGTGCAAGAACGGGAAAACGGGTTGACTATGACTGTGCGTTTCCGCCTGTTTGACGACGGGCTCGGTTTCCGTTACGAGCTACCCGAACAGGAACCGGTGAACTACCTTGCTGTCATGGACGAAGCCACCGAATTCAATCTTGCCGCCGACAACACGCTGTATTGTATGCCCGGCGACTACGACACCGACGAATACCTGTATGCCACATCGCCACTGTCGCAAGTTGCAAGCGCACTGGCAGGTTACCGGGGCCGCCACAGCGAGAGCCAAGCTATCGACAAGTTAACTGTGCAGACTCCGTTGATGATGAAAAGTCCCGACGGAGGGATGTACATCAACATACACGAGGCCGCACTTGTGGATTATGCAGCCATGTCGCTTGATGTTGATACATTGAACTACGGCCTTTCGGCTCACCTCACTCCAGATGTAAACGGCGTGGCAGCTTACGTGCAATTGCCGTTCAACACACCGTGGCGCACCGTCATCGTTGCCGATAATGCCTGCGACATTCTTGCATCGCAACTTATCTACAATCTTAACGAACCGTGCAAGATAGAAGATACGTCGTGGATTAAGCCGCAAAAATTTGTCGGCGTGTGGTGGGAAATGTTCATAGGCACACAACGCACTTGGGCCTACAGCGACTATTACAAGGCCAAACCGGGTATAACCGACTATTCCAAACTCACTCCCAACGGCCGCCACGCAGCCAATACCGAAAATGTGAAACGCTACATTGATTTCGCTGCCGAAAACGGCATAGATGGTGTGCTGGTGGAAGGATGGAACGAGGGTTGGGAAGACTGGGCAAGTTTCCGCAAAAACCGCCAATTCCTCTTCGACAAGCCTTATCCCGACTTTGACATCGATGAATTGCAGCAATATGCCGCCGACCGCGGGGTGAAAATCATCATGCACCACGAAACCGCAGCCAATGCCGCCGACTATGAACGCCAACTCGACCGCGCCTTCCAATACATGGTGGATCACGGTTACAATTCGGTAAAGACCGGTTATGTGGGTGGCATCATACCTCGCAGCGAGCACCACTCATCGCAATGGATGGTAAACCATTATTTACACGTGGCAAAGCGTGCCGCCGATTATCGCATCATGGTCGATAGCCACGAAGCCGTGCGACCAACCGGGTTGTGCCGCACTTATCCCAACTGGGTAGCCCAGGAGTCGGCTCGCGGCGGGGAGTTTGAATCGATGGGAGGCAATCCGCCCGAGCATACCACCATATTGCCTTTCACAAGGCTTAAAGGCGGCCCGATGGATTATACCCCCGGATTGTTTGAAACTCGCCTTAGCTATTATAATGAAGGCAAAACCGGACAGGCATTGACCACACTTGCCCGCCAGCTTGCATTATACCTCACAATGCCGAGCCCGCTGCAAATGGCCTGCGACCTGCCCGAGAATTACAAGCGATTCCCCGACGCATTCCAATTCATCAAAGATGTGCCTGTTGACTGGAGCGACAGCCGTTACCTTGAGGCAGAACCGGGCGATTACATCACCGTTGCACGCCGCGACAAGCATTCCCAAGACTGGTATGTGGGAGGCGTGACCGACGAGAATGCCCGCACGGCCGAAATAGACTTCAGCTTCCTGCCCAAAGGCGTGGACTATGAAGCCACCATTTATGCCGACGGCAAAGATGCTCATTACAAAGACAATCCACAGTCATACAGCATCACAACCAAAAAGAAAATCAACCACAAGACGCGGCTAAAGCAATACATTGCTCCAGGCGGCGGTTTCGCCATGCGCCTTGTGCCTAAAAAGTGACTTATTAATCATAGGTAAATATACATAATATACATTTGGGTAAAGAAGAATAACCTTAATCTCATGAGTAAACAGTATTAAAGAAGGGAGCTGCCGCGATGGCAAGCTCCCTTCCTTATAAGATAAACACCTGCTTTTTTAGCCGGTTAATCCTTGAACCCAGTCATCAGGAATATTTTCACATCATCGGCTGCCATGCCGTCAACATTTGCCACCCCCCATATTATATCGGGATTGCCTTCTATTTCATCAAGGCATTGATTCATGCCGTCCATGTGGCCAATCATGAAATTACCGTCACGTGGGATATGGAACGTAATCAGCAAGCTCGATGGAGCCTTGCCGCCATGTGCGGCAGAAATCCGGGAGATTGCATCCTTAAGCATCGCATACAGGTCGGAGTTCAAGCCCGAGGCACTTGCAGCATCGATTTCACTCATGCCTTTTATAGTTTGCAACACATCGTTATGATCAATACTAATAAGATTGTCGCCGGCAATGAAACCATTCTCAATCATGTCAAGTATTTCCTCTTTCGAGGCAAGGCCGCCTGCTTGCTTTTCAAGCAGCTCTAAAATTTCATTCTTGCAGTCGTCTGTCATAATACCAGTTAGTTATAATGTTGTTTGACAAGGAATATAAATGCAGTATCGGATATACTGCAAAAATACGGAAAATCGACGAAACAACCGAGGCTTAATTTGCTTTTGCGCTCGCCTTGCACTACCTTTCAATAACGTAGGCGGCGGCTCGGCATGGCGCAAATTCATGCAAGCATGATTTGCTTTTGCGCTCGCCTTGCACTACCTTTCAATAACGTAGGCGGCGGCTCGGCATGGCGCAAATTCATGCAAGCATGATTTGCTTTTGCGCTCGCCTTGCACTACCTTTGCACTCAGAAAATCAAGATATTTTATAGATATGGCTCTTCAATGTGGCATAGTGGGGTTGCCTAACGTAGGCAAATCGACCCTATTCAACTGCCTTTCAAACGCTAAGGCACAGTCTGCAAACTTCCCTTTCTGCACCATCGAGCCCAACGTGGGCGTTATTACTGTACCCGACGAACGGCTCAACGTACTGGCCAAGTTGGTAAACCCACAAAAGATAGTCCCGACAACGGTCGAGATAGTTGACATTGCAGGGCTGGTGAAAGGCGCATCGAAAGGCGAAGGCTTGGGCAACAAGTTCCTTGCCAACATTCGCGAGACCGATGCCATACTGCACGTGCTGCGATGCTTTGACGACGACAACATAACACACGTTGACGGCTCAGTCGATCCAGTCCGTGACAAGGAAATAATCGACTATGAACTGCAGCTCAAAGACCTCGAAACCATCGAAGGGCGCATAGGCCGTGTGCAGAAACAGGCGCAGACGGGCGGCGACAAGCAGGCAAAGCTGCAATACGACGTATTGAGCCAGTACAAGGCGGCCCTGGAGCAGGGCAAGCCGGCACGCACGGTGCAGTTCGAGAGCAAGGAGGAGCAAAAGGTGGCCCACGACCTGTTCCTGCTCACCAACAAGCCTGTGCTGTATGTGTGCAACGTCGATGACGCGAGTGCCGTAAACGGGAACCGATACGTTGACATGGTGCGCGAAGCCGTCAAGGAAGAAGGTGCCGAGATATTGATAGTGGCTGCAAAAATCGAGTCGGAAATCGCAGAACTCGACTCCTACGAAGACAAGCAAATGTTCCTCAGCGAGATAGGCCTCGAGGAGTCGGGTGTGAACCGCCTCATCAAGGCCGCCTACAAGCTGCTCAACCTGGAGACATTCCTCACCGCCGGCCCGCAGGAGGTGCGCGCATGGACCTTCCGCCGCGGCAGCAAGGCCCCGCAGTGCGCCGGCGTGATACACAGCGACTTCGAGAAAGGCTTCATACGCGCCGAGGTGATAAAATACGACGACTACGTGGCACTGGGCAGCGAGGCCGCCGTGAAGGAGGCCGGCAAGATGTACGTCGAAGGCAAGGACTACATAGTCCAAGACGGCGACATCATGCACTTCCGCTTCAACGTGTGACACATTCCGACTTTTCATAACATACCCCGGGAACGAAGCTTAATATAAGCCCGTTCCCGATTTTTTTATGGGAAACGCCTCTCGGGCAAAAAACATATGCCAACCAATCTTTCTTACAAAAATAATTCAGTACCTTTGTTAATATAAGCAATATAAATTTTCCTAACTCTATGGCTGTTCTAAAATACCAAAGCGACAAATTCAAATGCGGGAACCATAAATATACACTGACGTTCTTTACTTCGACATACAACCGTAAAGATACCATAACACGCACATACGAATCGCTGCTAAGCATAATACCACCATATTACAACGGTTCAAAAGTGACATTTGAATGGATAATAGTGGACGACGGTTCCACCGACAACACTGCCGAACTGTGCAGAAAATGGTGCGACGAGAACCGCCTGCCCATGCGCTATTACCAACAGGAAAACCAAGGCAAGCACGTGGCAATGAACTTTGCCATACAACAAGCTGCCTGCGGCGAATTTTGGCTGACCATAGACAGCGACGACACCATATTGCCCAATGCTCTTGAAATATACTTCAGGGAATGGAACAACATTGGCAACGATGATGAATTTTGTGCCGTTACAGCCCGATGCAAAGAAGAAAACGGGAATATCGTCGGGAATCCCCTTCCGCACTCCCCTCTCGACGTGTCGGCAATAGACCTGAGACTGAAATACCGCATCAAGGGTGAGATGCTTGAAATGTATCGGGTTGAGATTTTAAAACAATATCCGTTCCCGTCATATGACCCACGCATGAGATTTTGCCCCGAGAGCATAATATGGTTTGAGATAGCAAAAAAATACAAGATGCGTGTCGTTGACGAAGCTGCAAGGATTTATTTCCACGACACAGCAACCTCGATAATGTCGGCAAAAAACATAAACCGATCTGCCGCCAATTACTACTTGTGGCTTTACCATATCAACAACTTGAGCCGCTATATAATATACAACCCCGTTTTCATACTGAAAGCCTATGTGGGCATAAGCATGGACGGCTTCACATCGGGTCGCAATGTGTTCTCGATTCTAAAAGATTGCAACAGTTTATTAAAAAAATTGCTTGCAGCCCTGTTCATGCCAATCGGCTTAATTTTATCCCGGCGTTGAATTCTTATCAGGAATATGGAATTTTGAAAACAACATATTCTTATAATACTTAGGCAAAACAAGATATATTAATATCATGGCTGCTGACAAGAATGCAATATCCTGAATCAACGAAGTATCAAAATAAAACGGCAACATTCCAACAACAACCATTATAATGGGCACAGCCGAAGATATATTCAACTTTAATTTTACATAACGCACCATGTCGAAAATCCTATATAACAACAGCACCAAATAAGTAACGATAGAAGTCACTATAACACCATACACTCCAAGCCACCTCACCAATATAAAATTAAGAATTATATTCATGCATGATACAACTATCATCTGTACCATGGTACGATGAGTATCAAGCGCACACTGATATATAATATTGGTAAAATAAACCATGGTGTACAAAAATGCCGATATGCCGAGTGGATAAAGATACTCGATGCTACCTTGATACCGGCCTTCGACAAGCCACGGATAAATCATCTTCAAGCCAAAGGTATAAAGCAGCAAAATAACCACCATGGCAAAGATATAACCATTGAGCACTTTTGAGAAGAAACTGTTCCGGTCGGAACTATTATATTGCCTGAAAGCCGAGTCTTGCCACGCCTGGTAGAAAATAAATCCGAATGTTTGCAAAATGGCAGTAAAACGCACTGCCACCGAATAAATACCATTCTGTTCCAATCCCACATAATGCGCAATAAAGAAACGGTCGCTGCAATTAATCAGCCACCAATACATAGTCGTATATACCAATGGCAATGAATATTTTAATATTTTGCCAAGCAATCTTTTCCTGCCGATTACCGCAGTTTCATCGTTCCCTGACAAATATTTCCTTATTATTCCAACTTTCAGTTCAATAAAAATAATAGCAACAACTCTCGACAGTATATTAGCCCAAAATATTCCCGGAACCCCCGCCTCGAAAACTACCACAAACAAGACACTGAAAGCACCAATCCCTATCGATGACAATATTCCCGATGCCACATACAATTTTGAATAGCCAAGGCCTCGTGCCACTTGCGATATTACGTCGTGTAACGACATCGCAAATAACAAACCTAACGAAAGCCACACATACTTGATTTGCCAAAACATTGAAACAGCCACCACGATCACCAGCGACAACGATAACATTGATGCCAAGGTCCTATATATAACCGACAACACGGCTCGTTGTCGGCATTCATCGTTACCGGCATTCAGCAAGAACCTGAAAGCCCCGTCGCCTAATTGCAATGTAACAAAAGGCACAAAGAAAAACACTACCGACAGACACAAATCATAATATCCGAAATCGCTTACGTCGGCAATGAAATAAGTATATAACGGAACCATGAAAAAAGTTATCAACTTGGAACCCAAGTTGCCTATGGCATAGATTCCAACATCTTTCATGAATTTCTTGTTTCTATTTAGTTCCGTTTCTGCCGCCATGCACACTTCAGTTTAATATAATATACCGGGCTACAAATACATCTCCATGCGCCTGCATAGAGCATATGTGATGAAAAGGCATTTCATTGGAACCGATAATTTTTGAAGTCCAATAACCGGTACCTTTCATTACATCACGATTATTCTTATACAAAAATAGCACAAAATAAATGCTTATGCAAATAGGGAACAACACTTACGTGCCAGTTGTCAAATAATCGCATCAAAAACTTCCGCCACTTTAGATGCAACATTAGTCCATGTGTAATTACTTATGGCATAATCTACTTTTCGCGGCTCTAAAGACAATTCCTGCCTGATGTGCCTCGACAAGTCTTGAGTATCGCCGGTTTTAAAGAAACTTTGCATAGGCAGTTCAGGTAATTTATTGGCCTTGATATCACTTGCCAATATAGGCAAATGGTAACTCATGGCTTCAAGCAATACCAACGGGAAGCCTTCATTATAAGACGGAATGACAAACAATCGTGCATGAGAATATAATTGCCGTAACGGCTCCCCATCGACATATCCCGGCATAATTACATGATGCTTTGCTGCCTTTTCTTTAATTTCCGATGCATAAGCCGACTTGTGATCTATTCCACCGGCCAAAACAAGTTTTAAACCATGGGGAAGAGAATTTACATACCCATCAATCAAATAATCGAAACCCTTTTCTTGGGTAATCCGACCCACTGCAAGTATATAACCTTGATGTTTTAAACCGATACTTTCTATAAAATCGGTCTTTTCGCTCGGAGACTTTATCGACACCCCATTCGGTATATACACAGATTTAGCCCTGATTTTACCGTCAAACCGTTCAAATTGCCCTTTATTGACAAATATAACGGCATCGGCCCACTTTAAAGCTATGCTTTCACTTAATTTCAATATCTTTCGTGCAAAACATCCCCATTTTTTGTGTTCGTAATTCGCACTGTGGTAAGTCAGCACCACTTTCACTTTCGCCAATTTAAGCAAAGGAATAAACATTCCGGGGCCTATATTATGAATATGCACAATATCAGGCCTCTTGATCATGCAGAAAATTGTGCACAAAAAAGAATGGAAAAATGCCTCGAAACCTTTTATCCGAGTAGATGGCAAATCTATAAAATGTATTCCTTTAAACTCCTTTATTTTTTTATCGGTTTTCAAAAAAGGAATCCTTCGGAACACATGAATATCATATTCCGACAGCAATTCAGGATACAACTGTTCGCAATGTTTTTCAACGCCTCCCTGCACTCCGGGAAACCCTCTTGTTCCAAACACATAAACTGTTTTCATCATTATCTATTCTTATTGATAACGAGTTGGTAATTCTCCATAAGCCTATTATAATGGTTATCTTCCGAGAAATTATCTATGGCAAATCTTTTTGCCTCATCCGACATTTGCTTATATTTGCCTTCAGGCAAAGACCAAGCACGCATAATCGCATCCTTTAATTCTTCACATGATTTCGGATGGAATATATAACCTGTTTTACCATCGGCCACCAATTCGGGAATACCGCCTATATCGCTGCCTATAACCGGGGTTCCGGCCATAAAAGACTCGATTATTGCAAGTGGATTATTTTCATACCATTCCGACGGAACCACAACAAAAGAAGCATTCTGAATTAATTCCTGCAACTCCAATCCTTTCTTAAATCCCAAAAACTCCACATTGGCAGGAGCATCGGAACTTAGGATTTCCAGCAAAGGACCGGTTCCGGCAATTTTCAATTTCACATCAGGGAGTTGTTTCATTACATTTAATAATGTACGCAACCCTTTCTCTTCCGAAATACGTCCAAAAAAAAGAATATAATCCCCTTGTACAGTAGTACAATCCACATTGGGAGTAAAATTATACAAATACGTGCTTTTTTCCTTGTATCTGCCATCGATTTGTATATGCTTACTCATGGCAAATTTACTTACAAATATAAATCTGTCTATATAGTCAACCGGAGGATACGAAACCGAACGGAAATAACTATCGGCGCACAACATTAAGCTGTTAAGAACATTACCATTGGAACACTTGTGAAAGATACAATTATAATAATGCCCGTTTTTACAACGCTCACAAAAATTTCCTTTTCCGTCGGTAAATGTATATGCCGGACACACAAGGCGGTAATCATGCACACTCATGACAACCGGAATATTATATTTCCTGAGGACAGGCAGAATGGAAACCGACATACTGTTGAACATCAAGTGTATGTGTGCCACATCGGGCTTCTCCTTCTGCAATAATGTTTCTAATTTACGCGCAGCTCCCCTGTTATAAATAAACGAAGGCAAATACTTAATCTTTTGGGGCAACGAAGACTCGGACAACTCTGGATAATCCACAAAATAATCCTCGTATGGCGACGGTTCATTCTTCTTGTTCTTCAAACTGAATGGTATTACCGTATGTCCATGTTTCTCAAGAAGGCTAATTGTATTAAAAAACACAGTTTCCGCGCCACCTTTCCTGTAATAATATTTATTTATCTGAAGTATCTTCATTATTAATTTATTATACAAGACAAACAGTGCGTAGAGACGCAAAATTTGCGCCCCTACGAGCTGTCTCAATATATGTAATATGCCGCTTTGTTTCGATTTTTGCCCAATTTGGCAATATTGTTTATTTCTGTCCGCTTGGTGTAACCCGATTTTACCAAATAAACCATCACAAGTGCGTCATTGCCTCCGTTCAAGGCAACCGATGCCGTATCGGCATCTTCACTATATCGATACAACAGCAATATCTTGTCGTATTTCTCGCACAACGAAGATGTCAACGCCGCGAATTTATCATTCAGCAACATATCGCTCGCCATGGCCCCGTGATACCCAAGGTAGTCTATCCCCTTAAACGAAGACGGTCTGACATCGGCTTGTGATGATATATCGTTTAATTTACATTCGCCTCCGCATATATCGTCAAGGTCGATAAGCAGAACCTTTTTTCCCGCATTTGTTATTTGTTCACATATTTCAAGCACCGCCGCAGACAACCCTTCCACGGCCATTCCCGATGTGCAATATACCATCGGCACCAACTTAGACGTACATTGGGTAAACAATATGGAACGTAACACTACCGCATTGTCAAATACCAAACTGTGATCGACCGATGCCGGCATATCATACTCCTTTTCGATTTCTTGATGACGATGCAGCCAATAAATCACATACAATGCCATAAAAACGAGCGACATTATCAAACCTATTATAGGATATGCCATACTTTTCATACGCGACGGCTTATTTTCCTTGTTATAAGCAATGTCGATTACAGTCGCAGGCACAGAATTCGACTCCTGCCTCAACTGGTAATCCACCTTCTTCCCAAGCAAAAACAAATATATTTGGTTGTTTAGCTCAAGGTCACGCTGGTGTATGACATATTCCCGTTCAAGCCTCGGAGTGCTATTGAGGCGAGACTCAAATTCGCCGTATTGCTCGTCGAGTACCGATAAGCCTGCCTGTATGTTCTTTTTCTGTTGCTCTACGCTCTCAACTACGGCACTCCGCATGGCATCGATGTTTGCTGTAACTTCCGTTAGTGCCACATTGTCGGGCTTTGCCGAGCGCAACAGCCTCATACGCTGTAGCACAAGGGCATTGTATTGTGTAACCAGCGGATTCCCTCCAGTCGAGGTGATGCTTTTAGAGCCACTACTCGTTCCGCCGCCACTTGACGTCCCACCGCCACCACTCTCCATGGTTGGCAGCAACGAATATTTGCTATCTTCGGTCTTAAGGAACATCAGCATCAAGTCGCACATCATTTCTTGGGCGCGTGCTTCAAGCATTCCTTCATTAAGTTTGCTGGCAGCCTCAAGCATGACTTCAAGTTCAACCGCAATGTTAGTAATTTTGTTATCCTCCTTGAATTTCTCCATGCTAGCTTCTGATTGCACAAGGCTTTCATAAACTGTTTTCAGTTGCCGGTCGATAAATTCCACACCCAACATTGCTTTCTCAGATTTTCCCTTCAGCCGGTGCTCTTTGTATTCAGCCACTAAGGCATTCAGTATATCTTTGCCTCTCTGCATATTTGGGTCATCATAGGCCAACAGCAAGGCATCCGATTTCTTATCGTATGTGTCTATGTCTATTTTCTTCGACAGCTCTTCCACTGTCGAAGTTACATCAGACAAAAACACATTCATTTTCAACGATTCGCCTTCTACATAATAATCAGTCGGCAACAATGCAAACGACGCTCCGTCAACTTTAACCGTGGCAGGCAAATCCATATCGTTTCCTTCGTAAAGGGTATTAAAGAACCCACGCACGGCTTTTACATCGGCCTTGCCATTTTTCTTCAGTTCTATCTTAAACTGTAATGATTTCGTTAACGTGTCAAAATAACCGTCATCGGTTACCACAAGTACCGGCGAATCGCCATATAGCGTTTTTTTGTGCAAAAAGCCTTCATTAAGGTAATATTTACGATTCAGCCCAAGTTTTTTCACTACCCGCTCCATTACAGAATGAGATTTTACAACCACCATTTCATTCTCGATGGACGCTTTCCCGAAACCGCCTATCGAAAGCATATTCATCAACGAGCTCCTGCTGGCTCCCCCCAACAAAGCACCGGCACCGCTGCTTTGATCGTCTTCGATCAACATAATCGAATATATATCATACTTGGGTTCGCGTGTCAAAGCAAAATATATCGACCCTGCCATCAACACAACAAATGTGGCAATGCAAACCCATTTGCACCGTTTCACGGCATTTATGATACGCCGCAAGTCTATCTTATCATCGCTTATATTTGCCATATAATTTAGTTTTGTATATAATCGTTTGACAATATCTTATTTTTCTCTTCTTTACTCATTAATCTGCAATTGCTCACAATCATTCCAAGCAGCATCATCGGCACGTATCCGCCTATTTGCAATATCGTTGCACCGGCAACATTCTCTATCATGGCAAAACAAATTGCCGAGACACCGATGGAGAATTCCAAAATGCGTCCTGAATGAAGTATTACACGCAACATCCGCCAAACCCACACCCAAAAAAATACATATAACACAATGCCCACAATACCAAACTGGGCCAAAACCGGATAGTACGTGTCGGAAATAAAATCAGAGGTCTTCGGAGACAGGCCATACACCTTGTCAATCCCGTATTCACTGTACAACGATGAATAATTTACAAACGCCGATGATGAATGTGAAGCAAAAGATGCAAGCCCCGACCCGAATATCGGATAATCGCATAATACCAAAAACATAGTGGCATACAATACCGGACGAGCAATCATCTCAAATTTTTCCTCATCGAAAGAAGAAAAGGCATCTGCAACTCCCGAAACAAAATAAAACTGTATTTTGCTCCATGCTACAGCCACAACGCACACTGCCCCCAAAAACAACACTATGGCATGCTTGAAATTCATATTACGGACCAAGCCTGGCTTATAAATAAAAAACATGAACAAGATTGCCACATATTCCCCAAAGAATTTCGATCTGGTACTCAACAATCCTACCGACAATAATATTATTCCTACCACCATGTCACGCATCGATACTTTTCCATTACTATCAATACTGCAATAAAGATAAAGCAATGAAACCGACACAGAAATTGTACCATAATGGTAAACGTGCCCCAATGCAACTTTCGTAAGCCCCGAAAAGAACAATATTACCAAAATGAATGAAAGAGCCACTGACGCTGCTTTCAACACAGTTTTCATGGTACCAGTAAACCTGGGAGCCATGGCATACGCTATGATGAATGGCACAAAAGCCTTTTGTTCAAGAATAAAATCGTTGGCCATTGCACCCACGGTGTTGAAATCCCTGAACAATGCCGAAAATATGAAGTAAAACAGGAATATACCTTCAAGGACAAACAACGATTTATAACGCTTGATATCCCCATTGACAAGCAAATCAAGTGCAATCACGAGCAAAAACAACATAAGCATCAGCTCATCCATGGGCTTTACCAATGCTGGAGCAAGCAATTCGGAAAGCAGCACGAGCAGAAACAATGCAAAAAATATTTTATTTTTGCTTAGCATTATTGCCGGTAACAGTTTTTACTTAATAACAAGGGCTATTATAAGCGTGGCGATAACCGACACTGCACTGATGGCCGTGGAAATCACCTGCACCTTGTAGCTGTTGTTCTGATTATATTCGGCGTTAGACTGGCGCACATCATTTGGCTCCACATATACCACGTCGTTTTGCTGCAGGTAGAAATATGGCGACGTGAGCAGGTCGCTGCTGCCCAAATCGAGGCGGTGATATGAACGTGTGCCGTCGGCCTCTTCACGTATGAGCAAGATATTGTCGCGACGGCCATATTGATTGATGTCGCCGGCATCACTTATGGCATCAAGTATCGAATAGCGTTCTTTCGACACCCATTTGGCACCCGGGCCGTTGACTTCACCCATCACGTTGACCCGGAAATTGGCCATTTGTACCCTCACGTAGGGGTTGTTAACATCTTTCGATATGCGTTCGGTGAGCAGGTCGGAAACTTCACCCACGGTAAGGCCTTCCACTTTCACCTTGCCCACTATCGGGAAGTTTATGCAGCCGTCTTTGTCAACTATATAACTTAAAATTTTAGTATTTGCTGCAAGGGTATTGTCGGTACCCTCAGCGTATGCCACTTGCGGCATATTGTAGATGGCCGTGGCGGCCGGAACTTCCGACCACACTGTGATCAGCAGCTCGTCGGCGGGCTTGACGCGCACGGCGTAGTCTTTGTAAAGGGTTTCAAGCCGCTCGGGATTGTCGTCGATGTCACGGAAGTACACCATATTCTTGTTGCTGTTGCAGCTTGCGAGTGCCATTACCACAATGCAACATAAAAAAGGCAATACTTTTTTCATAATAATCTCTTTTTATTGTAATGACTCTTATAATTTTAACGTCGAACCATTAATTTTTAGTATGACTCGTACAAACTAAAAATCAGTCGATTATGAGCATTGCGTCGCCGTATGCGCCAAAGCGGTATTTTTCTTCAACAGCCACTTCATAGGCGTGCATCACCTCTTCGTAACCGCCGAAGGCCGCCACCATCATCAACATCACCGAGTAGGGCAAGTGGAAATTGCTCACTAACGCGTTGCACACGGTGAAATCATACGGGGGGAAGATGAACTTGTTGGTCCAGCCCGAATACGGCTTGATGTGCCCGTTCATGCCCACGGTGCTCTCGATGGCACGCAGCGTGGAAGTTCCTATCGAGCATACGCGGTTTTCGCGGTCCTTGGCCGTGTTGACAAGTTGCACAAGCTCCTCGCTCACTTCCATCTGTTCCGAATCCATGCGGTGCTTGGTAAGGTCCTCGACATCTATTTCGCGATAATTTCCAAGCCCCGAATGTAGTGTAAGGAAACCGCTGTCAACGCCCTTTATCTCCATGCGTTTCATCAATTCGCGGCTGAAGTGCAAACCTGCCGCCGGAGCCACCACGGCACCTTCGTTCTTGGCATATATGCACTGGTAACGCTCGGCATCCTCAGGCACCGGGGCGCGCTTGATATAATCGGGCAGCGGAGTTTCGCCAAGGGCGTACAGATTGGCCTTAAACTCATCGTGCGGCCCGTCATAAAGGAAGCGCAATGTGCGTCCGCGCGAAGTGGTATTATCTATGACTTCGGCCACCATCGAGTCGTCGAGACCGAAATACAATTTATTTCCTATTCTTATCTTACGGGCAGGCTCCACAAGCACGTCCCACAACTTATGTTCCTCGTTAAGTTCCCTCAACAGGAATACTTCAATTTTGGCACCGGTCTTTTCCTTATTGCCAAAAAGACGGGCAGGGAACACTTTAGTGTCGTTAAACACGAAAACGTCGCCACTGTCGAAGTAATCAAGTATCTCCTTGAAAATCCTGTGCTCTATTTTCCCTGTCTTGCGATGCAACACGAGCAAGCGCGATTCGTCACGCACCGGCACCGGCTCGCTTGCGATAAGCCCTTCTGGCAAATTGTAATTAAATTCCGATAATTTCATTTTGGTCTTTACTTTATATCTTTAATGTTAACTTTTACACTACTTGCCGCTATTGCAATTCATCGGGCATTACCATGTCGCAATCCTGCAGGTATCCGATGAGGCTGTCAACCGTATGGCAGTCTTCCACACGCACATCACCCACACGGGTGCGTCGCAAGGCCGCAAGATGAGCGCCGCTGCCCACGGCCTCGCCTATGTCGCGAGCCAATGCCCTTATATAAGTGCCCTTGCTACACACTATGCGCAGCGTGGCCTTGGGCATGGAAAAATCCACAAGCTCTATTTCGTCGATGACCAGTTGCTTGGGTTTCAATTCCACTTCATGCCCCTTTCGGGCCATCTTATATGCCCTGTGCCCGTCGATTTTGCAGGCTGAAAACGATGGCGGCACCTGTTCGATGGTTCCGGTAAACCGCTCGCGCAACACACGTTCAAGCTCTTCTCGCGTGATATGTTCCCATTTATACCTGGCATCGACCTCGGTCTCAAGGTCGAAGCTCGGAGTGGTAGCACCGAATTCCAACGTTGCCACATACTCCTTCACATGAGCCTGCAATTCGTCGATGCGCTTGGTGGCTCTACCGGTACACACAACCAGCACACCGGTGGCAAGAGGGTCGAGCGTACCCGCATGGCCGACTTTTATCTTTTTCATGCCAAGGCGGTGTGCGAGCTTTGCGCGCACACGCTTAACCACATCGAACGAAGTCCACCCAAGCGGCTTGTCAACGGCAAAAACCTCGCCTTCGATAGGATTCAGCCTGCGCCCTGCCATCATGCCATTTCAAGACTTACGCCGCACAGCAGCATCACTATTATTGCACCGCCAACCACGATGCGATACCAACCAAAGGCCTTAAAGCCATATTTGGTGACATAACTTATGAACAGCTTTATGGCAGCCATGGCCACTATGAACGCAACCACCATGCCCACTACAAGCACCACCCAGTTGTCGCTCAATTGTTGCATCGACTCGGGTTCGCTCACCAAGCCCCACATCTTGTAAACCGATGCGGCAAACATCGTGGGAACGGCAAGGAAAAACGAAAATTCGGCGGCATCTTTACGCGACAGCCCCTGTTGCATACCGCCAACAATTGTAGCCATAGAGCGCGAAACGCCGGGAATCATCGAAATACACTGGTACAAGCCAACTATTACCGAACGCCGCTCGGTCATGGGAGTATCTTTCCCCTCGTTTTTTTCAAACCACTTATCGACAAAGAGCATCAACACACCGCCAAGCACCAGCATGACAGCAACCACCACCACATTTTCGAGCATGGCATCGATAAAGTCGCTGAGCAACAGGCCGAACACTGCCGCAGGCAAAAATGCAAGGAACAACTTCCAATAAAAGTCATACCTGATGAGAAATGCCTCAAGACCTTTCTTGCCCGCCGGAACTTCCTTCAAACGGAAAAAACGTTTCCAATAAAGGCACACCACCGACAGTATCGCGCCGAATTGTATTATAAACGTAAACGCCTTGACAAAGGTGGTTGACTCCACTCCCAGTATTTCTTGTGTAATAATCATGTGCCCTGTTGACGACACGGGCAAAAATTCAGTCAAGCCTTCAACTATGGCTATGACAACCGATTGAAATATATCCATTTTTATCAAAAAAATTTACAGCGGCCTCCGACCGCATTAAAAAAACTACAGCCGTTCCCATTTCAGCATGACAAGAAGTATCACACTGCTGCCATGTCGCCGGAACAGCTTTTTTATTCACACTTATTTTTTCCCTTTGTATATAATTGAAACAGCCATAGCAACGAAGCCTAAAAAAGCCATCGTAGGCCCCACGACTATGCGGCGAGTGCTGAAAATATCATTGTTAAATACCTCACCGTCATTGGCTCCCCCAAGCATGAGCAAGAACCCTGCCACTATCAACAATCCACTTGCCGCCATCAACAGGAAATTAATCCGTGCCAACGGGAACCGGCTGTACTTTATGCTGTCATCACCGCCGGCATTGCCGGCCACACTTTCATGCAAGCTTGATTTTGCCATTATCTTAATTTATCAGTTAATTCTTTATAGTCCTATCGTTTAAATAATTCGTCATAATCGAGGCGCAGATATTTATTGGAAGCCAATAATGCGCCTATGCCGCAAAGCACGGCTCCTGCCACCATAAGACCGCCATATACGCACCACACCTCAACCGGTGTCACCAATGCCGACCAACCACCTTCGGCCTTGTCGATATAAAACAGCCCCACACTAAGCGCCAAAGTCGCCACGAGTGCCGCGATAACACCGTTGATTATATTGCTAATCACTATCGGGCGACGTATAAAGCCCGGTGTCGCGCCAACCAACTTCATGGTGTAAATAAGGAAACGCCTTGAATAAACAGTAAGCCTCACAGTATTGTTAATCAAGGCAAACGATATTGCAAGCAGCGCAAGCGCCACAACTCCCAACACCGCCACTACGTTGCTTATATTGCGGCTTATGGCTTCCACCCTGTCGCGGTGGACCTGCACCACGTCAACACCCGGAATACGCAACAACGCCGCCTCTATCGCCCCAAGGCTGTCAACCTCGGCGTATTGCGGACGCACGTGCACCTCAAATTCGGCAGTCAGCGGATTAAAGCCAAGCACCTTCATCAGGTCCTCGCCGGTCTCTTGCTGCCAATACATGAGAGCTTCTTCTTTCGATACATACCTGACACTTGCCGTGTAGGGCGCGGCCGAAAGCAACCGCTTCATGGCCAGTACCTGGCTGTCGCTCGCCGTGTCGGACATCGACACGTCAAAACCTATGTTAGCCCGCACACGTTCGGCGGCGCTGCGGGCAAACAAGCCCAACATCGCCCCCATACCCAGCAACAGCAACACAAGTGCCACACTGATTATCGAAGTGATATTGGTGTTGATATATGAAATTTTCGATTTTTTCACCACATCGCCTTTTTATCATCAAGCCTGCGCCGAAACTTTCGCAAAAACGCGCAATTGCCGGGTCAAGGCTTGAAATAACGGTACAAAATTACAACTGCCAAGACCGTTTGTCAATATTTTTTTGAATTATTTGCTATTTATCGCACATTTTTCCTTTTCGCGCACGAGAAATAAGCTATATTTGTATGTATTTTTGTCATGTCGAATTGAACCAATAAACTCATTGCACTTGCGAAATTCAACTATGGCACACTTTTCGACATTACAACGAGACCGGCGCATAAACGTGAATTTTGCACTAATTTATGTTAAGCAATTGTTTGTTTTTACATATTTAGTGTATCTTTACACCCAAATAACATAACCGGTGACTGCAAATTTTTATTAACCACATATAATTTTTAATGCATTATGAATAGCAAATTATTCTTATCAATCTTGGTGGGCGGCGCTTTGGCCCTGACAAGCTGTAACAAGAAGCTTAGCGAAATAAGCGCCGAGTATTTCACGGTAAACCCATCTCCGCTGGAAGTCGTTGGAGGGAAAGTACCGGCTACCGTAACCGGCCAAATCCCCCAAAAATTCTTTGTAAAGAACGCAGAAGTCACCGTTACACCCTACTTGGTATATGGCGACAAGGAAACACCTTCGCAATCCTACAAGTTCATCGGCGAAGATGTTAACGGCAACGGCCAAACCGTATCTTATGACGAAGGCGGCAGCGTTACCGTTCCTGTTTCGTTCGACTATGTTCCCGAAATGATCAAGTCGGAACTCGTTCTCGACTTCAACGTTGTTCAAGGCAAGAAAACTTACACACTGCCCCGCATCAAAGTTGCCGATGGCGTTATAGCAACTGCAACTTTTGCCGATGCAGGTACCGTAACCCCGGCTAC
This sequence comes from uncultured Muribaculaceae bacterium, assembly GCA_944321685.1. Lineage (GTDB taxonomy): Bacteria > Bacteroidota > Bacteroidia > Bacteroidales > Muribaculaceae > Avimuribaculum. The sequence goes on from CALUMH010000012.1 coordinate 73,655, forward strand.
CACGCCCGACAAGTTCCAACGCATAATCAATGAGCAATATAATGCCGAAATCAAGTTCCTCATCAACCAAGCCAACGTAAGGAAGAGCGAAACCGAATCGCAACAAATTGCCGATTTCAACGCCGCACTTGCCAATGCACAAGGCAACGACCGCCTCGACATACAAGAGGTTAACATCAAGTCTTACGCTTCGCCCGATGGTAAGTATGACTTCAACGAGAAACTTGCACAAAAACGTGAAGACAACACTCGCAAATACCTCGACAAGTCGTTCAAGAGCAACGAAATCAAGGAATTCGGTGAACTCACTGCCGACTTCACTGCCGAAGACTGGGAAGGCTTCCAAGAACTGGTTTCTGCTAGCGACATTCAAGACAAAGACCTCATCCTGAGCGTTCTCTCGATGTATAGCGACCCCGAACAACGCGAAAAGGAAATCCGCAACCTTTCATCGGTATTCGAGCAACTCGCCGACGAAATCCTTCCGCAATTGCGCCGTTCTCGCCTCACCGCTTCGATCAATGTTATCGGCAAGAGCGACGAAGAAATCATGGCCGCTTACAACAGCGACCCTGCATCGCTCACTGTTGAAGAACTGCTCTACTGCGGTACTCTCACCGACGACAACGCAAAGCGCATCGAAATATACACCGCTTGCACTCGCCAATACCCCAATGACTACCGCGGTTACAACAACCTTGGTATGTGTCAATTCATCGCAGGCGACTATAGTGCAGCAAAGGGCAACTTCAACAAAGCTGCAAACCTCGCTCCCGACAGCAAGGAAACCACTATGAACCAAGCTTTGTGCGACATTATCGATGGTAACTACGACAGCGCAAACCAGAAACTTGGCAACGCCGGTGGTGTTGACGGTTTGAACGAAGCTCTCGGTGTTTATTATATGGAACGTGGCGACTACAACGCTGCTGTTAACGCATTTGGCGACGCAAAGAGCAACAACGCAGCTCTCGCACAAATCCTCACCAAGGATTACAGCAAGGCTCGCAACACTCTTGCTGCCATTGCTCAACCCGATGCTACCACCTACTACTTGATGGCCGTACTCGGTGCCCGCACCAACAACCAACAAATGGTTACTTCTAACTTGAGCCAGGCTATCAGCAAGGACAGTTCACTCCGCGACAAGGCTGCCAACGACCTCGAATTCTCGAAATTCGACATCACAAGCGTTCTCTGATAAAAAACGATAACCTCAGATAAAATGCAGCCGGGCATAAAAACGTGCCCGGCTGTTTTTGTATCCACCCCTCATTGAAACAACCATACCGGCGGGAGCATATCCCCTCTTGCAAAAAGCAACCTGAAAAAACCAAACTGAACATCACTCGACGATGACGTGCCGAAAGTTATACCTGAAAAAATATTTGCCTTTACCGACAAAAAACAGTAACTTTGTACTGTATCGACATTTATCCATGAATAATGATAATATCTTAACTTATGTTTCACTAATAATATTACTAAACCAAACGTCATGAACCGAATTGCTCTGAAAGTATGCGCAGCCTCAATGGCTATGATGCCGATGGCTGCCGCTCCCGTGGCAATGCAAGCCCAAAACGTTGTAACAAAAACTCAAATGGAAAAATTCGCAACTTATCCGGCATATGATGGCGAAGACCTTGAACTTGCCATCGACCGCAACGGTTATCACTTCTGCCTTTGGTCTCCAATGGCCGACAGCGCACGTGTCAATATCTACAAGCACGGACAAGGCCGCAACCTGATAACCACATTTCTCCTCGAAAAAGATGCCTCTACTGGCACATGGCGTGCAACATCGACCGACGACCTGATGAACCGCTTCTACACATTCCAAATAAAAATCGGCGATAAATGGCTCGACGAGACTCCCGGCGTGTGGGCAAAGGCCGTGGGTGTGAATGGCAAGCGCGCCGCAATAATCGATTTTTCAAAAACCAACCCCGACGGTTGGGGCGACGACCGCGGCCCAAAGGTGGAAAGCACCACCGATGTGATAATTTACGAAATGCATCACCGCGACTTTTCGATACACCCCAATTCGGGCATAGCCAACAAGGGCAAATTCGTTGCGATGCTTGAAGAGGGAACACTCTCGCTCAACGGCGAGCAAGCCACGGGAATCGACCACCTGAAGGAACTTGGCATAACGCACGTGCACATATTGCCGTCGTTCGACTACATGAGCATCGATGAAACACAACTTCCGTCAAACAAATACAACTGGGGCTACGACCCTATCAACTACAACGTGCCCGACGGCTCTTATGCCACCAATCCGGCCGACCCGTATTGCCGCATTCGCGAAATGAAAGAGATGATACAGGCCCTGCACGATGCCGGCATAGGCGTGGTGATGGACGTGGTGTACAACCACACCGGCACAACCGCGGGGTCGAATTTCGAGCTTACGGCTCCGGGCTATTACTACCGGCAACGCCCCGATGGAACCTATTCCGACGCATCGGCTTGCGGCAACGAAACGGCAAGCGACCGCCGGCAAATGCGCAACTTTATCATCAACTCGGTGAAATACTGGGTCAGAGAATACCACATCGACGGTTTCCGCTTCGACTTGATGGCAATACACGACATCGAAACCATGACGCAGGCCGCCGCTGCCATAAAGTCGATTAACCCATCGGCATTCATCTATGGCGAAGGATGGATGGCAGGCAGTTCGCCGCTGCCGGTCGAACAACAGGCTTTGAAAGTGAACGTTGCCAAAATGACCGACATCGCCGTCTTCAGCGACGACATTCGCGATGCCGTGAAAGGGCATTACGCCAACGAGCGCGACCGCGGATTTGCATCAGGGAAACCGGGAAACGAGGAAACGGTGAAAATAGGCATAGTGGCATCGACGGCACACCCGCAAGTGGACTACAGCAAAGGAAACAATGCCAAAGCTCCGTATGCCACTTCGCCGCAACAAATCATCAATTACGTTTCATGCCACGACGACTTGTGCCTTACCGACAAATTAGACATCTCGATGGAAGGCAGCAGCGAGGCCGACCGCATAAACACAGCCAAACTGGCCCAGACCATCGTGTTCACATCACAAGGAACACCGTTCATGTTTGCCGGTGAAGAAGTGTTCCGCAGCAAGCAGCACGTGCACAACAGTTTCAGCTCGCCCGACAGCATCAATGCCATCGACTGGAACCAAAAAGCGCAATACCGCGACCTCTTCGACTATTACCGCAACCTTATAGCCATGCGAAAGGCTCACCCGGCATTCCGCCTGCGCACAGCCGAAGAAATCGCACGACACATACAATTCGACGACGTGAATGCCGACAACCTTATCTCCTATTCAATAACCGGCAATGCCGGAGGCGACACGTGGAAAGAAATAAAACTTGTGTTCAATGGTGCAAATGAGGCACAAACGGTTAAAATCAAAAAAGCCGATTGGACAATCATCGCCCAAGACGGCAAAATCGACATGAACGGCCTCGGCACCACTCGTGGCGGCGAAATCACACTGCCACCACACACGGCCCTTATCCTCGCAATCGATTAATTGATATTAAGGATGTGTCAAAATGCAGATTGGGCGGCAAAGCCGTCCAATCTGTGGTAACCGATGTGTGAGGTGAAACCGAACCGTCGGAACTTGAAACCACCATATTTGGAACGGCCTCAAAGAGGTCGAATGCATTTAGGTTCAATGTGTTCGACCTCTTTGAGGCCGAGTTTATTGATGCTTCGTCTTGCCGACGGCTTGCGGCTCGCCTCCTCGGCAGCCGCTACGCCGCCGGTTACCACAGATTAGACGGCTTTGCCGCCCCCCCTTTGATACACCCACATTGTTTACACACGTAATGCCCTAAGCGCATTAAGCACGGCAAGCACCATAACACCGACATCGGCAAACACTGCCATCCACATAGTGGCAAGCCCAAAACCGGCAAGCACAAGCACAGCCACCTTCACTCCTATGGCAAACCACACATTTTGCGAGGCTATGCGCAACGTGCGGCGCGCAATCCCGACGGCCAGGGCCACCTTCGACGGTTTATCATCCATCAGCACCACGTCGGCTGCCTCAATGGCGGCATCCGAACCGAGAGCACCCATGGCAATGCCCACATCGGCACGGGCAAGCGCAGGCGCGTCATTTATGCCATCGCCCACAAAGGCAAGGGTCGTGCCTACGGGCTTCGCCGCAATCAAGTCCTCAAGCACCTTCAATTTGTCGGCAGGCATCATCTCGGTATGATATTCGTCTATGCCCACCTTCTCGGCAACGTCATGCCCCACCGCCTCATGGTCGCCCGTGAGCATGACAGTTTTCGCAATGCCGAGCTTTTTAAGGCCATCGACGGCACCACGTGCATCCTCTTTTACGGTATCGGCCACCACTATATGCCCGGCATACGTGCCGCCTATGGTCACATGGACAATGGTTCCCGCCTTGTGGCAAGGCCGCCAATCAATACCCATTGCCTGCATCATCGCTGCATTGCCCACACACACCTCGCAGCCATTCACCATGGCACGCACACCCTGCCCGGCCACCTCTTCTACAGCTTCCACGCGGCAACCATCGTTTTCCCCGGGATAAGCATTGCGCAGCGACATGGCTATGGGGTGGGTCGAATACCGCTCGACGTGGGCGGCAAGATGCAACAGGTGCTTTGCGTCGCACTTGTCGGGATGCACGGCCACCACTTCAAATTGCCCGCGAGTGAGCGTGCCGGTCTTGTCAAACACCACGGTGCCGAGCTTGGCCAATGCATCGATATAACTTGACCCCTTGACCAAGATTCCATTCCTCGACGCTCCGCCTATACCTCCGAAAAATGTAAGCGGAACCGATATGACAAGTGCGCACGGGCACGACACCACAAGGAACGTGAGCGCACGGCCCAGCCACACAGGGAACAAGACGGCAAAGTTGCCCGACAGCATCGGCGGCAACAAGGCAAGCACCACGGCTGCAAGCACGACTATGGGCGTATATACACGCGCAAAACGCGCTATGAACGTCTCGCTCCGCGACTTGTTCTCGTTTGCACTTTCCACAAGTCTTATTATCTTCGTGGCAGTCGATTCCGCAAAAATTCTCGACACTTTCACCCTGAGCACACCCGAAACGTTCACGCACCCCGACAGCACTTCATCACCGGCCGACACATCGCGCGGCAGGCTCTCACCCGTAAGCGCAACCGTATTAAGGCTCGACACTCCTTCAATTATCTCACCGTCGAGCGGTATCCGCTCTCCGGGCTTCACCACTATTGTCTCGCCCACTGCCACAGTTTCGGCAGGTACTGCCGTCGCAGTTCCGCCGCGTTCCACAACGGCAGTGTCGGGCCGCATATCCATCAGGTGCGAAACTGCACTGCGGCTGCGCCCCTCGGCATACCCCTCGAAGAGTTCTCCCACTTTGAAAAACAGCATCACAAACACGGCTTCGGCAAACTCATTTTCCATGCCCGGCATAAAACCTATCGACAACGCTCCTACGGTGGCTATGCACATCAACAGGCACTCATTGAACACCTTGCCATGCGCCACACCTTCCACAGCCTCGGCAATCACATCATACCCGGCCACAAGGTAAGGAACCAAATACACAAGCAGCAACTGCCACACAGGCAACTCCGCAGAATGCTCCACAATTGCCGCAACTGCCAGTAGCACCGCAGCCGTCACAATCCTTGTCAATTCTTTCTTCATAATATCGCCCAGTTTTATTTTTCTGCTGCAAAAATAAGCAATTCCCCATGCAACCCCGTTGCAAACATCACCACCCCATCTCCCTTAGGGGGTACATCATAATTCCGGCAACAGAGACAATTAATTTACAATACTTTATATAATATGGCGATTATGAAGATGTGTCAAAATGCAGATTAGGCGGCAAAGCCGTCCAATTTGAGGTAACCGATGTGTGAGGCGAAGCCGAACCGTCGGAGCAAGAAACCTTCATATTTGGAACGGCCTCAAAGAGGTCGAATGTATCACAACTCACTATGTTAGACCTCTTTGAGGCCGAGTTTGTTGATGTATAGTCTTGCCGACGGCTTGCGACCCGCCACTCGGCGGTCACTGCGCCGCCGGTTACCGCAGATTGGACGGCTTTGCCGCCCAATCCTTGAATCTACATTTTGACACACCCTCACAGGAGCCAAAATCACATTTTGATATATCCCCGAAAACATCCGCAATACCATCCGAAACACCATCCACTGAGACAATATGCACTTCGTCTATACAAAAACGGCATAAAAAACAACCAGTTTGCTTTGTTCTGCTCTCACCTTGCACTATCTTTGCTACAAAAACACATCTCAAGAAAATGAAACAAATCACACTGATTGCCATAGCTGCCATTGCGGCCGCAGCCACATTCACATCATGCAAATCAAGCGAAGCCAACTACCGCGCTGCATACGACACCACCATTCAGCGGCAACGCGAAAAAGAAGGCGTTGACAGTGCCACATATGCCCGCATCGAAGCTGAACGTACAGCCAACACCGCCATGATTTCGGGAGACTCGGTGAGAATGGTCTCCGACCGCGTCAACATTGTTGACGGTACCACGTCCGACTTGAAACCTTACGGGGTTGTCGTGGGCGAATACAAGCAGCTTTTCAACGCTCGCTCGTTCCGGAACCGCCTCAAAGGCAAAGGACACCCTGCCTACGTTGTCAAGAACAGCGAAAGCACCTACTACGTCATAGCCAAAGGGTTCGACACCGCCCCCGAAGCCGCAGCCTGCCTTGCCACCATATCCCAGACTTTGGGCATCCGCATTCCAATCCCGAAGCCCTGGATACTGAAAACCCGGTAGCGGAAACCACATCCACGCAATAATTTTCATCGACACCGGCACACCATCTGAGAACACCCGCAATGCCCCCACAGAGACAATGCGCGCATCGTTTCTGCGATAAAAAATTGATTTTCGGTATTTTATGCAACACAACAGCTGTAGGAAGATGTGTCAAAATGCAGATTAGGCGGCAAAGCCGTCCAATTTGAGGTAACCGATGTGTGAGGCGAAGCCGAACCGTCGGAGCAAGAAACCTTCATATTTGGAACGGCCTCAAAGAGGTCGAATGTATCACAACTCACTATGTTAGACCTCTTTGAGGCCGAGTTTGTTGATGTATAGTCTTGCCGACGGCTTGCGACCCGCCACTCGGCGGTCACTGCGCCGCCGGTTACCGCAGATTGAACGGCTTTGCCGCCCAATCCTTGAATCTACATTTTGATATATTGGTGTCCGGTAAAACTTTTTATGTCCAATAGAAATTAGGGCTGACTTCCAAGCGAGGAAATCAGCCCTTT